>NZ_JALJAZ010000001.1:837500-1437500 GCF_022899245.1 Falsirhodobacter halotolerans
TACTCCTTACTGACCGATAGCGAACCAGTACCGTGAGGGAAAGGTGAAAAGCACCCCGACGAGGGGAGTGAAACAGTACCTGAAACCGGACGCCTACAAGCAGTCGGAGGGACATCAGTCCTGACGGCGTACCTTTTGTATAATGGGTCAACGACTTGGTCTTACGAGCAAGCTTAAGCCGCTAGGTGAAGGCGCAGCGAAAGCGAGTCTTAAAAGGGCGCATGAGTTCGTGGGATCAGACCCGAAACCAGGTGATCTAGCCATGTGCAGGATGAAGGTACGGTAACACGTACTGGAGGTCCGAACCAACACCCGTTGAAAAGGGTCTGGATGACGTGTGGCTAGGGGTGAAAGGCCAATCAAACCTGGAGATAGCTGGTTCTCCGCGAAAGCTATTTAGGTAGCGCCTCGGACGAATACCTGCGGGGGTAGAGCACTGCATGGATGATGGGGGCCCACAGCCTTACTGAGTCTAAGCAAACTCCGAATACCGCAGAGTACTATCCGGGAGACACACGGCGGGTGCTAACGTCCGTCGTGAAGAGGGAAACAACCCTGACCTGCAGCTAAGGCCCCTAATTCGTGGCTAAGTGGGAAAGCATGTGGGACGGCCAAAACAACCAGGAGGTTGGCTTAGAAGCAGCCATCCTTTAAAGATAGCGTAACAGCTCACTGGTCTAGATAAGCTGTCCTGCGGCGAAGATGTAACGGGGCTCAAGCCACGAGCCGAAGCTCAGGATGCATAGCGATATGCGTGGTAGCGGAGCGTTCTGTGATATAGAACGCTGTCTGTTCTGTTTAAGCGGGTCGCCGCGCTCAAGTAGCGTAGCGGTAGCGCAAAGCAGTGAAGACAATGTTCTGTCTGTGAAGCCGGGCCGGAAGGCATCCGGTGGAGAGATCAGAAGTGAGAATGTTGACATGAGTAGCGACAAACAGGGTGAGAGACCCTGTCGCCGAAAGTCCAAGGGTTCCTGCTTAAAGCTAATCTGAGCAGGGTAAGCCGGCCCCTAAGGCGAGGCCGAAAGGCGTAGTCGATGGGAACCAGGTTAATATTCCTGGGCCGTGAGATGGTGACGGATCCCGAGTGTAGTTTGCCCTTATCGGATTGGGTGAGCTGCTTAGGGGTTCCTGGAAATAGCCTCTCTATAAGACCGTACCCGAAACCGACACAGGTGGACTGGTAGAGAATACCAAGGCGCTTGAGAGAACCACATCAAAGGAACTCGGCAAAATGCCTCCGTAAGTTCGCGAGAAGGAGGCCCCACTTGCAGGCAACTGTGGGTGGGGGGCACAAACTAGGGGGTGGCGACTGTTTACTTAAAACACAGGGCTCTGCGAAGTCGCAAGACGACGTATAGGGTCTGACGCCTGCCCGGTGCCGGAAGGTTAAAAGGAGGGGTGCAAGCTCCGAATTGAAGCCCCGGTAAACGGCGGCCGTAACTATAACGGTCCTAAGGTAGCGAAATTCCTTGTCGGGTAAGTTCCGACCTGCACGAATGGCGTAACGATCTCCCCGCTGTCTCTGATGTGGACTCAGCGAAATTGAACTGTGTGTCAAGATGCACACTTCCCGCGGTTAGACGGAAAGACCCCATGAACCTTTACTATAGCTTCGCACTGGCATCAGGATTGTGATGTGCAGGATAGGTGGTAGGCATCGAAGCGGGGACGCCAGTCCTCGTGGAGCCATCCTTGAGATACCACCCTTCGCACTCTTGATGTCTAACCGCGGCCCGTTATCCGGGTCCGGGACCCTGCGTGGTGGGTAGTTTGACTGGGGCGGTCGCCTCCTAAAGTGTAACGGAGGCGCGCGAAGGTTGGCTCAGACCGGTCGGAAATCGGTCGTTGAGTGCAATGGCAGAAGCCAGCCTGACTGCAAGACTGACAAGTCGAGCAGAGACGAAAGTCGGCCATAGTGATCCGGTGGTCCCAAGTGGGAGGGCCATCGCTCAACGGATAAAAGGTACTCTGGGGATAACAGGCTGATGATGCCCAAGAGTCCATATCGACGGCATCGTTTGGCACCTCGATGTCGGCTCATCTCATCCTGGGGCTGGAGCAGGTCCCAAGGGTATGGCTGTTCGCCATTTAAAGAGGTACGTGAGCTGGGTTTAGAACGTCGTGAGACAGTTCGGTCCCTATCTGCCGTGGGTGTAGGAGACTTGAGAAGAGTTGCCCCTAGTACGAGAGGACCGGGGTGAACGAACCACTGGTGGACCAGTTATCGTGCCAACGGTAGTGCTGGGTAGCTATGTTCGGACAGGATAACCGCTGAAGGCATCTAAGCGGGAAGCCCCCTTCAAAACAAGGTCTCCCTTGAGGGCCGTGGAAGACCACCACGTCGATAGGCCAGAGGTGTAAGTGCAGCAATGCATTCAGCTGACTGGTACTAATTGCCCGATAGGCTTGATTTGATCCGGAAAAAGCCGGACCAAAAGCAACCACGACTTGAACACAGGATCAAAACGATCCCTGATGTTGTAAAACCCTCCCGGCAAACATGCCGGGACGGGGTCTTCCTCGGTTTGGTGGTCATAGCACGAGCAAAACACCCGATCCCATCCCGAACTCGGCCGTTAAGTGCCGTCGCGCCAATGGTACTGCGTCTCAAGACGTGGGAGAGTAGGTCACCGCCAAACCTAGAAAGACCCCATACTCTCAAACGATAATCCCTCTCTCGACACAAAAGTAGCGCTCCCACAAAAGCGCAACTCCCGCGGGATGGAGCAGCCCGGTAGCTCGTCAGGCTCATAACCTGAAGGTCGTAGGTTCAAATCCTACTCCCGCAACCACCGATACAGACCCCGAAGGATCAAACCCTTCGCTTCCAGCCCCGGCTTTCCGCCGGGGCTCTTTGCGTTGCGATGAACGGTTCCCCATCTGACCGTCATCCAAAGGACTTTCAGCAAGCTGAAGAATGCCCGCCAGATCGCCAATCAATTCCATATGATGGCCGCCGGGAGCACCCCTGTCAGGGATCATCCGCACCTCCGAAATCAGCCCTCGCAGGATCTCCGTCGCCTCCCGCTTCAGTCCCGGTGCCTGAAGGGACTCCGGATGATGTCCCCAGACGTGGTGTAGCTTGCGGTGGCCATCGGGTTTCTCGGTAGGGTCGGGTTGTGACCACCAACCTGAACCGAGGACTACACCCGATGACCAAGCCCATGATGGTGCCGCGCGAACTGACGGCTAGCACGATTTCAGGCTCCGGATTGTTCCAGGTAGAGATCGGATGCAGCCCGACATCCGCACCGGGTCCGACCGCGCTCAGGACCTGCGCCTTCGAAAAGACCTCGGCATCGGGGCCTATGCCGACCTCCAGATACTGCGACCATAACCCTTCGGCGATCAGCAGCGTTTTGACCTCTTGCGCCTCGGGACTCCCCGCGCGGATGTCGCGCAGGCTGTCGCCGATCAGCGCGCCCACGCGGGTTCTGATTGCAGCGGCGCGGGCGGGATCGCCTGCGGATTTTTCCTCGATCACGCGTTCGACCATGGATCGGGCAAAGGTCACGCCGCAGGCCTTGATCGCCTGAAGATCGCAGGGGGCAAGAAAGTGCAAAACGCTGGATCGATCGGGTTTCCTGCAATCGTATCGAGCGATCCGACGTCCGTGCCGGGGCATGTCGCAACATAGGCGGCAGGCGTGTCCATCTCGCAGATGTCGCGCACGGTCGGTGCGGTGCGAGACGTGATGTCAACGACGACGCCCCGGCGCACAGTCACCACAGATGGTCCCGCGACCTCGGGCCGCCAAATACGTCCAAGCCAGATACCATTCGGATCGTCGATCATTCCATCCCCCATATGTCGAAGAAGGTTGCGGCACGCGTCAGCCTTCTCTAGGAATGTAGTATTGTATACTAAGCTTCAGGGGCAACCATGATCTCGCGCGTGCTGACACTCAATCAAGGTGATCCAAGCGAGGCGAGGCTTTATTACCTGCCGCATCTCGTGGCCGAGGCGGCCGGTTTCTTCGCGGAAGAGGGGCTGGAGATCCGGTTGCTCACTGCGGCGGAGGGTGGCGATACCATCGCGGGTGGGCAGATCCCGTCGGTTCTTTCGGGAATGGCGGACCTGACCATCGGTGGGCCGATGGTAACAATGAAGATGGCTGAAGAAGGCACCCGGCTGGTCAACTTCTGCGCAGCCGTGCGCAGCAACCCGTGGTTCATACTCGGAGAAAAGCCAGAGCCGGATTTCGATCTGACGAAACTGGCAGGCCAGGTCGTGGTGGATGTGGCGCAGGTCGGCACGGCAGGATTCATCTTCGATGCGGTGATGGCCGAGCGTGGAATTGCGGCGATACGCATTGGTGGGGCCTTTCCGCACGGGGGCCACCGCTATGCCATCCACCATCTTCATGCCACTGCAAACGCAATTGCCGAACGGCGGATCGCGCCCTTGGCCGATCTTGCAGGTCCGACGGGCGGCGTTCCATGGAGCGCTTATATTGCACGGCCGGACACCATTGCAGCCATGCCCGAGAAGTTCGCCGCCTTTCGTCGGGCAATCGGTGCGGCGCTGACGTTGATCTCCATGGCCGAACCTGCGGAAATCGCTGCAATGATCGCGTCAAGCTTTCCCGATCACGGCATCGACGCGCTGACCATGGCCATAGCGCTCTATCGTGATGCCGATCTTTGGCCCGCCACGACCGCCATCCCGCGCGAGGATTTCGACCGCTTCGGTGCGTTGCTGATGCGCGCGGGGTGGTTGACGCGCATGCCCTCTTGGGCCGACCTGACGGAGACGAGCGATGCTTGACAGGATCATCACTGGCGCGACTGTCGTTCTGGACAGTGGTGCCACCCACGTTGATGTCGGGATCGCTGATGGCCGGATCGCGGGTCTTTATGCGGCCGGAGCCGCGCCCGATGCGGCGGATCGCCTGAAGGCCGAAGGCCTTGTCCTTATGCCGGGAGCGATTGACGCGCATACACATTTCACGGCCTCGCCGGACGGGGTGGAGGATGAGATCTTTGCCGGAACGCAAGGCGCGGCCGCGGGGGGCGTGACCACTGTGATCGAGATGCCGCATTCGCTGCCCCCCGCGATCGACCTCGCAGGATTTGCCGCGAAACATGCGCTTTGCGCGGCGAATGCCGCCGTGGATTTCGCGCTTTGGGCGGGGTTGGATGGGGTCAATGCGGGGCAGCTTCGGGCCCTGCACAAGGCGGGGGCCATCGGCTTCAAGGGGTTCCTTTGCAGCCCGCGTGCGGATGGTGCCGCCCCCGACCCAACGGCGCTTCCGGCCATCGGCGACCGCGCATTGCTGGAGGCGATGCGTGTCGCGGCCGAGATCGGAGCGCTGGTCGGCATCCATTCCGAAAACCACGACATCCTGCTTGCGGCACAGGCGCGTCTGCGGGCCGAGGGTCGTATGGACATGCGCGCCCATGCCGAAGCCGGGCCGGAACTGGCCGAGATCGAGGCCGTGCAGCGGCTGATCCTGTTTGCCGAGATGACCGGGGCAAAGACGCATGTCGTGCATATGGCCTCGGCCCGAGCGGCTGACCTTTTGAATGCGGCACGGGGGCGTGCGGATCTGACAGCGGAGACCTGTCTGCATTACCTCTGCCTCGACGAGGAGGACCTGGTGCGGATCGGTCCTGTTGCGCGGTGTGGCCCGCCCTTGCGCCCGCGTGCGGTCGCGGATGCCTTGTGGGATCGGGTGATGGCGGGCGCAATCGACATGATCGCCTCGGACCATTGCCCCTACGATCCCGCACTGAAACACAATAATCTCCCGGTTTGGGAGGCTGGCATGGGCCTGACCGGTATCGAGACCAATGTGCCTTTGTTGATGAGCGAGGGTGTGATCGCGCGGGGGTTGCCGCTGCACGCGTTCGCCCGAATGACCGCGACCGCGCCAGCCCAACGCTTCGGCCTGAAACAGAAGGGCGCGATCCGCATCGGGCTGGATGCCGATATGACGTTGTGGGACCTGAACGGCAGCACCACCGTGCGTGGCGACGCATTTCATGGTCGCGCGAAGTTCTCCGCCTTTGAGGGGACGGTGATGCGCGGGCAGCTTCGGCGCACGATCTTGCGCGGCGAAGATGTCTTTGCAGATGGCCACGATTTGGGGCGGCGCGGGCAGGGGAGGTTTCAGCGCGCCTGAACCTCTCCATCCCCCATCCAGAGCGTCAGGGCATAGAGCCCATCGATCATCCGGCGCAGAAACGCATCGACCGCCGCCTCGCCCCCACCCGTCAGGGCAGAAATCACGGGCCGGGTTGTAACCGCAAGATCTGCGCCCAGCAGGCGCGCAATCAGGATGTCCGCAGGATGGCGGATGCCGCCGTCGATCAGGATTTGGGCCTGCGGAACCGCCGCACGAACCCTTGGCAGCTGATCAAGCGCCGGGGCCCAGCGGTCGCTTTGACGCAGACCGATGTTGGACACGGCAAGACCGGCGGCACCTGCCTGCATCACCGGCATTGCATCGCCCGGATGCAGGACGCCCTTGACGATCAGCGGCAGCCGGGCGTCGTAGGCGGCTTGGACGGCGTCGCGCAAATCCTCTGCCCCCCAGATCGGGAGCGCTGGAAGTGGCGCAACGCCGATGGCGTTCGATCCGTCCAGCATCGTGCCGATGGTCTGCCAGCCACGTCGCCGCAGCTCTGCCCCGATGTCGAAGCCACCCGGGCGCTGACCGGGGCGCGGATGCGACGGGGCCATCAGGGTCAGGACGATGCCCACCGCCCCCGCATTTGCCGCACCCTTTATGATACGGGTCACGCGGTCGACCGAACCGGCGGCGCGCAACTGCAGCCACGTCTCGGGGTTGGCGGCGGTGATCTCGTCCAGCGGCGTCACGGTTTCCTCGGATACCACCATCGCAAGGCCCATGCGCTGCGTAGATCGCGCGACAGGCAGCAGGCCCTCGGGGTGAAAAACCCTGTCACCCGCAAAGGCGCCGATGACCAGCGGAGCCGCCAATGGGCGTCCCGCCAGCGACGCGCGCAGATCGGGCGGCTCTCCGCCGAACAGGCGTGGGACCAGCTCGAAGCGTTGGAAGGCCGCGACATTGGCATCCTCGACCCCAAGCGCGTCATCTGCCCGCCCGATCATGTAATCAAAGAGCGCGTGGCCCAGAGCATTTCGGGACGCTTCTGACATGGGAAGGTCATGGTGCGGCATTCAACGCTCCGTCGCGGGCTGCGGCAGAGCGGGGGGAAGGCGTTGCGGCTCGGGGGCATCGCGCACCTCCTCCTGCCGGAGATAGGCGGCAAAGGTTTCCGTCTGTGGTGCATCGAGGATGGAGGGCGGCCCGGATTCCACCAGCTTGCCATCCTTGAGGAAGACGATCGTATCCGCGACGCTGCGGGCGAACCCGACGTCATGCGTGCTGATGACCATTGTCAGACCGGTATCGGCCAACCCGCGGATGGTGGCGTTTACCTCGCGCACCAGTTCGGGGTCCAGCGCCGAGGTCGGCTCGTCGAACAGCAGCAATTGCGGATCGCTGGCAAGAGCACGGGCGATGGCGACGCGCTGTTGCTGGCCGCCCGACAGCTCGTGCGGCAGGCGGTAGGCGAAGTCGGCCAGACCGACCTGTGCCAGTGCGCGGTTGGCTGCGGCGCGGGCCTCGTCCTTGTTACGCTTTTGCACGATGGTCGGGATGCTCATCACGTTCTGTTCGGCGGTCAGATGGTCGAACAGAGCGAAGTTCTGGAAGACGATGCCGATCCGGGCGGCGATGCGGTTCTTCGTCAGCGCGCGGGGGCCAAGCGCCGCCCCGTGGGCGTTCTGTCCGATCAGCACGTCGCCGACACGGATGCTGCCCGCCTTGGACGGCACCAGCGCCATGATCGTCTTCAGCAATGTCGATTTGCCTGAGCCGGAGCGCCCCAGAAGCACCACCACCTCGGACCGTTTCACGACCAACGACAGGTCCTTCAGAACGGTCTTATTGCGATATGCGACCTCCAGATTGTGGATGTCCAGCATGCGCTCCGCTTGTCCCATCCTTGCCGGCTGGGCGGGGCTTTGCGTTGGCGCGGGGGGGCGGCGACGTGCGGCGCGATTGGCGCGGGACTCGAGGCTGACGCGGTTCTCGGCCCAGAACTGGCCGCCAGCCAGAACCGATGACATGATGATGTAGATCGCGCCCGAAGCCAGCAGCACCGGCAGAAACTGGAAATTCGTTGAAACGATGGTCTGCCCACGCATCGTCAGCTCCGCCACGCCGACGACCGAGGCGAGCGAGGTCGATTTCAGCAGGCCCACGCTTTCGTTGCCCAATGTCGGCAAGATCGCCCGCAGCGCTTGCGGGATCACGACATGGATCATCTCGGCCCGGCGGGAGAATCCGAAGGCCTGCGCCGCCAAACGCTGGTCGCGGTTCGCCGACATGATGCCGCCTCGAATGATTTCGGCGCAATAGGCCGTTTCGTTGATGGTCAGCGCCAGAAGGGCGCTCCAGAATGGAGACAGACGAATGCCGAATTGCGGCAGCACGTTGTAAAGGATGATCAGCTGCAACAGCACCGGCGTCCCGCGCAGAAGATAGATGTATGTTTTGACCGGATAGCGCATCCACCACGCGTTCGAGAGGCTGGCAAGCGCAAGGAAGAATCCGATCAGGATGCCGCCCGTCAGCGCCGCCACCATGAGCTGGATCGCGATGACTGCGCCTTCCCACAGATAGCCGAGTGTCAGGTAATGCAGGAAGTTGTCCATTCCACCGTCCTAGAAAGGGATTGCCCCCGCACATGGCGGGGGCGGGCAGGTCAGTTGAAGATTTCGACAGGGCGCTGGGCGTCGGCGCCTTGGCCCCACTTGTCCATGATCAGCTTCTGCACGCCAGAATCCTGGATCACCTTGATGCCGTCCAAAATCGCGGCCTGAAGTGCCTCGTTTTCTTTGGCAATGGGATAGCCGTTGCGGATCGGCAGATCGACGTCGAAGGCTTCTTCAAGGTTGGGATCGGCGGCGGCCAATCCTGCTGCGACCGCCTTGGAGGTCAGATGGATGTCGGCACGGCCCGATTGCACGGCAAGGATCGCGCTGTCGGTGTTCTGGACCAGCAGCACGTCGACGGCCGGGTTCCCGGCCTCGATGCATTTGGCGGTCTGCTCAGGGGCGAGCGTCGTCGCCTCGAAGGTGCCGGCGGCGGCAGAGATTGTCATGCCGCAAAGATCGTCCAGCGATTGCAGGTTCTTGGGGTTGCCCTTCGGCACCACGGATCCGTCCACCACCTGATAGGACGATACGAACGCCACCTGTTCCTGCCGTGCCGGGGTCACGTAAAGCGACGGGCCGATGTCCAGCCGACCCGACATGATCGAGGTGACCAGCACGTTGAACGCGCCAAGCTGGAAGGTGTAGTCAAAGCCAAGACAGGCGCCCAGACGATCGAACATGTCGGGGTCCAACCCCTCCAGATCCTCGGGGTTGCCGTCCACCGGCTGCTGGAAGCCTTTGTTATACCCGCCAAGGCCGACGCTCAACGTTTTGCCGACCAGATCGGGATGCTGTTCGCGCAAGGCGATACATGCCGGCATTTCGGTGAAATCGGCGGGGGCGGGCTTCAGCTCGTCCGAGGCGCGAGCGCTGGCCAGAACAGGCGAAAGCACCGTGCTTGCAGCAAGCAGTGCGGGGAGGATATTCGCAAGTTTCATCTGTGTTTCCCTGATGGATTTCGCACATTCCGCGTCTTGGGGCGCGGTAGGGTGCTGCGGCGTTCCTCGCCGATGTGTTGTAGCATTGTATACTATTATACTCTTGGCAAGAGTGGAATTTAGGCTTATCAAGAGAAAAGACGTCAGGGGAGCGAGCAGGCCATGCAGGTCACGACATCGGCAGAAGGGTGGACTGCGGCACGGCCGCGGACGTTGGTGGATCACGTGATCGACCAGATACTCTCCGCTGCGGCACGCGGCCTGATATTGCCTGGCGACCGGCTTGTCGAAAAGGATCTGAGCGCTTCGCTGAACATGAGCCGCGTGCCGATCCGCGAGGCGTTGCGGGTGCTGGAAAGCCAAGGTGTCGTGACAAGCGAGCCCTACAAGGGCATCCGTCTTATGGAAATAACGCAGGATCGGCTGTCCCAGATCCTGGATGTTCGCACAACGCTGGAAACGCTGGCCGCCACCCGCGCTATCGAGGCGGGTCGGAACGCAGGTGAGGCTCTGGCTCCGCTTCGCCGCTCGCTGCAGGAACTTCGTTTGATGGGCGAACGGGGCGAGGTTTTCAGTTTCGCCTCGGCCGATACGGCGTTCCACATGCAACTGGTCTGTCTTGGGGGCAACCAGCCGCTCGTCACGCTTTGGCAATCGCTGGCACGGCAATTGACCGTTATCATAGGGCTGGCGGTGAACAGCAAGGACATGAAGACCATCGTCTCAGAGCATGAACGGTTGCTGGACACCATCGCTTCGGGCGATTTGGCGGCCGTGCGCAAGGAGTTGACTGAACACATCATCACCGAGGGCATGAAGGTCGATTTCGACCTCCTGCACGCACGGCGGATGGCGGCGCAGATCACCGCCGCCTGACTCTCCCCCAGCAAAGACCAACAGGACAACATGAGGAGCGGCCTTGGCCGATTGACGACGCATGAAAATCACCGACATCGAAACCTTCTACCTGCGCCTGCCAAACGTGGAGGCCCGCACCGACAGTTCTCAGGACACGCTGCTGATCAAGGTCAGCACCGATGCCGGCATCGTCGGCTGGGGCGAGGTGGACAGCAGCCCCTCGGTCGTGCAGGCGATCATCGGCGCGCCTTACTCGCATACGATGGTGTCGGGGTTGAAGCGCCTGCTGATCGGCGAGAACCCGATCGAGACGGGGCGGCTTTGGGACAAGATGTATGACGCCACGATCTTCTACGGTCGCACGGGCGCGGTCCTGCAGGCGATGGCGGGGATCGACATCGCGTTGTGGGACATCAAGGGCAAGGCATTCAATCAGCCCATCGTGACTCTTCTTGGCGGGGCGCTGCGCGACCGCATGCGGGTCTATTCGTCCAATATGTTCCAGTTTTCGGTTCAAGATACCGTCGCCCGCGCCAAGGCGGCCGTCGATACGGGCCATACCGGCGTCAAGTTCGGGTGGGAGCCTTTCGGGCAGCATGAAAAGACCGACCTTGCCTATGTCGAGGCGATACGCATGGCCATCGGCGACGACGTCGATTTCATGCTGGATGTGGGCCACGCTTGGGACATGAAAACCGCGCTGCGCCGCGCCCGATTGTTTGAACCTTACAACCTGTTCTGGATCGAGGAGCCGCTTCATCCCGAGGATATCTCCGGCTATGGCAAGCTCTCGGCAGGGGCGCAGCAGCGTATCGCCGCGGGTGAGCAGGACAGTTCCGTCGCGCAGTTCGAACGGCTGATCGATGAAGGCGGCGTCGATGTTGTGCAGATCGACCTGACTCGCGCAGGCATCACCCAAGGCATCCGCGTGGCGAACTACGCGCTCAGCAAGGGGCGCAAGGTCTGCAACCACAACTTCACCACGGATATCAACACGGCGGCCTCGCTGCATTTCCTTTGCGCGATCAAAAATGCGCTGGTGATGGAGTATTGCGTGGAACCGAACGACATCGCCCGCAAGCTGGCGCTGAACCCCGTCAAGTTCGAAGACGGCTATGCTCTCCTGCCGTCTGAGCCAGGTCTGGGTGTAACCCCCGATCCCGCAATCATCGAGAAATATCTGGTGAAGTGAGGGGGCGCGCCCCCCTCAATACCCTTTCGTCGGGTCTACAAGGTTCACCAGCGTCTCGCCCGCGCGGAACCGGCGCAGGTTTTCGGCAAAGATCTCCATGCAGCGGTCAATGTAACCCTCATGGTCGTCGACGCTGCAATGCGGGGTCGCGATCAGACCTGGCCAATCCCAAGCGGGGTCGTCCTTGGGCATCGGCTCGGCGTGGAACACGTCCGAAACGAGGCCCGACAGCCGAGGAAGCGCCGCGCCTAGCGCGTCCTTGTCGAAGACCGCGGCACGGCTGACATTCACGATTCCGGCGCCGTCCGCCAGCAAAGCCAGCTCCACCGCCCCGACGACTCCCGTCGTCTCGGTCGTAGCGGGCAGGGTGTTGATCAAAAAGTCCGCGTCCGGCAGCACCTTCCTCAGTCTCTCAAGCGTCACCGCAGCCTCGACCGGGACCGCGCACGTTCCCGACCGGGTGACCGCGATAACGCGCATTCCGCGTTCATGCAAAAGGCGGATCGCCGCGCCACCGATTGCCCCCGCCCCAAGAATCACGGCGCATTTTCCGCGCAACGGACGCACGAAATCCTGCGCCCAGTCGTGTCGGGCTTGCGCGGCCAGAAAGGAGGGGATGCGATAGTTTAGCATCAACACCGCTGCGAGCACGAACTCCGCCCCTTTCTCCGAATGAACCCCCGACGCGTTTGTCAGCATGACATCAGGCGGCAGGGTCGGCAGATAAGCTTCGACGCCTGCCGAAATAACCTGAACCCAACGCAGATGGGGCGCGCGCTTGCGCAGCGCACCGATATCGACTTTGGCATTTGTCAAAAGGATGTCGGCCGGACCGATCTCCGCCGCCAGGCATGCCGGATCATGAGTGATGGTCAGGGGCGCAGAACCTGCAATACCACGCAGCCGCCCGGCATCGAAGCGCAGATCAGGCGATGCGGAACCGCTGTCGAGAACATGGATGCGCGAGGTCATGAGGCCTCCGGTGCGATGGCGGTGGCCTCGACCTCGATCAGCAGTATTTTCGGCTGGAGCGCGACGATAAGCGTTGATCGACAGGGGTAGGGGGCCGCGAAATACTGCTCGTATATCGCGTTCAACTCCGCAAAATCTTCGGCTCGGGTCAAGAAGCATGTCACCTTGATGACATCTGCCATCGTCACACCGGCCTGCTCGATCAGGGCGCGAATGTTGCGGAAAGCCTGATGGGCCTGTTCGGCAAAGCCCGGCCCCACGATTTGCGCCGTATCCGGATCGATGCCGACCTGACCCGAGGTATAGACCCAAGATCCGCGCCGCAGGGCGGGCGTCAAGGGGGCCGGACCAAGTGGCCGGGAATCCGGGGCATGGCCGGGATAGTTTACGATACGCATGAATTCTCCACTGTAAGATTGTATACTATATCTATTCCAATGTGAGCAGGCGATCCATCATAATCCGCGATCTGGCTGGCATTGCGAATATGTACAAGCCAGTCCTCCACGCGCATTTCAAAGGGTCAGCACTGTGACTTCGTTGCCGATCCAAAACCCGCTTGGCTTGATCGAGGCGCACCGCCAGATGCTGTCCGAAGAATGCCCCATCGCGGCGACATCTGGAGCTTTCGCCCAGGCTTGCTTAAAAAATCTGGCCGCCTAACGTGCTGCTTTTCTTCTGCGATTGTGCTGATTGCGGCCCCTCAAGCAAAGGGAGGTATCGTCAACGCCCATTTCAGGACAGTTCCTGAGAATAGGCCGTCAGGCTGTTCGTGATCTGCATGGCAAATCGGGCGGAGGATACAGGCAATGTTCGCCCTCGTTTCTGGCCAAGAAAGAGATTTCCGGCCGAAATATCCCGGTCGGACATCGGGCGGGAAACGAGACCGGCGTCTTCATACTTCAGACCTATGGGAATCTGAAAGCCGATCGCGCCTTCATGAAGCGCGTAATGGCGGATGAGATCGAAGCTGTCCGATTCGATGACTGGTGCAAGCGTCTGCCGCAATTTGCGCGCCCCCATTTCCAAGAGGTGGCGCACCCCGTATTGTTTCGATGGAAGGACGTAAGGCCGCTGCAGAACGTCGCGCATCCGGATTTCGGTCTTTGCGGCCAGCGGGTCGTCTTTGTGCAGGATCGCGTGAACCGGCTGCGGCAAGGCATGCAAAATTTCAAAGTCCACAAGATAAAGCGGTTCGAACACCAGGGCGAGATCGGCGGCGAAGTTGGCAATCTGTCCCTCGGCCTGCTCGCGATCTCCGACCTTCACGGCAAAAGTCACTCCCGGATGTTTTGCGCGGTAGAGCGCGATCTGTTCGGGCAGGAAATAAGGCGTCAGCGCCTGCGAACAGGCAATGGACACATGACCCCGCCGTTCGCCCGACAAATCCGCCACCTGTGATCGCAACCGTGCCAGATCGGAGCGGGAACTGCGGTAGTGGTGCAGCACCATCTCTCCGGCCGGATTGAGACGGACGCCTGAGGGCAGGCGTTCGAAGATGTCAAAGCCGAACTCCTCCTCGAACCGCCGGATTCGACGGTTCAGGGCCGATCCCGTCAGGTTCATATCGTCCGCCGCCCGACGGATTGATCCGGTTCGCGCCACCGCCTCAATAAGTTGAAAGTCGTAAAGATGCTTCATTACAATGGTCTACCACAGGGTGGTTCTTTAAATGAACCACATAGGTGAATTATTAGCATTTTTCACGCGCACCCCGCCGTGCCAAAAACCGCAAGGAATGACCCGAGCCGGAAAGCGCCTCCATGTTTCACACCGTTCTTGTCGCCAATCGTGGGGAAATCGCCTGCCGGATCCTGCGCACATTGAAGGTGATGGGCCTGCGGACGGTGGCCATTCATTCCGACGCGGATGCTGACGCACCGCATGTCACGATGGCCGATGTCGCCGTGCGGCTGCCGGGGGACAAGGCCGCCGACACCTATTTGCGTGGCGATCTGATCCTTGATGCGGCGCAGGCGCATGGCGCGCAGGCGATCATTCCCGGTTACGGATTCCTGTCGGAAAACGCGGATTTCGCCGAGGCATGTGCCACAGCGGGAATTGTCTTCGTTGGGCCTACGGCGGCACAGATCCGGCAATTCGGCCTGAAACACACCTCCCGCGAGTTGGCGGCGGCGGCAGGCGTGCCTTTGGTGCCGGGGACGGATCTTCTACCCGATCTTGCAACGGCTTTGGCCGAAGCGGGCCGGATCGGCTTTCCTGTCATGCTGAAGTCCACGGCGGGGGGCGGTGGCATTGGCATGGTCCGCTGCGCCGATGCGGCGGGGTTGGAGGCCGCGTTCGACACCGTGCGGCGTCAGGCATTGAACTTCTTCAAGGATGCAGGCGTATTTCTGGAAGCCTGCATTGACGATGCCCGCCATGTAGAGGTGCAGATTTTCGGCGACGGGCAGGGCACTGTGGTGGCCTTGGGCGAGCGTGACTGTTCGCTTCAACGTCGCAACCAGAAGGTGGTGGAGGAAACGCCCGCCCCCGATCTGCCCGCTGCCACGCGCACAGCCATGCTGGCCGCCGCCCGCGATCTGGGCGCCAGCGTCGGATACCAGTCGGCCGGCACGGTGGAATTCATCTATGATCGCGCACGGGACGCGTTTTACTTTCTTGAGGTCAATGCCCGCCTGCAGGTCGAACATCCCGTGACCGAAGCGGTTCTGGGCATCGATCTGGTCGACTGGATGATCCGCACCGCTGCAGGCACCCCGCCGGACCTGACGGCGGTGCCCGCGCCGAACGGGTCGGCGATCGAGGTCCGCATCTATGCCGAAGATCCCGTCCACGATTTCCAGCCCGCTGCGGGAGAGTTGACCGAGGTGCGCTTTCCCCACGACGTGCGCGTGGACGGCTGGGTGGACACAGGATCGCGGGTCACGCCCTATTATGATCCGATGATCGCCAAGCTGATCGTTCACGGCACCACGCGTGCGGATGCGATAGCCAAGATGCGTGCCGCGTTGGATGCCTCCCGCCTGTCGGGCATCGCGACGAACCTCGATTACCTGCGGACGGTGGTCGCGTCGGAGGTGTTCACCTCGGGCAAGGTCTCCACCCGGGCGCTGTCGGACCTGACCTATGCCCCGCGCGCGGTGGAGGTGGTGGTTCCCGGCACCTATACCACCGTGCAGGATTATCCGGGCCGGACGGGTCTTTGGCATATCGGCGTGCCTCCCTCGGGGCCGATGGACGATTTTGCCTTCCGTCTTGCCAACCGGATCGTTGGCAACGATGCGGCAGCGGCCGGATTGGAATGCACGCTGGCCGGTCCGACGCTGAGGTTCCACACCGACACCGTCGTCGCCCTGACGGGGGCAAGCGCCGAGGCGACGCTGGACGGCGTGCCGGTGGCCTTCTGGGCCCCCATCGCGGTGACGGCGGGCCAGGTTCTGACCGTGGGAAAAGCCCTGTCGGGCTGCCGCACCTATGTCGCCGTGGCGGGTGGGCTGGATGTGCCGGAATATCTGGGCAGCCGGTCCACCTTCGTTTTGGGACAGTTCGGGGGCCATGCGGGACGCGTGTTGCACAAGGGCGACGTAATCCCGCTGGGGACCCACGTTCCGCGCGCCGCCGCACCCACCCCGAAGGCGCTGATCCCGACCTATGGCACGGAATGGGAGGTGGGCGTCCTCTACGGTCCCCATGGCGCGCCGGATTTCTTCACGTCCGAGGCGATCGAAACGTTCTTTGCCACGGATTGGGAGGTCCATTATAACTCCAACCGTCTGGGCGTGCGCCTGATGGGTCCGAAACCCACATGGGCCCGCAGCGACGGGGGCGAAGCGGGGTTGCACCCGTCCAACATCCACGACACCGAATATGCCATCGGCGCAATCAACTTTACCGGTGATATGCCCGTGATCCTGACCCGCGATGGGCCGAGCCTAGGCGGCTTCGTCTGCCCCGCGACCATCGCCAAGGCCGAATTGTGGAAGATCGGGCAGGCCAAACCGGGCGACCGTATCCGCTTCATGCCCATGACCTTCGATGACGCCTTGGCGCTGGAACGCGCGCAGGACGCCGCGATCGATTCACTGACCCCGTTGGCCGATCTGCCCGCACCCTTGCCGCCTTCGCGGATGCCGGTAGGCACGGTATCAGCCACGGTTCTGGCCGAGTTGCCCGCCCAAGGCGACCGTCCCGCCGCCGCCTACCGGCAGGCAGGGGATCGGTATATCCTGCTGGAATACGGCCCGAACGAACTGGACCTTCGGTTCCGTTTCCGCATCCACGCGCTGATGAAGGCGTTGACGACGGACCCCATCGACGGGGTGCTGGAATTGTCGCCCGGCATCCGGTCGCTCCAGATCAACTATGACGGGCGGGTGATCCATCAGCGGGACCTGATTGCCCGTCTGCTGGCGGTGGAAGAAACGCTGACCGACACGTCGACGATGAAGGTGCCGACCCGCGTCATACATCTGCCGATGGCGTTCGAGGATTCCGCCACGCTGGATGCGCAGACCCGTTACCGCGAAACCGTGCGCGCCACCGCGCCGTGGATGCCCAACAACGTCGATTTCATCCAACGCATCAACGGTCTGTCGGCCCGCGATCAGGTGCGCGAGATCGTATTTTCCGCCAGCTATATGGTGATGGGCTTGGGCGATGTGTATCTTGGCGCGCCCTGCGCCGTGCCGATCGACCCGCGGCATCGGTTGCTGACATCGAAATACAATCCCGCCCGCACATTCACGGCGGAAGGGACGGTGGGTATCGGCGGCGTCTATATGTGCATCTATGGGATGGATAGCCCCGGCGGATATCAGTTGGTCGGCCGCACCCTCCCCATCTGGAACAAGTTCACGCGCAATCCCTGCTTTGCGGCGGGGGAGCCGTGGCTGCTGCGGTTCTTCGATCAGGTCCGGTATTACGAGGTGACGGAGGAGGAGCTGCAACGCCTGCGCGCCGATTTCCGCGAAGGCCGCGCGACTGTTCGGATCGAGGAGGAGGAGTTCGACCTTGGCGCCTATCACGCCTTCCTTGAGGCGGAGGCGGACAGCATCGCCGCGTTCAAGGCCGGTCAGAGCGCCGCCTTCCGCATGGAGGTGGCCCGCTGGCAGGAGGACGACGCCCTTGCCGCGCTGGAGGATGAACATCCGCCGGAGGACGAGGTCGCGGGCGATGCGATCCTGGCCGAACTGCACGGATCGATCTGGAAGGTGCTGGTGGACGAAGGGCAGATCGTGGCGGAAGGCCAGCCCATCATCATTCTTGAGGCGATGAAAACCGAAATCACCGTCACCGCCACGGTGGCCGGAACCGTGGCCCGCGTCCACGCCCGCCCCGGACGCACCGTTGCCACGGGTGACCGCCTCCTGGTGATCGAGGCGCATTGAGAAACATCATGACACACGCATTTCCCACCATCGCCGCCCTTCATGCCGCCTATGCCTCAGGTGTCGGAGCTTCCGAAATCGTGGCACAGACATTCGCCCGCATTGCCGAAGTGAATGACCCCGGCATATTCATCACCCTGATCCCCGAGGAGGACGTGAGAGCGGCGGCGGATGCGCTTGGCCCCTTCGATCCGGCCAAGCCGCTTTGGGGCGTGCCATTCGTGGTCAAGGACAATATCGACGTGGCGGGCCTGCCCACCACCGCCGCATGCCCCGCGTTCGAACATATCGCCACGGACACGGCATTCGCCGTGCAGAAGCTGCTGAATGCGGGGGCGATCCTGATTGGCAAGACGAACCTCGATCAGTTCGCGACGGGACTGGTGGGGGTGCGGACGCCCTATCCGGTGCCGAAGAACTCCATCGATCCCGGATATGTGCCCGGGGGATCGAGCGGCGGGTCGGGCGTGGCCGTGGGGCACGGCATCGTCACCTTCGCGCTTGGAACCGACACGGCGGGGTCGGGGCGGGTTCCGGCGGGGCTGAACAACATCGTGGGGCTGAAGCCGACATTGGGCACCGTATCGGCGCGCGGGATGCTTCCCGCCTGCCGGACGCTGGACACGATCTCTGTCTTTGCCGGGACCGTGGGGGATGCGGAAACGGTGTTCCGTGCCATGGCCGGATACGACGCCGACGATCCGTGGTCGCGTGCCATATCGGAGGCCCTGCGCCCTTCGGGCCTGCCGGACGGGCTGCGGGTGGGTGTGCCGGATGCGGGCAGCCGTCGGTTTGCGGATGATGCCTTGTCGGAAGCTGCGTTCGATGCCGCGCTGGGCGATCTGGACCATCCTGCAACCAGCATCGACATGACGCCGCTTTTCGATGTGGCGGCATTGCTTTATGCGGGGCCGTGGGTAGCCGAACGCTATCACGCCATTCGCGGCGTGATCGAAGAGAGGCCGGACGCTTTGCATCCCGCAACGCGCAAGGTCATCGGCGCTGCGACGGGGTATTCGGCGGCGGATGCCTTCGACGGCATTTACCGCCTGAAGGCGCTGACCCGCGAGGCAGAGCGGATTTGGGACAAGATCGACGTGCTGGTCGTCCCCACGTATCCTCGCCCGCGCACCCGCGCCGACCTGAATGCGGATCCGATCGGCCCGAACAGCGAGCTTGGCACCTATACCAATTTCGTGAATCTGCTGGACCTGTGCGCCATTGCCGTGCCGTCGCATTGGCGGGCGGATGGGTTCCCATCGGGCGTCACGCTGATTGCGCCGAAAGGGCGGGACGGGTTGATCTCCGCCCTCGGGGCGCGGCTTCATTCTGCGGCGGGCGTCGCCATTGGCGCAACCGACACGCCCGTGCCACCCGTGACCCGCACGCCAATGCTGGCGGAGGGGGAGATCGAGGTTGTCGTCGTTGGCGCGCACCTGTCGGGAATGCCGCTGAACCATGAACTGACGGGACGGGGAGGGCGGTTCCTGCGCGCGGTGACGACCACGCCCGATTACCGTCTGTTCGCGCTGGCGGGTGGGCCGCCCTTCCGCCCCGGACTGATGCGGGTGGCGACGGGGCAGGGCACCGCCATCCAGACCGAGGTCTGGGCCGTTCCCGCACAGCATTTCGGCAGCTTCGTGGCGGGTATTCCCGCGCCGCTTGGCATCGGCACCGCGCGGTTGGCTGACGGCACCGCACCCAAGGGTTTCATCACGGAGGCCGAGGGTCTGACCGGCGCCACCGACATCTCGCATTTCGGCGGGTGGCGGGCCTATATGGCCAGCCTGTCGCAGCCTGCATAAACCAAAGCCTGACGCGCGATCAACGCGCGTATCCCCCCAACACCGGAGATTACCATGACCCTTTCCTTCCGCCTGCCGCTTGCCGCCGCGTTGGCCGCCAGCATCGCTTTGCCCGCCTTTGCCCAACCGACCGGAGAGCCGATCAAGATCGGCGTTCTGCATTCGCTGTCGGGCACGATGGCCATTTCCGAAACCACGCTGAAGGATACCGTCCTCATGCTGATCGATCAGCAGAACGCGGCGGGCGGCGTTCTGGGCCGTCCGCTGGAGGCGGTGGTGGTCGACCCCGCTTCGGACTGGCCGCTGTTTGCCGAGAAGGCGCGCGAATTGCTGACCGTGTCCGATGTGGACGTGATTTTCGGCTGCTGGACCTCCGTCAGCCGCAAATCCGTCCTGCCGGTAATCGAGGAACTGAACGGGCTCATGTTCTATCCCGTCCAGTATGAGGGCGAGGAATCGTCGAAGAATGTCTTCTACACCGGGGCCGCGCCGAACCAGCAGGCCATTCCGGCGGTGGATTACATGATGGAGGAGCTGGGGGTCGAGAAATTCGCGCTTCTGGGCACCGACTACGTCTATCCCCGGACCACGAACAACATCCTGACCGCCTATCTGGGCGACAAGGGCATCGCGGAAAGCGACATCTTCGTCAACTATACCCCGTTCGGGCAATCGGACTGGTCGAAGATCGTCGCCGATGTCGTGGCGCTGGGTGCAGATGGCAAGCAGGTGGGTGTCGTCTCCACCATCAACGGTGACGCCAATATCGGGTTCTACAAGGAACTGGCGGCGGCAGGCGTGTCGGCGGACGATCTGCCGGTCATCGCGTTTTCGGTCGGCGAGGAGGAATTGTCGGGTCTGGATACCAGCGATCTGGTCGGGCATCTCGCGGCGTGGAACTACTTCGAATCCGCCGATACGCCGGAAAACGCGGCCTTCATCGAAGGCTGGCACGAATTCACAGGCGACGACAGCCGTGTGACCAATGACCCGATGGAGGCCACGATGATCGGCTTCAAGATGTGGGTGCAGGCGGTTGAAGAAGCGGGCAGCACCGATGTCGATCCCGTGCGCGAGGCGATGTATGGCCAGACCGTTCCGAACCTGACCGGCGGCACGGCTGAGATGCTGCCCAACCACCATCTGACCAAGCCCGTCCTGATCGGCGAAATTCGCGCCGATGGCCAATTCGACATCATCAGCCAGACCGACCCTGTGCCGGGCGATGCCTGGACCGATTTCCTGCCGGAATCGGCGGTGCTCGAGTCCGATTGGGCCGAGCTTGATTGTGGGATGTATAACACCCGGACCGAAACCTGCATCCAGCAGCAATCCAACTACTGATGCCCGAGGGGCGCCCTTTGAGGGCGCTCCTGACCTGCCAAGGGGCGACGATGCAGATACTCCTTTCCATCTTCTTCATGCTGACATTGGCCCTGCCGGTGGCCGCGCAGGATCTGGCGACCGTCCTGAACGCCAACCGCGACCAGATCGTCCAGCCGTCCCGCACCAGCATCGGGCCGGTCATCGATGCGATTGCAAACAGTGGCGATCCGGCCGTGCGCGATGTCCTTGCCGCGTGGGAAGGCCGCCGGCTGGCCGTGCGCCAAGCCGACGGGGCTTTCGTGATTGCGGATGGTGACAGGCTGACCGATCTCCGCGGTGCGGCACTGCCCGCCGCAGATGTGACCGTGCTGCGGCCGAACGCGGGGGTGCGGGGGCTGATCGCCTCGGCATTGGTGCAATTCCAGTTGACCGATCCGGATCCGGTGGCCCGGGGGGCCGCGCGCGATGCCATCGCGCGAAATGCCGCCCCCGAACATCTGCCGTTGGTCCGCGAGGCATTGGCGAACGGTTCCGATGCCGACTTGGCACGGTTGGAACGGCTTTTGACCCTGCGCTTCGACCCTGATCCGGCGGCCCGCGTGGTCGCGATCCAGGGATTTGGCGCCACATTGTCATTGGACGTGCGCGCGGCGCTGAACCCGCTTCTTGCCACCCGTCGCGTGGCCGCGTTTGACGAACCTGTCGGCAACATCGCCCGCATCCTGTCCGTCGCGGACCTGGGGCGGGAGGGGGCTTACGACCTGCTTGTGCAAGCGAACCTTGCCCCCGCCCGCCTGACGCCGAACGACGCGCATCGCGCGCTGGTCGCCAATATCGTGAACGGGCAGGTGGCGGGCGTTCCGGTCGCCGCGCTCGACACGGCCGAGGCGCGCGAGGGTGCCTACTCCGCGCTGGAAGCGGCAGGCACCGTTCCGACGGCCGCAACCGAGGCGGAGGTGGATTCGATACTAGACCGCGCGCATTTCGCGGATGTCTATGTCGAGCCGGACGCGGTGGTGACCGATGCCGCCCGCGCCGCCCTTCTGGGAATTCAGGCGAAGTTGGGCGCAATGCAGGCCGCAGACCTGGCGCTGGATGCGCTGTCGCTTGCGTCGATCTATTTTCTTGCCGCTATTGGGCTGGCGATCACCTTCGGCGTGATGCGCGTGATCAACATGGCGCATGGTGATTTCATCATGATGGGGGCCTATACCGGCTATGTCGTGCAGCAGATCGTGCCGGACCGAACCCTGTCGCTGGTCGTGGCACTGCCGCTGGCATTTCTTGTGACCTTTGCGGCGGGGGTGGTGCTGGAACGGCTGGTGATCCGCCATCTGTATCATCGCCCGCTGGAAACGCTTCTGGCAACTTTCGGCGTGTCGATCATGTTGCAGCAATTGGCCAAAAACATCTTCGGCACGCAGGCACGCCCTCTGACCGCGCCGGACTGGCTAAGCGGGTCATGGGCCCTGAACGACATCGTGGGAATAAGCTGGATCCGCGTGGCGATCTTCGTTCTGGCACTGCTGTTTCTTGGCCTTTACCTGTTCATCATGCGCCGCACCCGGCTGGGGCTGGAGGTGCGGGCCGTGCAGCAGAACCCGACGATGGCCGCCTCGATGGGCATTTCCCCGAATCGGATCAACATGCTGGCCTTCGGACTTGGATCGGGGATTGCGGGCATTGCCGGTGTGGCGATCGGGCTGTTCGCGCAGGTTACCTCCGAACTGGGGCAGCAGTATATCGTGCAAAGCTTCATGACCGTGGTCGTGGGGGGCGTCGGCAATATTTTCGGCACATTGGCCGGGGCCGCGCTGATCGGGTTCCTGCAAAAGGGGATCGAGTGGCTGAACCCCTCGAATACACTGGCGGCCCAAACCTACATGATCCTGTTCATCATCATTTTCATCCAGTTCCGGCCAAGGGGCATCATTGCCCTGAAGGGCCGCGCGGCGGGGGACTGACATGCGGCGTTCGACAGTGATTTTTCTGGCGCTTTTGCTGATCTTTACCGCCGTCGTGACGATAATGGCCGGGGCGGGGATGGTCTCCACCTCGTTCGTCAAGACGTTGGGGATGACGCTGTGCCTGTGTCTGGCGGCGGTGGCGATGGATGTGGTGTGGGGCTATGCCGGTATCCTCAGCCTGGGGCATATGGCGTTCTTCGCACTTGGGGGATACCTGATCGGCATGTGGCTGATGTATGCGCGGACCGAGGCGATCGTGGTGCAGGCCCTGTCGGGTGCCCCCTTGCCCGCCACGGCGGAGGAAATTCGACAGGGCATCGGCAATCAGATTTTCGGTGTGGTGGGATCCTCCGACATTCCGTGGGTGTGGACCTTCGCGGACAGCCTGCCACTGCAACTGATGCTTGTGGTGCTGGTGCCGGGGGGGCTGGCAGGAATATTCGGCTGGCTCGCCTTCCGCAGCCGCGTGACGGGGGTGTATCTTTCGATCCTGACGCAGGCGATGACGCTGGCGCTGGCACTTTATCTGTTCCAGAATGACAGCGGCCTGCGCGGCAATAACGGACTGTCGGGGTTGCAGAACCTGCCGGGGGTGTCCGCACCCCAGGCGGTGACCGCGGTGTGGCTGTTCTGGGCCTCGGCTTTCGCCTTGGCGTTGGGTTATGCCGGCACGGCGTGGATCGTGGGGGGCAAGTTCGGGTCGGTCATCCGCGCCATCCGCGACGACGAGGCGCGGGTCCGCTTCCTCGGCTATCCGGTCGAAGGGTTCAAGCTGGTGGTCTTCACCCTGACGGCGGTGATCGCGGCCGTTGCAGGCGCGCTGTATTATCCCCAAGCAGGCATCGTTAATCCGGCAGAGATGATGCCCATCGCCTCCATCTATCTGGCGGTGTGGGTGGCGATCGGCGGGCGCGGACGGCTGTATGGTGCCGTGATCGGGGCGGCGGTGGTCTCGCTCCTGTCCAGCTGGTTCACCGGTGGACGCGCCCCTTCGGTCGATCTGGGATTTTACCGCATCGACTGGGTCAACTGGTGGCAGGTTCTGCTGGGCCTGACCTTCGTCCTGGTCACCTTGTTCGCCCCACGTGGCATCGGCGGGCTGTTCGACCGGAGGAAGACATGAGCGCACTTCTGGAAGTGCGCGGCATCTCCGTCACCTTCGACGGGTTTCGCGCAATCAACGACTTATCTTTTGCCATCAACGCCGCCGAACTGCGCGCGATCATCGGGCCGAACGGGGCGGGCAAAACCACGTTCATGGACATCGTGACCGGCAAGACCCGCCCTGACAGTGGCGACGTCCTGTTCGGCGAGGTGCCGAAATCCCTTCTGCGCATGAACGAGGCGCAGATCGCCCGCGCGGGCATCGGACGCAAGTTCCAACGCCCCACTGTGTTCGAGGACCAAGACGTGCGCGCCAACCTGATGATGGCGCTGAAAAAGCCGCGCAACCCCTTCGCCGTCCTGCGATTCCGTCCGACAGCCGAGGATCATGCGAAGGTGGACGCGCTGGCGGACGAGGTCGGTCTGGCCGACCACCTGCCGCGCATTGCAGGCGAGCTTTCGCACGGGCAAAAGCAGTGGTTGGAGATCGGCATGCTTCTGGCGCAGGAACCGCGCCTTTTGCTGGTGGATGAACCGGCGGCGGGAATGACACTGGCCGAACGCGAAACCACGACGGCCCTCCTGCGCCGACTGGCGGCCACACGCGCGGTAGTGGTCGTGGAACACGACATGGATTTCGTGCGTCGCCTGGGATGCCGCGTGACCGTTCTGCATGAAGGGGCGGTTCTGGCCGAAGGCTCGCTTGATCACGTCACCTCGGACCCGCAGGTCATCGAGGTTTATCTGGGACGCGGATGATGCTGAAGACCGAAAACCTGACCCTTCACTACGGCCAGAGCCTGATCCTGCACGGTATCGACATGGAGGCGCGGGCGGGCGAGGTCACCTGCATCATGGGAAACAACGGGGTGGGCAAAACCTCGCTTCTGAAGGCCATCGCAGGGACCCATCCGCGATCGGGCGGCAAGGTTCGGCTGAACGGGGAGGATTTGCCCGTATTGCGCCCCGACGCCATGGCGCGGCGGGGGGTGGCCGTGGTGCCTCAAGGGCGGATGATCTTTCCCCTGCTGACGGTCACCGAAAATCTGGAGACGGCGTTCGCGACTCTGCCGAAAACCGATCGCCGCATTCCGGCAGAGGTCTATGACCTGTTTCCCGTCCTGCACGATATGGCCCGCAGGCGAGGCGGCGATCTCTCAGGCGGCCAGCAGCAGCAGCTGGCCATCGCCCGCGCGATGATCATGCGCCCCAAGCTGCTTTTACTGGATGAGCCGACGGAAGGCATCCAGCCGAACATCATCCAGCAGATCGGGCGGGTCATCCGCTATCTCAAGGATAAGGGCGATATCGCCATCGTGCTGGTGGAGCAGTATTTCGACTTCGCGTATGACTTGGCCGACCATGTCTATGTCATCAAGCGCGGCGTTGTGGAAGTCGAGGGCCCGCGCGATACGCTCGGGCGAGAACGGATGAAAGCGGCCGTCAGCGTCTGAAATCAAATCAGATATTTCTTATATTTGCGATATGGTCTCTGAAAGCAATGGCCGGAGCTGATTCAGGCGTCCCGAAGGAGGGAATTGATCAGGGACCTTTTCTGACCGATTTATGTGCCGAGAACGCACTTGTGGCCTTACTTTCCCAAGTCTCGCGATCCCTCATCCAGATGATGGCGCACGGGGTTCGGAGAGTTCTGCCGATAAAGGCATATGCGCTCCTCCTGCTTGCGCACATAGAACGAGGCCGTCTCGCCCGTCAGATCGACCAGCCGGTGCAGTTCGGGCCGGATCTTTTCGCCCAGATCGAAGCGCCGCCGGAACAACGCGCCCAAGCGCCAGACATTCGCGCCGAGCGCGTATCGCTGGTCGGAATCCCGTGTCACGAAACTGAACAGGATCAGGGAATTGAGCAGTCGGGGAAGGGAGCTTTTCGAGATCCCCGTCTCCGCCGCCAATTCAGTAAGGCTGAACGAACTGCGCTCTTCTGAGAAGGCATCGAGGATCGACAACGCCTTCTCGACCGCTTCGACACGCTGTTCTGAGGACATTGGGGCTGTTCCATTGAGTGAAACCAGGGTTCCGCACTGTGGACACGTCCTGCGGGATTGTCCACTGTTGCGGCAGACGGCGGGGAGGCCGTTACAAGGAGGATGATCATGAACACATCGCGCGCCCTGGGTGCATTTGCGGCACTCGTCCTGTCGGCGGGTTCGTCGACCGCCCAAGATTACCCTGACCGGACAATCAGCATGGTGGTTGCCTACAGTGCGGGCGGCGGCACTGACATCGCCGCTCGGACACTCGTTCCCTACATCGATAAATATCTGCCCGGCGACCAGACCATTGCGGTCATCAACAAGCCGGGTGCCGCAGGTGAACTGGGTTTCAGCGACATCGCCAAGGCGGCCCCGGACGGTTACACTATCGGCTTCATCAACACACCGACAATCCTTACCATTCCGATCCAGCGCGACACGTCTTTCGCATTTGAGCAGATCAAACCCATCGCCAACGTTGTATTTGATGCCGGGTCCCTTGTGGCGCTGCCTGATAATGATTTTGGTGATCTGGCAGGCCTGATCGCCGCGGCCAAAAAGGCTCCGGGCACCATTACCTATGGCACCACGGGCATCGGGTCAGATGATCACTTGTCAATACTGGCCCTTGAACGGGAGGCGGGCATCACGCTTCGGCATGTGCCGTTCAGTGGCTCGTCGGAAATCCGTGCGGCGGTCCTGGGCGGTCACATCGCGCTCGGCTCCATGAATATTGGCGAAGTGATCAACAGCGTGAACGAGGGGGAAATCGTGACTTTCGGCCAGATGGCGGCCCAGAGATGGGAAGGGGCGCCCGACGTGCCGACCTTCCGCGAACAGGGTATCGACATCGTATCGGGCGCCTATCGCGGTGTGGGTGCGCCCGCAGACCTCGATCCTGCCATTATCGATATTCTGTCCGAGGCCGTGGGCAGAGCTGTGGCCGATGAGGACTTCCGCGCCGCCGCTGCAAAACAGGCGTTGCCGCTTGATTACCAAGCTTCGGATGAATTCACGGCCACTTTGATCGAACTGCAAGGACTTTACCAAACGCTCTGGGACGAAAACCCTTGGGTCGATTGATATGTCATCGCGTGACGACTTCGCCGTGCCCTCCCGCTGGCTGATCGCGGCAGAATTTGGTGCCGCCATCTTATTGGCCGCGCTTTTCGCCACGCTGGCGTGGGTGGGCAGCGGGTATGGTGGGACCGCCGCCTTCATGCCTTTGGCGGTATCGACACTCGGCACCCTCGCTTCTCTGGCATGGGCCATAGGGTTGTTGCGCAAATACCCGCGCAATGAGGGGGGGACGACAATCTCGCTGGCGTCCTTGCGCAGGCTTGGCACCCTGGTGGTGCTTTTCGTGACGTTTGTGGCCGCTATCCCGCATTGCGGCTTTTTGACCGCGACTTTCGTCTTCGTTGGGGTCACGCCCATCCTGATGGGCCTGCGCCCGGCGTGGCACGCGGTGATCGCGGCGGCCTGCCTTTCAGGGCTGCTCTGGCTCGTATTCGCCGTCCTTCTCAAAAGCCCTCTGCCCGCGGATATCATTTTCGATCGCCAAGGAGTCTTCGCGTGGATATTCTGACACACCTGGCGGACGGCTTCGCCAATGTCCTGACGCCGACCGTTGTATTGGCGATGTTCGGCGGCACCATAATGGGGGTGCTGATTGGTGCCTTGCCGGGGTTGTCGGCAACGATGGGTATCGCAGTGCTCATCCCGTTCACCTTTGGAATGCAACCCTTGATTGCACTTGGTCTGGTGGCGGGTATCTACAACGGCGCGATGTACGGCGGATCGATCCCCGCGATCCTGCTACGTATTCCCGGAACGCCCGCAGGTATCGCCACGGTCTTTGACGGTTACCCGATGACCCGGCAGGGCCGCGCTCGGCTTGCCCTGCGGGTGTCACTTTATTCCTCTGCCTTCGGATCGTTCGTCAGCGCGCTCTGCCTGATCCTGCTGTCGCCTCCCCTTGCGGCATTGGCCCTGAAGTTCGGTCCGGCGCAGTTCTTCTGGCTCGCGATCTTCGGCATGCTCTGCATTACGTCGGTGTTGGGGGGATCACTTTCAAAGGGTATGATCGCGACCTGCGCAGGGCTGCTGATGGGGCTTGTCGGGATCGATCAGATCACCGGCGCCGAACGCTATACTTTTGGCGCCCCTTACATGCTGTCGGGGTTTTCCATCATTGTCGTGCTGACTGGTCTTTATGCCATCCCGCCCGCGCTTGAGCTGGTCGAAAAGGCACTTCGTGTTTCGGGCAACGATCTTGTGACCGGCAAGCAGGCTGACGACGCCTTTTTCATGCGTTCGTTGCTGCCGGTCTGGCTGCGGTCGTCAGTGATCGGCGTGATTGTCGGTATCATGCCCGGTGCAGGTGGCAACATCGCAGCGGTCATCTCTTGGAATGAGGCTCGCCGCCGCGCGAAAGAGGGTGACCGCTATGGCGATGGCGAACCCAAGGGCATAGCGGCGGCCGAATGCGCCAACAACGCCGATACGGCGGCGACGTTGATACCCGCGCTCACGCTGGGTGTGCCGGGGTCTGCCGTGGCGGCGGTGATAATGGGGGTGCTTTTGGTGCATGGCCTGCGGCCAGGGCCTGCTCTGTTTCGCGAAACCGCCGAAATCACATATGGATTCATGATCGCGATGGGTATCACGGCCCTGATGATGATCCCGGTCGGCCTGTTCGGATCTCGGCTCTTCATTAACGCTTTACGTCTTCCGCCGCTGTTGCTCGCTCCGGGCATCGTGGTGCTGACGTCGATCGGTGTCTACACTGTGGGCAACAGCATTCTTGATGTTTGGACCATGCTCATCGTCGGATTGGTCGGCTATGCAATGGAAAAGCTTCAAATCCCCACCGCGCCCGCCGTTCTGGCAGTCATTCTGGGTCCGATGGCGGAATCGGAATTGCGGCGAGCGCTGCTTATCAGCGGCGACGATCCCGCGATCTTCTTCACGGGTGTTGTGAATTGGGTCTTCATCTTGCTGATCGCGGTGATGCTGGCGCTTCCGTTCCTCAACCGAAGAGGCAAACGCCACAACATGATTGAAAATGAGAAGGTGGAAACATGATCAAATACTCCAACTATATCGATGGCGGCTGGGTCGAGCCAGCGTCGGGGCGTTGGATGGATGCGGTCGAGCCGTTCTCTGGGAAGACGTGGGCCGAGGTCCCACGCTCGGACGCGACCGACGCCGATCGGGCGGTGCGCGCGGCCCATGCCGCAATGGACAATCCCGACTGGGTGGGGCTGACCCCAACCGCGCGGGGCGCGCTGCTGCGCCGCTTTGCCGACTATATCCAAAGCAACTCCGACCGTCTGGTCGAGGTTGAACAGCGCGACAACGGCAAGCTGGTGGCCGAGGTCCGGGGCCAGGTCGCCAATATGGCGCAGTGGCTTAATTACTATTCCGGTCTGTGCGACAAGGTTGGCGGCCACGTGGTTCCGATCAACAAGCCGGGCGTCTTCAATTATGTGAAATACGAACCCATCGGCGTCGTCGTGGCGATCACCGCGTGGAACTCGCCCCTGTCGCTGACCGCATGGAAGCTTGCACCAGCGCTGGCGGCGGGGAATGCCATCGTCGTCAAGCCGTCCGAGTTCGCTTCGGCTTCGGTGCTGGAACTGGCGCGTCTTGCCGATGAAGCCGGGATGCCGAAGGGGGTGATCAACGTGGTGACGGGGATGGGCGACGAAGTGGGCGAGGCGCTCGTCTCTCACCCCCTGACCGCCAAGATCGCCTTCACCGGGGGTGAGGCAGGTGGGAGGCACGTCGCCATGGCGGCGGCTCGTTATTTCAAGCCGGTGACGCTGGAGCTTGGAGGGAAGTCGCCCAATATCATCTTCGATGATTGCGATTTGGACCAGGCCGTCAAGGGGGCCATCGCAGGCATCTTCGCCGCCGCAGGCCAGACCTGCATGGCCGGCAGCCGGGTGCTTGTCCAGAAAAGCGTTCTGGAACCATTTCTTGAAGCCTTCACCGCCGCGACCGAGGCAGCCCGGATTGGCGATCCGGCAGATCCGGACACCCAAATCGGGCCGATCTGCACCCGACCCCAATTCGACAAAATCCTTTCGATGATCGCCATGGCGCAGGAAGACGGCGCACGCCTGGTAACCGGGGGCGATATCGTGAGCGGGCCCGGTCTGGGTCAGGGACAGTTCATCCGCCCCACGATCCTGACCGATGTTACAAACGACATGCGCATCGCGCGACAGGAGGTCTTCGGCCCCGTGGCCAGTGTCATTGCCTTCGACACCGAGGAAGAGGCCTATGCTATCGCCAATGATACCGATTATGGTCTTGCCGCCGCCGTCTGGACCCGCGATCTGGCGCGCGCCATGCGGGCCGTCGACCGTATCCGCGCGGGCACCGTGTGGGTGAACAATTACCGCACCACCAGTTTCGCAACCCCGTTCGGCGGCTACAAGCAATCGGGCCTGGGGCGTGAGGGCGGGGTGGACGCCTTCAAGGATTATCTGGAGACAAAAAGCGTTTGGATCACCCCCGAACCCAACCGTGCCAACCCCTTCGTTCTGGGATAAGTCGATGAAAATTCCTGAATATTCCCGAGCGGCGGTGCTGCGCCGATACAGTGCCCCTTTGAAGATCGAGAACGTGCCCATTCCGCAAGTGATTGAACCGGGGGCCATCCTTGTGAAAACCGATTGCTGCACCATCTGCGGCACCGACGTTCATCTTTCTAACGGTGGCCTGGCGCGACCGGTCGAACTGCCGGTAATCGTCGGCCACGAAATGACCGGCTCGATCGTGGCGTTCGGGTCGGGGGCCGAACGCGACAGCGTCGGACAGGATCTGCGCATTGGCGACCGCATCGTCTGGACCCGGACCAATTGCGGCCACTGCTACATGTGCACCGTCGCGGCCAAACCAACTCTCTGCCAAAACGCCCGCGCCTACATGTATGAGACGATGGAACGCGCGCCCTACCTTCTTGGCGGCTTTTCGGACTATGTCTATGTTCTGCCGGAATCGGGGCGGGTGAAGGTGCCGGAAAGTGTGGCCAGCCCTCTAGCCAGCATGGCCAGTTGCGCCTTCCGGTCGGTCATTCATGCGGTCGAGGAACTTGGCGAGGTCCGGCATACTGATACCGTCGTGGTTCAGGGCACCGGTCCGCTTGGTTTGTTGGCGACGGGCGTGGCCCGGATGTCGGGCGCGCGCCGCGTGATTGCGATCGGCGCCCCGGATGGCCGCCTTGATCTGGCGCGGGATTTCGGGGCAGACGACGTGCTGTCGGTCGAAAGGACGTCGGCCGAGGAACGACGTGCCTTCGTGCTGGACGCCACCGGTGGACGAGGCGCCGACGTGGTGATGGAATTTGCAGGTAACCCCCACGCGTTCACGGAAGGTCTGCATCTGGCGCGTCGCGGCGGCAGCTATCTGCTGGTGGGTCAACTAGGTCAGGGCGAAGTGACGATCAAGCCGTCCACCTTCGTCAACCGCAACCTTCGGGTTTTGGGATCGCTTGCCGGCGGTGCCAAGGATTACTGGGCGGCGATGGAGTTCATCCGCCGCCACGGAACCGATTTGCCATTTGGGCGTCTGATCTCGAACAGCTATGGTCTTGACCAAGTCAATGATGCCCTGACTGCCATGAGGAACCAGACCGAGGTCAAACCCGTCATCACCTTCGGGAACATGGCATGACCTCGCAAAGCCGATCCGTCTCCCCCCTTTCGGGCATCCGGGTTCTGGACATGACGAACGTGCTGGCGGGCCCGTTCGCGTGCCAGCAGCTGGCGCATCTGGGGGCCGAGGTCATCAAGATCGAGATCCCGGGGCGCGGCGACCTTGCCCGTCAGTTGGGCGCATCGCGGGATCTGTCGGCCGATCTGATGGGCGTGTCCTTTCTGGCGCAGAATGCCGGGAAAGGGTCGGTGGAACTCGATCTGAAGACCGACGAGGGCAAGGCCGATTTTCTGGCCCTGGTCGCAACCTCCGATGTCGTGGTGGAGAATTTCCGCCCCGGCGTGATGGATCGGCTGGGACTGGGATGGGAGGTGCTGCGCGCCCGCAAGCCCGATCTCGTCTATTGCGCCATTTCGGGCTTCGGTCAGACGGGTCCATGGGCGAACCGCCCGGCCTATGACCAGATCATCCAGGGGGCCGCCGGGGTCATGGCCGTCACCGGCACGCCCGAGGTGACCCCGCTGCGCGTCGGCTTTCCCGTGGCGGACACGATCGGCGGGCTGACCGCCGCCATGTCGATCTGCGCTGCCCTGGCCGATCGTGGCGAGGCGCGGTTCATCGACGTGTCCATGCTGGAGGCGACGGTGGCGACGATGGGCTGGGCCGTGTCGAACTGGCTGGTGGCGGGGGTGCCGCCGGCGGTGATCGGCAACGAGAACATGACGGCGGCCCCCTCCGGCGCGTTTCAGACGCGCGACGGGCTTTTGAACATCGCCGCCAACGAACATCGCCAGTGGGAGGCGCTGTGCCGCCATATCGGCTGCGACCATCTGCTGACCCATCCCGATTACCGCCAGCGCGAGGATCGCAAGGCCAACCGCGATGCCCTGCGGGGGGAGATCGAGGCGGCGCTGGCCCGCAAATCCGCCCGCGAGTGGGAGGCGGAGCTGAACCCGATCGGCGTGCCGAGCGGCGCGGTCCTGAAGGTCGAGGAGGTTCTGGCCTCCGAACACCTGTCCCAACGCGGGCTCGTCCACGACTTCGGGCCCATGGAGGGGGTCGCGGGGCAACGGCTGTCGCTGGTCGCCTCGCCCGTGACCATCAACGGCCAGCGGCCATGCGTCGCCGCCCCGCCGCCGCGGCTGGGTCAGGACACCGAACGATACCTGCGCGGGCGGGACAAGGAGAAAACACGATGACCGACCCCTCCGTAGAGGACTGGTGGACGACCTCGATCATCCGGATGGAGCCGGGCGTGATCGAGTTCCGCGACCGCCCCATCGAGGATCTGATCGGCACGGTCAGCTTTCCGCAGATGATCTGGCTGATGCTGCGGGGCGATCTGCCGACCCCCGGTCAGGCCAGACTGCTCGAGGCGGCGCTGGTCGCCTCGGTCGATCACGGGCCGCAGGCCCCGTCGATCGCCATTGCGCGCATGGCCGTCACCTGCGGGGTGGGGCTGAACAACGCGATGGCCTCGGCGGTGAACGTGCTGGGGGATGTCCATGGCGGCGCGGGGGAACAATTGGTGGAGCTGTTCGGCCGGATCGACCGGGCGGGCGGACCCGCGGCAGTGCCGGAGGCGCTGAAGGCCCATCGCGCCGAACACGGCAAGTTCGTTCCGGGGTTCGGGCACCGGTTCCACAAGGACGGCGACCCGCGCGCGCCGCGCCTTCTGGGCCTGGTCGACGATCTTGCGGCCCAGGGAGAGATTTCCGGCCGGTTCGCCGCCATCGCCCGGGCCATCGAGGCCGAGCTTGCGCGAGGAAAACCCCGGGGCGTGCCGATGAACATCGACGGCGCCACGGCGGTGATCTTCGCCGAACTGGGATTTGCCGCCCCGCTTGCGCGCGGCATCTTCTGCCTGTCCCGCTCGGTCGGCATTCTGGCCCATGCCTGGGAACAGAGCCAGCAGGGTGGCCGCAACAAGGGGCCGATGCCGCCAAACTATCTTTGGACCTATGGCGGGGCGCCGGGCGCGTGACGGCCCGCTACAGCCGACCCACGATCCTGTCCGCCACACGCAGGGCATTCGCGATGATGGTCAGCGTCGGGTTCACCGCACCGATCGACGGGAAAAAGCTGGCTGCAGATTGGCACGCAGAACTGATCGGGTTAAGGGCATGGTTCCATTGCAAACTAAGTCATGTGAATCATCCTCCGACGTGGTGAGCGAAGGGGGCAACGAAGTGATCCACATCTGCTCACCATTTTACACAGAGTGACCTACTCCCTGGAAATCAGACAGTGACGGAAGCTACGATCTGACGTTTGCTGGTCTTCATGACGAGGAGATCAGGGATGCGGAAACGCAGGAAACCATGACGCGGGCTTCAAGGCTTGGGTTGCGCTCATGGCCGTGAAGGGCGAGCGCACGGTGTCGAAGCTGGCCGCCGAATACGGCGTGCATCCGACGATGATCCATCAGTGGAAGAAATCGCTGCTCGACGGGGCTGCGGATATCTTCGAGCGCGGCGGCAAGAAGCCTGCGACGGAGGTGGATGAAGAGACGGTCCGGTCATTGCATGCCAAGATCGGGGAGCTGGCTGTCGCCAACGATCCTCCGCAAGGCCTACGCGGCCCCACTGGGGCCACGGTCCTTCCTCCGATGTCACGAAAGCTCAAGCCGTGGACCGTAAAGTGAGGCGTGGGATGGTCGAACGGAACCATCCTGCGCTGTCGATCGGGGACGCAGTGCCGCCTGCTGTCGATCTCGCGCTCGTCGTTCTACCACGAGCCTGCGGGCGAGACGGATCAGAACCTCAGCCTGATGCGGCTAATCGACCGACAGTTCCTCGACACGCCGTTCTATGGGGTTCGCCAGATGACCTGGCACCTGCAGAACGAGGGGCATCGCGTGAACCAGAAGCGCATCCGGCGGCTGATGCGTGGCAGAGCGCCTGATGCCGATCTATCAGAAGCCCAACACCAGCAAGCCGAGGAAGGGACACAAGACCTATCCCTATTCGCTGGGCGGACTGCGGGTCCATCGCCCCGGCCAGGTCTGGTGCGCCGATATCACCTGGCTGCCGATGCGGAGCGGCTTTTTGTATCTGGTTGCCATCATGGACTGGTTCACGCGCAAGGTGCTGGCGTGGCGAATATCGAATACGTTGGAGGCTGACCTTTGCGTCGAAGCGCTGAACGAGGCCATCCACCGCTTCGGCGCGCCCACGATCATGAACACCGATCAGGGCAACCAGTTCACGTCCTTCGCTTGGGCAGATCGGCTGAAGCGCGTCGGCACCCGCATCTCGATGGACGGCAAGGGGCGGTGCATCGACAATGCCGTCATCGAGCGCCTGTGGCGATCGCTGTAGTATGAATGCGTCTCCCTGCATGCTTGGGACACAGGGTCTCAGGCAAAGGCTGCCACCGGAGCTTGGGTCCCCTTCTATAACCATCGCCGGTCACACACTGCCCATGGCGGGCTGCCCCCCGCCGTGGTCTACTTCAACAGAACCGAAACCGACCGGCAGGCAGAGGCAATCGCTTAAATATCCCCAAAAACTGTCAAAAGATCGGGGAGTAGTTCACAACATGGGTATCGGCGGCATAACACCTGCACAAAAAACTGAGAATGGCTGCGTGAGTTTTAGGGCCAAACCCCGGTAAAACCGGGAGGAGTACCAGCCAACCGTTCTGCGCGCGATGCGTAGGCATAAGACCGTCGACAATCCGGCACCGCGCAAACGCGCGAATGGGCGATCGGGTTGGGGCGCGGATGTCGAACGGCGATCTAAAATATTCCCGTGGGTGCGGTAAGGCGCGCCTCATATCCCAGCCCGAAGCCCAGAAGTTCGCGATCCCCGCGTGGACGACCGATCAGTTGCAGCCCGACCGGCATTCCGTCCACGAACCCTGCCGGAACATTCAGGACCGGACAGCCGGACAAGGTGGCGGGGGCGACCACCTCCATCCATCGATGATAACTGTCCATCCGGCGCCCGGCGATGGATTTCGGCCAGTCATGCCCGATGGCGAACGGATGCACCTGCGCCGACGGCAGGGCCAGAATGTCGAACCGGTCGAACAGGGACAGGATGCGCGCATACCATTTCGCCCGCGTCATGCTCGCCTGGAGTATATCGTTCGCCGTAAGGGCGAGGAACCCCTCGACTTCCCACCGGGCTTCCGGTTTCAAGAGCGCCCTTTTTGCCAAATCGGCGTGAAGCGGGGACAGGCGGGCGGAGAGATTGAAGTGCCGCAGCGTCACGAACGCCTGCCACAATTCTTCGAAATCCGTGTCCGGGGTGACAGCCTCCATCCGACTTGTGGCCAGGGCATTCTCGCATGTTGCCAAGATCCCATCCTCGAACGGAAGATGCCCGCCCAGATCACCCAGCCATCCGACACGGCACTGCGCGAAATCCCTTGGGGTGATCGACAGATCCTGATCGGGCAGGCTGAGGGGGGCGCGAGGGTCATAGCCCGCCTGAACCGTCAGCAGCAGATGCAGGTCGCGGATGTTTCGCGCCATGGGACCGTCCGTCGCCAATTGCCCGAAGAACGGATCCGCCGACGGGACGGCCGGGACCAATCCTTGGGAAGGGCGATAGCCGAAGATGTTGTTCCAGCCGGCGGGATTTCGCAACGACCCGCCAAAATCGCTGCCGTCGGCCATGGGCACCAGACCAAGCGCCACCGCCACGGCTGCGCCCCCGCTGGACCCGCCCGCGCTGCGCGTAGAGTCGAACGCGTTCCCGGTCGCGCCGAACACCGTGTTATAGGTGTGCGATCCCAGCCCGAATTCCGGCGTGTTCGTCTTGCCGATGATGATGGCCCCCGCCTTCCGGATGCGCGCTACATGCAGGGCGTCGGACGTCGGAATATCCTCGGCGAACAACGGCGAGCCCATCGTGGTGCGAAGGCCCTTGGTCTGGCTCAGGTCCTTGATCGCGAAGGGCAGGCCGTGAAGAGGGCCCGCGGAAGGGGCGGCATCCGCCTGCCGCGCCTCCTCCACCACCTCCGCCAAGGGGCGCAACGATACGATGGCGTTATGCACGGGGTTCAGGCGGGCGATGCGGTCGTAGACCGCTTCGACCAGCCGGGCGGAGGTCAGGCTCCCCTCGCGCAACCGTTGCAGGAGGATATGGGCGGGCAGGGTGGGCAGATCGGACATGGTGTTCCCGGATGGTGATGGCAGGAGGGTGGGGGCCTTAGCCCGCCGCGCCCCGCGTTTCGACCAGACGCGCCAGAAGGCTCGCGCCAAGGGGCAGGGCCGCATCGTCGAACACGAAGCCGGGATTGTGCAGCGGCACCGTCCCGCCATGCCCCAAGGTGCAGTAGGCCCCCGGCACGATGCGCAGCATGTCGGCCATGTCCTCCGACCCCATTTGCAGCCCATCCTTCAGACCGGCCTTGTCCATGCCCACCACGTCCCGCGCGGCGGTGACCAGATCGTCGGCACGGGCGGGGTCGTTCATCAGCACGTCGAACACGTTGCGGATCGAGACGTCGATCTCCACCTCATGCGCGATGGCAAAGCCCTGACAGATCGCGCGGATGCGGCGGGCGATCAGCTCCTCGTCCGCGGTGTCGAAATAACGCACGGTCCCCGACAGCCGCGCCGTTTCCGGAATGACGTTATAGGCCGCGCCCGCGTGGAACTGGGTGATCGACACGACGGCGGGTTTCGTGGGGTCCATGTTTCGCGCGACGATGCCCTGGATTTCCTTGACGATCCCCGCGCCGATGACGACCGGATCGCGGCTGACCTGCGGCATGGCCCCGTGGCTGCCGACGCCCTTGATGTCGATGTCGAAGAAATCCGCCCCCGCCATCGCCGCCCCCGGCTTCACCCCGATCACCCCATGATCGTGATAGGGGGAGTTGTGAAGCCCATAAAGCTCGTCACAGGGAAAGCGGTCGAACAGCCCGTCCGCGATCATCGCGCGCGCGCCGCCCAAGCCTTCCTCGGCCGGTTGGAAGATGAACACCGCCGTGCCCGCGAAATCCCGCGTTTCGGCCAGATAGCGGGCGGCCCCCAGCAGCATCGTCGTATGCGCGTCGTGGCCGCAGGCGTGCATGACGCCGGGCGTGCGGGAGGCGTAGGGCAGGTTCGTCATCTCGTCGATCGGCAGCGCGTCCATGTCGGCCCGCAAACCGATCCGGCGTCCGGGACGAGCGCCGTGCAGCACCCCCACCACACCCGTCTTGCCGATGCCCCGCGTCACCTCGATCCCCCATCCGGTCAGCAGATCGGCCACGAGGGCCGAGGTCCGCACCTCCTCGAACCCCAGTTCGGGATGGGCGTGGATGTCGCGGCGAATTGCGGTCAGGTCGTCGGCAAACGCGTCGATATGGTCGAGGGGGGGCATGGCGTATCCTATGCTGTGATGATGTCACGGGACACCATTCGACATGGTCCGTGCAACCCTCTCGTGGTCTCCATGCCGCCCCCATCGGCCGATGCCCAAATTGCGGGCGCGGGCGCGTCTTGATTGGGCACTGGGCAGTCCCGAGCGGGGCGGGGGCGATTTGGCCTTGTCCGTGCCGGAGGGGGGGCTTTGTATGAAAAGGACACTACGGGAGGGATCGTTCGTGAAAAACCTGTCGCTAAGCCAGCGCACGCGCAAAGTGGTTGAATGGACCGAACGGGGCGTCGTCGCCTCGCAGCACCGGCGGGCGTCGGAGGCGGGGGCCGAGGTCCTGCGCGCCGGTGGCAACGCATTCGACGCGGCCATCGCCACCTCCTTCGCCATCGGCGTGGTGGAACCGTGGATGAGCGGGCCGATGGGTGGGGGCATGATGGTCCTGTGGCCCGCCGAGGGAACGCCCGAAACCATAGAATTCGGAATGCGGTCCCCGAAAGATCTGGATCCGGCGGATTATCCGCTGATACCGGGGGCGACCAACCCGGACCTGTTTCCGTGGACGCGGGTTGAGGGGGACCGGAACGCCTATGGCGGTTCGGCGGTGGCCGTGCCGGGCACGGTCGCGGGGATGGCGATGGCGCATCAACGCCACGGCACGCTTCCCTGGGCCGACCTGCTGGCCCCCGGCATCGCCCTCGCGCGGGAGGGGTTGGAGGTCGATTGGTATGCCGCGCTGATCATCGCCTCGGCCACGCGGCAATTGGCGCAGGACACGGATGCGGCGGCGATGTTCCTTATCGACGGGCAATGGCCGAACATCGGCGGCTGGACCTCGGCGCGCGATGTGCATCTGGACCAGAGCGCGATGGCCGCCACCCTGACCCGACTGGCCGAGGCGGGGGCCGGGGACTTCTATTCCGGCGATATCGCACATGCGCTGGCCGATGACGTTCAGGCCAAGGGGGGCCGTCTGTCGGTGGCCGATCTGGCCGCCTATCGCGCGCGGGTGGCCCCGACGCGGCAGTTCGCGCATAACGGGGGTGTGGTGCACGCGGCGTCCGGTCTCAGCGCGGGGGCGGAACTGGGGGCGGCCCTTGCGGCCGTGAAGGGCGGCGTGGGGCCGGACAGCCTTGCCGCGCTTGCGGCGGCGCTGGGCGATGCCTATCGCGCCCGTCTGGAAAGCTCGGGGGATGTCGCGCCCACCTGCACCACCAGCTTTAGCGTCGTGGATGCGGCCGGAAACATGGTGACGGTGACGCAGACGCTGTTGTCGATCTTCGGCGCGCATGTCGTATCGCCGAACACGGGGATGCTTCTGAACAACGGGATCATGTGGTTCGATCCGGAACAGGGGCGGCCGAATTCGCTGGGGCCGGACAAGGCCTGCCTGATGAACGTTTGCCCGATGGTGGGGGAGGTGGGGGATCGCCGCTTTGCGCTTGGTGCGGCGGGCGGGCGCAAGATCCTGCCCTCCGTCGCCTGCCTGACACATTACATCATGGATGGCGGCATGTCTTTGGAGGAGGCGTTCCACCACCCCCGTCTCGACAATACCGGCGCGGGGATGATTACGGCGGATGACAGCTTCGCACCCGATGTTCTGAACGCCCTTGCACAGGTGGGCGCGGTCAAGACGGCCCGGCGGGGGGTGTTCCCCTATGCCTTCGCGGTGCCGGCGGGCGTCATGCGGCAGGGGGGCCGGAACTGCGGCTGCACCGAGATCATGACGCCATGGGGGGACGTGGCCTTCGGTTAGGCCAGCGTCGTCAGCAGCCCCACCATGATCCGTGTGCGGGGCACGATCATGTCCTCGTGGATATGTTCCTCCAGCGTATGCAGACCCGCACCGATCACCCCGAGGGAACAGAGGCTCGGCACCCCCATCGCGCCGGTGAAATTGGCATCCGACCCGCCGCCCTGACTGCGATGCGGCATATCAAGCCCCAGTTCCGCCGAAAGCCCGCGCGCCAGATCGTAGATCGCCATGGTGCCAGGCATCTCCGGCTCCCATACCGGGCGGGTGACGCCGCGCGTGACGGTGAAGGTGACCCCGTTGCGGTCCCCGCTCAGCGCCAGCATCCGGTCAACGCCCGCGTCCAGATCCTCCTGCCGTTTCGCCATGGACAGGCATTGCGCGCGGGCAAAGGACGGCACGCAGTTCACCCACTGCCCCGAGGACAGGTCGTTGCAGGAAAAGGTGCAGTCCTCGGTCGTCATCTCCTCGATCTCGATGATCCGGCGGGCCAGTTCGCGCACGGCGCTGACCCCGCCCTTCACATCCGCCCCCGCATGGCTGGGGCGGCCGGTCGCCGTCAGATCGAAACGCGCAATGGCATAGCGGCCCGTGGTCACGCCATTGTCGGGATGGCCCGGTTCGGGGCAGAGCACGTATTTCGCCCGCCGCGCCTCCATCTCGATCAGGCGGCGGGTGGCGGGGGTGCCGATCTCCTCGTCCGGGGTGAACAGGGCGGTGATGGGCAGCGGCGTCGCAAGACCCGCCTCCTGTATCCGGCGAATGGCCTCCAGCGTGATGTAGTTGCCGCCCTTCATATCCTGGATGCCGGGGCCATAGACCTTGCCCCCCTCGCGCCGGAAGGGGTTTTTCGCCAGCGTGCCCACCGGATGCACGGTATCCATATGGCCGGAAATCAGGATGCCGGGCGCGCCCATGTCGGGATGGGGAAACCGCGCGCGGACCGACCCGCCAAGGCCCATCGTGCCGGGGATGCGTTCGACGGTCGCGCCAAGTTCGGCGCAGTCCACGGCGACAAGGTCCATCATCCTGTTCAGGGCATCGGCGTCATAGGTCGGGCTTTCGCATTCGATCCACGGGCGCATTCCGTCAATGATGGTGTCGGTGTCGAAGGGCAGGGTTCTCCAATCGGTCATTCGGTCCTCTCAGGCGGGTTGGAACGCGGGGCCAAGCGCCCCGATGCGGCGGCCGGGCCGCAGACGCGTCCACGGCAGACGGGCGGGATCCACCGCCATCGGGCCGGGGGCGGCGCAGACCAGAAGGTGGCTGGCGATGGGATCGAAATCGGCGCGGAAATGGACCGAGCTTTTGACGATCAGGATCGGTTCCTCCTCGGGGATGATGCCGACCTGACGGAACATGCCGCGATCGGCCATCTGCGCCTTGGCCGACACGGTGACGATGCGCAGCGCGCCCACCCGCAGGCAGGCCGATGGCCCCATCTCCATCACCCGGCCGCGGTAATAGGGGCCGGTGGCGGTGAAGGTGCCGTCCGACAGCGCCTCGACCGTGGCCTCCACCTCGAACGGTGTATCCCCCGCCACCCCCGACTGCCCGCCAAGGGTGAAGCGCCGCGTCGCGCCCACGCCCGCCGCATGGGCCGCCCGCGCGGCGGCGGGGTCATAGAGGTTGCCGATCGCCCCCCGCGCGCCCGCCGCGACCATCGCGCGGATCATGCCGGTGGTGTTGCTGTCCGCCCCCGCGCCGGGATTGTCCTGCGTGTCCGCGATCACGACAGGGCCGTGGCGCGACCGCAGGTACAGCGCCTCGGCCACGCCATCCTCGGGGGTGAAGACCCGCCCGAGGAACGCCGGTTCCTGGGCGTTCACCGCCGCCAGCATCGCGTCGGCGGCCCGGTCCGCATCGGGACCATAGGCGAGGATCGTCATCTGGCATTCGGGAAAGTCGGCGGCGGGAAACCCCATGTTGAAGCTCATCGCGCGGTCGTTGCCCGCAAGGTCCGCAAGGCGGGCGTAAAGCCCGCGCGCCGGATCGGCATGGGTGCATTGCCACGCGATCGCCGTCAGGAAATCGGGCACCCGCATCGCCTTGGTCGGGCGACTGCCGTCCAGCATCGCCCCCAGCGACCGCGCGCCGCGCAGGCCCGTTTCGGCCATATCGACATGCGGATAGGTGCGATAGCTTTCCAGAACATCCGCCAGATCGAACATCGCCTGCGTGACATTGGCGTGCAGGTCCAGACACACCACCACGGGCACATCCGGTCCGATGGCGGCGCGCAGACGGGCCAGCAGCTCGCCCTCTCCGTCGTCGTGATGTTCGGTCACCATCGCCCCGTGCAGATCAAGAAACACGCCATCGACGGGCCCAAGGTCCACGATCCGCTGGATCAGTTCGCCCGCGATACGTTCGAACGCATTCTCCGTCACATGGGCCGAGGGGGAGGTGGCGCAGAACAGCGTGGGCAGCAGTTCCCACCCCGCCGCCCACCCGTGACGGATCGCGCCGGAAATGGCCGCGTTGATGTCGGCGCACGCGGTCAGAATCTCGTCGCCGCGCAGCATCCGGCCCGACCCGCCCCCATGGGCGAAATCGTCATAGGTGGCCTTGGTCGGGGCGAAGGTGTTGGTCTCGTGCAGAAAACCGCCAAGGGCGATACGGGGCATGGGCATCCTTTCAGGCGGCGACGGGGCGGAAATTGGCGAAATCCCAGTCCCGTCCGGGGGCTGCGGCCAGAAGCGCGCGGGTGTAGTCGTGCTGCGGATTGCCCAGAACGGCGGCGGCGGGGCCGATCTCCACCACCGCGCCCTGCCGCATCACGGCCACCTCGTCGCAGATCTGGGCCGCGACGCGCAGGTCGTGGGTGATGAACAGGATGGCGATGCCGGTCCGCGCCTGCACATCGGCCAGAAGGTCCAGCACCTGCGCCTGAACCGACACGTCCAGCGCCGACACCGCCTCGTCCGCCACCAGAAGGTCCGGCTCCATCGCCAGCGCGCGGGCAATGGCGATCCGCTGGCGCTGTCCGCCGGAAAACTGATGCGGATAGCGGGCGGCAGCCGTGGCGGGCAGGCCGACCAGTTCCAGAAGCTCCGCCGCCCGCGCCTTGGCCGCCCGGCGCGAGGTGCCGTAGTTGCAAGGCCCCTCGATGATGCTCTCCTCCACCGTCAGGCGGGGGTTGAGCGAGCGGTAGGGGTCCTGAAACACCATCTGCAGCTTCTTGCGGTAAGGGTGCAGCCCCCGGCGCGACAGACCCCCGATCTCCTGCCCCGCCACGCGGATGCCCCCCGAACTGGGGTCGATCATCCGCATCACGCAGCGCGCGACGGTGGATTTGCCGGACCCGCTTTCCCCCACGATGCCCAGCGTGCGTCCCGCCGTCAGTTCGAAGGTCACATCGCGCGCGGCATGGGTGCCCGTGCGTTTGCCCAGCATCCCCCCCGCGCCATAGATCTTGTTCAGCCCGTTGACCTGCAGCGCGGGCTTGCGACTGGCCACCGCCCGCCCCGCGCGCGGCACCAGCGACGGGACCGATGAGAGAAGCTTGCGCGTATAGTCCATCCGTGGCGCGGTCAGGATGTCCGTCACGCGCCCGCTTTCCACCAGATCGCCGCGGTTCATCACATAAACGCGGTCCGCAATCTCGGCCACGACGCCCATGTCATGGGTGATGAACAGGACCGCCGTGCCGTGCTTTTCCTGCAGCTCCTTCACCAGTTTCAGGATCTGCTTCTGCGTGGTCACGTCCAGCGCGGTCGTGGGTTCATCCGCAATCAACAGGCGCGGTTCGAGGACGAGGGCCATGGCGATCATGATCCGCTGCCGCTGCCCGCCCGAAAGCTGATGCGGAAAGCTGCCCGCGATGCGCGTGATGTCGGGCAGGCCGACCTGATCCAGAATGTCCATCACGCGGGCATGAACCTCGGCATTGGACAGGCGGGTATGGGTGTTCAGAACCTCGGCGATCTGGTCGCCCACCTTCATCACGGGGTTCAGGGCGGTCATCGGCTCCTGGAAGATCATCGACATCTTCGTGGCCCGCCGGTCCCGAAGCTGGTTCGGGGTCAGGGTCAGAAGCTCCTCGCCCTCCAGCCGGATCGTGCCTTGGGTCACCTTCAGCGACCCCTTGGGCAGCAAACCCATCGTGGCGAGCGAGCTGACGGATTTGCCCGACCCGCTTTCCCCCACAAGGCAGACGGTTTCGCCCGCCGCGATGGTCAGGGACAGGGCGCGGACCACCTCGGCCCCGTTGGGGGCATCGACCGCGACGTGCAGGTTCTCGATTTCCAGAACGGTCATCTCACGCCTCTCTTTTGCCCATGCGCGGGTCGAGGATGTCGCGGGCGGCATCGCCCAGCAGATTGATCGCCAGAATGCACAGCGACAGCGCCACCCCCGGCCAGAGGATGAGCGAGGGCTTCAGCTGGAAATACAACCGCGCCTCGGCCATGATGTTGCCCCATGTCGGCGTTTCGGTGGACACGCCCGCGCCCAGAAAGGACAGGATCGCCTCGGTCAGGATCGCGCTGGCGCAGACATAGGTGGCCTGCACCGTCAGCGGCGCGAAGGTGTTGGGCATCAGATGGCGCCACAGCACCCGCGGCATCGAAGTGCCAAGCGAGATCGCGGCCTCGACATACGGCTCTTCGCGCGCCGACAGAACAACGGACCGCACCAGCCGGACGACGCGGGGAATCTCGGGGATCGTGATCGCGGCCATCACGGTCCAGATGCTGGCCCCCATCAGCGCCACGATCGCGATGGCCAGAAGCACCGAGGGCATGGCCATCAGCCCGTCCATGATCCGCATGACGACCGCATCCACGCTGCGGAAAAAACCCGACACGAGCCCGATCGCCAGACCGATCGTCACCGCCATGATCGTGACCCCGATCCCGATGACAAGCGACACGCGCGCGCCATACACGACACGGGAAAAGAGATCGCGCCCGTAATTGTCGGTTCCAAGAAGATATTCGGCCGAGGGTGGCTTCAGCCGGGCAAGAGGGTTCTGCGCGATCGGATCATGGGGGGCAAGCCACGGCGCGAAGATGGCGGCCACCACGATCAGCAGCAGAACCACGGCGGCAAGGGTCGGCGCGACCCCCAGACGCAGCGATATCCGGCGGGTGGAAAGGGGCAGGGCCCCACGAAGGCTGTTGCCGGTCATCAATAACGGATCCTTGGGTCAAGCAGCGAATAGGACAGGTCGATGGCCAGGTTGATCAGGACGTAGATGCCCGCCGTCAGCAGGATCAGCGCCTGGATCACGGGGTAGTCGCGGGCGAAGATGCTATCGACCGTCAACCGCCCCAGACCGGGGATGTTGAACACGCTTTCCGTCACAACCACGCCGGAAATCAGAAGGGCAAAGCCGGTGCCTATCACCGTCATCACCGGCACGGCGGCGTTGCGCAGCGCGTGGCGGAACAGCACGCGGCGTTCGGCCAGACCCTTGGCACGGGCGGTGCGGACGTAATCCTCGTTCAGCACATCGAGCAGGCTGGCCCGCGTCATTCGGGCGATCAGCGCGATATAGATCGACGCCAGCGTCAGCGCCGGCAGAACGGCGCGTTGCGCGAACCCCAGCGGGTCCTGGGTCGGGGCGACATACCCCTGAACCGGCAACCAGCGCAGGTTCAGCGAAAAAAACGTGATCAGCAGATAGCCGATGACGAAGACGGGAATGGAAAACCCCAGGACCGAAAAGGTCATGACCGCATGGTCGATCCATGTCTTGTGCCGCCAGGCCGCCAGCACGCCCATCGGCACGGCGACAAGGACCGACAGGGTGATGGTGATAAGCGCCATCCAGATCGTCGGCCACATCCGGTCGCCCACCAGTTCCAGAACCGGGCGGTTGGAGATGAGCGAGGTTCCGAAATCACCCCGCAGAAGATCGAACAGCCACCCGAAGAACTGCACATGCAAGGGCCGGTCCAGACCGAGGCTTTCACGGATGCGGGCCAGTTGATCCGGCGTCGCCATGTCGCCCGCAAGGATCGCGGCGGGGTCGCCCGGCGTCAGGCGCAGCAACAAAAACACGAAGACCGCGACGATCAGCAGAACCGGAATGGCCGCCAGGACGCGGCGAAGAAGATAGGTGGACATGTCATCTCCCGTAAACGAAGGCGGCCGCCCCCGGCGGGGGCGACGTGTCGGTCAGCCGTCGGATTTGCTGACGCCCCAGAAGACGGGGAAGGGGGCGGAGACGACGCCGTCCAGCTTGTCGCTCCATGCCGAGGGGCTGAAATACTGGCCTAGGTGGATGTAGTTCACATTCTCCATCACATGCGCCTGGATCTGTTCCGCGACCTGCTTTTGCGCCTCGGCGTCCGGGGCGCTGCCGAATTCGCTCAGAAGCGTTTCGATCCGTTCATCCGTGGGCCAGCCGAACCACGACCGCTCTCCCCGGCCGCCCATCATGACGTTGCCAAGGGGGTTGGCGACTTCCGGCACGATCCAGTTGGTGAAGAACAGGTTCCAGCCGCCCTCGGCCGGGGGGGCCATGTTGGCGCGGCGGGTGACGAGCGTCTGCCAGTCCATCGGCTGCATGTCGACGTTGAAACCGGCCGCCCGCAGCGCCTGTGCCGCCACGATGGGCTGCGCGGTCAGGGTCACGACATCCGTCGGTTGCATCAGGACGACGGGTGTGCCGTCATATCCCGCCTCGGCCAGAAGCGCCTTGGCCCCTTCGATATCCCCGCCCGAGGTCAGCGTCTCCGACCCCGTCTCGGATGCCAGCGGGGTGCCGCAGCCGGTGATCGCGCCGCAGACCTTGAAGTAATCCGGATTGCCGATCCACGCGGTCAGCACGTCCTGCTGGCTCATGGCCATCATCGCGGCGCGGCGGATCTGCGGATTGTCGAACGGGGGGTAGAGGAAGTTCATCCGCCCGATCGCAACGCCGCCCAGATCGGCCAGCACCTTGGTCTGGATGCCGTCCATCCCTTCCAGCAGCGGCAGAAGATCGACGGGCACCGCCTCCATATAGTCGATCTCGCCGTTGATCAGCGCGTTCATCGCGGTCTGGGCATCGGGCATGGTCACCCATTCCACGCGATCGACCAGCACCTCCTTTCCGCCGGAGAACCAGCTCCGATCGCCGGGGGCGGGGACGTAATCCTCGAACTTGTCATAGACGACGCGGACGCCCGGCTGGAATTCCGCCTCGTTGAACACGAAGGGGCCGGAGCCGACGAATTCGGTGATGGCGGTGTCCGCCGGGGTGTTGGCGATCCGTTCGGGCATGATGAACAGCGCAAGGCCCGAGGGTTTCGCCATCGCCTCCAGCGTATAGCTGAACGGTTCGGTAAGGGTCAGCGTGAATGTCTTGTCATCCGTGGCCTCCAGACTGGCCATGCGGTCGGCCACCATCTGGCCGCCATTGTCGCGTTCCATCCAGCGCCGGATCGACGCGATGGCATCCGCCGATGTCACATCGCCCCCGTCATGCCATTTCAGGCCGTCACGCAGGGCGAAGGTGTAGGTCAGGCCGTCCTCGGACACCTCGAACGTCGCCATCTGGGGCTGAACCTGAAAATCGGAATCCAGCGCCACGAGCGAATCCCAGATCATGGCCGCATTGTCGCGTGTGATGTGGGCCGTCGTCATCACCGGGTCCAGAACGCGAAGGCCGGAGTGCATGACGGCGGTGATCGTTTCCGCAGTGGCCGGCAGGGCTGTGACAAGACATAGCGCTGTGGCCGAGGCAAACCGGGCGCATCTGGAATTGAACGTCATCGTCGATCCTTCGTGCTGTGTTTCAGGCAGGCGTCTTCACCCCAGCATCGGAACGGGTGCGCCGACCGCTCAAGGAATTTTCGGTGTGTTGGGGTGTTTTTCGCACACCGCTGCAAATACAGGCGGCCTTGGGCGGGACGGTGCGGTTTTTCCGGCGCAGGCGAACATATCGGGCATGGGCGATCACGCCCAAGGCCGGCACAGCGGGAATGACAACGCGAGCGGCGCTGCGGCGGAACGACCGTTCCCGTTCTCATCTTGATGAAAAGTTTGTCGAATGCGCGATCATGGGCCGAAATTTGCGGTGGATGATCGTCGGACCTTCATCCGCGCCATCTCCACCCGCACGGACGTTTCGTCATGCGGTTTATGGTTCCTTCCAATGACTCGTCCCCGGAAATGAAAGAGGCCATATGACCGAAGTTCTTCACGCGCTGGATGCCACCACCCTCCTTGCCGGCTATCGGGATGGAACCTTGTCGCCGGTGGAGGTGACGGAGGCGGTCATCGTGCAGATCGAACGAACGGAACCGCATCTGCATGCGATGTATGGCTTCGATCCCGACGGCGCACGGGCCGCCGCGCGTCGGTCCGAACGGCGCTGGCGTGAAGGGGCGCCGTTGACAGGTGCGGATGGGGTGACGCTGGACGGTGTTCCCGCGACGATCAAGGAAAACATCGCCACCAAAGGAACCCCCGTGCCCTTGGGAACGGCCGCCACCCGCCTTGTCCCCGCCACCGCAGATGCGCCACCTGCCGCGCGTCTGCGCGAGGCGGGGGTCGTCATCCTTGGCAAGACCACAATGCCGGAATACGGCGCGATGTCGTCGGGTGTGTCCAGCATTCACGCGACGGCGCGCAACCCGTGGAACCGCGCGATGAACCCCGGCGGATCCTCGGCCGGGGCCGGGGCGGGAGGGGCGGCGGGCTATGGGCCGCTGCACATCGGCACGGATATCGGCGGATCGATCCGCCTGCCCGCGGCATGGAACGGGCTGGTCGGGCTGAAGCCGTCCCTGGGGCGCATTCCGATCGACCCGCCGTATCAGGGGCGGTGCGCGGGGCCGATGTGTCGAACGGTCGAGGATGCTGCGCGGATGATGGCCGTCCTCAGCCGTCCCGATCCGCAGGGTCGGGACAGCATGAACCTGCCCCCCGCCATGCTGGATTGGCTGGCGCTGGATATCGACCTGGCAGGGGTGCGGATCGGATTGCAGCTGGACGCCGGTTGCGGGATGCCGGTCGATCCGCTGACAATTGACCCGGTGATCGCCGCCGCACGCCTGTTTGAAGCGGCGGGGGCGGTGGTGGAGCCGCTGGCGCCATGGATGACCGACGACCTTCTGCAGGGCGTCAACCAATTCTGGTTGATCCGTGCCGCGCAGGATCTGGCCACCCTTGACGACGCGAAGCGGGCCAAGGTTCTGCCGGTGTTTCTGGAATGGGCCGCGCCGGCGGCGAGGATGACGGCACTTGAGGCGTTCCGCGCCTATACCGCGACGATGGAGGTTCGGACCCGCACGGTGGCGGCCACGAAAGGCGTGGATTTTGTCCTGTCCCCGGTATCGCCCAACACGTCGTTTCCCGCCGAATGGTCGTATGTCACCAATGACGTGTCCCGCGCGATGGACCATATCGGTTTTACCTTGCCGTATAACATGAGCGAGCAACCCGCCGTTGCGATCTGCTGTGGTTACGATACCGCCGGTGTGCCGATCGGATTGCAGATCGCGGGTCACAGGTTCGATGATACGGGTGTATTGCGCATGGTGCGCGCGTGGGAACGGATGCGGTCCCCGATGCGTCCATGGCCGATGGACGTGCTGTGAGGGACAATTGCGACAAGGACTTTCGCGTGTCGCCGGACCGATCGACGTTCGAACGAGGGGGGAATCGTCGGGCAGGGCGTCGAAATTGCGAAACGAGCTTTGACGCTGTTGCGACCCACGCGCATTCCTCCCGCATATGGCAGGAGAGTTTCTTGGATTTCAGGATCGCAGGAAACGGCGCGCTTTCTTGACGGCGCGGGTGTGGAGCTGTTCCTGAGTGATCGAAACGAGGGGACGCCTTGGAAGGCTGCGGCGGAAATCACGGCCCACTTTCCCGTGGGCGACCTGTCGTCGCAGCGTGGATTCGATGATTTTCTGCCCCCTTCGATATCGACCGACCCACGCGCACCATGAGTTCGATGCAGGACGAAGGGCTGATCGGCCATATCGGCATCAGTCGAGGAAGGTCGCCTTGACGCTCCTCGAATGCCCGGTTTGTCCCATGATCCACGTTTGGCGCCCACAAAGATACGTGCGCACCGGCCACTGCGACGGCGAAGTATGGTGCCGCAGAAGACCGTGCTTACGCCCAGAGTTCGGGCCTGGCGTCCCCCCTTTTCGCCAGCGTTGTTGCGAGGGCGATGAGGTCGGCATCGCGGCCTTTTGGCCCTATGAGCTGGAGGCCGAGGGGCAATCCATCGGTCGGCAAAGGAACGGTCACCACCGGAAGGCCGAGGAAGCTGATGGGTTGGGTGAAGAGGCCCAGATTGGCGCGGGCGGGCTTCGCCTCTCCGTCGATCAGAAGGGTGGGCTGGTCGATGCGGGGGGCCTCCCCCAGAACGGCCGGAGCGATCAGGACGTCGTGGCGTTCAAAGACGGCGTCGATCTGGCGGGCAAATGTCGCGCGATAGGCGAGGGCGTCGTCATAGGCGGCCTCGCTCAGCGCGGCGCCGGCGATCAGGCGGTCCCGCGTGCCCGGATCGTAGGAGATGGGATCGTCGCGCAGGGCGTCCAGATGCAGGCGCCCGCCCTCATAGGCGGTGATCAGGAACGCCGCCGAACGTGCCTGATCGACCCCGCGAAGGGTCACCTCGGGAACATGCCCCATTCCGGCCGTGAACCGATCCAGCGCCGCCCGCATCCCCGCGGTCAGGTTGCGGGCGAACCAGCCGCCAAGCATGGCGCAGGATAACGGCGCGTCGGCGACATGCGATACCGTGCCGCGCAGCACGTCATCGACCATCCGCATATCCCCGGCCGTGCGGGTGAAGCAGCCCATGTCGTCGAGCGTGTGCACAAAGGGGTAAACCCCGTCCATCGGCAGGCTGTGATGCGTGGGCTTGATGCCGAAGACGCCGCACAGGCTTGCCGGAATGCGGATCGAGCCGTTGGTGTCGGACCCCAGGCTGAAGCTGACCAGACCGGCGGCGACGGCGGCCGCGGACCCGCCCGAGGATCCGCCCGCAAAGCGTTCGGGATCGTGCGGATTGCGGGTGATGCCCCACCGCGCATTGTCGGTCACAAAGCCATAGGCGAACTCGTCCATGTTCAGCGTCGCGACCAGCACGGCCCCCGCGCGCGTCAGACGGGCGATCGCCTCGGCATCCCGTGTCGCGGGGGGCGCGTGCTCCAGTCGGGCCGCCCCGGCGGTGGTGACTTCGCCCGCCACGTCGAACAGGTCCTTGACGCCATACGGAACCCCGGCAAGCGGGCCCGGATCCTCGCCCCGCGCGACCTTGGCATCAACCGCCGCCGCGTCCTGCATGGCGCGTGCCGCAAGGCGGCGCGTCACCGCCATCAGCTCCGGCGCGGCGTCGATCCGGCGCAGCGCCTCGCGGGCAACCTCCACCGCGCTGAGCGTGCCGGCGCGAACGTTGCGGGCAATGTCCGCCGCATCGAAAGAGATGGTCATTTCCCGTCCTCCGGGGCGCGCCGCAGCGTCGCAAGATGGGTGGCCAGAAGCCGTGTGTTCATCGCGACGCCGGCCACGCACGGGGCCGGGATCTCGAATCCAAGGGTCGCGCCGATCTGTCGGGCCAGCGTGGCATCATCGGGGGCGGTGTCGTGATCGGTCATCAAGACCTCCTGTCGTTCGGGGGGGCGTCAATGCGAGGTGCCTTCCAGGCTCACATGCGCCGAGACCACCTTCCAGCCGTCCGCAAAACGGACCCAGCTTTGTGTCTGGCGCCCGCGCAGATCCGAGTTTTCGCGGAAGAATTCGGCATCCGCCGTCGCGAAGCTGTCGCCATAGACGGTGATTGCCACATGGCCCAACCGGCGTCGGGGCGATCCGCCGCGCCCCTTGCGGAAGGCCCGTATCGCCTCGATGCCGTAAAGCACCTCGCCCACGCCAAAGCGGTTCGTGTGCGGCGAGGCGTGGAACAGCGCGTCCATCGCGTCCATGTCGTCCTCCATCAGGGCGCGCTCATAGGCGTGGAAGGCGGCGGTGACTTCGGCCAGCGGGGTGGGGGAGTTGATGGCGATCATGCGGGGTGAACCTTCATCCAGTGGCGGGCGATGTCGATGCGGCGGGCGACCCATACATCGGGAACCCGCGCGATATGGTCGAGGAACCGCGCCAGCGCATGGGCGCGGGCCGGACGCCCCGCCACGCGTCCGTGCAGACCGACGCTCATCATCCGGCCCCCCTCGGCGTGAAGCTGGTCGAACGTGTCGCGCAGATAGCGGTAGAACTGCGCGCCCTCGGTAAAGCCGTTCAGCGCCACGAACTTCATGTCGTTCACGTCCAGCGTATAGGGGACGATCAGCTGCGCGCGGCCATGACGCCGGTCCCAATAGGGCAGATCGTCGGCATAGCTGTCGGCGTCATAGAGGAACCCGCCCTCTTCGGACACCAGACGGGCGGTGTTGGGGCTGGTGCGCCCCTGATACCACCCCAAGGGACGCTGTCCCGTGACCCGTTCATGCAGGGCGACGGCTTGGGCAATATGGGCGCGCTCCACATCCTCGGGGATGTCCTGATAATCGATCCAGCGCAGGCCGTGGCTGGCGATTTCCCAATCGGCGGACTGCATGGCGGCCACCGCCTCGGGATTGGTTTCCAGCGCTTTCGCCACACCAAAGACCGTGACCGGAAGATCACGCGCCGTGAACAGACGGTGCAGCCGCCAGAAGCCCGCGCGGCTTCCGTATTCATACAGGCTTTCCATCGCCATCGCACGGGCGGGGTGGCGCGCGGCCCCCACCATCTCGGACAGGAACCCCTCCGACAGCGGATCGCCGTTCAGGACGGAGTTTTCCGCCCCTTCCTCATAGTTGATGACGAACTGCACGGCGGTCCGCGCCCCCTGCGGCCAGCGGGCGGGGGGCGGCGTCTGGCCATAGCCGACAAGGTCGCGCATCAGGCCGCATCCCATGCCGCAACCGCCGCCGGCACCGCCGCCCCAAGGGGCAGCCTGTGGCCTTCGGCCTGCAGACAGGCCTCCAGCGCAGCAAGGGTGATGAGCACCTTGTGGCGCATGGCGTTGTATCCCATCGCCCCCAGACGCCAGATGCGCCCCTGAAGCGGCCCGAAGGCGGTGCCGATCTCGATCTCGAAATGTGTGCGCATCATCAGACGCACACGGTCGCCATCCACACCGTCGGGGATCCACACGCCGGTCACGTTCGTCATCCGGTGGGCGTCGTCGCCGAACACGCTCAGCCCCATGGCCCGTATGCCCGCGGTCATGGCCCGACCGGCGGCGGCGTGGCGGGCAAACCGCGCGGGCAACCCTTCGGCCAAGGCGACGCGGGCGCATTCGCGCGCACCGTAAAGCATGGTCGTCGCCTCGGTGTGGTGGTTCAGCCGTTTCGGCCCCCAATAGTCCATCACCATCGCCAGATCGAAGTAGTTCGACCCGATCATCCGCCCCGCGCCGTTTTCGATATCATCGCGGGCGATGCCCTTTTCGACATGCCGCCGGTTCAGGATCCGGTCCGCCGCCGCGTCCGAGATGGTGATGGGCGACGAGCCCGACGGCCCGCCCAGGCATTTCTGCAACCCGCCCGTCACCACATCCGCCCCCCAGCGATCGCTCGCGATCTCCATCCCGCCAAGGGTCGCGGTGGCATCGACATAGACGAGGGCGCCGACCTCCTTCGCGATGGCCCCGATCCCCTCCAACGGCTGCGCCATCGTGGTGGAGGTGTCGCCATGCACCGTGCAGATCACCGTGGGCCGCACGCGGCGTGCGGCCTCGGCGATCGCGTCCAGCGGCACCACCTCGCCCCAGGGGGCGTCCACGGTTTCATACCGCGCCCCGATGCGGTGCAGGATTTCCTGAAGAAGCAGGCCGAACCGGCCGAAGTTGACCACGAGCGCGGTGTCCCCCGGTGCCAGCAGGCTGACCAGCGCGGCCTCGATCCCCGCCCGGGCCGTGCCGTCCACCAGCAGGGTCCAGCGGTTGTCCGTGCCGAAGACGGGGCGATAAAGCGCCATCACCTCGTTCATGTAGCCGGTCATCTCGGGGTCGAACTGCCCCAGAAGGTCCGCGCCCATCGCGCGCAGGACACGCGGATGGGCGTTGACCGGCCCGGGGCCCATCAGCAGCCGTTGCGGCGGGTCGATCTGGCCAAACAGGTTCTGCGGAAGCTCAGGCATGCAACTCTCCAAGTTTTTCGATGAACCCCGACATCACGGCCAGCGCCGCCTCGGCGTCGTCCGGCTCCACATGCTCCGCGGGGTTGTGGCTGATGCCGTCGCGGCACCGGATGAACAGCATCGCGGCCGGGCAAAGCGGGGCCATGTTCATGGCGTCGTGCCCCGCACCGGACACAAGGTGACGTGCGGGATGCCCCGCCGCCGCCATCGCATCATCCAGCAGGGCCATCAGCCCGGCATCGCAGGGAGAGGCGGGGAAGTCCTGGACCGTCTCAACCCGCAGATCAAGCTGACGGCGGGCGGCGATGGCCGCGATCTCGTGCAGGATCGCGGCGCTGGCGCGATCACGCCGCCCCGCATCGCCCGATCGCAGGTCGATGGTGAAGCGCACCTCGCCCGGGATGACATTGGTCGCCCCCGGAAACGCCTCCAGACAACCGACGGTGGCCACCAGATCGCTGGCGTCATCGCGGGCGGTCCGTTCGATCGCGACCATCATTTCTGCCGCGCCCGCCAGCGCATCGCGCCGCAGGTCCATCGAGGATGTTCCCGCATGGCCCGCCATACCGATAACGGTGGCCTGCAGACGCAACTGCGCCGCGATCCCCGTCACGATGCCAAGCGCCAGCCCCTCGGCCTGCAGGGCGGGCCCCTGTTCGATATGCGCCTCCAGATAGGCCAGCGCGCCGGAATGCGCCGCCGCCAGCACCTGTTCGGGCGACGTGTCGAAGGCGGCAAGCGCGTCGGCAAAGCGCGTGCCGTCCGCGTCGGCCATCTCGGGAATGCCGGTCAGGCTGCCCGCCAGCGTCTTGCTGGTCAGCATGGAGACGGGAAAGCGGCTGCCCTCCTCGTCCCCGAAGGCGATCACCTCGATGGGGAAGGGCATCCGCCGCCCTTCGGCCGCAAGGCGCGCCACGCATTCGATGCCCAGCATGATGCCCAGCGGACCGTCATAGACCCCCGCATTCCGCACGCTGTCGATATGGCTGGCAAGGATCAGCGGGGGGGCGTCCGTGCTGCCGTCATAGCGTCCGATCAGGTTCACCGCCCCGTCCACCCGCGTGGTCATTCCCGCCGCGCGCATCCACTGTGCCATGCGGTCGATCGCGGCGCGATGCGCGGGCGTCAGATAGCCGCGGTAAAGCCCGCCCTCCATGTCGGAATAGGGCGCGCGCCCCAGTTCAAGGCAGCGGGCAACCGCCCGGGCGCCCGAAGGTGTGGTCCTTACCATGCCGCCGCCTCCCCGTCGGATCGTGGATCGCTCGCCCCGTCCAGACGGCCATCGGGATGACGCACAAGCGCCCCGGCATGGCCCATCATCGCCGAACGCCCCGCGATGCGTTCGACAGCATGGCCGGCGGCCACAAGATCAGCATAAAGCGTCTCATCAAAACCTTCCTCGATCTTGAGCGTGGTGGACACGTCGCCCCAGGTGCGCCCCAGCAGCCAGCGCGGACGGCTGATCGCCTTTTGCAGGTCAACGTCGAAATAGGCGTGGCGCGTGAAGATCGCGGCCTGCGTCTGCGGCTGGCCTTCCCCGCCCATCGTGCCATAGGCCATGATCCGGCCATCCCGCAGCACGGCAAGCGCGGGGTTCAGCGTGTGGAACGGCTTGCGGCCGGGCTTCAGGGCGTTCCAGCCGTCTTTGGCAAGGCGGAACGAGGCCCCCCGGTTCTGCCAGACGATGCCGGTGCGGGGCAGCACAAGCCCCGACCCGAACTCGAAATAGGTGCTTTGTATGCAGGAGACGACCTGACCCCGCCCGTCGGCGGCCCCGAACCACGCCGTATCGCCCCACTGGCCCGGCTGCGGCCAAGGAGCGGCCCGCGTGGCGTCGATGGCCGCCAGCATACCGTCCAGCGTGGCGGGATCGTCCAGCACCGCCTGCGCGTCACGCTCCATCATCGCGGGATCGCCGCAATGACGATCGCGCCACAGGAACGCCTGCTTCGTCGCCTCGATCAGACCGTGCAGATGGTCGAACCCATCGGCGGCATCGGCCCGCATCCGGTCGAACAGCGCAAGGATCAGAAGCGAGGCCGCCCCCTGCGTCGGCGGGGCGGCGTTATAAAGCGTGCCTTGGCCCGTGGTGACCTTCAGCGGCGCGGGGCGGGTGGCGCGATGATCGCGCAGATCCGCACCCGAGATCGGACTGCCCAGACGTTCCAGATCCTGCGCGATGTCGGCGGCGAGATTCCCGGAATAGAAGCTGTCCAACCCCTCGCGCCCCAGACGGAGGAACGTCTCGGCCAAGGCGGGCTGCCGCAGGATCTCGCCTTCCGTCAGGGGGCGACCGTCCGGCTCGAACACATGGCGATAATCGCCCGGAAGATCGCGCAACTCCACGCCCTTCGCCGCCGCGATGGCGGCACCCCCCGCCGTGACCGCCACGCCGTCCCGCGCATGGGCCACGGCATCGCGCAGCAACCGCGCCAGCGGCAGCGCCCCCGCATCCCCCTCCAGCGCCGCCTGCCATGCCGACACCGTTCCCGCCACCGTGTTGGCCGCCAGCGGTCCCCGCCACGGAACGGACTTCATCCCGGCATAGAGCGAAAGCTCCGCTTTCGCCGCCGCCCCGCCGCAGCCGTGGATGGACCTGACCGTGCCGTCCGGCCCGTGGATCAGCCAGAACCCGTCGCCACCGATGCCGGTCATGTGCGGATAGACGGCCGACAGCGTCGCCGCCATCGCAACGCACGCCTCGACCGCCGTGCCCCCCTCCGCCAGCACCGAACGTCCCGCCCGGCTCGCAAGAAAATGCGGCGAGGTTGCCATCCCCTGATGCGAGGTCACCGTCTTCATCCGCATGTCCTGTCGTGTTCAGCCACAAGGTCCTCGATACAAGATCATCAACGTTCCGACATGGCCATGAAGTCTTCGACGGTCGGGGTCACACGCTCGAACTGGTCCAATTGCCGGGCATAGAGGTGCCCACCCAGTCGCCCCACCGCATCGATGCCCATCTGGTCGACATGGAGCGTTTCGGGATCGACCAGCCCTTCGCGCACGAACATGCGCTTCACCTCGCCCAGAACGATGACGCGGGCAGGGGTGATGGGAACGGTCTGCACCAGATGGCATTCGAAGGCGGCGGGGGCGGCAAGGATGCGGGGGCTGCGCACCGTTTCGCCCGCCACCGTCTCCAGCCCCGCCACCTGCAATTCGTCCACATCCGGGGGGAACTTGATCGAACATATCTCCATTTGATCCACCAGCGCGTGATCCGAGATGTGAACGGTGAATTCGCCTGTCGCAAGGATGTTCGCGGCCGTGTCCTTGGGTGTGCCGCAGGGCTTGTATTCGATGCCCACGGCCATGATCGCGGGATCGTGGGTCAGGATGTTGAAGAAGCTGAACGAACCGGCATTGGGCAACCCCTCCGCCGAGACCGTGGTGATCAGGGCGATCGGGCGGGGGATCACGGTGCCGATCAGCAGCTTGTAACGCTCTTTCGGGGTCAGGGCGGCGAAATCGAAGGCAAGGCTGTTCATGCGGCGATCCGATGCGTTTCCAGGGGCGTGTGGTGGGACAGGTTTTCGAATCCGTCCTTGGTGACCACATACATGTCGCCGATGTTGCAGCCGGCGCTTTGCGGTTCCAGCCACTGGGTGTGCAGCACGAAGACCATCCCTTCTTCCAGCATGTCATAGTTGTGGGAGGAGATGTTGAAGGCGTTCTGCCCGCCCGCCATCCCAACCGAATGGCCGAGGTTGGGATTATGCGGGCCGAAGGTCGCAGGATAGACGTGCATCAACCGGCGGCCCTGCGCCTCGTAATCGGCATCGGGGACGTATTGGCGCGGGATCTCGCGCGGGCCGCCATCCGGTGCCGTGGACCAATTGTAAGGCATGGTGCGGGCCTCGGCATCCTTCAGCAGCCCCGCCTCGACATAGCTGTCGAAGGCCGCGTTGTTCAGATCGCGGATCAGGGTGCCGGGGCGGATCAGCTTTTCCGCCGCCTTCACGCCGCGGGTGCAGGCGTCCAGCACCAGTTCCTGCCGCGCGGTCAGATCGCCGAAGGCGAACATGCGGGCGGTCTGCGCGGTGTATCCCTGATACGTCACGTTCGAGACATACAGGTTCGCCAGATCCCCCTTGCGCATCACGCGACCGTAAGGCTTGCCGCAATGGGTGCCCCATTCGTTCGCGCCGATCTGATAGCCGTCTCCGGTCTCGCCCCCGCGCGCCATCTGCGCCATGGTGAAGGCGGCGTAGATTTCGTAATCCGTCACGCCCGTGCGGGCGACGTGATAGGCGGCTTGCGTTGCCACGCTGATCAGTTGCGCGGCGGTGCGGAACTGCGCGATCTCGGCTTTGGTGCGCGTGCGCTGCATCCGCTCCAGCACGGCGGCCTGGTCCGAGAACGTCGCCTTGGGCATTTGCGCAACCAGGGCCGCGCGGAACGCGGCCGAGCGTTTGTCGCCGACAAAGCCGATGCTGCCGGCACGAAGTTCGGTCAGGCGCGCAACCGTCGCCGCGACCGTCTTTGCACCACTGTCGCCGGGGATGTCGGCATATTCGCGGCCCACGGCCCCGATCTGCAAGATGCGGTCCACGCCCACAGGCTCTCCCCCCGGGGGCAGGATGACCGATTGGGTGAAGAAGGACAGGAGAACTAGCTCCTTGTCCTCGTCCATCGGGATGATCAGCACACCTTCGCGCATCCAGTCGCACAGATAGCGCAGATAGGCATGGGCGGCGTGGAACCAGCCCACGCTGTCGCAATGGACCACCACGGCATCGAGGCCCGCGGAGACCGCCTCGCGCTTCAGCCTGCGCATCCGTTCGGCATATTCGGCGGGGGCGATGGGCAGGGCGGGGCGGAAATCAAAATCGGGTTGAAAATCACCCAGCAACCGTTCGATCGACGGGCGGGGTGCGGTATGGGCGTTCATGGGGTGTCCTTTCGACCGCCAAGACGTTGAAGGATGACAAGCAGCAGCGCCGCAGCAAGGATCAGCAGGCCCGACACGGCGGCAACCCGACCGTCAAGGCTTTCCTCCAGCATGGCGAACAGGCGCAGCGGCAGCATCGTGCGGCCCGGATCGCCCAGAAACAGCGTGACCGACACGTTGTCGAGCGACTGCATGAACACAAGGAACGCCCCCGCAACGATTCCGGGCAGGATGGCGGGCAGGCTGATGCGCAGGAACGTGCGCGCACGGGATGCGCCAAGGGTGGACGACGCCTCCTCCAGCGCCGGATCGGACCGCTGGGCCAGCCCCAGCACTGTGCGGAACATCAGCGGCGCGAATACGGCCGCGTGGCCGATCAGCACGGCGAGGAAAGACGGACCCAACCCCAAAAGGCTGAGCGCCAGCAGGGCCGCCAGGGCATAGACGAGGCTGGGCAGGACAAGGGGTGCCAGCAACACAGGCTCCACCGTGCCGGAAAACCGGCGCGGCACACGGGCAAGGGCAAAGGCCGCGGGCGCGGTGATCACCGTGACCAGAACCACGGTCGCCAGCGCCACCTCGACCGAGTTGCGGGCGGCGGTGTGGATCGGTTCGGATGCGACGGGGTCCAGCAGCAGGCGATACCAGCGCAGCGACAGCCCCTGCGGCGGAAAGGCCAGGGTGGCGCCTGCGTTGAACGACATCACCAGCGCCAGCAGGATCGGCCCGATCATGCAGGCCAGCACCGCCAGCCCCCCGACCCAGACGAAGGCCCGATACGATACGACCGACAGGCGCGAACGGACATCAGCCATGACCCTGCAACCTTTCGTGGCGGGCCAGCATCGTCAGGCCCAGCATGATGATGCCGGTGGAGGCCAGCAGAAGGATGGAGATCGCCGCAGCCATGGGCCACTGAAACAACACCCCCACCTCTCGATAGACGTATTGCGGCAGGTAGATCAGACGTGCGCCCCCGATCACGCTTTGCGTGACATAGGAGGTGGTGGCGGAGGCGAAAACCAGCACCCAACCCGCCAGAACGGCGGGGATGATCTGCGGGAATATGGCGCTGAACCATGCGCGCCAAGGGCCCGCGCCCAGTGTCTCGGCCGCCTCCAGCGTGCGGCGGTCGGCGCGGTTCAGCACGGCAAAGACAGGCAGAAGCAGCAGCGGCAGCTCGATCTGGACCAGCGCCATGATCAGGCCCATTTCCGAAAACAGCAGCGAAAAGGGCCGGTCCGTCAGGCCAAGGGCCAGCATCGACTGGCTGATCGGTCCGTTGCGGCCAAGGATGACCACCCAGGCGAATGTGCGCACCACGTTGGCGGTCAGCATCGGCAACAAGGTGCAAATCAGGATCAGCCCGCGCAACCGTGGTCCGCCATGCCAATAAAGCATCACCAGGGGCAGGGCGGCCAAGCTGACAAAGAACGTCACCTTCGCGCCAAGCGCCAACGTGCCCGTCAGCACCCCGCGCGAAAACGGATCCGACAGAAAGGCCGCGAAGTTTCCGAACCCCCATCCCCCATCCGCCCCGCGCAAACTGATGCCCAAAAGCAGCAGCAGCGGAGAGATGAAGAACAGCAGCATGAACCCGATCATGGGCCATGCCATCAACGTGTCCCTGCGGATCATCGCGGCCCCCGTTTCAGCGCACGACCAGACGGTCGAACGTCTCGGTCCATTCGGCACGGTGCGCGTTGATCGCCTGCCAATCGGGATAGACGGCGTTGGCCACCTGTTCGGGCGTGACGAATTCGGACACGACCGCCGAATAGGGCACGTCGGTGTTGGTGGGGATCATCGCCGTCGGCGCTTCGGCCAGCCTGGTCTGGGCGGCGGCGGAGATGGCGGCGTCCATGTAGGCATAGACCCCATCGGGGTTCGCGGCCCCCTTCACCAGATGGATCGTGACGGGCACCGAGGGCGAGCCGCTTTCGGGATGCGCGAATTCGCACGGCATCCCCAGTTCGCGCAGCTTCGCCACGTTGCCGGTGGAGGCCATGAAGACCGCGATTTCGCCCTGCTGATACATCGTCATCTGGTTGGAGCCGGAGGTGGCGATGGCACCCACCTTGGGCAGATAGGCTTCCAGCAGGTCGAACACCGGCTGCATGTTTTCATACGTGCCGCCATAGATCTTGTTGATCTCGGTATAGGCCATCGTTGCGGTGTTCGATCCGAACCCGATCAGGGCCACGTTGTATTCATACTGCGGATCCTCGAACAGGGCCTTGTAGCCCGCGGGCTTGTCCACGACCTGGGGATTGTAGGCGATGCCGTTCACCTCGATCGTGACGTGGGGACCGTATTCGCTTTGCGCGGCCGGGGTCAGCTTGTCCCAGTTCTTCAGGCGCGAGGGGTCGATCGGCTCGATCAGGTCGTTCTGGATCAGGATGTCGCTTTGCCCCGGCGACACCAGAAGCGCGTCATAGGGCGGTTGGCCGGGGCTGGCCATCAGGCGGGCGATCTGGTCCTGCGCCAGGGCGGGCGCAACGGTCAGGCCAAAGCCCGCCTGCTGCACCATCGGCGTCAGGAGGGTGCGATAGGCGTCTTCCCAACTGCCGGGGAAGGTGGCCGCGACCACGTTGGCGCCTTGCGCGAAGGCAGGGCGGATCAGGGCCGGTGCGGCCAGTGTCGACAGGCCGGCAAGGGTGAAGGCACGGCGGGAGAGGTTCAGTGTCATCTCAGTGTCCATCCGGGGTTGAAGGGAAGACGTGCAGTCGGGTCGTGTCGGGGGTCAGCCAGACGGGCTGGCCCTTTTCGGGGCGGGCGGCATCATCGCGCAGGATCTGCGCCTTGATGGCGGTGCCGTCGGCCAAGGTCGCATCGATCATCAGAAAGCGTCCCATCACCACGGCGCGGTCGAACCGCGCGGGAAACGCGTCCGGCGTGGGGGTGAGGGAGAGCGTCAGCTCCTCGGGGCGGCATGTCACCACGACACCGCTGCCGGGGATGAAGTTCACCGGAACGGCGATCCCGGTCCCGTCCGCGGCCTTCAGGCGGGCGGAACCGGTCACCGTGGCCGCGATCCGATTCGCGTGCCCGATGAAACCGTTGACGAACAGGCTGGCGGGGTTGTCATAGATGTCCTCGGGGGTGCCGACCTGTTCGACGCGCCCCTCGTTCATGATCACAAGCTGCTCGGCCACGGCCTGCGCCTCTTCCTGATCGTGGGTGACCATGACCGTCGTGATGCCGACATCGTCCTGCATCCGCACCAGTTCCGCCTGAAGTTCCGCCCGCAATGCGCGGTCCAGCGCGCCGAAAGGCTCGTCCATCAAAAGCGCCGCGGGTTCGGTGGCCAAGGCGCGGGCGACGGCGACGCGCTGCTGCTGCCCGCCCGAAAGGCTGGGTGGAAAGCGATCCGCAAAGGGCGTCAGGCGCACAAGATCCAGAAGCTTCGCCACCCGTTCCCTGCGGTCCTCGCGCAAAAGGTGGGTCAGCCCATACGCCACGTTTTCCGCCACCGTCATGTGCGAGAACAACGCGAAGTTCTGGAAGACCATCCCAAGCTGGCGGTTGCGGACCGGCACCTGCGTCAGATCGCGCCCGTTCAGCAGGATGCGCCCGCCGTCCGGCACGATCAGTCCCGCGATGGCCCGCAGGATCGTGGACTTCCCGCAACCGCTCGGGCCCAGAAGCGCCACGACCTTGCCGTCGGGCACAGTGAAGTCCACGCCATGCAGGACCTGTTTCCCCGCATAGCTGTGATCCACCTGGCTGATCTGCAGTCCGGTTCCGGCCATTGCATCATCCTGTCAGTTTTCTTGATTCGACGGATGCATACACATAATTCGAAAATCAATGCGCATGATGTTGCGAAACTTTACGGATCATGTCTCCGCCTACATTTTGTGCGGTTCACCCGAGTATGCGAATTCTTCGGGCGACGTGACAACGTGTGCTTGCGCCATGAATGCGCGCGTCGCATAGATTGTATGACAGCGCGGCGCGCATCTTTGAGACGGATCCCATGAAAGACGATATTGCCCAACCCGACGACATTTCCGAAGTCATTTGCGCAACGTTGCGTGCCGCGATCTTCGAAGGGGCCCTGAAGCCGGGCGACAAATTGAAGGAAGACATCCTCGCCAAGCATTTCGGAACCTCGCGCACGGTGGTTCGGGGGGCGTTGTCGATGCTGGCACAACAAAGCCTGGCCGAACGGCGGCGCAACCACGGATCCTTTGTCGCGACGCCCAAACCTGACGAGGCGCGCAATCTTCTGGCCACGCGCCGCGTGCTGGAAATGGCGGTGATGGACAGCCTGTCGGGCCAGGTCGGGGCAAGGCAGGTGGAGCGGCTGACGCAGACCATCAAGCGGGAAAAGCAGGTTCATTCCGGCAGCAACGCCACGGAAAAAAAACGGATCGCGGGCGACTTCCACTATTTGCTGGCGGAATTCACCGGAAATGACGTGTTGCGTGAGGTGTTGGAAAATATCCTTACACGCCTTTCGCTGGTGAACTCGCTTTATGAAAAATCGTCTGGATGTTCCTGCGGCACCCCGCACCATGAAGCGATCCTTGCGCAACTGAAGACCGGCGATTTCGCAGGTGCGCGCAAGGCAATGGCCAATCATCTCGACGATATCGAAAGCAGCATCGCGTTCGACGATCAGGTGACCAACGAGGATGACTTCCTTGCGATTCTTGAGCGCATGACCGCCCGAGCCTGACCAACTTCGCAAACTGCCCAAGTTTATATCGCCAGATGTCGCTTGTGCGTTCATCGGGTGCATTTTCGTCGATAAATGCAAAATCTTGCAAATGAACTTGCGAAAGATGTTGCGAATGATTGTTTCGGCGTGACCTCTGGGCTCATCTGAAACGAGATAAACAGGGGCCCACGCTTGAAGACGCTCATTCAACTTACGCTGACCGCTGTTTTGGTCGCATCCGCCGCCCATGCCCAAGGCATGACCGAGACGATGGTTGCCAAACCGGATATTGCCGCTCTGCCGGGGGTCGCCCTGAACCAGACCCTCGCCGACGCGCTGCCCGAGGATATTCGGAACGCCGGCATTCTGAAGGTCGCGACCAGCCTGACGCCGCCCATCAGCTTTCACGACGACGATGGCAAGCTGATCGGCATCGACGCAGATCTTGCCGCTGCCTTCGGGATCATCCTGGGCGTGGATGTGGAGATGACCGATGTCGGCGGCGGCCCGCATATTGTGCCGGCGATCCTGTCGGGGCGTTTCGACATGACGATCTCGGGCATCAACGACGATCCCGAATTGCAAAAGCAGGTCGACGTGATCGACTACATGTATGACGGCACCACGATCATGGTGGTGCAGGGGAACCCGCTGGCGGTCGCTTCGATGGACGATCTGTGCGGAAGGCGCGTGGCCGTGCCCGTCGGCACCTTCCAGAACCGTCTGGCGCAGGCCCATTCCGACGAACATTGCGACGTGCCCATGAACATCATGTCGCTGCCCAAGATGCCCGACGTGTTGCAGGCGATCCGCACGGGGCGCGCCGATGCGACGGTGAACGGCTATGCCACAAGCGTGTATTCGACCGAAAAGCAGGTCGGCCGTGGGGTAGGGCTGCAGGCTCTGCCGGATATCCGGCTTGCCGTGGGCTATCTGGGGATGCTGACCGCCAAGGACGACACCGCCCTGCGCGATACCGCCGCCGCAACGCTGCAGCAGCTGGTGGATTCGGGTGCCTATCAGGCGATCATGGACAAATGGGGTCTTGGCCCGCTGGCGGTCGAAAGCGTCAAGATCAACGATGCGGCCAACCTCGCGATGGAGTAAGCCGATGGCCTCCATCGACACGGAAATCCGTGCTCCGCATGTCGGACTGAAGATCCGGTGGGGGCAAGTCATGGTCGGCGGGGCGGCGCTGGCGGTCATCGCCGCGATGATCTGGGTCGTCGCGCAAAGCCAAAGCATCTACTGGTCCGAAATCCCCGCCTACATGTTCGACCCGCGCATCCTGCGCGGTGTGGTTCTGACGCTGCAACTGACGGCGGCGGCGATGGTTTTCGGCATCGCCCTGGGTGCCGTGATGGCCGCCATGGCGATCAGCCACAACGTCGTTTTGCGGGCCATTGCGGCAGGCTTTGTCTGGTGGTTCCGAGGCGTGCCGCTGATCGTGCAGATTTTTCTGTGGTTCAATATCGCTCTCTTTGTGCCGCATATCGGTCCGTTCGACATCAACACCCTGATCACCCCCACCATCGCGGGCTTCCTTGCCCTCGGTCTGCACGAGGCCGCGAACATGACCGAAATCATCCGCGCCGGCCTGAAATCCGTGGATCGCGGCCAGCGTGAGGCGGCGCAGGCCTTGGGTCTGAAACCGTTGCAGACGATGTGGACGATCATCCTGCCCCAGGCCGTGCGGCTGGTGATCCCGCCCACCGGCAATCAGGCCATCGGGATGCTGAAGGCCAGCGCCATCGTATCGGTCATCGGGATGCGCGATCTGCTGACGCAGGCGCAGCAGATTTATGCCGCCAATTACCTTATCATCGAAATGCTGTTCGTCGCCTCGATCTGGTATCTGGGCATCACCACGATCGCCTCCATCGGCCAGCATTTCATCGAAAAACGCTTCGCGCCGAAAGGGCGCACGGCTTGAAGGAGACTATCGTGAGACTGGGCATCGATTGGCAGAAACTGCCCGAGGCGACCAAGCGCGGCCCGCTGGCCAGCCTTGATCTGGTGAGCGAGTTGGGGCTGGAGGGTATCTTCTTTCCCACCGTTTTGGACATGAGCCCGACGCTGGACAGGGGCCTTCTGCGCGACATCCGCGCCAAGGCCGACGATCTGGGCCTGTATCTGGAAGCGGGCCTTGGCAAGATCAACCCTTATTGCAGCGCCGAGGCACCCGAACTGCGCGCGGCAGGACATGGCGACATCGTCGCGGGCCTGACGCGCATGGTGGAATGTGCGGCCGAAATCGGCTGTCACGAGTTGTGGATCTCCCCCGGCAACTTCAAGGGCCAGTATCCGGGCAGGCTCGCGAACGACCGTTTCCGCACCGATATCAATTGGGCCGACCAACTCGCCGCGATGGAAAAGGTGATGCACCGCATCGCCCCGGCCTTGCGTGCGCACGGCGCGCACATGAACATGGAAACGCATGACGAGATCACCTCGTTCGAGATCCTGCGCCTGATCGAGGCCGTGGGGGAAGACGTGACCGGCGCCGTCTTCGACACCGCGAACGGGTTGCAGCGCGGCGAGCATCCGGTCTGGGCCGCCCGCCGATTGGCCCCCTTTATCCGCCAGACCCATATCAAGGACGCCTATGTCGCCCGCGCCCCCGGTGGACTTGATTTTCAGGGTCGTCCCTGCGGCGACGGGATCGTGGATTTCGCGGTCATCCTCCCGATCCTGCACGCCGCGAACCCTGACCTGAACCTTTCGCTGGAAATGGCGGCCTCCTGCGCCGACAAGCCACGCGCGCCAAACCCGCGCCAATGCATCCAGATTGACGATTCCGTCTGGCGCGCCGTCCATCCCGATCTGACCGCTGACGAATACGATGCCTATATGGCGATGGTCCATGACTACGAGCGCCGCATCGAGCGGGGCGAGGTCGAAGACTGGGTCGCCTATGAGACACGCAATTACGGCTATCCCACATACCGCGAGCAGACTTACGGCTTCGATGAAGCACTCGACTATATCAAGAAATCCGCAAACTACATCGCGCAGACTTGCGAAACCGAAGGAATACGCCTCAAGGGATCGATCCGCTCGGCAGAGCCTGTCGAGTGAATGTCTGACGATGACAGGCGGACACCTATCGAGGTTTGCCGCCTGTCACGAATGTCCGATTCGCGTCGATCCGCGAGGTAGGGTTGATCGAACCGCCGGTGGTCGCCCGCGCATCGGGAGAAAAGCGGGCCTTCCTCTTGCTTGACGGCCATCTTCCCGCCGTGATTTGCGACCGGACCCGTTATCATGCGGGCGAAGACGCCTTACCGCCCCCATCCGCTACCGAGCATCCTGTGCGTCCCGTAGGCAGCGAGAGGGGAACCCAGTGCAATTTGACCCGCGGCTTTGCGTGCGATGTTGGGCGAACGCGGTCCAGACACGCCATGTGCGTATTGCCTGGCCAGAAAAGCTCTGCCTTTTGAACGTGATCACGCAGAGTGATGCATCCTGACCTTGTGGAGAACACAGGGCGTGATGCGAACGGCACCTGCCGCGCCTCATGCACCGATCCGGTTGACATAAGAGGTGCCCCAAGGGCCGATAATGACGTTGCCGCGCCCCCGCAGATACTGGATCATGAAGGGCTGATCCAGACAAAGCTGTGCAGGCACGTCTGGTTGCGCCCGCCCATGCCTAGCGTCGGTATGTCCCGTCGCGGACATTTCGCGCGGGGCGCCGAACGTATAAGGGACAAACCTTTGGGGGGATGACTGCCACATTGCCCCACGCGAATGGGGACGATTCAATGCTGGAAGACGGAAAACCTCGTATGCGCGGCCGTGGACGCCCCAGCTATCACAGCGAAGACGCCGAGGCGGCCGATCGGTTTCACAGGGCTACGGCAAGTCTTTCGTTGGATCGGGCGGATGCGGCCCCGCTTTGGGTGCAACTGAAAAACGAGCTTGGGGGGGCGATCGCGTCCGGTGCCCTTCCCGCCGGCACCCGGCTTCCGTCGGAGCAGGCCATGTGCGCGCTGCTTCAGGTCTCGCGCCCGGTCGTAAGGGCGGCGATCAGCGCGTTGGCGGGCGAGGGGCTGATCCTCAAGATGCCGCGCACGGGCATGTTCGTGGCTGAAAAAGCGCGCGAGACCGATTTTCTGGCCATGCCGATCGGGGTGTTCGAGAACATGCGCGCCAAGGGCCATCGCGTGGACACCACCACCTACGAATATCGCCTGCACGACGCGAACACGCGTGAGCGGGAGGTTTTTGGCCTGCCCGAACGTGCCAAGGTGCTGAGGATCGTCCGTGTCTATCGGCTTGACGGGCAACCGCTGACGCTGACCCACATCTCCCTTCCCGCCCACCGCGTGCCCGGCATGGAATCGCTGGAGATCGGCAACCAGTCCGTGTTCGAGACGATCCGCGCCCGTTACGGGCTGACCGTCCAACGCGCCGATCGCTGGTTCACCGCCGAAATCCCCGACCCCGACGCGGCGGTCCTCTTGGAACTGGCACATGGAAGCCCTGCAATCCGCGTGGAATCAATTGCTTACGATCATGACGGCGTCGCGCTGGAATACTATTGGGCCTATTACAACTCGCAGACGGCGCGGGTTCATATTGCCGTCAATCCCGTCTGATCTTTTCTGGTAATAACCAGATTGACAGATCCCCCGATCCGCCCCTAGGCTTTCATCAGGGAGGCCGGACATCCGGCAATATCGAAAGCGAACACGACGCGGACCATACGTGGCCGCGACCGGGGGAAGCATGTCTGCGGGCATGGCGGGGGGACGGATGGGATATCTCGATAGATTCAGGCTGACGGGGCGCGTCGCCGTCGTCACGGGGGCCGCCAGCGGCATCGGGCTGGAGGCCTGCCGCGCCTTGGCCGAACTGGGCGCCGAGCTGGAGATGCTGGACCTTGACGAAAGCGCGCTTGCCAGGGCGAAGACGGCCTTGGCGGATACGGGCGTGGGGATCGGCACGACGGTCGTGGACGTGACCGATGCCGATGCGGTGGAACGTGCCGCGGCCGCGATCGAAACACGCCGCGGGCGTATCGACATCCTGTTGAATTCGGCCGGTATCGCCCGTCTGCACGATGCGGCGGATGTCGAGGATGCCGAATGGCTGCGGGTGATGGACGTGAACGTCAACGGCACCTTCTGGGCCAGCCGCGCCTTCGGCAAGCGGATGGTCGCGGCCGGTCGGGGCAGCATCGTGAACATGGGGTCCATGTCGGGCACGATCGTCAACCGTCCGCAGAACGCCTCCAGCTATATGGTGTCGAAGGGGGCCGTCCATCAGATGACGCGGGCGCTGGCCGCCGAATGGGCGAAGGCGGGGGTGCGGGTGAATGCGCTGGCACCCGGCTATGTCGCGACCGAGATGACGCTTGCGATGCGGGCGCGGCCCGAACTTTTCGGCACATGGATGGACATGACCCCGATGGGGCGGTGCGGAGAGCCGGAGGAAATCGCCTCGGTCATCGCGTTCCTGGCGTCGGACGCATCCAGCTATGTAACGGGGGCGATCCTTGCCGTCGATGGAGGATACACGACATGGTGAACGAATACGCGCTGCGGCAGGAGATCATCGCCGCCTCCATTCGGATGAACGACAGCGGGATCAACCAGGGCACATCGGGCAACATCAGCCACCGCTTCGGGGACGGGATGCTGATCACCCCATCCTCCATGCCCTATGACACGCTGACCCCCGAAGACATCATGTATGTCGGCCCCGACGGCAGCGCCGAAGGCCGGAACATGCCATCGAGCGAGTGGCGCTTCCACCTCGACATCCTGCGCGCGCGACCCGAGCTGAACGCCGTTGTCCACGCCCATCCGACATATGCCACCACCATCGCCATCATGGGCCACGCGATCCCGCCGATCCACTACATGGTGGCGGTCTGCGGGGGGCCGGATATCCGCTGCGCCCCCTATGCCACCTTCGGCACACCGGAACTGTCGGCCCATGCCGTCAAGGCGCTGGAGGGGCGGACGGCCTGCCTTCTGGCCCATCATGGCATGATCGCCGCCGGCAAGACGCTGGCGAAGGCGATGTGGCTGGCGGTGGAGGTGGAGACGCTGGCCCGCCAGTATCACGGGTGCCTGCAACTGGGCGACCCGCCGTTGCTGCCGGTGGCAGAGATCGAGAACGTGCTGTCGCGCATGGCGGGATACGGCCACGCCTGACGGATGCGACGCGCCCGTTCCGGGGGGAGCCGGAGCGGACGCGTCCAGACTGAAGCGGACCGGGAAGCGGTCCATTAGGGAGGAGAAACGACATGACGATCAGAACCATCCTGGCCGCGACGGCGCTGGCGACCCTTGGTGCAAGCGCGGCCTTTGCGCAGGACGTGCCGTCGCTGGAAGGCAAGACCATCGGCATCACCGCCATCGGCACCGATCACCACTGGGACATCCAGGCCTATCAGGGCGCGATCGAGGCGGTGGAGGCCCTGGGCGGCGAAGTCATCGCGCTGGACGCGCAGCGCAACGATCAGACGCAGATCAGCCAGATCCAGACTCTGATTTCGCAGCGGCCCGACGCGATCATCCAGATGCTGGGCAACGTGGACGTGCTGAACCCATGGCTGAAGCGGATCCGCGATCAGGATATCCCGTTGTTCACCATCGATACCACGACCGAATATGCGATCAACAACTCCACCTCGGACAACTACGCCATCGGCACGGCCATCGCCCTCAAGATGATCGAGGATATGGGCGGGCAGGGCAAGATCCTAGTCTTCAACGGCTTTTATTCGGTTCCCGTCTGCCGCATCCGCTACGATATGCTCAAATACGTCCTGAACGACTTTCCGGGCGTGACGATCGTGGAACCGGAACTGCGCGATGTCATTCCGAACACCGTGCAGTCTGCCTATTCCGACGTGACGGACATGCTCACCCGCTATTCCGGCGATGACAGCATCAAGGCCGTCTGGTCGTGCTGGGACATCCCCCAGATCGGTGCCACGCAGGCGATCGAGGCCGCGGGCCGCGAGGGGGTGATGACCTATGGCATCGATGGCAGCCCCGAAGTGGTGGCGATGGTTGCCGATCCCGACAGCCCTGCCGGCGCCGTAGCGGCCCAACAACCGCGTGAGATCGGAGCGGCGGCCGCCCATAACGTCGCCCGCTATCTTGCGGGGGAGGAGGTTCCGCCCTTCACCTTCATGCCTGCGGTCATCGTGACCAAGGACAATGCGGCCGAAACCGCGCCGCAGTTCCTGGAAGGCACCGACGCGGCCGTGCCCGCCCAGTGATCGACGGGGCCGGCCCCGGCGGCCGGCCCATTCCCTGTGCAGAACTGGAGGCACCATGCCGGATCCATCCGCCCGCCGCCCCGTCGTCGAAATGCGCGGCATCTCCAAGACCTACGGGCCGGTGAAGGCCCTGACCGATGCCGACCTTACGATCCACGAAGGCTCCATCCACGGGCTTGTGGGTGCGAACGGCGCTGGCAAATCGACGATCATCAAGGTCCTTGCCGGGATCGTTCGACCCACCGCCGGAACCATCCGTGTGAACGGGCAGGAGGTGACACGCCTGACACCGGCATCGGTGGAACGGCTGGGCGTGCACTTCATTCATCAGGACCGCCTGCTGGTGCCGACCGCGACGGTGGGCGAGGCGATCTTTCTGCGGCATGAACCGCGCATCGGGCCGTTCCTGAACCATCGTGCCATGAACCGGCAGGCGGATGCGCTGCTGAAACAGTATTTCGATCTGACGCTTCCACCCGGAACGCTGGTGCGCGACCTGACCACGGCCCAGCAGAAGATCGTTCAGATCACTCGCGCGCTGGCGCAAAAGGCCCGCGTCCTCGTGCTGGACGAACCCACGGCGGCGCTGGTCAAGCGCGAGGTGGACAGCCTCTTCGGCGTGCTGCGCCGCCTGCGCGATGACGGGATCGCGGTCGTCTTCATCTCGCACTACATGTCCGAGATCGAGGAGTTGTGCGACACCGTGACGGTGATGCGCAACGGCACCGTGGTCGATGTCGTCGATCCACGCGAAACGCCGATCGACCGTATTGTCGCGATGATGATCAACCGCGACATGACCGAGATGTATCCCCCTCGCCACGCCACCCTTGGCGCCCCGATGCTGGAGGTGGATGGCCTGACGTTGGACGGTGCCTTCCGCGACATCGCACTTCAGGTGCGGGCGGGGGAAATCGTGGGCCTGACCGGCCTTCTGGGGTCGGGGGTGAAGGAACTGGTGCAGTGCCTGTTCGGGCTGATGCGCCCCGATGCGGGCACCATCCGCATCGAAGGGGTCGCGCCCGCCCTGCGCACGCCCATTCAGGCCGTGTCCGCCCGGATCGCCATGTTGCCCGAGGATCGGCGCGCGCATGGTGTGGCGCTTGGCCTGTCGGTGGCCGAAAACGTCTCGCTCGCGTCGCTTTCCCGCTATTCCCGCGGCGGTCTCGTCTCGCGGCAGCGCGAGGCGGAGGTGGTGGACGGTCTCATCCGCGAGTTGTCGATCAAGACGCCGACCCGCACGAACCTTGTCCGCAACCTGTCGGGCGGCAATCAGCAGAAGGTGGCCATCGCCAAATGGCTCAGCTGTCAAAGCCGTGTCTACATCCTGGACGAACCCACCGTGGCGGTGGATGTCGGCGCAAAGGTGGAAATCTACACCCTTCTGAACCGCCTGGCTGCCGAAGGCGCGGCAATCCTGCTGATGTCCTCGGAATTGGAGGAGCTGGTGGGGATGTGCGACCGCACGCTCGTCGTCTATCGCGGCGCGATCACCCATGAGTTTGCCCGCGACGATGTGGACACCGACCGCATTCTGGCCGCCGCATCCGGCGCCCAGACGACCCGACGGAGGGAGATGGCATGACCATGACCGACACCGCCCCACGCGCCGCCCGCACCGGGTTGACGCGCAAGACCCTGGGGGCCTGGGCGATCCGCCTTGGTGCGCTGGCGATGTTCGCGGCGATCCTGATCTATTTCGCGGCCACCGCGCGCGGCTTCGCCAACCCCTACAACATCATGAACGTGGTCGAACAATCGGCCATCCTCGGGCTTCTGGCCTTCGGCATGTCGGTCGTCCTGATCGGCGGCGGGTCCGAGGTGCAGACCGGCGGGATCGACCTGTCGCTGGCTGCCAATACCGGCCTTTGCGCCGCCGTCTTTGCCAACCTGTCGCAGGGGGGCACGCCCGAGGCGGTGGCCATCGCGGCGGCCCTTGCCACCGGCATGGCCATCGGCCTGCTGAACGCCATCGCCGTCGTGCGCCTGCATATCCTGCCGCTCTTGGCCACGCTTGCCGTGATGAACATCGCGGCGGGGCTGGAACTGACGGTGACGCAGAACACGGTCATCTCCGTATCCTCGCCGTTTCTGATGGGGCTGGCGATGGGATCGTTCCTCGGCATCTCCTCGCTCGCCTGGGTGTTCATCGTGTTTTCGGCGCTGATGGTCTGGGGGGTGCATTTCTCCCGCATGGGGCTGCGGCTTTATGCGGTGGGTGGTCACCGCGAGGCGGCGCGCGCGTCGGGCCTGAACGTCGACCGCTATGTCACCGGGACTTACGTCTTCGCCGGGTTGTGCGCGGGGCTGGCATCGGTGCTGATCGTGGCGCGGCTCTCATCCTCCACTCCCGGCACGGGCCAGTTGCTGCTGTCGGTGCTGGCCGCATCGCTGCTGGGCACCGTCTTTTCGCGCCGCTTCATCCCGACGATGGGCGGCACGATCCTGAGCGTCCTGTTCATCGGGTTTCTGGCCAACGGGTTCCAGCTTTCGGGGGTCTCCTCCTACTGGGTGAACGGCGTGCAGGGCGCGCTGATCCTGCTGGTCGTGGCCGTCACCTCGTTCGCACGTCCATCGGAGGGCTGATCCTTGACCACATCGACCATGCCGCGCCTGAACACCGAGCATCTGGCGAATTATGCCGTGCTGGGGGCGTTCTTTGCGATCCTCGTCTATTTCTCGGTCGCCGCACCGGGGTTCCTGAGCGCGGACAACCTGTTCAACCTTGTCGTCAACAATGTTGTGCTGCTGGCCATCGTGGCCCTTGGCATGACGATCGTGATTTCCTCGGGCGGGATCGATCTGTCGGTCGGCATCTCGCTCGATATGGCGGCGATGGTGTTCGTGATGCTTCTGGCGGCCGGCATGACCGGCGGGATCAGCGTGGCGGGGGGCATCGCCGCGGCCGGGGTGGTGGGGATGTTGAACGCCATTCTGATCACGCGCCTGCGCATCAGCCCGTTTCTGGCCACGCTGGGCATCCTGTTCATCGGGCAAAGCGTGCAGCGCCTGGCGACGCAAGGCGGCCAGCCGATCTATCTGACCCGCGCGGAATATGCGGGCACGTTCAACGCCATCGCACGCTCCACGTTCCTGGGCATTCCCACGCCCGTCTGGGTGATGGTGGGGCTGGCCATTGCCGTCTGGGTGCTGCTGCACCGCTCGGTTTTCGGACGGTATGTCCGCGCGCTTGGGGCGCAGCCGGGCGTGGCGTGGTATTCGGGCATCCGCGTGCCGCGCAACACCGCCATGGTCTATATCCTGTGCGCGCTTCTGTGCGGCGTGTCGGGGATCATCCTGTCATCGACCGTGCGCAGCTATGTCCCCCTGTCGGGCGACGGATATCTTCTGGACGCGATCGGCGCGACGTTCATCGGCACCACCCTGTCGGCGGAACGGCGGCCCTCGGTCATCGGCACGATCATGGGGGTGCTGCTGCTGGGCGTCATGCGCAACGGCCTCCTGCTGATCGGCTGGAACTTTTACTGGCAGCAAGTGGGCATCGGCGTGCTGGTGTTCGCGGTGCTGGCCATCAGCTTTGGCCTGAAGGGCCGGGCGGATTGAACAAGGATCATCACATGCCACGTTTCGACGTCAGTTCCATTGGGTTCTACGTGCTCGACATCCTCGGGCGGCCCGTGACACGCATCCCCGAAGGCGGACGTGCCGATTACATCGACGAGATCCGGATGACCGTCGCCGGCACCGCCGGGGCCACCGCGATGGATTGCGGCATCCTGGGCCTGAAGACTCAGGCCGTCACCACGCTTGGCGCGGACGAGATGGGCGATTTCATGATCGCCAAGCTGAACGGATACGGGGTGGATACCGGCTTGATCCAGCGGGACGGATCGGTCCAGACATCCGCCACCATCCTGCCGGTCCGTCCGAACGGCGAGCGTCCGGCCCTGCATGTGCCGGGCACGGCGGCCACCTTCACCATTCCCGACGATCGGCTGGAGGCGGCGCTGGATGCGCGGATCGTCCATCTGGGCGGCACGGGCCTGCTGCGTGCCTTTGACGGGGCACCCACGCTGGCCATGCTGGCGCGCGCCAAGGAACTGGGCCGCATCACCACCTTCGACCTGATTCAGGCGACGCCCGCCGTCTGGGCGCTGGTGGAGCCGATGCTGCCGATGATCGACTACTTCATTCCGTCCATCGAAGAAGCGGCGGCGCTTGCGGGCACCGACGATCCCGCGCAGGCGGCGGCGTTCTTCAAAAGGTGCGGTGCGGCGAACGTGATTCTGACCTTGGGCGGGGACGGTGTGCATGTTTCGCCCGCCGAGGGGGCGGATTTCGCGCTGCCCGCGCATGACATTCAGGTGGTCGATACCACCGGCTGCGGCGACAGCTTCTCGGCCGGGGTGATCACGGGGCTGGCGAAGGGATGGGACATTCACCGCACGGCACGCTTCGCTTCGGCGGTGGCGGCGAAGGTGGCGATGGGCCTCGGCTCGGACGGCAAGCTGGTGTCGTTCGACGACACGCTGGCCGCGATGGAAACGCTGCCGGTGCGCGGCACGAAGGCGGCTTGAAGGGGGAGGGGATGACAATGGAACCTAGAAAAACCGTTCTGGTGACGGGCGCAAGCCGGGGCATCGGCCGTTCGCTGGCCGTGGGCTTTGCCAAGGCCGGATATGATGTGGCGATCACCGACCTGCCCCGAGAGGAGGCGGCGATGCAGGACACCGCCGCCTTGGTGACCCAGGCCGGCGGCAAGGCCCATGTGCAGGGGGTGGACGTCTCGGATGCGGGTTCCGTCAAGGCCGCCATCGCGGCGCTTCTGGAACGGGTGGGCCGGATTGACGTGCTGGTGAACAACGCAGGTATCCTGAAAACCGTCATGCTGGACGAGATCGAGGAGACCGTCTGGGACGCCCATTTCGACGTGAACGTGAAGGGCGTGCATCTGATGTGCCAGGCCGTTCTTCCGGCGATGCGGGCGCGCAGGTCGGGGCGGATCATCAACATCGCCTCCATCGCAGGGCGGCTGGGGGTGCCCAGTCAGGCGCATTACGCGGCGACGAAGGCCGCCGTCATTTCGCTGGCCCGTGTGATGGCGCGGGAATACGGGCCCGAGGGGATCAACGTCAACGCGCTTTGCCCCGGCATCATCCTGACCGAGATGGGCAAGAACAACCTCGGCACCGAGGAGGCGGTAAAATACTGGGAGACCCAGACCGCCTGCCGCCGTCTGGGCCAGCCCGAGGACATCGTGGGCCCTGCGGTCTTCCTCGCATCCTCGCAAGCGGATTTCGTCAACGGCCAGTCGCTGAATGTCTGCGGCGGCCTGTATTTCCATTGAGGCGCACATGACCGATTTCAAATTTCCCCTTCCTCGCCACGATGCCTTCCTGATCGGTGGTGCTTGGGTGGCGCCGAAGGGCGGCGAAACCCACACCCTCGTCAATCCGGCGGACGAGACGCGGATCGCGGACATCCCCATGGCGAACGAGGCGGATGTGAACGCCGCCGTCGCCGCCGCGACCGCCGCCTTCGATGGCTGGGCGCAGACCCCGGTGGACGAGCGTCGCCGCCTTCTGGCCCGCTTGCTGGACCTTTACAACGGTGCCTATGAGGAGTTGGCCGAACTGATGACCCGCGAGATGGGCACGGTGCGCAGCTTTTCCTCGGCGGCGCAGTCCTGGGTAGGCCAGCAGCATCTGGAGGCGACGCTTCGCGCCATGGACGGCTTCGTGTGGGAGGAAAGCCGCGGCGATATGCGCCTGATCCGCGAACCCGTGGGCGTCTGCGCGCTGATCACGCCCTGGAACTGGCCGATGAACCAACTTGTGGTCAAGGTGGCCCCCGCGCTGGCGGCAGGCTGCACGATGGTGGCGAAACCGTCCGAATTCTCGCCCCTGTCTTCCCTGCGCTTTGCCGAACTGGTGATGGAGGCGGGCATCCCGCCGGGCGTCTACAACCACATCACCGGATCGGGACCGATTGCGGGGGCGGCGCTGTCGCGCCACCCGGACGTGGCGATGGTGTCGGTCACAGGCTCCACCCGTGCGGGGATCGCCGTGGCGCGCGATGCGGCCGAGACGGTGAAGCGCGTGCATCAGGAACTGGGCGGCAAATCCGCCAACATCATCCTGCCCGATGCCGATCTGAAGGCCCGCGTGATCGAGGGGGTGGAGACCTGCTTTTCCAACTGCGGTCAGGCCTGCAAGGCACCTGCACGGATGCTGGTGCCCCATGACCGGATGGACGAGGCCGCCGACATCGCCCGTGCCCATGTGGAGACGATCCGCGTCGGCAACCCGATGGACGCCGACACCGCGCAAGGCCCCGTCGTCAACGCCCTGCAATACGACCGCATTCAGGACCTGATCCAGGCGGGCATCGACCAGGAGGGCGGGCGCGCGCGGCTGGTCATCGGGGGCACAGGGCGCCCCGACGGGCTGAACGCGGGCTATTACATCCGGCCCACGGTGTTTTCCCACACCGATCCGAAATCCCGCATTGCGACCGAGGAGATCTTCGGCCCCGTCCTGACCATCATTGGATACGAGGATGAGGACGAGGCGATCCGCATCGCCAACGATACCGTCTATGGCCTGTCCGGCTATGTCCAGAGTGCCGACACGGAGCGTGCTCGCCGCGTCGCCCGCCGCCTGCGCTGCGGCACGGTGTTCATCAACAATGCGGACTGGACGGCGGACATGCCGTTCGGCGGCTATGGCCAATCGGGCAACGGTCGCGAACATGGAGAGTTCGGGCTGGCCGACTTCACCGAGCTGAAAGCGGTGCTGGGTCACGGCTGACATGCGCGTCATCTGGATCGCGCTGGGCCTTGCCTTGGGCCCGGCGGTGGCGATGGGTCTGGGGCGGTTCGCCTACTCGATCCTGCTGCCGGCCATGCGCACGGATCTGGGGTGGAGCTATGCCCAGGCCGGTTGGATGAACACGGCAAATGCCGGGGGATATCTTGTGGGCGCGCTTCTGGCCCCGCTTCTGGTCGGCCGATTTGGCGCGGGGCGGGCCTTTCGGGGCGGGCTTGTCGTGCTGGTGCCCGTCCTTGCTGGGCCGGTCTGCTTTCACGGGGATACGGCGCTGCTCCTGTGGCGCGGTCTGGCCGGGATGGCCGGGGGTGTCGTCTATGTCACGGGGGGCCTTCTGGCCATTGGGCTGGCGGGGGGCGGCACGGCGGGCGTCCGGGTGGTCGGCCTGTTCTATTCCGGGTCGGGGATCGGGCTGGTCGTCGCGGGCGCGGCCCTTCCACCGATCTTGGCCGTGCAAGGGGACGGGGGCTGGCTGACGGGTTGGCTGGTCGTGGGCCTCTTGGCGCTTCCTTGCGCCGCGTTGGCAGCCATCGCCGCTTTCAGGGCCGAACGTCCGATGGCGACCCGTGCGCTGCCCCTTCGGATCGGTCCCGCCCTTGTCCGATCCCCGTGGATGATCGCGGGATACATGCTGTTCGGCATGGGCAGCATCGGCTACATGACATTCATCTATGCCGCGATCACCGCAGGGGGGGACTGGACGCGCGGCATGACGTTCTGGGTCCTTCTGGGAAGCGCCTCCGTCGCCGCACCCTGGGTCTGGTCCGGGCTCCTGGGCCGAATGCGCAGCGGGCGTGCCTTCGCGCTGGTGCTGGCGGTCGCCGGGGCAGGGACGATCCTGCCCTGGATGTCGGACGGGCTGTTCGCGATCGTCCTGTCAGCGCTGTGTTTCGGGGGGAGTTTCTTCATGTCGGTCTCAGTCACCTCGCTTCATATCAAGCGCGCCTACAGTCCTGAAACCGGAGTTGCGGCGGTGTCGGCCTTCACGCTGGCGTTCGGCATCGGGCAACTCATCGGCCCGCCCCTGAACGGCGCTCTTGCCGATCACGGGGTCGCGTTGGCCGCATCGCTTCTGGTGTCGACCGCCCTCATCCTGCTGGGCGCGATGATCGGCGGGGCGCAGCGTGACCCCCAGACCGAGTGACCCGAGATTGCCACAGGATCGTGTCGAAAAACGTGGGCAGCGCGTGCGGCATTTGCCGATCCTGCGCGGCTCAACTTGGCCTGATCGGCCTCAGGTGAGTGGTCGGCTTTTGATCCAAGGTGACGATGGTTTCCGGGGCTGGTGCGCCATGCGGGTTGTGGTCGTTTCGTATAAGAATGCCCATCCAGTATTCGGTCAGAATTTTGTTCTTCACTGCGGCTTGAACCGGACACACCGACGGGGGGCAGGCCACAGCCCAAAGGCGAAGGGCGCCGAAGTTTCGTTGCACGGATTTGCGGTTCCCCGTGGGGCGTCCCTTGCGATCATTTGGTCCGACGTCTGGTAAGATGCCGCATGACGGGTCCATCACAGGGCTGTTCGACGGTGCCGAGCGCGGATTGAGGTGAACAAGGCCAACCCCGGGGCGATGACCCCCGGGCGTCATGGCTTCAGCGGCCATATTCCTCATCGGTCACCAGATCGCCCCAAGCCACGGCCGAGCCGTCCTCTGCCGCCTGGATGGCGATATGGGTGACGGGGGTGCTGTCCGTGGCGCCATGCCAGTGGTTCACGCCCTCAGGGGCGAAGACCACATCGCCCATGCGCATGACCTGCTTCTCCTGCCCCTCTTCCTGATACCAGCCGGTCCCGGAGGTCACGATCAGGTATTGCCCGACCGGATGGGTGTGCCAAGCCGAGCGTGCGCCGGGCATGAAGGTCACCTCGCCTGCGCTGACATCGTTCATGACGGGATCGAAGACCGGCGCGACGTGGACAGTGCCGCTGAACGTGTCGCTGCTGCCGGTCTGGCCGCCCCGTTCCAGCGCGGTGCTGTGTTCCATCTGCTGCGCCTGCGCCAGCGGCGCGGCAAGGATCAGGCCGAGGGTTGCGAGGGTGGTCTTCATGGGGTCGTCTCCTTGATGGATGAGGCGGCCGAGGGCCAAGGAAGTGGCCCGCCCGGAGGGCTCGGGCGGGCGTAGGGTCTTACGCCAGATGGCCTTCGAAGAAGCTCTGCAGGCGGGCGAAGGGGATCACGTCCTTGCGGTCGTAGAGATCAACGTGATCGGCACCGTCGATGATCACCAGCTCCTTGGGCTCGGCGGCGGCGGCATGGGCGTCTTCGCTGAAGTAACGCGAATGGGCCTCGGAACCGGCGATGATCAGAGCCGGGCGGGGGGCGATCTCATGCACATAGGTCAGTTGCGGCATGTTCATGAACGACATGGGCGAGGTGACGTTCCAACCGCCGTTCGAGTTCAGCGAACGGGGGTGATAGCCGCGATCGGTCTTGTAATAGGCGTGATACATCCGCGTCACCGGGTCATCGACGCCGTCGAGACTGTCCGGCAGCCCGCCCGCCCGCGCGGGCGCGTCGTCCGAGGCCGCGTCCTCCCACCGCTGCAGGCTCATGGCGCGCAGGGCTTCCGCGCGGTCTTCGGGCGTCATCGCGTCGTTGTAGCCACGCGCCATGACGCGCGACATGTCATACATGCTGGTGACAGCCACGGCGCGGACGCGCTTGTCGGCCGCCGCGGCGTTCAGGGCCATGCCGCCGAACCCGCAGATCCCGATCATACCGATCCGGTCGCGATCGATCCCGTCCTGAAGCCCCAGGACATCCACCGCGGCCATGAAGTCCTCGGTGTTGATGTCCGGCGAGGCGACATAGCGCGGCATCCCGCCGCTTTCGCCGATATAGGACGGATCGAAGGCAAGGGCCGCAAAGCCCCGCGTGGCCATCTCCTGCGCGTAAAGACCGGCGGCCTGTTCCTTGACCGCGCCGAAGGGGCCGGCAACGGCAATCGCCGGCAGAGGCGCATCGCCGCGATCGGCCGGCAGGTAGAGATCGCCGACCAGCGCGATGCCGTAGCGGTTCGTGAAGCCGACCTTGCGGTGGGTGACCCGGTCATCCTGCGGGAAGGTCTTGTCCCAGGCCTCGGTGGCTTCGGCCAATGCGGCCTCCGCACCAAGCGACGGCAGACCCAAGGCGACCGCGCCGACGCCCCCCGCAAGCAGCAGGTTGCGACGGTCGGGGTTCTGAGGGTGCAGATCAGTGTTCGTCATGTGTGGTGCTCCTGAATGATATCTGACAGGCAAGATGGACCGCCGCTGGTGGTCGGATAAGGCGGGCCATCTTCATTCCTCCCATGAATATGGTTCATGGATCCTGTGCTTCGCCTAAGCTGCGCCATTCATACGAAGGCCGCTGAGAGGTTCCGCGAGGATGGCCTGCCCGATCAGGACGCGGCGGGGCGGCATCCCGCACGCCCCACAGGCACAGGCTGGCGGCATCCATATCATGCCGCCATGAATATCGAAGTCCGCAGGCTCTGTTCTGTCCGCGCGCCTCCGATACTGACCAACATCTGGGCATGTGACTCCCCTAGACCCGGATCGCCCTCGGCGATGACGCGTCTCAATGCGGCGTCCCGGCGAAGGATTTGAAGCACGGTGTTGATGGGCCGACGCCTCTCAACGTGCGTCCAGAACCTCCTTCACCACCGGACCTGCCGAAAACGCGGCAGGCCATCCCGAGTAGAAGGCGAGATGTGTCACGACCTCTCCGGCCTCCGTCGCCGTCAGGCCATTTGCCAAGGCGCGATTCAGGTGTCCCGACAGCTGTTCGGTTTGCCCGAGTGCGATCAACGAGGTGATGGTCACGAGACTGCGATCCCTTGGCTCCAAGCCGGGACGCAACCACACTTCGGCAAAAAGCGGGTCGGTGGTAAAGGTCGCCAGACCGGGCACCGCATCACCAAGGAGGTCGTCGACCGCTTGCACGCGCGTTGCTTCGCCATCGGCGTCCTGCGGCAGAAGTTCAACCTCGCGGCCTGGAAGATCGGCCGGCACCACATCCCGTGCCTCGAATGCGGCTGCGATGATCGGCGCTGCGGCTTGGGCTGTGCCGACACCGGCATAAAACGCGAGATGGGTCACGATCTCGGACAGCTCGGTCGGCGTTACTCCGTTGGCGAACGCACGATCCACCTGTGCGGGCAGATCGGCCGTCTGCCCCCGGGCGATCAGCGCCGATACCGTGACGATACTGCGATCGCGAGGTGCGAGGTGCGGGCGGGACCAGAGATCGCTGTCCACGGTCGTCGTCAGGTAATCCTGAAGGGCGGGGGACACGGCACCGAGGGCCGCTTCCTGAGCAAGCGCAGGCATCGAGAATGACATGGCAAGGGCGAACGGGGCAAAGCGTTTCACGGGTGTCTCCTGTTATGCGGCATTGGAGACTATGATCCACGATTGCCGCAGAACAAATGAGCCAGTCTCATATCTGATAGTATATCCTCGTATCTAATCTTCCTTCGGCGCGCCCCATATGTTCGATGGCCCGGCGCGACCCGCCCGCTCTCAACGCGACGACGGACCTCGTCATGAAAGACGGACGCCATCATATCCCGCAATGGACGGAAAAAGGACCCATCATGACCATACTCGCCATCGGCACTGCCGCCAGCGATCAACCGCTGGACCGCATGGAAATCACCCGCCGCGATACCGGCCCGCATGACGTGCGCATCGACATCGCGTTCTGCGGCATTTGCCATTCGGACATTCACACCGCGCGCGGCGAATGGCCCGGCACGATGTATCCCTGCGTTCCCGGGCACGAAATCGTGGGCCGCGTGGCCGAGGTCGGTGCCCATGTCACCTCGCACAAGGTGGGTGATCTGGTTGGGGTCGGCTGCATCGTCGACAGCTGCCAGCATTGCGAGGAATGCGCCGACGGGGCCGAGAATTATTGTGACAACATGGTCGGCACCTATAACGCCCCGACCGACGATCGCCCCGGCCATACCCTTGGCAGCTATGCCAAGGGGGTGGTCGTGCATGAGCGTTATGTTCTGAAGATCACCCACCCCGAGGAACAGCTGGCCGCCGTGGCCCCCCTGCTGTGTGCGGGCATCACCACCTATTCGCCGCTGCGGCACTGGAAGGTCGGGCCGGGAATGAAGGTGGGCGTCGTGGGCATTGGCGGGCTTGGCCATATGGGCCTGAAGCTGGCCCATGCCATGGGCGCGCATGTGGTGGCCTTCACCACCTCGGACAGCAAGCGCGAGGCGGCCAAGGCCCTTGGCGCCGACGAGGTCGTGTTGTCCCGCAACGCCGACGAACTGGCGGCACATGCAAAATCGTTCGATTTCATCTTGAACACGGTCGCGGCGCCGCATGATCTGGACGCCTTTCTCACGCTTCTGAAGCGGGACGGCACCATGACGCTGGTGGGCGCGCCCGCATCCCCCCACCCCTCGCCCAATGTGTTCAACTTCATCATGAAGCGTCGCAGTCTGGCCGGATCAATGATCGGGGGCATTCCCGAAACGCAGGAAATGCTGGACTTCTGTACCAATCATGGGATCGTCTCCGACATCGAGATGATCCGCGCGGACGAGATCGAGCCCGCCTATGACCGCATGGTGAAGGGCGACGTGAAATACCGGTTCGTCATGGACATCGCCACACTGGGCTGAGGCCCCCATCCCATCGAAAGGACATCTTATGAAAATCATCCGCTCCGGCACCAATCCTTCCGCCAAGGGTCCCGAGGAGTATTTCACCGGCACCGTTCGCGTCGATCCGCTGTTCACCGCCGAGGAGCCCGGTCGCACATCGGGATCGCATGTCACGTTCGAGCCCGGTGCCCGCACGGCGTGGCACACGCACCCCGCGGGCCAGACGCTGATCGTGACCTTTGGCCGGGGCCGCGTGCAGCGTGAAGGCGACGTCGTGGAAGAGATCCGTCAAGGTGACGTGGTCTGGTTCCCCGCCGGGGAAAAGCACTGGCACGGTGCCGCTCCCGATACGGCCATGAGCCACATCGCCATTCAGGAAAGCATCGACGGCACCCCCGTCACCTGGATGGAAAAGGTCTCTGACGAGGATTACCAAGGCTGAATCCCATCCTCCGCGCCTTCGGGCGCGGGGTCCCGAAGGGAGGGAACGTTGAAACTGAATGTCATTTTGGGTTCGACTGTGCTGTCCGCCACTTTGAACGACAGTCACGCCGCGCGCGATTTTGCCGCCATGATGCCGCTGGATCTGCACCTGAGCGATTATCACGGGGTGGAGAAGGTGTCGGACCTTCCCCGCCGCCTTGCGACAACTGGGGCGCCCGGCCGCTATGATCCGCGTAGGGGCGATATCACGCTCTACGCGCCTTGGGGCAATCTCGCGCTCTTTTACGAGGACGCTCCCGCCGCCGCTGGGTTGGTTCCCCTCGGCCGCTTCGACGGGCCGGTCATGGCCCTGAGGAACGCGAATACCGTGCGTTTCGAGGTGGCGGCGGACTGACCTCGGGCGTTCCGGCCCCTGCGGCCGGGATGCGTGCTTGGACCAAATCCCGGCGCGCAGGAGGTATCGTCAGTTGGGGGTGAAACCGCCGTGGCCTTGCCGATGGCGACCGGCAGGCGGAGAACGAACGCTCACGCCGCTGCTGTGTTCGCGCATGTGGCGCCTGATAATGGCCCAGATCACCCACAGGCGGACGCCCGCGTCGCCCTTCAAAAGACCCATTTTGGACAGAATGGCCTGATGGCCGACTGGAAAGGCCCTGCACGATATGCAAGTTTCAAATGATCTATGTGTGGTGGGGCAGCGCGCGGGAGGGAGATGCGGATGCTACGTGAAAACATCACCGACCTGATCGCCTTCGCCACCGTGGCCCGGGAAAGCAGCTTCACACGGGCGGCGGGCCAGCTTGGCGTTTCACAATCTGCGCTCAGCCATTCGATCACAGGGCTGGAGAAGCGGCTTGGCCTGAGGCTCCTGACCCGGACGACACGAAGTGTCGCGCCGACCGACGCCGGTGAGCGGCTGTTGCAGACGCTGGCACCACGGCTTCAAGAAATCGAACTGACGCTGAAGGACATCGCCGACATGCGGGAGGTCCCCGCAGGCACCATACGCCTTACCGTCCCGGATTTCGCGGTCGAGAAACTCCTCTGGCCGCGACTGATGCCGGTTGTCATGGCCTATCCGGATGTGAACCTTGAAATTGTCGTCGATTACAGCCTGACAGATATCGCGGCGGATCGGTTCGATGGAGGGGTCCGCTATGGCGACTCCGTGTCGCAAGGGATGATCGCCATGCCCATCGGGCCGGATGTCCGCCAGCTTTGTGTCGCGACGCCCGATTATCTGGACCGTCGCGGGCGGCCAGGCGTTCCAAACGACCTGTTGCACCACAACTGCATCAACGTCCGTCTTCCATCTCATGGGGGCATCTACAGCTGGGAGTTCTCGCAGGGGGGGCGCGATCTGCGGATCAGGGCGCCCGGCCAGCTCACGTTCAACTCCGCCGCCCCCATGCTGGCCGCAACCCTTGACGGGGCTGGCATCTGCATGTTGCCGGATTTCTACGTCGCCGAGCATCTTGCATCCGGGCACCTGCAAACGGTGCTGGAGGATTGGTGCCCGCCGTTCCCCGGCCTGCATCTTTTCTATCCCAGTCGACGGCACTCCTAGACGGCGTTCAGCTTGGTTCTTGACGCCTTGAGGTATCGGCCCTGAGGAAGGAAACGTCGTGCGGCTCCGATTGCAAGGTTGGAGATGACCGATGATTTGGCGTGGTCTTGCTGGCATCGCATCGTCATGAGTTCGTTGCACCCGGCGCGTAGCCCACAGAGCTTCAACGTGCCAATCGCGGCCATGATGTCAGCGCGGTCCGCCACAGGGCCATGGGCCAACATTATCCGTGTTCGATCCGAAACATACGTATTTATTCGCTTGGTCCGGACATCCCCTCCGCGCCCTGACCGCGGCGCGGAACAACACTCCCCGGTTTCGCCGAACACCCGTGTGCCGGAGGGGGCCGTGTTCGCCTTTGGCGGTCACCCCGTTCCGGTGTCCGTCGATACGTGTGTCGAATAATGCGAACCCCACTCGCGCATCGCGACCAGAACCGGTTCCAACGACTGCCCCAGCGGCGTCAATTCATAGTCCACGCGCGGGGGAACTTCGGCGTGCACCGTGCGGGTGATGATCCCGGCCTCCTCCAATTCGCGCAGCTGCAGGGTCATCATGCGTTGCGTGACGGACGGGATCGCGCGCCCCAGTTCGCTGAACCGCATTCGCCCCTTCAGCAAATGGAACAGGATGACCGGCTTCCACGTGCCACCCATGACGGAAAGCGTCACCTCCACCGCGCAGCCGCTTTTGCCGTTCAACCGCCGCATCGTATTTGCCCCCAAGCCATTCGCCACGGACACTTACATTTATGTATGTAGCGGCGCAATATGTGCGTTCTTGAAGATTTCGACGCGGTTCCCCTACTAGGCAGGGACGGCCACCGCATAACGCCGGCCAAGTCTTGGGAGAAACCATGAAAGCGATCCGCCTTGCCGCCGCCGGTGGCCTTGAAAACCTGCATCTGATCGATCTTCCCGAACCGCCGGCCCCCGGGGTGGGGGACATCACGGTCCGCATTCGCGCAAGTTCCTTGAACTATCACGACCTGATGGTCGTCACCCACCCCGAGGCCGAAGGGCGCGACCGCATTCCCATGTCCGACGGGGCGGGCACGGTCACGGCGGTGGGGGACGGCGTGACCGAATTCGCGGTGGGCGACGCGGTGGTGTCCTGCTTCTTTCCGCAGTGGCAATCGGGTCGCAAGGTGCCCACCGATTTCGCGGCAACGCCCGGGGACGGCGTTGACGGGTTTGCCTGCGAAAGCGTGACGCGGCCTGCGACGGCCTTCACCCATGCCCCCGAAGGCTACAGCCATGAAGAAGCGGCGACCCTGACGACGGCGGGTCTGACCGCGTGGCGGGCGCTGGTCGTGGATGGGGGGATCAAGGCGGGCGACACCGTGTTGGTGCTTGGCAGCGGCGGGGTGTCGGTCCTGGCCTTGCAGATGGCGCGGTCCATGGGGGCGCGGGTGATCGCCACCACCTCCAGTGCCGCGAAGGCGGATCGCTTGCGCGCGCTTGGGGCCGAGACGGTCATCAACTACAAGGAGACGCCCGAATGGGGCGATGCGGTGCTTGCGGCCACGCATGGGCGCGGCGTCGATATCGTGGTTGAGGTGGGCGGCCCCGGCACCCTTGCCCAGTCGATCCGGGCCTGCGCCCCCGGCGGGCATATCGCCCTGATCGGCGTGCTGACCGGCTTTGGCGGAGAGGTGCCGACGATCGAATTGATGTCGAAGCAGCAAACGCTACAGGGTCTGATCGTGGGCAGCCGCGAGCATCAGGAGGATATGGTCCGCGCGCTGGGCGGGTTCGACTGGCGTCCGGTCATCGATCGGAGCTATCCGCTGAACAAAATCGCCGAGGCCTTCGCCCTGCAAAAGGACGGGCAGCATTTCGGCAAGATCTGCCTGACCATGTGACGGGCCTTTCGGGCGGGGTTCCGGCGGAAACGTCAGGCGGCGGCTTGGCAGGCCCCGGCCCCCCCCGCAACCTCAAAGGATGCGGGGGCGGATCCTCAGTGCCGGTGTTGGTCGGTCAGCGCATGGATATGCTCGGCCCCGATCCCGCAGCAGCCGCCGATGATGGTGGCCCCCGCCGCCGCCCAATCGCGGGTCCATCCGCAATAGGCGTGCGGATCGAGATCGTCGCGCACATCGCTCACGACATCGTTCGCATCGCCATCCTCGTCCTGCGAGGCGAAGGCGTTGGCATAGACGCCGATCTGCAGATCGGCCCCCAGATCGGCCAGCACCTGCCGCGTTACGGCGATGGCGGGGCCCATTACTTCGGGCATGGCGCAGTTGAACAGGATCGCCTGCGCCCCCACCGAATGGGCAAGGCGCACCGCGTCGGCCACCCGCTCTCCCGACCGCAGAAGCGGTTCGGGCAGGTCCGCCAGCACACCGCCGTCGCGCAGCGTGAAGGAAATCCACAGCGGTTTGTCGCTGTCGGCCACGGCCGTCGCGGCGGCCTGCGCTTCGGCAAGGCTGGAGGTGGTTTCCGCCAGCCAGAGATCGACCGAGGGGGCAAGGCCGGTCACCAGAACCGAAAGGTAGTCCTGCGCGGTGTCCGCGCGGAAATGCTCGGGCCGGTAGGAGCCGAAGACCGGCGGCAACGATCCCGCGACACGCGTGCCGGGGGCCGCATCCGCCGCCTCCCGTGCCAGCCGCCCGGCCAGCGCGGCAAGATCGGCGGCCTGATCGCGAAACCGATCCTCGCCGATGTGATAGGGCACGAGGGCATAGCTGTTGGTGGTGATGACCTGCGCGCCCGCCTTGATGAAGCGGGAATGGGCGGCGGTCACCGTTTCGGGGGCCTCCATCAGGGCCAGCGCCGACCATTCGGGCTGGCGGAAGGGGGCGCCGCTGCGCTCCAGCTCGCGGCCCATGCCGCCATCAAGGATCGTGATCGCCATGTCGTCTTTCCTTCGCACCCGTGACGCTGTGCCTCGCTCCTATCTGGATGTGTTCCATGCAACAAGGTGGGGGGCCTTCCATATCTGCGACGGTTGACTGGAATTTGATATACAAACGTGCAACAAGGGCGCGACCGACGATTTCAGGAGATGTCATGACCACACCTGTCCATGGGGTGTATCTGAGCGATATGCTGGATCTCGACGCGCTTTACGGCGACGCACTGGCGGCCTTGGGGCCGGATGTCGTTCTTCATCGGCCCGAGGATGTCCGCGATCCCGACGCGATCCGGTTCGCGATCTGCTGGTTGCCGGGGGCGGGGGCGTTCGCGCGGTTTCCAGGGATCGAACTGGCCATGTCCATCGGGGCGGGGGTGGATGCCCTGCTGACCCATCCGGGTGTGGGGCCGGACACGCAGATCGCCCGGGTGCGCGACCCGTATCAGGCGTCGTTGATGGCGGGCTTTGCCGTGCATGAGGTGCTGCACGTCCGGCGCGGGTTCGATGCGATGGCGCGGAACGCGGCCCGGGCCGAATGGCGGCCCCCCGCGCTGACCTCGCCGGATGCCACCACGATCGCGGTGCTGGGGGACGGCACGATGGGGCGGGCGGTGTCGGTGGCGTTGCGCCAGCTTGGGTTCGATGTCCGCATCGCCTGCCGCTCGGTCCCGCAGACCCCGGCGGCGGGGTGCCGATATTTCACCGGGCCGGAGGCGGTCGCCCAGGCGGCCGAAGGCGCGCATGTCCTGATCAACGTGCTTCCCCTGACCGCCGCCACGGAAAACGTGCTGGATGCGGCGCTGTTTGCGCGGCTGGCGCGGGGCGCGTGGCTGGTCCAGATCGGGCGGGGTGAGCATCTGGTCGAGGCGGATCTGACCGCCGCGCTGGCGGCGGGCTATCTTGCCGGGGCCTCGCTGGACGTGTTCCGCACCGAACCGCTGCCCGCCGATCACCCGTTCTGGCGCGACGACCGCCTGCGGATCACGCCGCATGTCGCCAGCGATTCCATCCCCGAGGTGGTGGCACGGCAAGTGGTGGAAACGGCGCGCGAACTGGCGGAGGGGCGCCCCCTGACCCTTGGCATCGACCGGGCCCGAGGCTATTGACGAAGGAGATTTCCATGACCACCGACATCAGCGCTGCGGAATGGCAGACGCGCGTGGATCTGGCGGCCTGTTACCGGCTTGCCGCGCATTTCCGCCTGACGGACCTGATCTATACCCATATCACCGCCCGCGTGCCGGATGCGGAGGGGCATTTTCTGATCAACCCTTACGGCTTTTCGTGGGAGGAGATCACCGCCTCCTCGCTTGTGAAGATCGACGTGGAGGGGAACAAGGTCGGCGCGTCGCCGCACAACGTGAACCCGGCGGGCTTTACCATCCATTCGGCCATTCACCGCGCCAATCACGATGCGGCCTGGATCATGCACACCCATTCGCGCGCCGGGGTGGCCGTCGCCACGACCGAGGAGGGCCTGCTGCCGCTGAACCAGATTGCGCTGCAGTTCCATGATCGCGTCTCCTATCACGATTACGAGGGGATCGCGCTGGATCTGTCCGAACGTGACCGGATCGTGGCCAGCCTGGGGGACAATCCGGTTCTGGTGCTGCGCAACCACGGGCTTCTGACCACGGGGGCCACGGCGGCGCAGATGTTCAACACCATGTTCTATCTGGAACGGGCGTGCGAGATTCAGGTGGCGACGCTGTCGATGGGCCAGCCGTTGCGGGCCGTGCCGAAGGACGTGGCCCGCCATGTCGCCAACCAATATGCCGGCAGCATGGGCGAGGATGACGATGTGGCGCTGGAATGGGCGGCGCATCTGCGGCTGCTGGACCGGATCGCCCCCGATTACCGGGAATAAGGCGTGGGTGGCCGCCCAAGGCGGCCACCGACATCAGGCGTGTTCGGGGGTGTTCTGGCGGGCAAGGCGCGACGCCAGGGCGGCCATCCGGCCAAGCGCGTCGCCCAGCACGTCATCGGGCACGGTCAGGGCCACGCGGATCAGATGCCCGGCCCGGCTGCCGAAGGCCGAGCCCGGCATGATGGCGACGTTCTCCTCCTTCAGAAGACGCCAGCCGAACGCCTCGCCATCCAGACCTGTGGCGGACACGTCCACCATCATGAACATGCCGCCCTGCGGCAGGCAGGCCGAAAGGGCGGGGGTGGCGGCCACGATCCCGTGGGCCAGCCGCGCCCGGCGGCCAAGGGCGGTGCGCAGCCGCTCCGACGTGTCGTAATCCCCAAGAAGCGCCGCCTCGGTCATGTCGGCGATGAAGGGCTGGTTGCCGAACAGCATGGTTTCCGAAATCGGAAGAAGCCGCTCCATGAACGGCGCGGGCCCGATCGCCCAGCCGCTGCGGAAGCCCGTCGCGGCATGGCTTTTGGAGATGGAGGAGACGACGATCGTCCGCTCCCGCAGCTCTGCCATTTCAAGCGGAGAGACGAATTCCCCGGCGAAGATGAGGGACTCATACACCTCGTCGCAGACGATCCACAAATCGTGCTCGATCGCGACCTGCCCGATGGTCCGCATGGTGGCGCGGTCGATCACCGCCCCCGTGGGGTTGTGCGGGGTGTTCAGCAGCAGAACGCGGCTTTCGGGGGTGACGGCGGCGCGCAGGTCGTCGGGATCGAGCACGAAGTCACGCTCCATCCGCAGGGGGACGGGTTGCACGTGGGCGCCGGTGGTGCGGACCACGCCGTCATAGGTGGCGTAGTAGGGGTCGCCGATCAGCACGCCGTCGCCCTTGTCGGTCAGGGCCAGTATGACCGCGAACAGCGCGGTCTGGGTTCCGGGAAAACACAGCACGTTCGAAGGCCCGATGCCCGGCATCCGCGGGGCATAGGTTTGGCACAACGCCGTCACCAGCCCGGTTTCCCCCCGCCCGTTGGAATAGCGGGTGCGCCCGCCGCGCATCGCGTCGGCACAGATGTCCACAAGGCCCGGATCGGGGGTGATGTCCGGCTCGCCCACGGTAAGGGCGATGATCGCCTCCCCCCTGGCCGTGCGGTCGCGGGCGGCGTTGTGAATGGCCCATTTGTCGCCGCCCAGATCCTTCAGGCGGTCGGTGATCGGTGCAAATCGCATGGTCATGTCCTTTCGTCAGCGCGTCAGGTGGCGCGTCAGGGTGGTGTCGGGCAGGCGCAGCAGACCTTCGGCGGCCGTCAGCGCGATGGTGGGCAGGCGCGCGGCGTCGTAAAGGCCGTGCCCCAGGGATCCCTCCAGCCACAGCCCGTCGATCAGGCCGTTCAACGCGATGGCCAGCCCTTGGCAGGTGGCGGGGTCGGCGGGGCGGTCGTGGGCGGTCAGTACTGGATGGATGAGCGCCTCCAGCACCTGCAGAAACTCGCGATAACTCTCGCGGTGGATTTCGGCATACCGGACATCGTCGCGGATATGGCCGATGAACGTGGCCCAGAGCGAGACGTTGCGCACCGACAGGTTCGGGCGCGTCAGGTTGGCGGCGATGAAACGGGCCAGCGCCTGTTCGGGCGTGTCCGAGGCGCCTTGCGCCGCATCGGCCGCCCGCCCGGTCAGACGCCCCATCAGATGGGCATAGGACGCCCCCACCATATCGTCCTTGGACTGGAAATAATGGCGGATAAGCCCGGCGGACACGCCGGCCCGTTCGGCGATCCGCCGCACGCTCGCCCCCCCCATGCCGTCTTCGGCCAGACAATCCAGCGTCGCATCCAGCAGGGCGTTGCGCCGGACATCCTCCCCAAGCCGTTGATAGCTGCGACGGGTCATGGTGTGCCTTTCACATGCTGCTTGAATTTCCGGCAAGAGCGGGCTTAATCGCGCCGTTCGGAAGGGTAAGTCCGTCCCGTGGCGGTTTTTCCCTTTCATATCCGTGGTCGTTTTAATATACAATCGTATAACAACACGAAATATCAGCGGCACGCCAACCCGGTTTCCGGGGTGCGGTGCCGCATGTTGACCCATCTGGGAAAGGAAACGCATGTCCACCCTCGCCAATGATCCGGCCCCCCGCATCGACGCCCTCGTGCGCCAGGTGGAGGAGCGGATCGTCGCCTTGCGGCGCGACATCCACGCCCATCCCGAAACCGGCTTCGACACCGTGCGGACGGCCGGGCTCGTGGCCGACGAACTGCGCGGCATGGGGATCGAACCGGTGACGGGGGTGGGCCGGACCGGCGTCGTGGCCGAGATCGAGGGGAGCGGGCCGGGGCCCTGCCTGATCCTGCGCGCCGACATGGACGCCCTGCCCATTCACGAGATGACGGGCCTGCCCTATGCCTCCACCGTTCCGGGCAAGATGCATGCCTGCGGGCACGACCTGCACACGGCGGCGCTTCTGGGGGCGGCCTCGGCGCTGAAGGAACTGGCCCCCACGCTGCGCGGCAAGGTGCGGCTGGTGTTCCAGCCCGCCGAGGAAACGCAGGAAAGCGGCGCGGCGGCAATGGTGGCCGATGGGGCCGCCGACGGGGCGGACATGGCGATCGCCTTTCACAACCGCCCGGAACTGGAGGCGGGCCGCATTCTGCTGACGCGCGGCGCCTCCACCGCATCGAGCGACGAATTCAAGGTGGTGATCCGGGGCGTGTCGGGACACGCGGCGCGGCCCCACGCGGCGGTGGACCCGATCGTGGGCGCGGCCCATGTCATCACCCAGCTTCAGACCGTCATCTCGCGCGAGATGGACCCCGCGATGTCCGCCGTGCTGACCATCGGCCATATCGAGGGCGGGCAGACCCAGAACATCATTCCCGACACCTGCATGTTCGAGGGCACGGCCCGCTGCCGCTCGCCCGAGACGCGGGACCGGGTGGAGGCGTCGTTCCGCCGCATCTGTGCGGGGGCGGCCGCCGCGATGAACCTGCAGGCCGAGGTGGACTATATCCGCGGCGTGCCGCCGTTGATGAACGACGACAAACTGGTGGACACCGCCAACGACGCGCTGTCGGCCCAGTTCGGCGCACCCGCGCTGGTGGAACAGGGCGAGAGTTTCGGGGCGGAGGATTTCTCCTATTTCTCCGAACGGATGCCGTCGATCCAGATCAATGTCGGATCACGTGTTGCAGGGCGCGACGACCGCGTTCACAACTCCGACTATCAGCCCGACGAATCCTGCATCGCGACCAGCGCGATCGCCCTGACGCGCATGGCTGTGACCCTGCTGGCCTGAGGCCGATGACCCATAAGACGAGGATAAGATACATGACCACCCTTCGCCGCGCCGCGTTGCGCGCCACCATCGCCGCCACGGCCCTTTTCGCCGGTGTTCAGGGCGCCTTTGCCGACCTGTCCGACCGCACGGTGGTTTTCGCCACCGAAGGGACGTTCCCCCCGTCCAACATGACGCGGCCGAACGGCGAACTCTATGGGTTCGAGATCGACCTCGTGAACGAGATCGCCGCGCGCGCGGGCTTTGACGTGCAGTTCATCGCGCAGGCTTGGGACGGCATGATCCAGGGTCTGGTCGACGGCAAATACAACGCGGTCGTCGATGGGGTCAGCATCACGCCCGCCCGGCAGGAGGTGGTGGACTTCTCGCTGAACTACACCACAGGCGGATCGACCTTTGTCGTGATGAACGAAAGCGGGCTGGTTCTGCCGCAGCAGGGAGAGATGGCGGATCTGGATGATGAAGCCGCCATCAACGCCACCACCGACGCCGTGGCCGAAGTTCTGAAGGGCAAGACGGTCGGTGTTCAGCAGGCCACGATCCAGTCGGCCTTCCTTGAGGAGTTTCTGGTCGGGCGTGGCGTGGATGTCCGCACCTATCCCAACGGGCCGGACGTGTATCAGGACCTGCTGACCGGGCGTTTGGATGCGGGCATCGCCTCGGTCACCAACGTGCCGGCCTTTCTGGAGCGGAACGAAGGCGTCGCGATGGCGACCGGGCCGATCTTTGCCGGGGGCGTGATGGGCAACGGGTCCGGCGTGGCGATCCGCAAGGGCGATACGGAACTGAAAGAGGGCATCGATGCCGCGCTGCGCGACATGGTGGCCGACGGCACGCTGAAGGACCTTTCGGAAAAGTGGTTCGGTCTGAACGTCACTCCGACGGAATACTGAGCACGTGATGGCGGGGGATCTTGGCCTTCTGGGCTTCGGGCCGGACGGATGGGGCATGGCGCTGTTTCGCGCCGGCTGCATGACGCTGGCGGTCTCGGTGCTGGCATTCCTGTGCGGCACCGTTCTGGGCACGATCACGGTCTGGGGGCGGGTGTCGGGCAATGCCTTCGCGCGCCGTCTGGCCGAGGTGTATGTCGTGGTGCTGCGTGGGGTGCCGGATATCCTCGTCATCTATCTTTTCTATTTCGGCGGGCGTCAGGTGGTGGCCGCTGTGGGGAGCACGCTGGGCTTTGAGGGCCCATTCGACATCAGCGGCTTTGTCGCGGGAATGCTGGCGATCGGCCTGATTTCGGGCGCGACCCAGTCCGAGGTTCTGCGCGGCGCCTATCAGGCCGTGCCCAGGGGCACGATCGAGGCGGGGCGCGTGGTGGGCATGACCCGCTGGCTGATCTTCCGCCGCATCACCGCCCCGCAGGCCTTGGTCACCGCCATTCCCGGCATGGGCAACCAGTGGCAGTCCGTCATCAAGGAATCCGCGCTGGTTTCCGTGACGGGGCTGGTGGAAACCATGCGTCAGGTCTCCATCGCGGCGGGCACCACGCAGGAGCATTTCCTGTTCTATGCCGCCGGGGCCGGCATCTATCTGATCATCACCACCCTGTCGGATCAGGTGTTCCGCCTGGTCGAACGGCGCAGTCTGGCCGGTTACGCGCCGGAGGGCCGCTGAATGGACATGATCTTTCTGCGCGACACGGTGCTGATGCTTCTGACCGGGCTGCCGCTGACCCTGAACCTTGCGGTGTTCGGCCTTCTGGGCGGGGCGATCCTTGCCTTGATCCTGAACCTGATGCGGACCACGCGGGTCGGCAACGCGGTGGCGTCCACCTATGTCTTCTTCTTTCGCGGAACGCCGCTCCTGGTCCTGATCTTCATGATCTATTACGGGCTGGCCACGTTCGCGACCATTCGCGGCAGCTTCCTGTGGCCCTTTCTGCGCGAACCGTATTGGTGCGGGCTGCTGGCGCTGGTGCTGAACGACGCGGCCTATACGTCGGAAATCCTGAAAGGGGGGCTGCGCGCCGTTCCCAAGGGCGCGGTCGAGGCCGCGCGCGTCAGCGGCATGGGGCGCATCGCCGTCTTCCGCCGCGTGGTGCTGCCCATCGCCATCCGTCAGGCGCTGCCCGCCTATTCGAACGAGGTGATCTCCATACTGAAATCGACCGCGCTGGTCAGCACCATCACCCTGATGGACATGACCGGCATCGCCCGTGAGGCGGTAGCCGAAAGCTGGCGGGCGATCGAGATCTTCCTGTGCGCCGCCGCGATCTATCTTGTGCTGTCGCTGATCGTGACGCGCGCGACGATCTGGCTGGAACGGCGCCTCTCCCCCTGGCAATTCGGAGCATGACCATGACCCTTCCCAACCCCGCCATCGCGGTGTCCGGCCTGCGGAAAAGTTTCGGTTCCAACGATGTGCTGCGCGGGATCGACCTTCAGGCCCGTGACGGCGACGTCATTTCCCTGATCGGCGCCAGCGGATCGGGCAAAAGCACCTTGTTGCGCTGCATCCCGATGCTGGACATTCCCGATGCGGGCACCGTCACCGTGGGGGAGCACAGCCTGTCCCCCCGGAACGGCCGCCTGACCCGCGCCGAGGAGGGGACGGTCCGCGCGATGCGCCGCGATCTGGGGTTCGTGTTTCAGAACTTCAATCTGTGGCCCCACCGCACCGTGCTTGAGAACGTGATCGAGGCCCCGCTGGTCGTGCAGCGCCGCAGCCGCGCCGAATGTCGCGACGAAGCGATGGCCCTTCTGGAAAAGGTGGGCCTTGCGGAAAAACGCGACGCCTGGCCCAACCAGCTGTCGGGCGGCCAGCAGCAGCGGGTCGCGATTGCCCGCGGATTGGCCCAGCGTCCCCGCGCACTTTTGTTCGACGAACCGACGTCGGCGCTGGACCCCGAACTGGTGGGCGAGGTGTTGAAAGTGATCCGCGATCTGGCCGAAGAAGGCCGCACGATGATCATCGTCACCCACGAGATGGGTTTCGCCCGCGAGGTGTCGAGCCGGACGATCTTCCTGCATCAGGGCAGGGTGGAAGAGGACGGATCCCCCGAAACGGTGTTCACCAACGCCTCGTCCGAGCGATGCCGGGCGTTCCTGAGCGGTTACTTCGCGCGGGCCTGAGGGAGACGGTCTCGTGTGACACCGGGGGGGCATCCCCCGGCCGAACCCTTCGCGCTGACCCGCGCCCGCCTACGCGGTCATTCCGAACCGCAAACCCGGAACCCGATATGGCTGGTCGTCATCGCGTCGGACTGCGCCATCCGCGCGGCAATGCGGTATCGGTGGCAATAGCTGGGGTGGCACAGATGCGACCCGCCCTTCAGCACCCGGTCCGCCCCCTTGGTTGAGGCGGTCCATTCCCAGACATTGCCGCACATGTTGAACAGGCCATAGCCGTTCGGCGCGAACGACCCTGCGGGGGCCAGGCCCGCATGACCGTCAAGGCCCGTGTCCATGTGGGGAAAGCGGCCTTGCCAGATGTTGCAGGGGTGAAATCCCGTCTCATCCGGCGGCTGGTCCCCCCAGGGGTAGGTGGGGTTGGAGAGACCGCCGCGCGCCGCGTGTTCCCACTCCACCTCTTGCGGCAGGCGCAGGCCATACCAGGCGCAATAGGCGGCGGCATCGGTCTGCGCCACCTGAACGACGGGGTGATCGGGACGCTCGGCGCTGTCGGATCGCCGGCCCCCCGGATGACGCCAATCCGCCCCCTCCACCCGCATCCACCAGGCGGGGTCCGCAACCGACACCTCGGACGCCTCCGCCTGCACATGCCCGCGAAAGACGAACCCGTGGCCGCAATGTTCGGCCTGGGTGACATGCCCGCTTTCGGCGACGAACCGGGCGAACTGCCGGTTCGTCACGGCGGTCGCGCCCAAGGTGAAGGAGCGGATCGGCACGGCGCGCATCGGCCCCTCGTCATCCTCGGGGATCAGGGGGGTATCCGTTCCCAACTGCGCCAGACCGCCGGGGATAAGAACCAGCGGATCGGGCGCGGGCAGGGCGCATCGCCCCGGTCGCCCCCCTTGCGTCGCGGGGCCCGTGGGCGCGCGGGGGGCGCAGCAGCTCATTTCCGGGACGACCGACCGCGCATGTAGCGCATCTCGGGCCCCGGACGACGACGTGCGGCGATGGCGCGGCGGACGGCAAGAAGAACACGGCGAAGATATGACATGGCGGCCCGGTCGAAATGGAATCGTTGCCCTGATATTCCAATCATGATAGCAAGATATTTCATATTTGGAATAAGCAACATGACGAGCGCGCCCACCGACCGCATAATCGACGTTCTGGAATACGTCATGAATGCCCCCGCAGGGCCGGTGAAGCAGGTGGACATCGCGCGCGATCTGGGTCTCGCCCCCGCCACGCTCAACCGCATCGTGCGGATCTTGTCCGACCGCGGCTATCTGTTCCGCACAAGCGAGAAGTATCTGATCAAGAACTTCACGCTGGACCGCATCGTCCCGATGTCCGCGGCCTATCTGGCCGAACTTCAGACCACCCTCACCTCGCTGACGGACCGTCTTGGGGCTGCGGCCGAGGTGATCGTCGTCGCGGGGCATGAGCTTTTGTGGCATTCCCGCACACCGCATCCCGACCGCGCCATCACGATCTGGGCACGCGAGGGGTTTCGACGCAGCCTGTTCGAATTCGACGCCCTGTCCTGCCTCTATCTCTCCACACTTGCGCCCGAACGTCTGGGCGAAGGGTTCTTCATCGGCGGGTTCTTCGACACCTCGACCCGTGGGGCGACCCGCCAGATTTCCTGGCTTGAATCGGAGGACGTTGAACGCGCGGTCACCGCCGCGCGGGGCCGGACCTTCGTCAGTGACGCCGCGGGCAACCATTTCGGGATCCGCCGCTTCGCCACCATCATCCGCGACGCCGAAGGGCGGTTCCTGCACCTTTTGTCGATCGCCGACGCGGCAACCTCGGTCACCGCCGAAACCGAACACCGGATAGAGGCCGCGCTTGAAGAGGAGCGCGCCCGTCTGGAACGGATCCTGCAACACGAACACCGCACGGCACGCCTTGCGGGATCGGGGCATCTGCGCCTCGTCCGATAAGCTTTCGCTACCGAAACTACAGAGAATCTGGGAGGAATATCTGTGTTGTCCATGAAACGTCGAACCCTGCTGGTTGCCGCCTTGCTGTCGGCCAGCGCCCTTGCCCCGGTGGGCGCCGCCGCCCAGCAGCAGGAGGTGAACGTCCTGATGTTCTCCATGCCCGTGACGCTGGGCCTGCAGAAGCTTGCGGGGGATTTCGAAGCTGAAACCGGCATCAAGGCCAATATCGAGGTGGTCGGCCAGAACGTGTTTGAAAGCCGCATCACCCTGTCCTTCACCGGCGGCGGCGGTGATGTGGATGTCGTGCACACCCCCGGCATCCAAGTGCAACGGTGGGTGCAGGCCGGATGGCTCGCCCCGATGACGGACGCCGTGGCCGCGCTGCCCGAGGCGGACGACATCATCCCGTCCACGCTGGAATCCTTCAAGGTGGACGGGGACACCTGGGGCGTGCCCTTCTTTGCCGAAACCGGACTTCTCGCCTATCGCAAGGATCTGCTGGACGCCGCCGGAAAGGCCCCGCCCACCACGTGGGAGGAGATGCTGGACGTGGCCGCCGCCGTCGACAGCCCGCAGACGGCCGGCGTCGTGATGCGCGCGGCCCCCGGTCAGGGCTTCAACATGTTCGTCTTTCCGATGATCATGCGCGCCTATGGCGGGGAATTCTTTGCCGATTATCCCGACGACCTGACCCCCGCCATCAATTCGCCCCAGACGCTGGAGGCGCTGAACCTTTATGTCGATCTTCTGGCCAAATACGGTCCCGACGGCATCGGCAGCTTCAACTTCCCCGAGGTGGTGGCCGCGATGCAGGCGGGGCAGGCGGCGATGACGGTGGATGGAACCTCCATCACCAGCCAGATCGTGGATGCCAGCAAAAGCCAGTTCGCGGACCGTATCCAGCTTGCGCTGCCCCCGGCCGGCCCCGAAGGCCGCTCGCCCGCTTTGGCCGTGCACGGTCTGGGGATCAGCGGCGCGGCCCGCAACGCCGACGCTGCGGCGACATTCATCGCCTGGGCCACGTCGCCGGAAACGATGACCAAGCTTGCGCTGAACGAAGCCTATCCCGACTTTACCCGCGCCTCCATCGCGCAGGATCCGGCGGTGCAGGAGAAATACGCCGCCATCCAGTCCGACTTTCTGGACCTGCGCGTGGCGGCCCTGGGCGAGGCGCGCAGCGACTACCGCCCGCTGATCCCCGAATGGCCGGAGATCGGCGCCGTGATCGGTGAAAACATCAACGCCGCCGTGAACGGCCTGATCGACCCCGAAGAGGCGCTGGAAACCGCCAGCGACGAAATGGGCTACATCACCGGCCAGTGATCGCGACGCCGGGCCCCGCGGCCCGGCACCACCCCCTGACATGACTACGGAGTTCGCATGACATCGACCCGTGCCTCGGCTGCGATGGATCGCAGCTATCGCATGATGCTGCTTCCGGCATCCCTTGCCGTGGGCGTCTTCGCCATCGCGCCCCTGGCGGGAATGTTCCTGTTGTCGGTGACCGATTACCATCTGATCCGGGGATGGAGCGGCAAGATCAGCCTGGACAACTTCCTGCGGCTGGCGGGCGACCGTCGGTTCATCTCCTCGGTCTATATCATGGCCGCGCTCAGCGTGTTCGGGGTGATCGCTCAGGTCGTGATCGGCACCATGATCGCCGTCGGTCTGGAACGGATCGTGAAATCCTGGCGGTTCGCGCGGGGCATCTTCGTGATCCCCTTCGCCGTGCCGCATATTGCAGTGGCGCTGATCTGGCTGTCGCTGTTCACGCCCACCCTGTCACCGATCAACGCGTTCTTCGACATCTTCGGCATTCCGGTGCCCGCGATGCTGACCAGCCAGACGGGGGCCATCGCCGCCATCGTCATCGCCGACACCTGGGCCACCTATCCCTTCGTCATGCTGATCGTCCTGGCCGCGCTTCAGGGCATCTCGCCCGATCTGGACGAGGCGGCGGCGATCGACGGGGCAAGCCGGGTGAAGACGTTCTTCCTGATCACCCTGCCGCTGTTGTATCCCACGCTTCTGATGGTCGCGCTGTTCCGCTTCATTGAGACGTTGAAGCATTTCCCCCTGATCTTCGTGATGACCAATGGCGGGCCGGGACGCGCGACGCAGGCGACGAACTACTACGCCTACATCCAGACGTTCCAGAATTCCAACGCCGCCTATGGTGCCGCGATCGCGGTGTTCCTGTTCGTCTTCGCCGGAGCGATCAGCTTCTATATCGCCCGCGCCAATGCGAGGTTGTCCGATGCGTGACCTGTCCCCATCCTACCGCGTCAAGAAGGGGGCGGGCGTTATCGTCATGCTGGCCCTGTTGGCGTTTTCCCTTCTGCCGATCCTGTGGACGTTGATCCTGTCCCTGCGCCCCGCGACACAACTGTTCGAGCCGATCTGGCAGTCCCCCACCGCCCTGAAGCTGGAGAATTTCGGCGCCATCGCCCGGTCGGATTTTCCGCGCGCGCTGATGAACAGCTTCATCACGGCGGGGTCGTCCACGCTCCTCGCCCTTCTGCTGGGCGTGCCGGGGGCCTTCGCCTTGTCCAAGCGGCGATTCGCGGGCAAGTTCTTTGCGTCGTGGCTGCTGTTGCTGCTGCGCATGGCGCCGCCCGTGGGCTTCGTGATCCCGTTGTTTTTGTTTTACGTGAACACCGGGCTGATCGACACCTATACGGGGCTGATCGTGGCCTACACCTCGCTGACGCTGCCCTTCGTCGTGTGGTCGATGTGGACCTCGTTCAACCAGATCCCGAACGAGCTGGTGGAGGCCGGCCTGATGGACGGCGCGTCGCTGTGGCAGGTGCTGCGCCTGATCGTCATTCCCGCCGCGCGCCCCGGTCTGGTGGCCGCGGGGGTGCTCAGCTTCCTGCTGGCATGGAACGACTTCTTCTTCGCGCTGGTCATCACGCGCGCCGACACGACGACGGCCCCGGTGGCGGTGATGAACTTCGTCTCCTATGCCAGCGTCGATTGGGGGGCCATCGCGGTCGCCGCCCTTGCCCTGACGCTGCCCATCGTGCCCGTCATCATCATCGCCAACAAATATATCGTCCAGTCGCTCGGCGGCGCGGTCAAAGGCTGAAAGACCCATGCAGAAACGCCCTAACATCGTTTTCATCATCACCGACCAGCAGCGGCTGGACACGATCCGCGCCTTGGGTCATCCGCATATGGATACGCCCATCCTCGACCGGCTGGTCGCGGGGGGGACCGTGTTTCGCAACATGTATGTCACCTCCCCCTCGTGCAGCCCGTCGCGCGCATCGCTGTTTTCCGGCACCTATCCCCACACCAACGGCGTGTTCCGCAACGACGAGCCGTGGGTCTGGTCCTGGGTCTCGCTTCTGTCGGGGGCGGGGTATCGCTGCGTGAACGTGGGCAAGATGCACACGATGCCGGTGGAAGGCCCTTTCGGTTTTCACGAACGGCATGTGGTGGAGAACAAGGACCGCGACCACCCGAACCTGCCCTTCTATCTGGACAACTGGGACAAGGCCTTCTGGACGCGCGGCCTTCGCAAGCCCAGCCGTGTCAGCTATCGCGAGCGGGGGGACTATCGCGACGCCCTTGGTGCCTTCGTGTGGGAGGCGCCCGAGGATCTGCACCCCGACGTGTTCGTCCCCAGCCTCGCCTGTCTGTGGCTTGAACGCTACAAGGGGACGGAGCCGTTCTTTCTGCAGATCGGCATCCCCGGCCCGCACCCCCCGTATGACCCGACGCAGGACTATCTGGACCGTTACGCGGGCCGCAACGACCTGCCGATGCCCATCACCTATGATTTCGACGCCCAGCAACCCGAACCGATCCGGGAATTGCGCCGTCACCACCACGCCGAGGATCACGATGCGGTCGTGCATCTGGAGCATCCGACCGAGGATCAGCAGCGCCGCCAGCGCGCGCATTATTACGCCAACGTGTCGATGATCGACGCGCAGGTGGGCCGGATCATCGACACGCTGGAGGCCCGGGGCGTGCTCGATGACACGATCATCGTCTTCACCTCGGATCACGGGGATTGTCTGGGCGATCATGGCCATTCGCAGAAGTGGAACATGTTCGAGCCGTCCGTCCATGTGCCCGCCATCGTCTGGGGCCGGGACGTGCCGCAGGGCCATGCCATCGACGATCTTGTGGCACTGTTCGATCTGGGGCCGACCATCCTGCAATGGGCCGGGATCACCCCGCCCGAATGGATGGAGGCCCGATCCCTCATTCCGCTGATGGAGGGGGAGGGCCACCGCGACCGGGTCTTTGCCGAACATGCGAACGACGCGATCCTGACCGGCACGCAATTCATGACCATGATCCGCAAGGGGGACTGGAAGCTTGTGCATTTCGTGGACAGTGCCGAAGGCCAGCTTTTCGATCTCGCCTCCGACCCGGAGGAGCGGGTGAACCGCTGGGACGATGCCGCCTGCGCCGCGCGGCGGCAGGAGATGCTGACCGACATCCTGCGCTGGCGCATCGAAAGCGATCGCAAGACCCAAGGATTCCGCCGCGAACTCGCCGGCGTCTGAACACAGGAAAGGTGCCGCAGATGGGCAGCATTACACTCGACCGCGTCGTCAAGCGCTTCGGCACGACCGAGGTCATTCCCCCGCTGGATCTGGAGATCGCGGATGGGGAGTTCGTCGTTTTCGTCGGCCCCTCGGGGTGCGGCAAGTCCACCCTTCTTCGGCTGATCGCGGGGTTGGAGGACATGACCTCGGGCCGGATCGTGATTGCCGACCGCGATGTTTCCGACGCCGCGCCGGGGGATCGGGGGCTGGCGATGGTGTTCCAGTCCTATGCCCTTTATCCGCACATGACGGTGGCCGAGAACATCGCCTTTCCCCTGCGCATGGCCAATGTCCCCGCGGCGGCGCAGAAGGAGAAGATCGCCCGCGCGGCAGAGGTTCTGAACCTCGGCTCCTATCTGGATCGGCGGCCGGGGCAGCTGTCGGGCGGTCAGCGTCAGCGGGTGGCGATCGGGCGCGCGATCGTGCGCGAACCGGCGGCCTTCCTGTTCGACGAACCCCTGTCGAACCTTGACGCCGCCCTGCGCGTCACCATGCGGCAGGAGATCACGGAACTGCACCGCAAGCTTGCGACCACCATGATCTATGTCACCCACGATCAGGTGGAGGCGATGACCATGGCCGACAAGATCGTCGTTCTGAACGCCGGACGGATCGAGCAGGTGGGCACCCCGATGGAGCTTTACGACCATCCTCGCAACCTTTTCGTCGCGGGCTTCATCGGCAGTCCGAAAATGAACCTGATCGATGGGGCCGAAGCCGCCCGCCACGGGGCCCACACGGTCGGCATCCGGCCCGAACATCTGGACACCGTGGCCGAGGGCGGTTGGGAAGGCCGCGTCGTGATGGCCGAGCACCTCGGCTCCGACACCTTCGCGCGGATCGAAACCGCCGAGGCGGGCGAGCTGACCCTTCGCGCGGATGGCGAGATCGGTCTGGCGCATGGCGATGTCGTTCGGGTGGCCCCCCGTGCCGGTCGGCTGCATCGGTTCGCGCAAGACGGAACGGCGATGCCCATGGCGTGAACCGGATATCGGGGATGGCCCCCGCACCGGGCGTCCGTGTAGGGTCGGGGGACCATCAACGGAGATCCCCATGTCGTCCCCCGTCACAGAACGCTATGGCGCCCCGGTCGCGCCCACCGCCCCGCTGAACGAGGCCACGCGCGTCATTCTTCATCATAAAAGTTGTCGCGCCTACACCGCGCAGCCGGTGCCCGACGATGTCCTGAACCTGCTGATCGCGGCGGCGCAATCCGCGCCCAGTTCCAGCAACCTGCAATGCTGGAGCGTCGTCGCCGTCGGTGATCCCGCGCGTCGGGCCGAACTTTCCGCGCTGTGCGGACATCAGCGGCATATCGAACAGGCCCCGCTGATGCTGTGTTTTCTGGCCGATCTGGACCGGATCGGCACGGTTGCGGCCCGCCACGACCTGCCGACCGACACCCTGGACTATGTGGAGATGTCGGTCGTGGGGGTGATCGACGCGTCTCTGGCAGCGCAGAACCTTGTGACGGCGGCAGAGGCGCATGGCCTTGGCACCTGCTATATCGGCGGGTTGCGAAACGATATCGGCGCTGTGCGTCAGGCGCTGAACCTTCCCGATCGGATCATGCCGGTGTTCGGTCTGACGCTTGGCTATCCCGATCCGGCGGTTCCGGCGGCGGTGAAGCCCCGTCTGGCCCCTGCGGCGGTGCTGCACCGCGACACCTTCACCCCGCCGGATTACACGACGCTGATCGATGATTACGACGCGACGATGGCCCGGTTCAACGAAGGGCAGGGCCGCGACGTTGACGATTGGAGCCTGCTGAGCGGCAAGCGCGTGGCGACCGTGGACCGGATGGCGGGGCGCGACCGTTTGCTGGGCCTGATGCGGAAGATGGGGATGGCCCTGAAATAAGGGCCGCTTGCGACCTACCGCCCGCCCCCTTCGGCGGGCCGGATCGGGGGGAAGGTGCATCGGAACCTAACGATCCCGTTATCGCTTAGTGAGGGACATCGCCACGAAAGACCGTGACGCCCAACAGCGAAGAGGAGATACGCATGTCCCAATTTCCCCCCGACAGCGACGCAAGCGGTGCGGATCACCTGAGGCAGAAGGCCGACGAGGTGCGGGCGCAGGCCGCGCATGAGGGTGCGGCCTTGAAGGACAAGGCGAAGGCCGGTCTGCACGATGCCAAGGACGCCGCGATCGACAAGGGCGAAAGCGCCAAGAACCGCGCGGCGGACGAAATCTCGCGCACCTCCGACGCCCTTCGTGCCGCCGCACGCGAGTTGGATGACGGCTCGATCCAGCACCAGATGTTCACCGAGGCGTCGAATGCGGTCGGCAGCGTGTCCACCGCCCTGACCGACCGCAGCATTTCCGAGATCGTCGAGGATCTGGCGCAATTCGGGCGCCGGAACCCCGCCGCAGTGATCGGCGGCGCGGTGCTGGCAGGTCTGATCGTGTCCCGGTTCGCCCGGGCCAGCGCCAAGGGCACGAACGCGACCGCAGAGGCGTCCCCTCAGCCGGTGGCGCCCACCTATCGCCCGAAGGAGACGTTCCATGGATGATCCCAACCGGAAATCGACAACGGGTCTGATGGGCGATCTGGTCGGCAATGTGAACGAGTTGTTCCGCAAGGAAATCCAGCTGCTTCGCGCCGAGACGAGCGAGAAGATCAGCCAAGCGTTCACCGCCGTCGGCAAGATCGCCGCAGGTCTGGTCATCGTGCTGGTGGCGCTGAACGTGCTAGCCTTTGCCCTGGTGGCCGGTTTGGCCGAACTTGGCCTGGGTGCAGGTTGGGCCGCGGTCCTCGTGGGTGTCATCTTCTCCGTGATCGCGCTGATCCTGGTGAAGAACGGCATCAACGATCTGAAGGCTGGCCATCTGGCCCCCGCGCGCACCGCCAACTCTCTGTCGAAAGACGCCAACGCGATCAAGGACACGGTATCATGAGCGACACCACCAACCCCGGAAGCAAGAGCGCGCATGAGATCGAGCGTGAGGTCGACCAGACGCGGGACAATCTGACCGCGACCATCGACGCGCTGCAGGAACGTTTCTCGGTCGAGACGCTGATCGACCGGGCCATGCAGTCGGTCACCCAGAATGGTGGGGAGGTCAGCCGCAATCTGGGCCGCACCGTGCGCGACAACCCCGTTCCGTTCATCCTGACCGGCATCGGTCTGGCATGGATGATGGCCAGCGGGAACCGTGGTCCGGCACCGGGTCCGTCCGTCAACCGTGACGCTCCGGAGCCGCCTGTGACGCCGGTTCACCCGCAACCCGTCCGGCCCGCGCCCTATTCGGCGTCGACCGACATGCCGGTGCGCAGCCCGTCCCTAACGCCCGCGCCAGGGGATACGACCTCTGGCCCGTCGCTGAAGGATCGCGCGCATGACGCGATGGATTCCGTCAGCGAGGCTGCCGGCCATGCCAAGGATCGCGTTGCCCACCGTGCCGCCTCGCTTCAGGACGCGGCAGGCGCGCGGTATGACAGTGCCCGTCAGAACATGGCACAGACGGGGTCCGATCTGTCCCACAAGATCGAGAAGTTCGTGACCGAACAACCCCTTGTCGTGGCCGCCTTGGGCTTTGCGGCGGGGGCCGGTCTTGGGGCGATGTTCCGGTCCACGCGTCTGGAAAACCGGCTTGTCGGCGACTATGCCGATCAGGCCAAGGCCGCCGCCAGCGAGTTTGCCGAAGAACAGGTCGAAACGGCAAAGGCCGTGGCGAGCGAGGTTGCCAGCGAAGCGAAGCAGATGGTGAACGAAGCGACGGACGCTTTGGACCAGAAGACGCCGAACGGAACGGACTTCGTGGAGAAGGTGAAAGACGAGGCGACCGCCGCGGGTGAACGTCTGGCCGATGCCGCCTCGCGCGGCGCGGCCGACCGGACGTCCGACAAAGGGTAAGGCCCGGTTCCTTCGGATCCGCCCAAATTTACAGCCGCCCTTTTTACGGGGCGGCTGTAAGCTTTTTACGGCAATCGGATTCCCCGGATAACCATCTGCGCAATTCCTGGCCTTGACGAAGGCCATGTGCGATATCGGCGGCCTCCATGTCGCGCGGTCGGGCGGCACACCCGATTAACGATTATAGATCGGACCCCGTTGCCACTGGCCCGCGTTCCTATGTGCATATCACAGGAGAATGGCATGGACCTCGGGATCAAAGGCCGCCGCGCGCTCATCACTGGCGCCAGCGGCGGCATGGGGCGGGAAACGGCACGGTTTCTTGCGGCGGAAGGCGTGAAGCTGTTTCTGACGGACATCGACGACGACAAGCTTGCGCCGATCGCGGCCGAGTTCGACGCGGAGTATGCGGCGGGCGACTTGTCTTCGCAAAAGGGGTGTGAGGAGTTCCTCGCGAAATCCGGTACCGATTTCGACATCTGGGTCCATGCGACCGGGGTGACCGGGGGCAAGGGCGATCCGCTGCACATGTCGGAAGACGATTGGTCGGATGCGCTGAACATCGACTTTCTGTCCGCCGTCCGCATGGCCCGCCACATGTGCCCGCCGATGATGGACCGCGGATGGGGGCGGGTGGTCTTCGTGACCTCCGAAAACGTGGCGCAGCCCTACCCGGATGAGACTGTTTACAACTCGGCCAAGTCAGCGCTTCTCAGCTTTGCGAAAAGCATTGCCATGCAGCATTCCCATTCGGGCATGTTGGTGAACTGCGTGGCCCCCGCCTTCATCGAGACGCCGATGACCGACGGCATGATGGAGAAACGCTCTGAAGAACGGGGGGAGAGCTTTGACGAGGCGGTGGAAAGCTTCCTCAAGGAGCAACGCCCCTATCTGGTGTTGAAGCGCCGGGGCAAGGCCGAGGAAGTGGCGGCGGTGATTGCGATGCTGTGTTCGGACCACGCCTCGTTCGTGACCGGGGCCAATTGGCGCGTGGACGGTGGGGCGGTCGGTTCGATCAACGTCTGATGTGCCAAGGCAGCGACCGGCAGGGCGGGGTGTGTCTGCCCTGCCGGGTGACAGGAAGGATGCCGACCGGCGGCCCGTTCGCATGGGACTCGCCGCGCGCGGCACGACATACGGACAGGACCCGACATGACCGATGACCCCTTGATGGAGCGCGCCCGGCGGCTTGGCGTCATGACGGAATACGAGGGCATGGACGGAACGGCGGTGACACCGCCTCGGTCCACGATCCAAACGCTTGTCGGCATGTTGGACACCCGCGATGCGCCGCCCGAGGCCGATTTGCGCCTGCGCGTCCCCGACGGCGTGCGCTGTCACGGTGACGAGGATGCGGCGCGGCGTTGGGGTGTGGCGGTCCAACTGTATCAATTGCGGTCCGATCGGAACTGGGGCATCGGTGATTTCGCCGATCTGGCGGATTTGGCGGCCCTGCTGGCGGCCGAGGGGGCGGATTTCATCGGGTTGAACCCGCTTCACGCCCCGTTCCTGTCCGGCCCGGAAAGGTGCAGCCCGTTTTCCCCGTCCGACCGCCGGATGCTGAACCCGCTTTACATCGCGGTGGACCGGGTCCCGGGGTTTGACCCGACCTTGGCCGATGCGGCGACGCTCCACAGGCTTCGGGGGGCCGAGCATGTGGATTATACCGGGGTGGCGGCCTGCAAGCTTGCGACGCTCCGCGGCATCTGGCGCGGGCAGGGGGCGATGGCCACGCCGGAGGTGACGCATTGGGCCCGGTTCGAGGTGGTGTCCGCCCACCGGGTGGCCTGCGGCGATGGGCCGACCTGGCGCGATTGGCCCGTGGAATGGCAGGACCCGAACAGCCCGACCGTGCAGGAGTTTATCGCCCGGAATGCGGACGAGGTCGGCTTTTACACGTGGTTGCAGACCGTCGCCGCGGACCAATTGGCGATGGTGCGACGGACCTGCCGGGACGCCGGTATGGCGATCGGCCTCTATCTCGATTTCGCGGTGGGTGAGGATCCCGGCGGGGCGGGCAGTTGGGGTGTGTCCGATGTGGTGGCGACGGCCCGCGTCGGGGCCCCGCCGGATCAGTTCAGCGACGAGGGGCAGAATTGGGGCCTCCTCCCGCTGTCGCCCGTGCGGATGGCCGAGACCGGGTCCGAACCCTTTCGCCACGCGATCGAGCCGGTGCTGGCCCAAGCCGGGGCGGTGCGGATCGATCACGCAATGGGTTTGTGGCAACTGTTCCTCATTCCGCAGGACGGCTCGGCCGCCGAGGGGACCTATGTTCGCTACCCCCTGTCGGATACCTTGCGCGTGCTGGCGGAATTGTCGCACACCCACCGGGCCCTTGTGGTGGGGGAAGATCTGGGCAACGTCCCCAGGGGCTTCCGCGCGGTCATGGAGGCGGCGGGCATCCTTTCCTATCGCATCCTGTTTTTCGAACGGGACGGCGCAGAGTTCACGCCGCCCGCCGATTATCCCGTTCAGGCGCTGGCCTGCCTGTCCACCCACGATCTCCCCCCGTTTCGCAGTTGGTGGACCGGCGTGGACAACCAACTGCGCGAGGAGCTTGGCCTTGTGACCGTCAGCGGAAACGCCGAGCGCGCCGCCGAACGGCAACAGGATCGCGACCGCCTTGTCGCCGCCCTGCACCAAGGGGAACAGGAGGTTGATCCGTCCGACATGGACGGTCTGGTGATCGCGGTGCATCGCCATCTGGCAATGGCCCCCTCCCGGCTTTTCGTCGCCCGGTTCGAAGATATGGCCGGTGAGACGGTGGCGGTGAATGTGCCGGGCACGTCGGACGATCTCTATCCGAACTGGCGGCCGAAGCTGCGCGCAACCTTTGCCGATATCATGGCCAGCGTCCTGGCCCGCAAGGTCACGTCGGCGCTAAGGGATGTGCGTCCGGCCGAGGCGGATTGACGCGAATGATCCCGGAGCATGATTTTGCGACGAAGTTGTCGGGGACATGAACGACTGGCGCACGAGATCATGGCGATCTCGGGCCAATGATCCCTTGCCGAGGTCACGCCCTATACCGTGACTGCCAGTCGGAAAGACCTCGCCACGAGGGCGATGGCATCATCGAGCAGGGCCGAACAGGAAACAGAAATTGTCAAACCGGCGAAAGAAGCCTGACAGTTCGGGCGCTGAGCGCGTGAATGCACGACAGGATTTAAGGTAAATGGCGGAGAGACAGGGATTCGAACCCTGGGTCGGCGCAAACCGACAACGGTTTTCGAGACCGCCGCATTCGACCACTCTGCCACCTCTCCGCATCAGGGGTCGTCGTGAGGCGCTCTTTACCGAGGGTGGGGGGGCTTCGCAAGAGGGTCCGGCACCTGTTTCGACTTTTTTGCGATCCGCATATCGCGGTTGACATTGGGGGTGCGATCCTTGATATGTCCGCCGTCTGGCATCGTACGTGGTGCGCAGACCCGTAATCTATTACGCCCGCAGGGGCGCGCTGTCCGAGGTTTCAACGCCGGTTCGCCGGGGCCGCAGGACGCGGAACACGAAAAGGAAAGACCATGTTCGCGGTCCTCAAGACAGGCGGCAAGCAATATACGGTTCGCACGGGAGATATCCTGCGCGTCGAAAAGCTGTCCGCGGAAGCTGGTGAAACGATCCAGTTCAACGACATCCTGATGGTGGGTGGCGACAACCTGACCGTGGGCGTGCCCTTCGTGGCCGGCGCCGCCGTGCAGGCCGAAGTCATCGCCCAGATCAAGGGCGAGAAGGTCATCCACTACGTCAAGCGCCGCCGGAAGCACTCCTCGCAGCGCACGAAGGGCCACCGTCAGCACCTGACCCTGCTGCGCGTGACCGACGTTCTGGCCTCGGGTGGCGACAAATCCGACGTGAAAGCTGCCACCGGCACCGCCGATGCGCGCCGCGCCGCACACGAATCGAAGGAGTAATCCCCCATGGCACACAAGAAAGCAGGCGGTTCATCCCGCAACGGTCGCGACTCGGCCGGCCGTCGTCTTGGCGTGAAGCTCTATGGTGGCCAGCTGGTCAACCCGGGCAACATCATCGTGCGTCAGCGCGGAACCACCTGGTTCCCCGGTGAGGGCGTTGGCATGGGCAAGGATCACACGATCTTCGCCGTGCGCGAAGGCAACGTGTCGTTCAAGAAGGGCCTGAAAGGCCGCACGTTCATTTCGGTCCTGCCAGTGGCGGAAGCCGCCGAGTAAGCCGAACCTGAACAGGTTGCATGCAACAGGGGATCGGCGTCGAAGCCGGTCCCTTTTTCGTTCCGGGCGATGCCACACAACGAAGGACGATCAGAATGACCGAAACGGCCATGGATCGCGACGTGCAGACCATCGAAACCCCGCGGCTGGTGCTGCGGCCCGCCCGCCGTTCGGATGTGGGGCTTCTGTCGCTCTATGCCGGGGATCGGCGGGTGGCGAACATGACGTCCTCCATTCCCCACCCCATGCCGCCCGGTGCGATCGACGCCTTCGTCGCCCGCGCGATGAAGCTGGGGGCGGAGGAGGCGATCTGGATCATGGACGGCACCATCGCCGGATCGGGAGAGGTTTTGGGCGTCATCAGCCTGAAGAAGATGGACCGCGACCAGTCCGAGATCGGCTATTGGGTGGCGCCCCCGTTCTGGAACACCGGAATCGCGTCCGAAGCGGTGCGCGCGCTGGTGGACGCCAACCCCCTGAGAAACTCCGAAATCTTCGCCTCGGTGTTTCAGGACAATCCGGGATCGGCCCGCGTGCTGACCAATTGCGGCTTCCGCTATCTTGGCGACGCCGAGACGTTTTCGGTCGCGCGCAACGCCCATGTCGCGACCTGGACCTACATCCGCAAGAACCAATAACCTTACAGGGTTGAGGCGGCACCGCCGATCCTGTATCGCCCGAACGAACCGCAGGAAGGCCCGATCATGAAGTTCCTCGACCTTTGCAAAGTCTACATCCGCTCGGGTGGCGGCGGCTCGGGCTGTGTCAGTTTCCGGCGGGAGAAGTTCATCGAATTCGGTGGACCGGACGGCGGCGACGGGGGCAATGGCGGCTCGGTCTGGGCCGAGGCGGTGGAGGGGCTGAACACCCTGATCGACTTTCGTTACCAGCAGCACTTCTTTGCCAAGACCGGCCAGCAGGGCATGGGCGCGCAGCGCACCGGCAAGACGGGCGACGACATCGTCCTGCGCGTGCCCGTCGGGACCGAGATCATCGACGAGGATGAGGAAACCGTCATCGCCGACCTGACCGAGGTGGGCCAGCGTCTGCTGCTGGCCAAGGGCGGGAACGGCGGCTGGGGCAATCTGCACTTCAAATCCTCCACCAACCGTTCGCCCACCCGCGCCAATCCCGGCCAGCCGGGGGTGGAACGGACGTTGTGGCTGCGCCTGAAGCTGATCGCCGATGCGGGGCTGGTGGGTCTGCCGAATGCGGGGAAATCGACCTTTCTGGCCGCCGTGTCGAACGCGCGGCCCAAGATCGCCGATTACCCCTTCACCACGCTGGTCCCGAACCTGGGCGTCGTGGGTGTGGACGGGCGGGAATTCGTCATGGCCGACATTCCCGGCCTGATCGAAGGCGCAAGCGAGGGGCGGGGCCTTGGCACGCAGTTCCTCGCGCATGTCGAACGCTGCGCCGTGCTGCTGCATCTGGTCGATGGCACGTCCGAGACGGTGGTCGAGGATTACCGCACCATCGTGACCGAGCTTGAGGCCTATGCCGACGAGCTGGGGGACAAGCCGCGCATCGTCGCGCTGAACAAATGCGATGCGCTGGACGACGACACCGTGACCCTTCTGCGCGACGCGTTGGAAGAGGAGACGGGCGGCCGCGTCCACGTGATTTCCGGTGCGGCCAATATGGGGGTGCAGGACGTGTTGCGCGCCATCTATGCGCAGATCGACGCCGCCCGCGTGGTGGAGGAGGATCCCGCACCGTGGCAGCCCTGACGCCGGATATTCGCGCCGCGAAACGGCTGGTCGTCAAGATCGGGTCGGCCCTGCTGGTGGATCGCGACAGCGGTTTGCGTCGCGACTGGCTTGAGGCGTTGGCGCTGGACGTGGCCGAGGCGAAGGCGCGGGGCACGGATGTCGTGCTCGTTTCCTCCGGCTCCATCGCGTTGGGGCGGGGGATGCTGCATCTGGGCTATGGCTCGCTTGCGTTGGAGCAAAGCCAAGCGGCGGCTGCCGTGGGGCAGATCGAACTCGCCCGCGCCTATTCCGAGGTTCTGGCCCTGCACGGCATCACGGCGGCACAGGTCCTGGTCACGCTGGAGGACAGCGCCGATCGCCGCCGTTACCTCAACAGTCGCGCGACGATGGAGACGCTTCTGGGCCTGGGCGTCGTGCCCATCGTCAATGAAAACGACACGGTGGCCACGGATGAGATCCGGTTCGGCGACAACGACCGTCTGGCGGCGCAGGTGGCGGTGACGGTGGCGGCGGATCAGTTGATCCTTCTGTCGGATGTGGACGGATTCTATTCCGCCAATCCCAAGGAAGACCCGACGGCGTATCGGTTCGACACCGTGGACGCGATCACCCCCGCGATCGAGGCGATGGCCGGCGATCCGGTGTCGGGCCTGTCGAAGGGCGGCATGAAGACCAAACTGATGGCCGCCAAGACCGCCGTGGCGGCAGGCTGTGCCATGGCGATCATGGAAGGGTCGGTGGAACGCCCGCTGAAGGCGCTGGCCGACGGGGCGGCACGGACGTGGTTCGTCGCGCATGGCGACCCGCAGGCGGCGCGCAAGCGCTGGATCAACGCGATGAAACCGCGGGGGCAGGTGCGGGTGGATGACGGCGCAGTGGCCGCGCTTGCGGCGGGGCGGTCGCTGCTTCCGGCGGGGGTGACCGCGGTGGCGGGGGCTTTCGGGCGCGGCGACCCGGTGGAGATCTGCGCCCCGGACGGCGAGGTTCTGGCGCGCGGCCTCATCCGCTATACCGCCGCCGAGGCGCGGGCCATTGCGGGCCACCGCTCGACCGAGATCGAGCAGATATTGGGATATGCCGGGCGCGCAGCGCTTGTGCATCGTGACGACATGGTTGTGTAAAGGAGACGGACATGGACGCGGCCACCTTGATGCGGACGATGGGAACGAAGGCGAAAGCCGCCGCGGCCGAGCTGGCCTTCGCCCCATCCGAGGCGAAGGCCGCCGCCCTGACCGCCGCCGCCCGCCATATCCGCGCAGCCGAGGCGGACATCCTTGTCGCCAATGCCGAAGATCTGGGCTTTGCGCGGGAAAAGGGCCTGTCGCCCGCGATGACGGATCGCCTGATCCTGAATGCCGCCCGCGTGGCCGCCATTGCCGACAGCCTGGACGCCATTGCCGCACAGCAGGATCCCGTGGGGCAGGTGATCGCGGAATGGGATCAGCCCACGGGCCTGCATATCCGCCGCGTGCGCACGCCCTTGGGGGTGGTGGGCGTGATCTATGAAAGCCGCCCGAACGTCACGGCGGATGCGGGCGCGCTGTGTCTGAAGGCGGGCAACGCCGTCATCCTGCGCGGCGGTTCGGAAAGCCTGCACAGCGCCTCGGCGCTGCACGCCTGTCTGGTTGCGGGCTTGCGCGAGGCGGGCCTGCCCGAAGATGCGATCCAGCTTGTCCCCACCCGCGACCGGGAGATGGTGGCCGAATTGCTGCGCGCGACGGACTTCGTGGACGTGATCGTCCCGCGCGGCGGCAAGAGCCTTGTGGGTCTGGTCCAGCGCGAGGCGCGGGTGCCGGTCTTCGCCCATCTGGAGGGGATCTGTCACGTCTATGTCGATGCCGAGGCCGATCCCGTGATGGCGGAGCGTATCGTCCTGAACGCCAAGACCCGGCGCACGGGCATCTGCGGGGCGGCGGAATGCCTGTTGATCGACCGTGCCTATCTGGCGCGGCACGGCGACCACCTGATCCGCGCCCTGCTGACCGAAGGGGTGGAGGTGCGGGCCAGCGCCGATCTGGCGATCCCCGGCACGGTTCCCGCGACCGAGGAGGATTTCGGCAAAGAGTTCCTCGACCTGATCATCGCCGCCACCGTGGTGGACGGCGTGGACGGGGCCATCGCCCATATCCGCCGCTTTGGCAGCCAGCATACCGAGGCGATCGTGACCGCCGACGACGCGGCGGCCGACCGCTTCTTCACCCGGCTGGACAGCGCGATCCTGCTGCGCAACGCCTCCACCCAGTTCGCCGATGGCGGTGAATTCGGCATGGGGGCGGAGATCGGCATTTCCACCGGCAAGATGCACGCCCGTGGTCCGGTGGGGGCGGAACAGTTGACCAGCTTCAAATATCTGGTGACGGCCGATGGGGCCGTGCGTCAGTAACGCAAGGCAAGGGCGGTCGGGGTCTCCGTAACCTCGACCTGCCGACCCAAGGTCGAAATGGCCCGGGCCGCCAGCAGGAAATGCGCCTGAGCGGGGCCAACCTCGCCCACGGCGCCCTGAAGCACCGGCCACAGGTCGGGCAGGGCGCGCAGGCGGGGGGCCTCCGCCTCGATCCGGTCGGGACCGTGCACGGTGATGCGCCCGCCGTAAGGCATGGCCGTCTCCAGGCATTGCAGCAGAAGAAACGCGATCTTCACCTCGCGCCGCGTGGCGGACGGGGGCTGCCAGTCGATGACCAGCCGGGTGCCGGCCGTCATCCCGTCCAGGATCTCGCGCACCTCGCGCACGGGGACCGCGCCGTCCCCGGCCGCGCCGAAGGCCAGACGGAACAGCCGGAGGCGCGCGTTGGCCTGCGCCACGCTTTGCACGATCAACTCCATTTCCGGCCCGTTCGGCGCGCCGGTCATCGCCACAAGTTCCAACCCATTGCCGATCGCGCCGATCGGGCTGATAAGGTCGTGACAGATGCGCGAGGCGACAAGTGCGGCAAGATCGTGGTCATCGGGCATGGGAGAGCTCTGCAATGAATGACATACTGGAACCCGGAATGATCGTCCGCCATCCGGGGCAGCCCGATTGGGGCTTGGGGCAGGTGCAGTCGAAGATCGGCAGCAAGATCACCGTGAATTTCGAACAGGCGGGCAAAGTCGTCTTCGATGGGCGCGAGGTGACGTTGCAGCCCGTCTTCGACGTGTAACGCGGTAAGGCAGATGCGCCCGCATATCAAGCGCGATTGCAATTCGAGGGGCGGGCGGCTACGCCTTCGGCCATGACCGAAGGTTCCCCGCTTCACCTGCGCCTTGCGCGCGACGACCGCGACCTGCGCGCGGCCCAACGCCTGCGTTATGCGGTGTTCGTGGAGGAATTGGGCGCCTCGGGCGATCTGGTCGATCATGACCGGCGGCTGGAAATCGACGCCTTCGATGCGCAGTGCGACCACCTCGTTCTGGTCGATCCGGCGCGCTCGGGTCTGGACGATGTCGTGGCCGCCTATCGCCTGCTGCCGTCGGACCGGGCGGTGGATGGGTTTTATTCCGCCGCCGAATTCGATCTGGACCCGCTGCAACGTTCAGGTCGCAAGTTGTTGGAATTGGGGCGATCCTGCGTTCATCCCGATATGCGCGGCGGGCTGGCCGTGGCGCAGATGTGGGCGGGGCTGGCCGATTACGTCGTGGCGCGGGGGATCGAGATCCTGTTCGGCCCCGCCAGTTTTCGTGGCACCGACCTGCAGGCGTTGGCCCAACCCTTGTCGCTTTTGCACCGCGACCATCTGGCCCCGCCCGAGTTGCGCGTGCGGGCGATCGGCGCGTCGGCCCGGACGATGGACATCCTGCACCCGGAACAAATCGACCGCCGCGCGGCGATGCTGGCCGTCCCTTCGCTGATCAAGGCCTATCTTCGTTTGGGCGGCTGCGTGGGGGACGGGGCGTGGATCGACCATGCCTTCAACACCACGGATGTCTGTCTGGTGATGGACACGGCCCGGATGGGCGAACGATACAATAGTTTTTCGGCGCGAAGAGGAGCGGGACATGGCGTGGCAGGATGAACGGATTTCCCACCCCCCGCTTGCGGTCGGAGGATGGATACGGTTGATCCTGCGCGCGCCGGCTTTGGTGGTGATCAATTTCGGCTGCCTGCTCCTCTTGCTTCTGCTGCGCGTGATCGAGCGTCCGATCTTCGGCCTGCGCCGCCCGCTGACGCCGTTCATCACGCAATTCGTCTGCCGCGCCTCGCTTGCGGTTCTTGGCATCCGGCTGCGCCAACGGGGTCGGGTGATGACCGAACGCGGGGCGATCGTCGCGAACCATGCAAGCTGGCTCGACATCTATACCCTGAACGCCTGCGCCCGCATTTACTTCGTGTCAAAGGCCGAGGTGGCGAAGTGGCCGGGCATCGGCTGGTTGGCGCGGGCGACGGGCACGGTGTTCATCAACCGCAAATCGAACGAGGCGCGGGCCCAACAACAGGTGTTCGAGGCGCGGCTGCGGGCCGGTCATCACCTGCTGTTTTTCCCCGAAGGCACCAGCACCGACAGCCGCCGAATTCTTCCCTTCAAATCAACGCTGTTCGCCGCGTTCTTCGCGCCGGATCTGAGGGAGGACATGGCGATCCAGCCGGTGACCGTCGCCTATCACGCGCCCCCGGGGCGGGATGCGCGGTTTCACGGCTGGTGGGGCGGCATGGGCTTTGGGGGGCATCTGAAGCAGGTGCTGGCCGCCCCGGGCGGCGGGGCGGTCGATGTCGTGTTCCACGCGCCGGTTCCCGTCGCCGCTGTCGCCGATCGCAAGGCCATGGCCGCGCAGGTGGAGGCTACAGTGCGCCATGCCCACCCGATGGGCGCCCTCACCCCAGAGGAGCGATAAGCCCGCGCAGCGCCGCCAGCGGGTCGTCCTGGCCCCAGATCTCGTCGCCGATGCCGAAGAAATCCGTGTGCGGGGCCAGCGCCGCGACCAGCTCCGGCGTCAGGGCGCCTTCGGCCACGACCGGAACCTCGATCATCTCGGACCACCAGGCGAAAAGGTCGGTATCGGCCCGGTCGCCGGTTCCCAGCGGCGTGTCGCCCACGGGGCCGAAGCCCACGTAATCGGCCCCCGCCTCGCCCGCGTTGATGCCTTCGTGCCGGGTGATGCCGCAGAAAGCACCGACGATCGCCTCGGCCCCCAGGTCGGTGCGGACCTTGCGGATCGACCGCGCCCCGTCGGTCAGGTGCACGCCGTCCAGCCCCAGCCGATCCACCAGCAGGACGTGGTTCTCGATCACAAGCGCGATGTCGCGGGCATGGCAGATCTCGCGCAGGGCGTCCGCGGCGCGCGACAGCCGCACCTCGTCCCGCGTGGCAAGCGACAGGCGCAGGCAGGCGACCTCCGCCCCGTCCAGCACGCGGGCCAGCGGGTCGGCAAAGGTCTCCGGGTCGAAATCCGCCGGCGTGGAAAGATAGATTTGCGGGCGTTCGGCGTCGGCCATGGAAAATCTCCGGATTGTCTGGCGATCCCCCTAACCTGTTTCGCATCGGTTGTCATCACGCCGCGCGCACCGTATCAGGATGCACCCGTCAGGAGAGCCGCCATGATCCCGCCCGTCTTCATCCTCGTCCGCCCCCAGATGGGGGAGAACATCGGTGCCGCCGCCCGCGCCATGTTGAACTTCGGGCAGGAGCGGATGCGGATCGTGGCCCCGCGCGACGGCTGGCCGAACCCCAAGGCGAACGCCATGGCCTCCGGTGCGGGGCGGGTTCTGGACGGGGCTGGGCTGTTCGACGATCTGCCCGCCGCGATCGGCGACTGCGATTTCGTCTTCGCTACCACCGCGCGGGGGCGGGAACTGACCAAGCCTGTCATGACGCCCGAACGCGCGATGGACTACGCCCGCGCGCTGGCCTCCGAAGGCAAACGTGTCGGCATCCTGTTCGGGCCCGAACGGGCGGGGCTGGAGAATGACGACGTGGCGCTGGCCAATGCCATCATCACCGTTCCGGTGAACCCGGATTTCCCGTCGCTGAATCTTGGACAATGCGTGCTCCTGACCGCCTATGAATGGCGCCGCCAGACGGAGGATATCGCGCCCGAGGTGATGGCCATGGGCCGGACCGAGTTCGCCACCCAGATCGAGGTGCAGAAGCTGGGCGATCATTACGAGGAACGTCTGGAGGAGGCGGGCTTCTTCTTCCCCCCGGCCAAGGCCGACGGAATGCGCCTTGCGCTCCGCAACATGTGGAGCCGCCTGCACCTGACCCGGGCCGAGGTGCAGACCTTCCACGGCATGTTGCGCCAGATCTTGCGCAAACGCGGATAACATGTTCGTCGCAATCTGAAATCTTGCACGACGTGTGTTGAACTCGGGCTATGTGCGGACAATAACCCGATCAAGCGTTTCAGCCCCGATCCCCGTCATCCTGCAGAAAGCGGTCCGCACACGTATGCTTCCCTCCTCGCTCCTTCTCGTCCTTCTCGTGCTTCCCTTCCTTGCCGGCACGATCGTGGCGACGATGCAGCGTCCGGCGCGCAACGCCAGCGCGATGGTCGCGGGCGCGACGATGGCCCTCGGGACGATGATCCTGTGCGCCTTCTGGCCGATGATGGACGCGGGCGAGGCGGTGCGCGACTACAACGCGTGGTTGCCGCGTCAGGGCATCAACATGACCCTTCGGCTGGACGGATTGTCCTGGCTGTTTGCGGTGATGGTGATGGGGATCGGGTTCCTGATCGTCATCTATGCCCGCTACTACCTTTCCTCCAAGGACACGGCGCCGCGGTTCTTTGCGCTGCTGCTGTTCTTTGCCGGGGCGATGAACGGGATGCTGCTGTCGGGCAACATCATCGTCATGACCATCTTCTGGGAAATCACGAGCCTTGTGTCCTTCCTCCTGATCGGGTTCTGGCGGTCGAACGGCAACGCCCGGGATGGGGCGCGGATGGCGCTGATCGTGACGGGGTCGGGGGGCTTGTGCCTTCTCGCCGCGATGCTGATCGTGGGATATGTCGCGGGCAGCTACGATCTGGACCGCGTCCTGGCCTCGGGGCCGGTGCTGCGCGAACATCCGTTGTATCTTCCGGCCTTGCTGTTGTTCCTGATCGGCTGCTTCACCAAGTCGGCGCAGTTCCCGTTCCATTTCTGGCTGCCGAACGCGATGTCGGCGCCGACGCCCGTGTCCGCCTATCTTCATTCCGCCACCATGGTGAAGATGGGGGTGTTCCTGCTGATCCGCTTCTTCCCCGTCTTCGGCGGCACGGCCGAGTGGTTCAACATCGTCACGGGCGCCGGAATGGCCACGTTGATCGTGGGGGCGGTGGTCGCGCTGTTCCGGCACGATCTGAAGGGGCTTCTGGCCTATTCCACCATCAGCCATCTGGGTCTGATCACCGCGCTGGCCGGGATCGGCAGCCCGGAGGCGATCGTGGCCGCCATCTTCCACGTCATCAACCACGCGATCTTCAAGGCGTCGCTGTTCATGGCGGCGGGCATCGTCGATCATGAAACGGGCACGCGCGACATCCGCAAGCTGTCGGGCCTGCGGCGTGTCATGCCGATCACGGCCACGCTGGCGGCCATCGCCTCCGCCTCCATGGCGGGGGTGCCACTGCTGAACGGGTTCCTGTCGAAAGAGATGTTCTTTGCAGAAGCCTATGCGTGGCACGGCGGTTCGCCCTTTGACGATGCGCTGCCTTATCTTGCGGTCTTCGGGTCGATCTTCTCGGTCGCCTATTCGCTGCGTCTGGTGCTGGCGGTCTTCTTCGGCCCGCTGGCCCCCGGACTGGAAAACGCGCATGAACCCACCCCGTGGATGCGCCGCCCGGCCGAGGTTCTGGTGGTCCTGTGTCTCGCCGTCGGCATCCTGCCCGCGCTGACCGTGGGGCCGATCCTTGCGGCGGCGGCGTTCGCCGTCCTTGGGTCCGACGTGCCGTATTACTCGCTGGCCCTGTGGCACGGCGTGAACGTCCCCCTGATCATGAGCGTGATCGCCGTGGTCGCCGGGATCGTGCTCTATGCCGTGACCCACAAGGCGATCGCCCGTGGCCCCGAGGGGCCGCCGCTGCTGCACCGCATTCGGGGCGCGCGGATATTCGACAGCCTCATGGTCTATGCGACGTGGCGGGCCCCGCGTAAATTGACCCGCGCCTTCGGAACGGGGCGGTTGCAGCCGCAGATCCGTCTGCTGATCCTGCTCGCTTTGGGATTTGCCGCCGTTGCCCTGTGGCCCAGCGCGATCATTGCGGGCGTTCCGGCTGTGACGGGCGTCAATCCGATCTTCGCACTGATCTGGATCGTGGGGGCGGGCTGTGCCGTGGGTGCGGCCTACATGGCCAAGTATCACCGATTTGCCGCCCTGATCCTGCTGGGCGGCGCGGGGGTGATGACCTGCGTGACCTTCGTGTGGTTCTCGGCCCCCGATCTTGGTGTGACGCAGCTCTTGGTGGAGGTTGTGACGACCGTCCTGCTGCTTCTGGGCCTGCGCTGGATGCCGCGCCGCCGGACCGAGATCGTGGAGGTGAACTCGCTGCGCGCCAAGCTGCGCCGGCGGGGCGATCTGGTCGTGGCCGTCCTGTGCGGGGCGGGCGTGGCGCTCATGGCCTATACCGTCATGATGATGCCGCAGGGCAATCTTGCCTCCGACTGGTTCCTGCAGCACGCGTATTCCGAAGGGGGCGGCACGAATGTCGTCAACGTGATCCTGGTCGATTTCCGCGGCTTCGACACGTTCGGCGAGATTTGCGTCCTGGCCATCGTCGGCCTGACGATCTTCGCCCTTCTGCGCCGTTTCCGTCCCGCGATGGAAAGCAACGAACTGACCCCGCAGCAGCGGTTGCAGAACGAATACGACGATGCGGCGGACGGGCGTGAGCGGGGGGATACCGTGCGCGACTATCTGATGGTGCCGTCGGTGATCATGCACTGGATGTTCCCGGTCATCATCCTTCTGTCGGCCGAACTGTTCTTCCGCGGGCATGACCTGCCGGGGGGTGGCTTTGCCGCAGGTGTGGCGCTGGCGATCGCGTTCCTTTTGCAATATCTGGCCGCCGATGTGACCTGGGTGGAGGATCGGCTGCGCATCCTGCCCGTGCGCTGGATCGGGGCGGGCTTGCTTGTCTCCACCTTCGTGGGCATGGGATCGTGGCTGTTCGGCTATCCCTTCCTGACGGCGCATTCGCAATATCTTGATATCCCGCTGATCGGGCAGGTTCCGGCCGCCACGGCGCTGCTGTTCGATCTGGGCGTGTTCCTCGTGGTCGTCGGGGCCGTGGTCCTGATGCAGATCGCCATCGGCCACCAATCCCTGCGGTGGAGCCGGGCGCGCGAAAAAGCCGCCGAGGAGGAGAGCTGATGGAACTGATACTGGCCCTCGCCATCGGAACGCTCGTCGCCTCCGGCCTCTGGCTCGTCATGCGGCCACGCAGCTTTCAGGTCATCATCGGCCTGTGCCTGCTGTCCTATGGCGTCAACATGTTCATCTTTTCGATGGGCCGGCTGCGCATGGGCGCGGCCCCGATACTCGATCCGTCGGTCGACATCGACCCGACGGCCTATACCGACCCTATCCCTCAGGCGCTGGTCCTTACGGCCATCGTCATCAGCTTTGCCACCACGGCCTTGTTCCTTGTGGTGCTGCTGGCGGCGCGGGGCTTTACCGGAACCGACCACGTCGATGGGAAGGAGCGCGATTCGTGAACGAGACGGCACTTTTCGATTTCGCGGGGCCGCAGCACATGCTGATCGCGCCGATCCTGATCCCCGTCATCGCGGGCGCGCTGATGCTGTTCTATGAGGATCGGCAACGTCAGTCCAAGCTGGGCATCAGCCTGGTCGCCTGCGTGCTGATGCTGGTGGTGTCGGTCGATCTGCTGCTGCGGTCGAAGGGCACCGGCCCGTCGGGCGGCAACCTGATCGGCCTTTATGTCTTGGGCGACTGGCCGACGCCGTTCGGGATCAACCTGGTGCTGGACCGTCTTTCGGCGCTGATGCTGGTGCTGGCATCGCTGCTGTCGATCCCGGCGCTGGTCTATGCCTCGGCGGGGTGGCACGGGCGGGGGCAGCATTTCCACAGCCTGTTCATGTTCCTGCTGATGGGCGTCAACGGCGCCTTCCTGACCGGCGATTTCTTCAACCTCTTCGTGTTTTTCGAGGTGATGCTTGCGGCGTCCTACGGCCTCATGCTGCACGGGTCGGGGGCGGAGCGGGTGAAGGCGGGCTTTCACTACATCGCCGTCAACCTTGTGGCGTCGCTGTTCTTCCTGATCGGAATCGCGCTGATCTATGGGGTGGTGGGCACGCTGAACATGGCTGATCTGGCGCAGCGGATGCCCGGCATCTCGGATCAGGACCGGCCGTTGGTCCATGCGGCGCTGGCCATTCTGGGGATCGCGTTTCTGGTGAAGGCCGGGATTTGGCCCCTCTGCTTCTGGCTCCCCTCGGCCTATCAGATGGCGTCGCCCCCATCGGCCGCGATGTTCGCCATCCTGACCAAGGTGGGGGTCTATGTGATCCTGCGGCTTGGGTTTCTGGCCTTTGCCCCGGGCAGCGGACCGTCCGCCGGGTTCGGGGCCGAGGTGCTGTTCGTCGGCGGCATCGCCACGATGGCCTTTGGCAGTGCGGGCATCCTCGGGTCGCAGGCGATGTCGCGGATGGCGGGCTATGCCGTCCTGATCTCCTCCGGCACGTTGGTGGCCGTCATCGCGCTGGCGATGCAGGACGGGGGCGTGCCGATCCTGGGGGCGGCCCTGTATTACATGGTGGCCTCCACCTTGGGGATTTCGGCGTTCTTCCTGCTGGTGGAACTGGCCGAACGCGGGCAGGGCGCGGTGGCGGCGATGCTGGCGCTGTCGGCTGACCTTTACGGCGCCCCGGATGAGGAACCGGAGGAGGAGGTCACGGGCCTGACCCTTCCGGCAACGATGACCATCCTCAGCATCTGTTTTGCCGCGCTGGCGGTGCTTCTGGCGGGTCTGCCGCCCTTGCCGGGGTTCCTGGGCAAGGTGATGATGCTGTCCAGCCTGCTTCAGGGGGGGCAGGGCGGCACGACCGCCTCTTGGGTGTTCTTCGCCGTGCTGATCCTGTCGGGTCTTGCCACGCTGATCGCGCTGGTCCGCGTGGGGGTGCAGACCTTCTGGGCCGGCGATGATGAAGGGCCCCGCGTCATGGCGATCGAGATCGTGCCGATTGCCGCACTGGTGCTCATGGTGCTGGTGCTGACATGGCAGTCGCGTCCCGTCATGCGGTATATGGAGGCGACCGCCTCGGCCCTGCATCGGCCGCAGGTCTATATCGACGGCGTCATCACCGCCGAACGCACCGTCGACCAACGTGAAGAGGAGGCCGCGAGCGAATGAAGCGCGTCGTTCCCCACCCGATCTTCTTCTGCCTGCTGCTGCTGATGTGGATGATCCTGACCCGATTTTCCCTGGGCCAGCTGATTCTGGGGTCGGCGGTGTCGGCAGTGGCGTGCCGCGCCTTGTCCGCCTTGGAACCAAAGAACGTCACCATCCGCCGCTGGCGCCCGATCCCCCGGCTGATCGGGGTCTTCCTGATGGACATGGCCTGGTCCAATCTGCAGGTGGCCAGGGTCATTCTGGGGCGGCGGCAGCCCCGCTCCAGCATCGTGGAGGTGCCGTTGGACACCCGCGACCGCGCCATTCTGGCCATCATGTCGATCATCATCACGGCCACCCCCGGCACGGCTTGGCTGGGCTGGAACCCCCGCAGCGGCATATTGCTGATGCACGTCTTCGACCTTGAGGAAGAAGAGATGTGGCGCGACCTGATGAAAACTCGCTACGAAAAGACGTTGAGGGAGATTTTCGAATGATCCTGCCGATCGCGCTGTTCCTTGCGCAGGGGATGCTGGCCTTCGCGCTGCTGTTCGCCTGCATCCGCATGATGCGCGGCCCGCGCGCGCAGGATCGCGTTCTGGCGCTCGACACAGCCTATGTCGTGTCGATGCTGCTTCTGATGACCCTTGGCATCCAGACCGGCACCGTCTTCTTCTTCGAAGCGTCGCTGGTCATCGCGATCCTCGGGTTCGTGGCGACCGTGGCCCTTGCGAAATTCCTGATGCGCGGTGAGGTGATCGAATGAGCACGCTGCCGCTTTGGGCCGATATCCTCGTGAGCCTGCTTCTCCTGCTGGGCGCGTCTCTGGCGCTTATTGGGGGGATTGGGCTTTTGAAGCTGGACACCTTTTACAAGCGCATCCACGCGCCATCGATCATCACCTGCGGGGCGACGGTGGTGATCGTGCTTGCCTCGATGCTGTATTTCTCGGTGAAGGGCGGGCGGTTCACCATCCACGAGATCCTGATCGCGGTATTCGTGATCTGCACCACGCCCGTCACGCTGATGCTTCTGGGGCGGGCGGCGCTGTATCGCGACCGATTGGAGAACCGCGCGCCCGCGGTGGCCAAGGACGGCGACACCACCCGTCAGCCCTGATCGCCCAAGGCCACGGTCTTCAGAATGGCATGCACCGCCTGCCCAATCTCCAGCCCCATTTGCCGGCGGGCGCGGCGGGTGATGCGGGCCACGAGGTGATCCCCGTCGGACAGAGCCAGCCGCACAAGGACCGCGCCGTCCTGGTCCGTCAGGCCGACGATGCGCCCGTTCAGGATGTTCTGGGCCGACAGACCCTCGGGCCGGTGCAGCGACAGGAGGACATCCTCGGACGCGATGCGGATGCGGACGGTGGCACCGGGCGGGGCCCGGGTCGCCAGCCAAACCGGCCCACCGGCCGTCTCGACCCGCGTCAGGCCGTCATCCTCCGTCCCATGCACAAGGCCGGAGATCACGCCGCCCAGTTCCCGACGATCCAGATGCGGGGCAAGGTCGGGATTGCCGAACATTTCGGCCGGGGTGCCGATGCGGCTGACCGCCCCCCGATCCAGCAGGATGACCTGCCCTGCAAGGCGCGTCACCTCCGCAATCGAATGGCTGACATACAGCATGGGCAGGGCCGTCTCGTCCCGCAGACGCTCCAGATAGGGTAGGATTTCGGCCTTCCGGGCGGTGTCGAGGGCGGAGAGAGGCTCGTCCAGAACCAGAAGCTCCGGTTTCATAAGTAGGGCGCGCCCGATGGCCACGCGCTGCTGCTCGCCGCCCGACAGGCCGGCGGGGCGGCGGTCCAACAGCCCCTCGATCCCCAAAAGCGCGGCGATGGCGGGCAGGTCGCGGTCCGACGGCGCGCCATAAAGAAGGTTGCGGCGGACGGACATATGGGGAAACAGCCGGGCGTTCTGAAAGACGTATCCCACCCGCCGCCGATGCGGGGGAACCCAGACGTGCCCGTCGAACAGGGTCCGACCTGCCAGCCGGATATGCCCTGCATCCGGACGAAGAAGGCCCGCTATGGCATTGGCGACGGTGGATTTTCCGGCGCCCGAGCGGCCGAAGAGGGCGGTCACGCCCCCCGCCGCGTCGAAGGCGACATCCAGCCGGATCGTAGGAAAGGCATGGCGGAGATGGACGGACAGGGTCATGCGCGCAACCGCCTTGCAAAGGCGCGGGCCAGCCATTCCGACATCAGGATCGCCCCCAGCGACAGGACCACGGACACGACGACCAGCCGAATCGCCCGCTCCTCCCCGCCGGGGGCCTGCAGCAGCGCATAGATGGCCGAGGGAAGGGTTTGCGTCTGGCCGGGAATGTTCGACACGAAGGTAATGGTCGCGCCGAATTCCCCCATCGCCTTGGCGAAGGCCAGGATGGAGCCTGCGAGCACCCCCGGCACCGCCAAGGGCAGGGTGACGGTGGCGAAGACCCGCATCGGGTGGGCACCCAGCGTGGCGGCAGCGGCCTCCAGCCCGGGGTCGATCGCCTCGAAGGAAAGGCGCATGGCGCGGACCATCAGCGGGAACGCCATGATGCCTGCCGCCAGCGCGGCCCCGGTCCAGTTGAAGGCGAAAACGATCCCCCATTCGGCCAACGCGCCCCCGATCCATCCGCGCCGCCCGAAGGTCAGAAGCAGAAGATACCCCGTCACGACCGGGGGCAGGATCAACGGCACATGGACCAGACCGTTCAGCAGGTCGCGCCCCGGAAACCGCCAGCGGGCGAGGGCAAAGGCGATGAACACCCCGAAGGGCAGGCTGACCGCCGTGGCGACGCCGGCCACCTGCAGCGACAGGCGGATGGCCTGCCATTCCTCGGGCGTGAACAGCATGTCAGGGCAGGACCTTGAATCCCTGATCCGCGAAGACCGCCCCGGCGGCGGGCTGGGACAGGTAGGTCAGGAACGCCTCCGCCGCCTCGGGATGGGTGCCACGGATCACGGCGGCGGGATAGGTGATGGGGGTGTGGCTGTCCTCGGGGAAGGTGGCCACCACGCGAACCGCGGGTTCCGCCACCGCATCCGAGGCATAGACGATGCCATAGGGCGCTTCGCCCGCCGCCACGAGGGCCAGCGCCGCGCGCACGTTGTCGGCCTGCGCCACGTCAGCGCGGACGTGGTCCCACAGGCCAAGTGTGCGCAACGCCTCCTGCCCGTAAACCCCGGCGGGGACCGAATCGACCAGCGCCATCGCCAGCTTCCCCCCCGACAGGGCGTCGGGCAGGCGTTCGATCGTTGTCTCCGGCGCGTCCGTGGCCGCCACGAGGACCAAGGTGTTTCCCAAAAGATCCCTCCGCGTTCCCATTATCGTTACCCCCGCCTCATCCACCGCGTCCATCCAGTCGGTCGAGGCGGAGATGAAGACGTCGGTGGGCGCGCCTTGGATGATCTGCTGCGCCAAGACCGAAGAGCCGGCATAGGAGATGACCAGATCGTCGCCCGACTGCGCCTTCCAGTCCGGGGCGATGGTGTCGAACGCGGTCTTGAGGCTGGCGGCGGCGAACACCGTCACGGTGTCGGCCTGGGCCATGACGGGCAGGGCGATCAGGACAAGGGGGGCAAGGCGCAGCATCGGAATATCCCGTTGTGTTTCATCGAACATATCACGTGGAACAGCGATCCTGCGCAAGGGAAAAGAAAAACCGCCCCGAAGGGCGGCGTTCACGGGGTGCCGTTCTTTTGCCACGCGGCCAGCGCCTGATCGTTCAGCGCCAGCACGGGAGAGGGGATCACGTCGATCGGCGTTGCAAATAGGCGCGACCGGCTGCGCTGCGACGTCCAGGATATGATCAGGGGGGCCAGGATCATCGGCACCACGATGGGCAGCAGCCACGGCACAAGACCGGACACGAAGAACCAGGTCGCGGCCAGGCCCGCCGCGCCGGTCAGGACGATCCACCACGTCGCCTCCCACCCCTCGGCCACGGTCAAGGTGCCGTCGCCACGGTTGTTCGTGGGCCAGCCGCTGTCGGCGCCAAGCAGAACCTGCAGCACCGACCGCGTCTGAAACATCATCAGGATCGGCGCGTTGATCGACGACAGGAGGAGTTCGGCGAAGGTCGACCGCGCCACAAGCCCCGCACCCCCGAACCGTTTGGCCCGACCCGAGGTAATCGCATCCGCCACCACAAGAAACTTCGGCAGGAACAGAAGGCCGAAAATGCCGATGGCCAGCCCGATGGCCTTCCACGTCTCGTCCGATGGAAAGATGGGGAAGGGCCAGTTTTCGACGGGGAAATAGTTCAGGGGCGGGGCGAACCACGGCGCCGCGATGGAGGAGATGAGGAATCCCAACCAGAACAGCGGCGCGATATAGGACAGGATGCCCTGCACGAAGACAAAGCGGTTCCATGGACGCAGGCCCGGGGCGGCGACGATCTTGGAATGCTGCAGGTTGCCCTGACACCACCGCCGGTCGCGCTTGGCGTGATCGACGATGTTCTCCGGCCCCTCCTCGAAGCTGCCGGCCAGATCGTCATCCAGGCGCACGACCCAGCCCGCACGGGCCAGAAGGGCCGCCTCGACATAGTCGTGGCTGAGGATGTGCCCGCCGAACGGGGGGCTTCCGGGCAGTTCGGGCAAGCCGCAGCTTTCGGCAAAGGCGCGGCATCGGACGATGGCGTTATGCCCCCAGAAAGGCCCCGTGGTGCCCTGCATCATTGCCAGACCACGCGCGAAGATCGGGGAATGGAAGCTTGCGGAAAACTGCATCGCCCGCCCGAAACGGGCGGTGGCGCGGGTCACCTTGGGCAGGGTCTGCAACAGGCCCAGCTTGGGATCCGCCTCCATCCGGCGGGCCATTTCGACGATGGTCGCCCCCTCCATCAGGCTGTCGGCGTCCAGGATCAGCGCGAAATCATAGGCCGCGCCCGAGCTTTGGAAGAAATCCTCGATATTGCCGGCCTTGCGCCCCGTATTGTCCGCGCGCCGACGATAGAACATCCGCCCCTCGCCATCGCAATCGTCCAGCAGGCGTTCGAACCAATGCCGCTCCAACGCCGCGATGTCCTCCTTGCGGGTGTCGGACAGGATGGCGAAGTGGAAATGGTCGGAATGGCCCGTCGCCTTCAGGGAGCGGTCCATCGCGACGATGCGGGCAAAGACCGTGACTGGATCCTCGTTATAGACCGGAACCAGAATCGCGGTGCGTGTCGTCAGCCCGGTGAATGGCGGAAGGGCCGGGGCCTTGGCGCGGGTCATCATGCCCAGAATGGCCTGCACCGCCCCCCACGCCAGCCAGAAGGTCGAGATCCAGATGAAGGCCGACCGGACGATATCCATCGCGTCCAACCCGTCCGACCAGCCGAATTGCAGGAACAGCAAGAACGCCCCGCAGGCCGACAACAGGCTCACGCTCAGTCCAAGGGTGCGAGAGAGATAGGCACCAGCGGAGGTGTGGGCGGACACCATGGATCAGAGACCCGCCTTCGCACGCCAAGGGCGGAACAGGCGCGCGATGAGCGAGGGTGTGGACCGTGTCAATACTTGCTTCGGCATCGCAAGCGGCGCGTTCGGAAGTGTTCCGCGAGGCGCCGAGGGGGCAGCGGGCGTCGGCTTGGGCTGGGTCGTCATGCGTTGATCCATTGATAAAGCCAGGTTTCCGACAATTTGCGTCCGTAACCGGCCAGATGTGCGCCAAGTTCCACGACCGCCCCGGAATCGCCCGTCACGTCCATGATCAACCGCCACATGTCGGTGCCCGGAATGCGCACCAGACTGACATGTTCGACCGTGCCGTTCTGGACGTTGACCACAGGTTCCAGCATCGCGTCGGCGGGCAGGTTGGCAATCACGCCGCCCCGGAAATCCACGACATACTTGCGGAAGTTGTCGCCGTTGTTCAGCCCCGAAACGCCGCCCGCGCCCGAACGGGTGTCATAGACATAGGCGAGCGACTGGTTCGGATCGGCCGCCATCGCGCCCCACCGCAGGGAATAGGCGTATTCGCGGGCGTCGCCCTTCTTGAACTCTTCATCCGGAACCCAGAAGGCGACGATGTTGTCGTTCACCTCGGAGTCGGTGGGGATCTCCACCAGCCGCACGGATCCCGGACCCCAGTCGCCGATGGGTTGCACCATGGCCGACGGTCGGCGTTCATACAGCGCCTCCATGTCTTGGAAGCTTTCGAATTCGCGGTCCCGCTGATACAGGCCGAAGGACCGGGGCGAGCTTTCGCCCAGATACGAGCCGCCAAGGCGCGGCGGGTTGTTCAGCGGCCGCCAGATGATCTCACCCGAGTTGCGCTCGATCCGCAAACCGTCGGAATCGTGAACGTTGGGGCGGAAGTCGTCGTAGTTCGCCCGGTTGGATTCCGAGAACATATACATCGACGTCAGCGGGGCCACGCCCAGTTGCTGCACATCCTGACGGGCGAAGATGCGCGCGGTGACGACCATCACCGTCTCCTCGCCCGGCGTGATCAGGAAGCGATAGGCCCCCGTGACGGAGGGGCTTTCCATCGCGGCATAGACCACGATCGTCATCGACCCGTCGGTCGGACGCTCAAGATAGAAGCGGGAGAAGCGGGGGAATTCCTCCTGCCCGCCGGACGCGGTGTTGATCGCCAGCCCGCGCGCCGACAGGCCATAGCTGTTGCCGCGCCCCAGTGCGCGGAAATACGACGCGCCCAGAAAGGCCACCAGTTCGTCATAGACGTCCGGGCGGTTCAGCGGGGTCGCAAGACGGAAGCCCGCAACGCCCGGCAGTTCCAGATGCGGTTGAAACCGGTCGGCAAGATCGTTGTAATAATCAAAGTCGTCGGTGGAGAAATGCATCTCGGTCGCCGAACCGTCCTGCACTTCGAACACTCGCACGGGATCGCTGTAGAGCCACCCCATGTGGAACGCCTCGACCCGGAACATCGATCCGGGGGCATCGGACCAGCGCGCATTGGGGGAACGGAAGTTGATCGCGCGGTAATCGTCATATCCAAGGTTGCCAAGGGCGCCGGTCGGTTTGGACGGGGCCACATACGCCTCGGTCGCGGCCGTCCGCATCTCCTGGGTCAGCATGTCGAAATCGAACGGCATCGTCACCGGCGCGGTGGGCGGCGTCAATTCGGTCGCGACCGGGGGCTGCGGATCCTGGGGCGGCGGCGGCGCGTCCTGGGCGTGGACCGGCATGGCCATCAGGGCGGCACTGGCGGCCCCGGTCGCCAGCAACGCGCGGCGGGTGAAACGGGCTGACGACGGACGTGTGCGGGACTGGGACAATGCGGGATACCAAACGTGACGTAGGATTCGGGTTGCTTGCGTATATTGCCCGTAAATTGGGCGTGGCAAGCGGATGCCGGGCCGTGGCCCCCATTTCGGCACCAGATCGCCGGTATTTCTCCGTGTCACTGCCGGAAAATTGGGCGGAGGGGGACCCGCAAAACGCCACGATGTCATGAAACTGTCACATTGGTTTTACATACAGGTCGCATTCCGCCGGTAGCCATACGGGCAAGAGGTCCGACCAAGGCCTTGGGTAATCGTATATCAGGAGACAGAGATGTCGCTCATGAAACTCACCGCGTCCACCTTCGCCATCGCCACGGCTTTTGCCGGGGTCGCCTCGGCTCAGGGCCGCGAGCAGGTGCAGGTCGCCGGGTCGTCGACCGTTCTTCCCTACTCCACCATCGTGGCCGAAGCCTTTGGCGAGAACTTCGACTTCCCGACCCCGGTCGTGCAATCGGGCGGTTCGTCGGCGGGCCTGCAGCAGTTCTGTCAGGGCGTGGGCGAGAATACGCCCGACATCGCCAACGCCTCGCGTCTGATCCGCGAAAGCGAGATCGAGACCTGCCACGCCAACGGCGTGACCGACATCATGCATGTCCAGATCGGGTATGACGGGATCGTCTTCGCCTCCGACATCAACGGCGAAGCCTTCGAATTCACTCCGGAAGACTGGTACAAGGCGCTGGCCGCGCAGGTCGTCGTGGACGGCGAACTGGTCGCCAACCCCTACACCACCTGGAACGAAGTGAATGCCGACCTGCCGGAACAGCCGATCCTGGCCTTCATTCCGGGCACCAAGCACGGCACCCGCGAAGTGTTCGAGGAGAAGGTCATGGCCGCGGGCTGCGAAGCCTCCGGCGCGCTGGAAGAAATGACGGCGATGACCGACGAGGACGCGGCGGAAGAGGCCTGCGTCGCGATCCGCACCGACGGTCGTTCGGTCGATATCGATGGCGATTACACCGAGACGCTGGCCCGCATCCAGTCGGACGCGAACGGCATCGGCGTGTTCGGTCTTTCGTTCTATGAAAACAACACCAACACGCTGCAAGTGGCGACCATGTCCGGTGTGACCCCGTCGACCGAGACCATCGCCTCGGGCGAATACCCGGTGTCCCGCCCGCTGCAGTTCTATGTCAAGAAGGCCCATATCGGCGTCATCCCCGGCCTGAAGGAATTCGTCGAATTCTTCGTGTCCGACGACATGGCCGGCCCGAACGGCCCGCTGGCCGCCTATGGCCTCGTGTCGGACCCGGAGCTGGCCCAGACGCAGGCGGCTGTCGCGGCGGAAGAAACCATGTAAGACGCGCGGAGGGGCGCCCGCCCTTCCAAATGTCCAAAAGCCCGGCCGCATCCGGCGGCCGGGCGTTCCCATGAACGAGATCCGATATGTCCGTGCTCTGGATTACGCTGATCGTGGTTGCCATCGCCGCCATCGCCTTCGCGCTCGGTCGGCGTGGGGCCATTGCCAGCACGTCGGGCGATCCCCGGCGCCTTCATTCGCTGCCCTCCTACTACGGGTGGTTCGCCTTCATGACGGCGGCCATTCCGGCCTTCCTGATCCTGATCGCATGGCTGATCGTGCAGCCCCTTGTCGTCGAACAGCGGGCCGAGGGGGCGCTGGCGTTGCCGGACAGCGTGGCCCAGGGGGACCGGGACGCGGCAATGCGCGATGTGCGGACACTCGCCTCCGCCATGCAGACGGCGGTGGGCAGCGGGGCGATGACGGCGGACAGGATCGACGGCTTTGCCACGGACCCGGCGGCACTGGCCGGTGCGCTGCGGGATGCGGGCGTGCCGAACCTGCTGACCATCACCCGGCCGATGTATGACGCCGCGCGCGCGATGCGCGACACGGCCGGGGCGCTGAACCTTGGCATGGCCATCCTTGTGATTGCGGTGGCGCTGGCCGGGGCCGTCTGGGGCATCCGCCGCTGCCGCCCCGATTTCCGCGCCCGCAACAGCGTGGAGCGGGTGACGATGGGCATCCTGATGCTCGCCTCGCTGATCGCGATCCTGACGACGGTCGCCATCGTCTTCTCCATGGTGTTCGAGACGGTGAACTTCTTCCGTCAGTATCCGTGGACCCAGTTCTTCTTCGGCACGACCTGGTCGCCGGTGTTTCAGGGGCAGAGCCAGCTTGGCATCCTGCCACTCTTGTGGGGCACGCTCTATGTCAGCCTGATCGCGCTGCTGGTCGCCGTGCCGATCGGCATTTTCTCCGCCATCTATCTTTCGGAATACGCGACCCGGCGGGTGCGCGCCGTGGCCAAGCCGCTGATCGAGATCCTCGCCGGCATCCCCACCATCGTCTATGGTCTGTTCGCGCTGATCACCGTGGGGCCGTTGCTGCGGGATTACTTCGCCCAACCGCTGGGTCTGGGATCGTCGGGATCGTCGGTGATGACGGCGGGGCTGGTGATGGGGATCATGATCATCCCCTTCGTGTCCTCGTTGTCGGACGACATCATCAACGCCGTGCCGCAATCCCTGCGCGACGGATCGCTGGGTCTTGGCGCCACGCCGTCGGAAACCATCCGCAAGGTGGTTCTTCCCGCCGCCTTGCCGGGCATCGTGGGCGCCGTCCTGCTCGCCGCTTCCCGCGCCATTGGCGAGACGATGATCGTCGTTCTGGGGGCAGGGGCCGCGGCCCGAATGGACGTGAACCCGTTCGAGGCGATGACCACCATCACCGTCAAGATCGTCAGCCAGCTGACCGGCGACACCGACTTCAACTCGCCCGAGACTTTGGTCGCCTTCGCCCTCGGCCTGACGCTGTTCGTGATCACGCTGGGGCTGAACATCCTCGCCCTCTATATCGTCCGTACCTATCGGGAGCAGTATGAATGACCGATGCCAGCATCCCCCGTTCGTCGCTGCTGACGCTGGACGACCGCACCCGCAAGCGCAACGCGGCCGAACGCCGGTTCCGCCTGTATGGCATCATCGCGATCACCATCGCCCTTCTGGCGCTGGTGACGCTGCTGACCTCCATCGTGTCGCGGGGGTCGTCGGCCTTCACGCAGACCTATGCCCAGTTCGAAATGACATTGCCGGCGGACACGCTGGACCCCCAAGGCAACCGTGATCCGGCCGAGATGGCGCGTGTCACGACGGTCGGCTATCAAAACGTCCTGCGCGACGGGGTGGTTGCCGCGGTGCGCGAACGCGGCATCGTGCCCGAGGGCATCGCCGACGCCGACATCACCGGCATCCTGTCGCCCGAAGCGGCCGCCGACCTGCGCCGCCGGGTGCTGAACGATCCCGACCTGTTGGGCCAGCGGGTGGAGATCGACGCCCTGACCCATGGCCGGATCGACGGGTTCTTCAAGGGCCGCGTGTCGATGGAAAGCGCCACGCGCGACGCCAACATCACCCCCGAACGGTTGCAGATCGCGATGGCGATGGCGGCGGACGGGCTGATGACCACGCGCTTCAACTGGGGGTTCATCACCAAACCCGACGCCTCGGACCAGCGGCCCGAGGCGGCGGGCCTGGGGGTCGCGATCCTCGGCTCGCTCTACATGATGCTCGTGGTGCTGGTTCTGGCCGTGCCGATCGGCGTCGCCTCCTCGATCTATCTGGAGGAATTCGCGCCGAAGAACCGCTGGGTCGATGTGATCGAGGTCAACATCTCGAACCTTGCCGCCGTGCCCTCCATCGTGTTCGGGATCCTGGGCCTTGCGATCTTCATCAACTTCGCCCACCTGCCGCAATCGGCGCCCATCGTCGGCGGGCTGGTCCTGACGCTGATGACCGTGCCGACCATCATTATCTCCACCCGCGCGGCGCTGAAGGCCGTGCCGCCCTCGATCCGCGATGCGGCGCTTGGGGTGGGGGCCAGCCGGATGCAGACGGTGTTCCACCATGTCCTGCCGCTGGCCATGCCGGGCATCCTGACGGGCACGATCATCGGTCTGGCGCAGGCGCTTGGCGAAACGGCGCCGCTTCTGCTGATCGGCATGGTGGCCTTCGTGCGCGATTTCCCCGCCGCGCCGCCGGCGGGCCTGTTCGATCCAGCCTCGGCCCTGCCGGTGCAGATCTACAACTGGACGCAGCGGTCGGACCCTGCTTTCGTGGAGCGGGCCTCGGGGGCGATCATCGTCCTTTTGGCCTTCCTTCTGGTGATGAACGCCATCGCCGTCATCCTGCGCCGCAAATTCGAACGCCGCTGGTAAGGGGGACCGATCATGAACGATATGCGAATTGTGGAGAGAGACGTGTCCACCACGGAAACCAAGATCAAGGCGCGCGACGTCAACGTCCATTACGGCGACAGCCACGCGCTGAAGGGTGTGGGCATCGACATCCTGAACGGCCATGTCACGGCCTTCATCGGCCCCTCGGGCTGCGGAAAGTCCACGTTCCTGCGCTGCCTGAACCGGATGAACGACACCATCGCCGCAGCCAAGGTGACGGGCCTGATCGAACTGGATGGCGAGGATATCTATGACCCCAAGGTCGATCCGGTGCGCCTGCGCGCCAAGGTCGGCATGGTGTTCCAGAAGCCGAACCCGTTCCCCAAGTCGATCTATGACAACGTGGCCTACGGGCCCAAGATCCACGGGCTGACCCGCAGCCGCGCCGAACTGGACGAGGTGGTGGAAACCGCGCTGCGCAAGGCGGCGCTGTGGAACGAGGTCAAGGATCGGCTGACCGCGCCGGGCACCGGCCTGTCGGGGGGGCAGCAGCAGCGTCTGTGCATCGCCCGCGCCGTCGCCACTTCGCCCGAGGTGCTGTTGATGGACGAGCCGTGCTCGGCCCTCGACCCCATCGCAACCGCGCAGGTGGAGGAGTTGATCGACGAGCTGCGCAGCCAGTTCGCGGTGGTCATCGTCACCCACTCCATGCAGCAGGCCGCCCGCGTCAGCCAGAAGACCGCGTTCTTCCATCTGGGCAACCTGGTGGAGACCGGGGAAACCGGGCAGATTTTCACCAACCCGCGCGATCCGCGCACCGAAAGCTATATCAGCGGCAAGATCGGTTAAGGAGGCATCATGAACAGTGACGTCCACATCCACTCCGCCTTCGACCGCGATCTGGAAGCGGTGCAGGCGATGATCATGAAGATGGGCGGTCTGGTGGAGGCGGCGATCATCAACGCCGCCGACGCGCTGGAGGCCCGCGACGACGAGGCGGCCGACATCGTGCGCCGGTCCGACAAGGCCATCGACGCGCTGGAAGAGCAGGTGAACGTCGAATGCGCGCGCATCATCGCCCTGCGCTCGCCCATCGCCGGGGATCTGCGCACCGTGCTGACGGTGATCAAGATCGCCTCCAGCCTTGAACGCTGCGGCGATTTCGCCAAGAACCTGGCCAAACGGTCCACCGTCCTGTCGCAGATGGCGCCCATTCCGGGGGCGGCGCTGGCGATCCGCCGCATGGCCAAGACGGTGGAACTGCAGCTGAAGGACGCGCTGGACGCCTATATCCAGCGTGACGAAAAGCTGGCCGCCGATGTCCGCCAGCGCGACGCCGAAGTGGACCAGATGTATAACGCGCTGTTCCGCGAATTTCTGACCCACATGATGGAAGATCCGCGCAACATCACCGCCTGTATGCATTTGCACTTCATCGCCAAGAACATCGAACGCGTGGGCGATCATGCCACGACCATCGCCGAACAGGTCATCTACCTTGTCACCGGCGCGCTGCCCGAGGAATCGCGGGCCAAGGGGGACACCACTTCCTTCGCGGGGGGCGAGGCATGAGCACCGACCGCCCGACGGTCCTTCTGGTCGAGGACGAACCGGCGCAGCGCGAGGTCCTGGCCTACAATCTGGAGGCGGAGGGGTTTCGCGTCGTCCAGGCCTCGAACGGCGAGGAGGCGCTGGTTCTGGTGGACGAAGTGTCGCCCGACGTCATCGTGCTGGACTGGATGATGCCGCATCTGTCGGGGATCGAGGTTTGCCGCCAGTTGAAGACACGCCCCGAAACGCGCGAGATGCCGATCATCATGCTGTCGGCCCGGTCGGAAGAGGTGGACCGGGTGCGGGGGCTGGAAACGGGGGCCGATGACTATGTCATCAAACCCTATTCCGTGGTGGAGTTGATGGCGCGGGTGCGGGCGCAGTTGCGCCGGTCGCGTCCGGCGACGGTGGGGGTGGTGCTGGAATGGGACAACATCCGTCTGGATGCCGAAACCCACCGCGTCTATCGCGCGGACAAGGTGCTGAAGCTGGGACCGACCGAGTTCCGCCTGCTGACCACCTTCATGGAAAAACCCGGTCGGGTGTTCAGCCGCGAGCAGCTTCTGGATCGTGTCTGGGGCCGCGACATCTATGTCGATACGCGGACCGTGGACGTGCATATCGGGCGGTTGCGCAAGGCGCTGTGCGTTTTCGGCGGGGACGATCCCCTGCGGACGGTGCGCGGGGCGGGCTACGCCCTCGGCTGAGGGTCGCCATTCGCGGCGGGAGGTGGTAACCTGCCGCTTCCTGCCAGCGGAGATGACACATGGCTGAACTGCGCGCCCATATCACCACGCTCGACCCCGTCTGGCAGCGCATCTGCGACGAGGCGACCGACACGATCCAGCGCGAGCCGCTGATGGGGGGGTTCGTCCATGCCAGTATCCTGCATCACCCCACGCTGGAACGCGCGCTGGCCTACCGTTTCGCGTCCAAGCTCGCTTCCAACGACATGAGCGAGCAGATCCTGCGCGAAATCGCGGAGGAGGCGCATACCAACGAGGCGGAGTTGGGCCAAAGCGCCCGCGCCGACCTGACGGCGGTGTTCGACCGCGACCCGGCCTGCGAGACGTATTTGCAGCCGATCCTGTTCTTCAAGGGATATCAGGCGCTGCAAGCCTATCGCATCGGCCACTGGCTTTGGACGCATGACCGCCGGGAAATGGCCTATTTCATCCAGACGCGGGTGTCCGAAGTCTTCGGTGTGGATATCCACCCCAATGCCCGGATGGGGCGGGGGGTGATGCTGGATCATGCCCATTCCATCGTCATCGGCGAAACCGCCGTCGTGGGGGACAATGTGTCGATGCTGCATTCGGTTACCCTGGGCGGTACGGGCAAGGAAGACGGGGACCGGCACCCCAAGATCGGCAACGGGGTGATGATCGGCGCCGGGGCCAAGGTGCTGGGAAACATCACCGTGGGGCAATGCAGCCGGATTGCGGCAGGATCGGTGGTGCTGCGCGACGTGCCCGCCTGTTCCACTGTCGCGGGGGTTCCGGCCAAGGTCGTGGGCACGGCGGGCTGCGACCAACCTTCCATCAGCATGGATCAGGTGATCAACGACTGATCCAACGGAAAAGGGCCGGAGGAAATCTCCGGCCCTTTGTGCGATGCAGGGGATGCTGGCCTCAGGCGAGCATCGTCATCGGGTTCTCAAGGTTGTCGCAGATCGCGGTCATCAGTTCGGCACCAAGCGCACCGTCGATGACCCGGTGATCGACCGACAGGGTCAGCGACATCATCGTGGCCACGGTCAGTTCACCATCCGCACCGACGACCGGCTTCTTCAGGCCGGCACCGACCGCCAGGATCGCGCCATGCGGCGGGCTGATGATCGCGTCGAAATTCTCGATCCCGAACATTCCAAGGTTGGAGATGGCAAAGCTGCCGCCCTGATATTCGTGCGGCGCCAGTTTCTTGCCCCGCGCGCGGCCGGCCAGATCCTTCATCTCCGCCGACAGGGTCGACAGGGATTTCTGATCGGCATCCTTCAGGACCGGCGTGAACAGCCCGCCCTCCACCGCGACGGCCACAGCGACGTCGGAGGCCTTCATCTTCAGGATACGGTCCCCCGCCCAGACGGCGTTGGCGTCCCCCACCTGCTGCAACGCAAGCGCGCAGGCCTTGATGACGAAGTCGTTGACCGACAGCTTGACGTTCCGCGCCTCCAGCTGCTTGTTCAGCTGGCTGCGGAATTTCATCAGCGGATCAAGGTTCACCGACCGCCGCAGATAAAAGTGCGGGATCGACTGCTTGGCCTCGGTCAGGCGCGCGGCGATGACCTTGCGCATTCCGTCCAGCGGCATTTCCTCGAAGCTGCGACCGTCATACATCTTCTTGACCGCATCCGCATTCGACGCCGCCGGGGCGACCGGGGCCGCGGCTGCCGCTTTCGGTGCCTCCGCCGCTTTGGGGGCCTCACCCGCCTTGGCCGCTTCGACATCGGCCTTCACGATGCGCCCATGGGGGCCGGAGCCCTTGACGCCGCTCAGGTCCAGACCCTTGTCCTTGGCGATCCGCCGCGCGAGGGGGGAGGCGAAGATACGTTGGCCGTCGGCCTTCGGGGCAGGGGTGCCGCCCTTGGCCACCGCTCCGCCGGGGGCGGGTTGGACGGCCTTCGGCTCCACCTTCTCCTCGCGACCGGCCTTTTCCTCGGCGGTGTCCTTCTTCTGGGCGGCCCCGGCATCGGCCGGAACCTCCTCGCCATCCTCGACCAGGATCGCGATGGCCGTGTTGACCTTCACGCCCGAGGTGCCCTCGGCGATCAGGATCTTGCCCATCGTGCCTTCGTCCACGGCCTCGAACTCCATCGTGGCCTTGTCGGTCTCAATCTCGGCGATGACCATGCCGGAGGTGATCTCGTCCCCCTCCTTCACGTGCCATTTCGCCAGCGTCCCTTCCTCCATCGTGGGGGACAGGGCGGGCATCAGGATTTCGGTAGCCATTCGTCCCTCCTCAGCGATAGCAGACGGATTTGACAGCCTCGATCACCTCGGCGGTGGTGACCAGCGCCAGTTTCTCAAGGTTCGCAGCATAAGGCATGGGAACGTCCTTGCCCGTCAGGTTCACCACCGGCGCGTCCAGGTAATCGAACGCCTGCTGCATGATCGTGGCCGAGATGTGGTTGCCGATGGAGCCCACCGGGAAGCCTTCCTCGACCGTGACGCAGCGGTTGGTCTTCTTGACCGATTCCAGCACGGTTTCGTAATCGATGGGGCGCAGGGTGCGCAGGTCGATCACCTCGGCCTCGATCCCCTCTTCCGCCAGCTTGTCCGCCGCTTCCAAGGCATAGGTCATGCCGATGCCGAAGGAGACGATGGTGACGTCCTTGCCCTCGCGCCAGATGCGGGCCTTGCCGAACGGAATGGTGAAATCGTCCAGCACCGGCACCTCGAACGAGCGGCCGTAAAGGATCTCGTTCTCAAGGAAGACCACCGGGTTCGGATCGCGGATCGCCTGTTTCAGAAGGCCTTTCGCATCCGCCGCCGAATAGGGCATGACGACCTTCAGACCCGGAATGGCCGCGAACCAGGCCGCGAAGTCCTGGCTGTGCTGCGCGCCCACGCGGGCGGCGGCGCCGTTCGGGCCGCGGAACACGATCGGGCAGCCCATCTGACCGCCGGACATATACAGCGTCTTGGCGGCGGAGTTGATGATCTGGTCCATCGCCTGCATGGCGAAGTTGAACGTCATGAACTCCAGGATCGGGTTCAGCCCGCCGAACGCCGCGCCGACGGCCACGCCGGTGAAGCCGTGTTCGGTGATGGGCGTATCGACCACGCGCTTGGGGCCGAATTCATCCAGCAAGCCCTGGGAGATCTTGTAGGCGCCCTGATACTCGCCCACTTCCTCGCCCATCAGGAAGACCTTGTCATTCCCGCGCATTTCTTCGGCCATGGCCTCGCGCAGGGCTTCCCGCACGGTCATGGTCTTCATCTCCGTGCCCTCGGGCCAGTCGGGCGACCGGTCGCGCTCGCCCGGAACCGATGCACCGGGAGAGGCGACAACGGGTTCGTCCATGTGCTTGGCGTCGGAGCCTTCGGACTTCTCGGGCTGCTTTTCCTGCGTGGACTGGACCGGCGCGGCGTCGATGTCGTCCGCGCTCTCGCCCTCTTCCACCAGAACGGCGATGGGGGTGTTGACCTTCACGCCCGCCGTGCCTTCGGCGATCAGGATCTTGCCGACGATGCCTTCATCGACCGCTTCGAATTCCATCGTCGCCTTGTCGGTCTCGATCTCGGCCATGACCATGCCGGAGGTGACGGTGTCGCCTTCCTTCACCAGCCATTTCGCCAGCGTGCCTTCTTCCATCGTCGGCGACAGGGCCGGCATCAGAACTTGCGTTGCCATATCTCTGCTCCCTTACGCGTAGATGTCGGTCCAAAGCTCGGCAATCGCCGGCTCGGGGCTTTCCTTGGCGAACTCGGCGGATTCGTTGACGACCGCCTTGATCTCCTTGTCGATGGCCTTCAGGTCATCCTCGGTCGCGTGGCCGCCTTGCGTCAGCAATTCGCGCACATGCTCGATCGGGTCCTTTTCGGACCGCATCTTCTCCACCTCGTCCCGGCTGCGGTATTTCGCAGGGTCGGACATGGAATGGCCGCGATAGCGATAGGTGTTCATCTCAAGGATATACGGACCCTTGCCCGCGCGGCAATGCTCGACGGCCTTTTCGCCCGCCGCCTTGACCGCCAGGACGTCCATGCCGTCCACAGCCTCGCCCGCGATGCCGTAGGCCACGCCGCGTTCCCAATAGGAGGGCGACTTGGTCGAACGTTTCACGCTGGTGCCCATGGCATACTGGTTGTTCTCGATCACGAAGATGACCGGAAGGTTCCACAGCTGCGCCATGTTGTAGGTCTCGTAGACCTGACCTTGGTTCGCCGCGCCATCGCCGAAATAGGTGAAGGTCACGCCGCCGTTTTCCAGATAGGCATCGGCAAAGGCCAGACCTGCGCCGATCGGCACCTGCGCGCCGACGATCCCGTGGCCGCCGTAGAAGTGCTTCTCGCGGCTGAACATGTGCATGGAGCCGCCCTTGCCCTTGGAGTAGCCCCCCTCACGCCCGGTCAGTTCCGCCATCACGCCGTTGGCGGACATGCCGCAGGCCAGCATGTGGCCGTGATCGCGGTAGGAGGTCAGGCGCTTGTCGCCTTCCTTCGCCGCGGCCTCAAGGCCCACGACCACCGCTTCCTGTCCGATGTAAAGGTGGCAGAACCCACCGATCAGGCCCATGCCATACAACTGGCCGGCCTTCTCCTCGAACCGCCGGATCAGCAGCATGTCGCGATAAAAGCCAAGGAGTTCTTCCTTGGAAATGTTCGGTTTCTCGGCCGGATTTTGGGGTGCCATTGCGTCCTCCTCCACCAAAAGCGGAAATAGTTTAGCCTTAAACTATTTCCTACAGCATTTTGTTCGCGGAGTGTAGGGGCAAAATATCAGCGGATCACGATCTCATCCGGGCGCAGGAATCCCAGCATGTCGCGGGCCTGCTCGTCCAGCAGATCAAGGTCGAGATATTCATCCGACAGCCGCCGCGTCTTGTTCTCGATCACATCAAGCTGGGCCTGCAGGCGGTCGCGCTCAAGTTCCAGCTGCTCGGTCTCTGCCCGGATCTGGACCTGACGGAAGACGCCGTAATCCCCCTGAACCGCCGCAAAGACGAAATAGAGGCCAAGCGTGGCCAGAAGCATGAAATAGATCGTGGCGCCAAGCGCGGGACGGTTCGTGGACATGGGGGCACTCGATCAGGCGGCGGTGCGCAATCATGCCATGCGCACCGCCGAAAGGTAAAGGGTTTCCCGAACGGGGAAACCCGCGGCCCGGATCAGGCCTGACCCTTGTAGATCGAGACGAGCTTCGCCAGCATCGCCAGCGCATCCTCGCGCGAGCGTTGGAACGAGTTCCGCCCGATGATCGACCCGTTGCCGCCGCCGGCCAGAATCGCGCGCGCGTCGTCATAGACCGCATCCTCGCCCTTCGTCGCGCCGCCCGAAAAGACGATGATCCGGCGACCGGCGAAGGAGGCTTCGACGCAATGCTTCACGCGGGCGGCCATGTCCGAAATGTCGATCTTCTGTGCGTCATAGACCTTCTTGGCCTCCGGCTGCATCAGGTGATCGGTGGACAGCTTGATCTTGATGATGTGCGCGCCCAGAAGGGCGGCCACATGGGCGGCATAAGCCGCGACGTCGATCGCCGTTTCGCCGTCCTTCGTCACCGCTTCGCCGCGCGGATAGGACCAGATGACGGTCGCGATGCCTTTGGAGGCCGCTTCCTTGCGCATCTCCACGATCTCTTCGAACATGTCGAGCGCCATGTCGGAACCGGGATAGATGGTGAAGCCGATGGCCGAACAGCCCAGACGCAGCGCATCATCGACCGAAGCGGTGACCGCCTGGTTCTTGCCCGCCGTGTCCGACATCAGGCTGTTGGCCGAGTTCACCTTCAGGATCGTCGGGATCTGGCCCGCGAAGGTGTCGGCGCCCGCTTCCAGCGGCCCCAGCGGCGCGGCATAGGCCGACATGCCCGCATCGATCGCCAGCTTGTAATGGTAGTGGGGGTCGTAGCCCGCCGGGTTCGGGGCGAAGCTGCGGGCGGGGCCGTGCTCGAAACCCTGATCGACCGGCAGGATGATCATCTTGCCGGTGCCACCCAGCTTCCCTTCCATCAGCATACGGCAAAGGTTGCCTTTGACGCCGGCGTTCTCGCCTTCGTAATTGGCAAGAATACGTTGGACGGTTCTGGACGCGCGCATGGACTACTCCTCAATAGCACTGTGAGTATGGGTGTAGGGGGCCACCCCGGCACTGGCAATCATGATGACGCTAACATACCGGAGCAGAGGGGAAAATTTTCTGAAACCGGCGGAAATCAGGCGTTGAGGGCCGTGACGCCGGGCAGGTCCTTGCCTTCCATCCATTCCAAGAACGCGCCCCCGGCGGTGGAGATGTAGGTGAACTGCGCCGCAGCCCCCGCCTTGTTCAGCGCGGCCACCGTGTCGCCGCCCCCCGCGACGGAGATCAGCTTGCCCGCCTGCGTCTGTTCGGCGGCGATGCGGGCGGCGGCGTTGGTGGCGGCGTCGAAGGGCTCGATCTCGAACGCGCCAAGGGGGCCGTTCCAGATCAGGGTCGCGGACGCCTCAAACACCTCGCGCAGGGCGGCGACGGTGGACGGACCGGCATCCAGGATCATCGCGTCCCCCGGGCAGGCGTTCACGTCCACGGTTTCCGACGCGGCCCCGGCCTTGAATTCCCGCGCGACGACGATGTCCACCGGCAGGTGAACGGTGCAGCCCGACGCCTTGGCCTTGTCCAGAATGCTGCGCGCCGTGTCGGCCATATCGCGTTCGGCCAGGCTTTTGCCGACCTCGATCCCCTGGGCCACAAGGAAGGTGTTCGCCATGCCGCCGCCGATCACCAGATGATCGACCTTGGTCACAAGGTTGCCCAACAGTTCCAGCTTGGTGGAGACCTTGGCCCCGCCGACCACCGCCACCACGGGCCGCTTCGGTGTGCCAAGCGCCGCATCAAGGGCCTTCAGTTCCGCCGCCATCAGCCGACCGGCGGCGGACGGCAGAAGCCGCGCGACCCCTTCGGTGGAGGCGTGGGCCCGGTGGGCGGCCGAAAACGCGTCGTTGACATACATATCGCCCAGATCGGCGAAGGCCAGCGCCAGCGCGGGATCGTTCGCCTCCTCGCCCGCGTGGAAGCGGGTGTTTTCCAGAAGGACGACCTCGCCCTCGCGCGCCTGTTCGATGGCCGTGCGGGCGGCGTCGCCCACACAATCGCGCGCGAAGATCACGCGCATCCCCAGATGTTTCTCCAGCGTGGGCAGGATGGCCTCAAGGCTCATCTCCGGCACGACCTTGCCCTTGGGGCGGCCGTAATGGGCCAGAAGCACCGGCGTGCCGCCCGCCTGGACGATGTCGCGGACGGTGGGGACGATCTTTTCGATCCGGGTCGCGTCGGTGACGATGCCGTCGTCCATCGGCACGTTCACATCCACACGCACCAGCACGATCTTGCCGTCCACGTCCATGTCGTCCAGCGTTTTCCAGCCCATCGGGTTCTCCTGTCTGCTGATGATCAAGTTGCACCCGTCATCGGCCCCGTCAACAGGCAGGAACGCGCGTTCCCGCCTTTTCTTGCGCGCCCCGCCGCATTACGTTGCGCCCATCATCGAAGAAGGAGAGGCCCAGATGGCCGATATCACCGATCCCGAGAACACCATCATCATGACGCTGAAAGGCGGCGATGTCGTCATCCAGCTGCTGCCCGACGTGGCCCCCAGGCATGTGGAGCGCATGAAGGATCTGGCCCGCGCCGGCGCCTATGACAACGTGGTGTTCCACCGCGTGATCGACGGCTTCATGGCCCAGACCGGCGATGTGGCGAACGGCAATGCCGAACAAAACTTCGACATTCGCCGCGCGGGCACGGGCGGGTCGGACATGCCGGACCTTCCGGCGGAATTCTCCAAGGTGCCACATGCGCGCGGATCGTTGGGCGCGGCGCGCTCGGCCAACCCGAATTCGGCCAACAGCCAGTTCTTCATCAACTTCAACGACAACTCGTTCCTGAACGGGCAATACACCGTCTATGGTCAGGTCATCTCGGGGATGGAGCATGTGGACGCGATCGTGCGGGGCGAGCCGCCGGCATCGCCCGACCGCATGATCAAGGTGCGCGTGGCCGCCGATGCGTAAGGCGCTTCTTGCCGCCGCATTTGCGGCGATGGCCGGGGCCGCCTTTGCGCAGACGGACGGCCCGGGCCCGAACCTTGTGATCGACGTGGCGGGATCCGGCGCCAACGGGCAGGTCGTGATCGACCTGTTTCCCGATGTGGCCCCCAAGCATGTGGCGCAGATCGTGCAACTGGCCCAAGCGGGCGAGTATGACGACGTGGTGTTCCACCGCGTGATCGACGGGTTCATGGCGCAGACGGGCGATGTCGAATTCGGCAAGGGTGCCGTGACGCGGCAGTCCGGCATGGGCGGGTCCGATCTTCCCGATCTTCCGGCCGAATTCTCGGACAAGGCGTTCCAGCGCGGCACCGTCGGCATGGCACGTTCGCAAAGCCCCAATTCGGCCAACAGCCAGTTCTTCATCATGTTCGCGCCGGGCGATTTCCTGAACGGCCAATACACGGTCGTGGGGCAGGTGATCGAAGGTATGGACGTGGTGGACGCCATCACGCGGGGCGAGCCGCCGGCGGATGCCGACCGGATGGTCAAGGTCGCGGTCCAGCAATAAGAAAAAGGCCCGCATCGCGGGCCTTTTTTACATCAGGGGTTCGGCGCATCGTCGCTGCGCAGCGCCTCGCGCGGGACGGGATCGATCTGCTCTTCCAGCGGGGGATCGTTGCGAGTCTTCCACAGCGAATAGGCAATGCCCGCCCCCAGCGTCCCGATGGTGATGACCAGCGAGATCAGCGTGTCGATGTGGTATCCCATCGGCACAAGCGTGATCTTGATCCCGACATAGATCAGCACGATCGCCAACGCGGTCTGCAGATACCGGAAGCGCGCCATGGCCGCCGACAGGGCGAAGAACAGCGCCCGCAGGCCCAGAACGGCGAACACGTTCGAGGTGTAGACGATGAACGGATCCTGCGTGATCGCGAAGATCGCGGGAACGCTGTCCACCGCGAAGATCACGTCCACGATCTCCACCATGATCAAGGCAACGGCCAGCGGGGTCAGCCACAGGACGACCTTGCCGGTGCGCGGGTGGGGCTGACGGACCAGAAAGCTGTTGCCGTGGAATTCCGGCGTGATGCGGAACCGCTTGCGCAGGAATTTCAGGATCTTGTTGTTTTCAAGGTCGTTATCCTCATCCACCTGCTTGAACATCTTGAAGCCGGTGAAGATCAGGAAGGCGCCGAACACGTAAAGGATCGGTTCAAACGCATTGACCATCGCCACGCCGACGCCGATCAGGATCGCACGGAACACCAGAACGCCGATGATGCCCCAGAACAGGACGCGGTATTGGTAAAGCCGCGGCACGCCCAGAAAGGCGAAGATCGACGCGATGACGAAGATGTTGTCCATCGCCAGCGACTGTTCGATGATATAGCCGGTGAAGAATTCCAGACCCGCCTGCGAGCCGCGGACGAACCAGACCCATGCGCCGAACGCACAGGCCACGAGCACATACATGCCGTAAAGAAGGAAGCTTTCCTTCGCGCTGATCTCCTTCTGCTCCTTGTGCAGAAAGCCAAGGTCGAAGACCAGAATGACGATCACCACCGCCAAGAAGGCGAACCAGAACCAGACCGGCGTGTCGAGAAAGTGTTGGGTAAAAAAGGACGCGGATTCCATTGCCGGGACCATTCTCCATTTTCAGTTGGAGCAGTTCCGACATCACGCAGCATCACGCTGCGCCAGAGGGGCCCGGCACTGCGCGCATGATCATAATGCGCGAAGGCCCCTGGGAAAAGGGGGCAGTTGTCGGAAATTTGATGGATCAGCCGCGCCGGGCGTCGGGCAGGGCGATGCGGGCCACCTGTTCGGCGATGGGATCGACACGCTGTGGATGGCGGGCGGCGTCGTGGTCGGCGGGATCGCCGATGTCCTGCCAGAAGTTGTCCTTGAAGATGTCCAGCGCCGGGAAGGTCGCCTTGTAGCCCATCTTGCGGCTGCCTGGCACCCAATATCCCAGATAGACATAGGGCAACCCCGCCTCACGCGCGATGGCGACATGGTCGAGGATCAGGTAGGTCCCGAGGCTGCTGGCCGCGAGATCGGGATCGTAGAAGGAATAGACCATGCTCAGCCCGTCATCGAACACATCGGTCAGGCAGACGGCGGCGAGACCATCCTCGCCCTGATATTCGATGACGCGACTGCGGATCGGCGTCTCCTCGATCATCGCGGCGAATTCGAAGATGTCCATATCCGCCATGCCGCCCGCCGCATGACGCGCGTCCAGATAGCGGCGGAACAGCGCATATTGATCCTCGGTCGCCCAGGGGGCCGTGGGATTGCGGCGCAGATGGCCGTTGCGGCGCAGAATCTTGCGATGGGTGCGGTTCGGTTCGAAATCCGCCACACGGATGCGCGCCGACATGCAGGCGCTGCAATCCGCGCAGGACGGGCGGTAAAGCACGTTCTGCGACCGCCGGAACCCCTGTTTCGACAGCGAATCGTTCAGCGTCTGCGCCTGATCGCCCTGCAGCGCCGTGAACAGCTTCCGCTCCATCCGCCCGTCAAGATAGGGGCAGGGCTGGGGGGCGGTCACATAGAACTGCGGCGCGATGGGAAGGGTGTGGCGCATGGGGGTCCGGCGGGAAGGCGTTTCGCGACAAAGGTAACGCTGCGAAACGCCTTCGCCAAGCGGGTATGACGATTTTGTTCCTATGCCGCCCGGTTGATCGCCACGGTGCCCATCGCAAGGTCCGTCAGGCCCTGACGGCGCGGGGTCATCAGCATCAGGCCGATCGACAGGACCTGCACCAGGAACGTGCCCATCGACAGGACATAGCCCGCAACATGCAGCGCCGCCTCGACCGGGCCCAGAGGATCGCCGTCGCGGTTCAGGAAATGGATGCCGCAGATGCGCATCCCCGGCGTGGCCGATTTCCGCGCCAGCGACCACCAGCGATAAAGAACGCCCACCGTCACGAACAGGATGGGATAGAACAACAGACCGATGAACAGCGTGAACGGCAGCGCGATCAGGGTCAGCACGAAGATGAACGTGATGTCGATCAGCCAGGCCAGAAACCGTTTGGTGACCACACCGTCATAGAATTCGGCATGAAGGTCGGGGTCGGGCAGGGCGTCCATCATTGGGGCAGCGGTCATCGGTCCTCCGGGGCAAGGGGGCGGCGCAGGGGCCGCCCGCACGGGTCAGGGCTCAGGCGTCGGACGGGGTCGTCGCCGGAAGATCGTCGCGGCGTTTCGCGCGGTCGTCCATGAAGGCGTCGAACTCCTGCTTGTCCTTGGCTTCGCGCAGGCGTTGCAGGAAGGATTCGAAGGCGACCTGCTCATCCTCCAACCGGCGCAGCGTGTCGGCCTTGTAGGAATCGAAGGCGCTGTTGCCGCTGGATTTCGCAGAGGTGAACATCTGTTTGGCGCGGGTGGCGCAGGTGGAACGGCTGAACATGCGTTTGCTCCAGATCATATAGGCGAGAAGCGCGAGGCCGACGGGCCACACGAAGATGAAACCAAGGACCATGGCGGCGATCCAGGCGAATTTGCCGCGGGCATCGAGCCAGGCCTCGGCCTGACGGGGCCAGGACAGAAGACCGCCGGACGCGGCCGTGGACGAAAGGTTCATGAGGGCGTCTCCCTGTTTACGGTTGATGTGAAGCGCTTTCACATCCCCAAGATCGGGATGCCGCCCCCCCGGCGCAAGGGGCCGATGTTAAGAATGTTTACATACTTGCCGCGCGCCCCGCTTCGCGAAACAATGCGGCATGACCCTGGCCCAACGCATCACCCGCCTGCCTTTGCCCCACGACGCCGACATCGCGGCGGATCTCCGGACCGACTGGGGCGGTGGCGATCTGGCCGATCTGGTCGCCAACACCGCCAGCGCCAGCCCCTTCCTGCGTGAGATGCTGCGCAAGGAGGGGGGCTGGCTGCGCGATGCGGTGCAGGCGCCTGAAGATGCCCTGCGGGAGGAACTGGCCCGCGACGGCGATCTGGCGGGCCTGCCGTCTCTTCTGCGGCAGATGAAGCGGCGCGTGGCGCTGCTGGCGGCCTTGGCCGACCTTGGGGGCGTCTGGACGCTGGAGGAGGTGACCGGCGCGCTGACCGCCTTGGCCGACCGCGCGGTGGACCTGTGCGTGCACCATCTGGTGCAGGCCGAAATCCGGCGCGGCAAACTGCCCGACCTGCCCGATGCGGCGGGCATGGTCGTGCTGGCCATGGGCAAGATGGGGGCGGGGGAACTCAACTACTCCTCCGACATCGATCTTGTATGCCTGTTCGACGATGCGGCGCATGACGATCCGCCGCAGGCGCGCACCGCCTTCATCCGTGCCACGCGGCGCATGGCGGCGATGCTGTCGGACAACACCGCCGAGGGGTATGTCTTCCGCACCGATCTGCGCCTGCGCCCAGATGCGGCGGTGACGCCGGTCTGCCTGTCGATCCGCGCCGCCGAATCTTATTACGAGGCCGAGGGCCGCACCTGGGAACGCGCCGCCTATATCAAGGCGCGGCCGTGCGGGGGGGATATCGCGGCGGGCCGGCGGTTCCTGTCGGCGATCGCGCCGTTCGTCTGGCGCAAGCATCTGGATTTCGCGACCATCGACGACACCTATGAGATGCGCCTGCGCATCCGCGACCACAAGGGGCTGAACGGCCCCCTGCGGGTGGAGGGGCATGACATGAAACTGGGGCGTGGCGGCATTCGCGACATCGAATTCTATACCCAGACCCGACAACTGATTTCCGGCGGGCGCGACCCGTCGTTGCGGGTGCCCACGACCGTGGGCGGGCTGGCCGCCCTGTCGCAGGCGGGCTGGATCACGCCCGGGGACGCGGCCGAACTGACCACGCTTTACCGCGCGCATCGCGAGGTGGAGCATCGGTTGCAGATGATCGGCGATCAGCAGACCCACCGCGTGCCCGTCGACCCCGACATGTTCGCCCGCGCGGCGCATTTGTCGGGCCAGACACCGAAGGCGTTCCATGACGGCATTCTGGAACGGCTGACGCGGACGGCCGATCGGACGGAGGCCTTCTTCGCGCCGGCCGAGGCCCCCGCCGATCCCGACATTCCTGAGCGTATGAGGGAGATCGTCACCCGCTGGGCCGCCTATCCCGCGCTGCGGTCGTCGCGGGCGCAGTCGGTTTTCCGTCGCCTGCGGCCCCAGCTTCTGGCCCGGTTGCATGGGGCGCCGGACCCGGAGCGGGCCCTTCTGGCCTTTGACGGATTCCTGCGCGGCTTGCCGTCGGGTGTGCAGATCTTTTCGCTTTTCGACGCAAATCCGCAACTGGTGGACCTGCTGGTCGATATTGCGTCCATGTCCCCCGACCTTGCCGAATACCTGTCGCGCAACGCGCAAGTTCTGGATGCGGTGATCGTCGGGGATTTCTTCGCCCCCTGGCCGGGTGAGGCGGCATTGCAGGCCGACCTGACCGCCCGGCTGCGCGCGATTCCCGAATATGAGGGGCAGTTGGACGCCGCCCGACGCTGGATGAAGGATCACCATTTCCGCATCGGGGTGCACCACCTTCGCGGCCTTGTCACCTCCGCCCAGGCGGGCGCGCACTATGCCGACTTGGCCGGGGCGGTGATCGCGGGGCTGTGGCCGGCGGTGGTGGCCGAGTTTTCGCGCCGCCACGGCCCGCCGCCCGGGCGCGGGGCGGTCATGCTGGGGATGGGAAGCCTGGGGGCCGGACGGTTGCACGCGAAATCCGACCTCGACCTGCTGATCATCCATGACAGCGATGCGGGGGAGGAAAGTTCCGGCCCCAAGCCCTTGGTCGCCAAGGCCTATTACGCACGGCTGACCCAGGCGCTGCTGACGGCGCTGACCGCCCAGACGGCGGAGGGGCATCTTTATTCCGCCGATATGCGCCTGCGCCCGTCGGGACGGCAGGGTCCGGTGGCCACCGCGCTGGCCGCGTTCGAAACCTATCAGATGAACGAGGCGTGGACGTGGGAGCATCTGGCCCTGACCCGCGCCCGCCCCATTGCGGGCGATCCCGCCCTTACCCGGCGGGTGGAGGCGCTGCGCCGCGAGGTCCTGACCGTGCGTGGGAAAGACCCCCGGGTGCCGGGCGACGTGGCCGATATGCGGCGCAGGCTGGCGGCGGCCAAACCGCCGAAAGGGCCGTGGGATGTGCGCAACGGGCCGGGGCGGCTGATGGATCTGGAACTGCTGGCGGAGTTCTGCGCTCTGGACGGCGCCTCTGCCGAACGGGCGCTGCGCGCGCAACTGGATGTCGGGCTGGAGACGGGCCGGATTTCGGCAGATGCCCATGCCGACCTTGTCGCCGCCGATACCGTTCTGTGGCACCTGCGCGCCGCCGAACGTCTGCTGGGGGCGTCCGCCCTGACCGACCCGACCGAGGGGGTGCAGGCCTTTTTGTTCCGCGAGGTCGGCACGGCACGTCATGCCGACCTGATCGCAAAGGTGGACTGGATATTCCGGAATATCCTGTCAAATCCGAGGGGTCGGGGCGATCCTTAACCCCGGATGGTCGCCGCCTCCCGTGCGAGGTCGGTCACCCGCGACCAGTTGCCCGCCGCCAGATCCTCCTTCGGCGCGAACCAGCTTCCGCCGACGCAAAGAACGTTCGGCAGGGCAAGGTAATCGCGCGCATTCTTCATGGAGACGCCGCCCGTCGGACAGAACTTGGCCTGCGGGATCGGACCGAACAGGGCCTTGAGCGCCGGTGCCCCGCCCGAGGTTTCGGCAGGGAAGAACTTCATCATGCCATAGCCGCGTTCCAGAAGGCCCATGACCTCGGTCGCGGTGACCGCGCCGGGCAACAGCGGCAGGCCCTCATCCTCGCAGGCGCCGATCACGCGGTCGCTGGCCCCGGGCGAGACGCCGAACTTCGCCCCCGCCTTCACCGCCGCCTTCACGTCGGCGGGCGTCAGCAGCGTTCCCGCCCCGGCCACGCCGCCTTCAACATCCGACATCGCGCGGATCGCGTCCAGCGCGGCGGGGGTGCGCAACGTCACCTCAAGCGCCACCAGCCCGCCCGCCACCAGCGCCTTGGCCAAGGGGGCGGCGTGGGCCACGTCCTCGATCACGAGGACGGGGATAATCGGCGCGCGGCGGCACAGGGCCTCGGTCGCCACGGTTTGCTGCTCCGGGGTCATGGTCTTCCTTTCAGATAACGACGGCCGCGCCTTCGGTGGCGTTGCCCACATGCTGACGAAACGCCTCGAACAGCTCGCGCCCAAGGCCGTGCCGATTGGCGGAAAGATCCTCGGTCACCGGATCGCGGGTTTCGAAATCGGCCTCCAGCACGTCAAGCTGGCCGGACACCGCATCCACCCGCAGGCGGTCACCGTCGCGGACACGCGCCAGCGGTCCGCCGCTTGCCGCTTCGGGCGCGATGTGGATCGCCGCCGGGACCTTGCCCGACGCGCCCGACATCCGGCCGTCTGTCACCAGCGCCACCTTCAGGCCGCGATCCTGCAACACCGACAGGATCGGCGTCAGCGAGTGCAGTTCGGGCATCCCGTTCGCCTTGGGGCCCTGGAACCGAACGACGACGACCGTATCGTCGGTGAATTCGTTGTTGCGGAAGGCCGTCTTGACCTCGGCCTGATCGCGGAAGACGCGGGCTTTCGCCTCGATCACATGACGCTCGGGCGCCACGGCCGACACCTTCATCACGCCGCGCCCCAGGTTGCCTGCCAGTTGCTTCAGCCCCCCGGTCGCCTGGAACGGGTCCGATGCGGGGCGCAGGATCTTGTCGTTCAACGTCTCCTGCGGGCCCTCGGCCCAGGTCAGCTCTCCGTCGATCAGCTTGGGATCCTGACGATACAGATCCAGACCGTCGCCCAGGATGGTTTTCACATCGCCATGCAGCAGGCCGTTGTCCAGAAGCTGGCCGATCATGTATCCAAGGCCGCCCGCGGCGTGGAAGTGGTTCACATCCGCCAGCCCGTTGGGATAGACCTTGGCCATCAGCGGCACGACCGAGGAAATGTCCTCGAAATCCTCAAGGTCCAAAATCACGCCTGACGCGCGGGCCATGGCGGGCAGGTGCAGCACGAGGTTCGTCGACCCCCCCGTCGCCATCAGCCCGACCAGCCCGTTGACATAGGCGCGTTCGTCCAGAATGTCCGATGCGGGGCGGTAATCGTTGCCAAGGGCGGTGATCGCCGCCGCCCGCTCCACCGCCGCGGTTGTCAGCGCGTCGCGCAGGGGGGTGTAGGGGTTCACGAAGCTGGCCCCCGGAAGGTGAAGCCCCATGAACTCCATCAGCATCTGGTTGGAGTTTGCCGTGCCATAGAAGGTGCACGTCCCCGGCCCGTGATAGGAGGCCATTTCGGCGGCCATCAGCTCGTCCCGCCCGATCTCGCCCGCGGCGAAGCGGTTGCGGACCTTGGCCTTCTCGTCGTTCGGCAGGCCCGAGGTCATGGGACCGCCCGGAACGAAAATCGACGGCACATGCCCGAAGGTCGCCGCCGCGATCACCAGACCGGGCACGATCTTGTCGCAGATCCCCAGGTAAAGCGCGGCATCGAACACGTCATGCGACATGGCAACACCCGCCGATAACGCGATGACATCACGGGAGAAAAGCGAAAGTTCCATCCCGATCTGGCCTTGGGTCACCCCGTCGCACATGGCGGGAACGCCCCCCGCGACCTGCGCCGTGGCCCCCACCTTGCGGGCCACCTCGCGGATGTGTTTGGGATAATCCTCATACACGCGGTGGGCCGACAGCATGTCGTTATAGGCGGTGACGATGCCGATATTGGGCGCGCGCCCATCGGCCAGGGCGGCCTTGTCCTCTTCCATCGCGGCATAGGCGTGGGCCTGGTTGCCGCAGGTCAGATGCGCGCGATGCGGGCCGTTGCCGGCCGCCGTGGCCATGCGGTCGAGATACGCGGCGCGGGTCTTGGCCGAACGTTCGCGGATGCGGTCGGTCACACGGTCGAGTGTGCTGTTCAGTGTCATGGGTCGAACCACCTCTGGCTGTGTCGTTCAACATGGGGCGCAAGGGCTTCATGTCCAAGATGTCGGGCAGACGTTAGCGGTAACTGCCGCGAAGGGAAAGGGCACCCCTTCCGCTGGCCCACGAATATGGTAATCGGAAGCCATGAATGATGCATCCTATCCCACCGTCCGCCTGAAACCCAAGGCCGAAGCCCGCGCGATCCGTCACGGGTTCCCTTGGGTCTATGCCGATGAGCTTGTGACCGACCGCCGCACGCAGGCCCTGCCCAAAGGCGCGCTGGCCGTGCTGGAGGATGGCGAACGGCGTCCGATGGGCCTTGTCACCGTCAACACCGGATCGAAGATCATCGCGCGAATGCTGGACCGAAATCCGGCGGCGCGGATCGACGCCGACTGGTTTCGCGCCCGCCTGACACGCGCGCTGGCCTTGCGCGAACGGCTGTTCGACGCGCCCTTCTACCGTCTGGTTCATGCCGAGGCGGACGGCCTTCCGGGGGTGGTGATCGACCGCTTTGGCGATGCCGCCGTGATCCAGCCGAACGCGGCCTGGGCCGAGGATCATCTGGACCTTCTGGCGCAGGCGCTGACCGACGTGACGGGGGTGCGCGTCATCGTCAAGAACGGCTCGGGCCGGTCGCGGGGTCTGGAGGGGCTGGCGGAGGAGACGGTTGTCCTGAACGGCACGCTGGACGGTCCGGTGCCGGTGCCGATGAACGGCGCGACCTATATGGCCGATCTGACGGGCGGGCAGAAGACCGGTCTGTTCTATGACCAGCGGCCCAACCACGCCTTTGCCGCAAGGCTGGCCCTGAATGCGCGGGTGCTGGACGTGTTCACCCATGTGGGCGGGTTCGCATTGGCCGCGCTGGCGGGTGGGGCGCAGTCGGCCCTGGCCGTCGATGCCTCGGCCCCGGCCTTGGCGCTTGCGACCGAAGGGGCGCGGGCCAGCGGGGCCGCGGATCGGTTCACCACCCGTCAGGGCGACGCCTTCGCCGTGCTGGAGGAGTTGGGGCAGGAGGGACAGACCTTCGATCTGGTCATCTGCGATCCCCCCGCCTTCGCCCCCGCCAAACCGGCGCTGGAGGCGGGGCTGCGCGCCTATGAACGCATTGCCCGTCTGGCGGCGCCTCTGGTGGCACCGGGGGGGTATCTGGTCCTGTGTTCGTGTTCCCATGCCGCCGATCTGTCGGCGTTCCGCAACGCCTCGGCCCGCGGGATCGGGCGCGGGGGGCGGCGGGGGCAGCTGATCCATACCGGATATGCCGGGCCCGACCATCCGACCCTGCCGCAACTGGCCGAAAGCGGCTATCTCAAGGCGCTGTTCTTCCGGCTGGACGGGTGAGGGCGGTCCTTGACACCTGCGTGATCTTTCCGCCGGTGTTGCGCGACATTCTTCTGGGATGCGCGGCGCGGGGGCTGTATCAGCCGCTCTGGTCCGACCGGATTCTGGAGGAGTGGGCCCGCGCCGCCCGCCGCAAGGGCTTTGGGGATGCAGCGCGGGATCTGGCCGCCGCGATGGACGCGCAATTCCCGAACGCCAAGGTGCCGCCCCGGCCGGGGCTGGAGGGACGCCTTCATCTGCCCGACCCCGCCGACATCCACGTTCTGGCCACCGCGATCACCGGCAGCGCCGATGCGATCATCACCCTGAACGCGGGCGATTTCCCCCAACACGTGCTGCGCGCCGAAGGGGTGGAGCGTCGCGCCCCCGACAGCGTTCTGTGGGAGATGTGGTCCCACGATCCCAAGGCGGTGGGCGCGGTTCTGGCCCGCGTCCACGCCCGCGCCGAGGAGATGGCCGGGGCGGAGGTGTCCCTTCGGGCGCTGCTGAAACGCGTGCGCCTGCCGCGTCTGGCAAAGGCGGTTACGGGCTGACGCGGTCCGGCGACAGGGCCTGGATGTCGCCCATCCGCTGCCGCACATCCGCGTCATCGGTGAAGCCAAAGCGCGCCCAACCCAACGCCTCGCGCCGCGCGTCTCGGGACGCGGCGGGCTGATCCAACAGGCGCAGTGCCTCGGACCGCATCATCAGTAGGGTGGCCATCAGCCCCGCATTTTCCGACTGCCGCGCCGCCGGAAGGGCCACGTCGGTCAGCAGGATCGCCGCCTCGGCCTGCCCGGAGGCGAGGGCGAAGGCCGCCATCTGCATATCCTCATGCGCCGTGTGCACACCCTTGTCGGGCAGGGCGCGGAAGGCGCGCGCCGCCTCGATGAACCCGCTCAGCGCGGTGGGCACGTCGCGATCAAGGCTCAGCCGGGCCAGGGCGAACCAACTGAACCCCAGCCGATTGTCGGTCCAGCCCTGTTTCTGCGCGATGGCCAGCGCGCGCTGCGCCGCGCTGTGACGGCGGGCGGTGCTGCCGTCCGGGCCGAACGCCGTTTCGATCGCGCGGATCCAGGCGCGCGGCGTGTCGGGCGGGATCTGCGGGGCGGAAAAGGCCCCCTTGGGGTTGAAGCGGCGCAGCAGGGTCGGCACCACCTCCGCCGCCTGCGCGCGGGTCATGCCGCTGCGCAGTTCCGGCGCGTAGTAGGTGCGCAGCATCAGCATGTCGAAGCCGGTCAGGATGCCGTGGAAATTGTCGTCGTTGAAGACCGAGTCGGGCAGCCGATAAAGATCGTTCAACGGGCCGATCGCCTGCGCCAACTCCTCGTTCAGGCAGTCGCGCACCTCTTGCGGCGCTTCGTCCGACGGGATGAAGATCGCGGCGTTCGTGCGGGTGGTCAGACGGGTCCAGTCCAGATCGGGGCTGCGCAGATTGGCGGCATATTCGTCAAAGGTGCGCACCCCCGGCACGACGAAACAGGCCGCGGTGGGGGCGATGCCGCGCATCCGCGCCACGGGCACGAATTCGATGCTGACCGAGGCCGCGCCCGTTGTGCGCGAAATCGGCAGCCGCGCCTCGCGCCGCATCCGGGCCAGAACGCGGTCCAGATCGGCCGAGGCGGTCGCCGGCGCGGGCCCCCGGATGGCCACGGTGATCGGGCCCTCGAACCGGCTCATGACGGCAAGCTGGTCGCCGTTTTCCATGGCGAAGGACAGGTCGAGGAAATCTCGCGCCATTTCGGCGTTGCTGCGCTGGGCCGGGACGGGGTTCACCGCGCCGAACGTCTTCATCGGGGGCAGCGCGTCGGTGATCGGCGGCACGTCGGGCAGGGGTCTGTCCGTCTGCGGCGCCGCACAGGAGGTTAGCAGAGGAACAAGAAGGAGAAGACGGAAACGCATGAAGCACCCCTGGCCGTGACGGTTTGGGCGATGTGCCGATCCGTGCCCCCTTGATAACGATTTTCGGGCCACCGCCAAGGGGCATCCCCCGGAATGCGGTTCGGACGGTGCCGCAAAATCGGGCGGTTCGCCCCGAAGGCGCGGCCCGTTTCGCAAAAGGGCCGGGTCCGTTTCATGCGATAGTGACAAAGACCCGTCAAAGGAGTAAGCGAACGCGGGGAAAAGGAGCGCCGGGTCTCGCCGTGCTGTGGGCCCGGTCTGCGGAAAGGCAGCCATGACAGCAGAACTGTGTCTATCGGACGATTATCGACCCGCCGAGTCGGAACCCTTCATGAACGACCGGCAACTGGAATATTTCCGCCGCAAGCTGCTTGCCTGGAAGGCCGAACTTCTGGAACAAAGCGCCGAAACGATCGAAGGTCTGCAGGAATCCGGTCGCAACGTCCCCGACATCGCCGACCGCGCCTCCGAGGAAACCGACCGTGCGCTGGAGCTGCGCACGCGTGACCGGCAGCGCAAGCTGGTGTCCAAGATCGACGCCGCCCTGCGCCGGATCGCCAATGGCGAATACGGATATTGCGAGATGACGGGCGAGCCGATCTCGCTCAAACGTCTGGACGCGCGGCCCATCGCCACCATGACGCTTGAGGCGCAGGAACGGCACGAGCGGCGCGAGAAGGTTCACCGCGACGACTGACATGACCCGTCACGCCACCATTGTCGGGGCCGGGGTTGCGGGCCTTGCCACGGCGTGTGCGCTGGCCCGGCGCGGGTGGTCGGTGGATGTGCTGGAGCAGGCCCCCGCGCTGACGCAGGTGGGGGCGGGGTTGCAGATCGCGCCGAACGGTCTGCGGGTGCTGGACGCTTTGGGGCTGGACGTGGATCACCTGCCGCAGGGGCGGGCGGTCACCTTGCGCGACGGCCCTTCGGGGCGGGCGGTCCTGCGGATGGCCTTGGGCGCGCGGGCCTGGCGGATGACGCACCGCGCCGATCTGATCGATATTCTTGCGGCGGGGGCGGAGGCGGCGGGCGCGCGACTGCACCTTGGGCGCACGGCGACCGTGGCGCAGGGGATCACCATCGCGGCCGACGGCCTGCATTCCCGGTTCCGCAGCGGCCTGAACGGCCCCGATGCCCCGACCTTCAGCGGCCATGTTGCCTGGCGCGCGACGATTCCCGGCGATGACGGTCCGCCCGAGGCGGAGGTCTTCATGGGCCCGGGCCGGCATCTTGTCACCTATCCCCTGCGCGGGGGGGCCCTGCGCAACATCGTGGCGGTGGAGGAACGCGGCACTTGGGCCGCCGAAAGCTGGTCGGCCCGTGACGCGTCGGGCGATCTTCAGCGCGCCTTCGCAGGCTTCTGCCCGCGGGTGCGCGCATGGCTGGACCCTGTGGCCGAGCCGTATCTTTGGGGCTTGTTCCTGCATCCCGTGGCGGCGCGGTGGCATGGGGACGGGGTGTTTCTGGCCGGAGACGCCGCGCATCCCACATTGCCCTTCATGGCGCAGGGCGCGAACATGGCGCTGGAGGATGCCTGGGTACTGGCCGCCTGTCTGGACGGCCTGCCGCCGGATCGGGCGGGCGGAACCTATCAGGCGCTGCGGGCGCAGCGGTGCCGCCGCATCGTGGCCGTGGCGGCCGCGAACGCGCGCAACTATCATCTGGGCGGGGCCATGCGGCTGGCGGCGCAGGCGGCGCTGCGTCTGGCCGGGCGGATCGCGCCCGAAGCCCCTTTGCGCCGATACGACTGGATCTACGATTACGACGCGGTTCAGGCCGCAAGCTCGATCCAGACGGGAACGTGATCGGACGGTTTTTCGCCCGCCCGCACGTCCCGGTCGATCGCCACATCCGTCATCAGATCCGCCGCCTGCGGCGAGAGCAGCAGATGATCGATGCGGATGCCGTTGTTGCGCGGCCACGCCTGCGCCTGATAATCCCAGAACGAATAATGCCCCGGCCCCTGAACACGGGCGCGAAACGCCTCGGTCAGGCCCAGGTTCACGATCCGGCGGAAGGCGGCCCGGGTGGCCGGCAGGAACAGCGCATCCTCGCGCCAGCCATCGGGCTTGGCCGCGTCCTCGGGCTGGGGAATGACGTTATAGTCGCCGGCGAAGACCAACGGCTCCTCGGTGGTCAGAAGTTCGGCCACCCGCGCTTCCATCCGTGCCATCCACGCCAGCTTGTAATCGTATTTCGGCCCCGGCGCGGGGTTGCCGTTGGGCAGATAGAGGCCGCAGACCCGCACGGCACGATCCCCGATCACCGTCGCCTCGATCCAGCGGCTTTGTTCGTCCGTCTCATCGCCGGGCAGGCCGCGCACCACATCCTCCAACGGCAGGCGGGACAGGATCGCGACCCCGTTGAAGCCCTTCTGCCCGTGGGTTTCGACGCGGTAGCCCTTGTCCTCGATCAACTCTCTCGGGAATGTTTCATCCGTGGATTTGATTTCCTGAAGCAGCACCACGTCGGGCGACGCCTCGTCCAGCCAGGACAGAAGCGCCTCGATCCGGGCCTTGACGCCATTGATGTTGAATGTCGCGATTTTCATGGCCACAGGCTTACGACGCCGAAGCGCGCCGCGCAATCACATCGAAAAGCTGATGCCGCAGCCGCAGGACGACGCCGCGTTCGGATTCTGCACCACGAAGCGCGCGCCGATCAGTTCCTCGGTGAAATCGATCACGGCATTCGACAGGAAGGGCAGTGACACGCTGTCAACCAGCACCTGCGCGCCGTCCTTTTCCAGCACCAGATCGTCGTCCGTCGCGTCGTCCAGCTTGATGTCATACTGGAACCCCGAACAGCCGCCGCCTTCCACCGCCACGCGCAGGGGGCGGGCGTGGCCGGTATCCTCGGCAATTTCGGCCAGGCGGGCGAAGGCCCGGTCCGTCACGCGGGGGGGGAGTGTCATCTCCATGGCGAAAATCCGTGTCATTTCTGCGGTAGACCCCATATAGGATGCAGTAAAACGACGAACAAGAACAGGCCGATTTATGACCGCCCCCTATGCCTGCCAGCCCGCACAGTCGCGTGGGCGGCTTTACGGCGAAAATCTCTCCTCCTTTCGTTCGGCCTTTCAGCGGGATCGTGACCGGATCATTCATTCGTCGGCCTTTCGCCGTCTGAAGCACAAGACCCAGGTGTTCGTGGAGCATGAGGGCGATTATTACCGCACCCGCCTGACCCACACGCTGGAGGTGGCGCAGGTGGCGCGCACCATCGCCGGGGTCCTGGGCCTGAACACCGATCTGGCCGAGGCGATCGCGCTGGCCCACGATCTGGGCCACACCCCTTTCGGCCACACGGGCGAGGATGCGATGGCCCGTCTGATGGCCCCCTATGGCGGGTTCGACCACAACGCGCAGGCGCTGCGGATCGTGACGAAGCTGGAACGGCATTACGCCGAATTCGACGGCCTGAACCTGACATGGGAAACGCTGGAGGGGATCGCCAAGCACAACGGTCCGGTGACCGGCGATCTGCCCTATGCGCTGGCCGAGGCGAATGCCGAATGGGATCTGGAGCTGCACACCTTCGCCAGCGCCGAGGCGCAGGTGGCGGCGATTGCCGATGACGTCGCCTATTCCCATCACGACCTGCATGACGGCCTGCGCTCGGGCCTGTTCGACGAAAACGATCTGATGGACCTGCCGATCACCGGCCCGGCCTTTGCGGCGGTGGACCGGCTTTATCCCGGCCTCGACCCCTCGCGCCGACGGCATGAGGCGCTGCGGCGCGTGTTCGGTGCGCTGGTGGAAGATGTGATCCACATCGCCCAGAACCGGCTGGAGGCCGCCGCCCCGAAATCGGTGGAAGACATCCGGGCGATGGATCAGACGGTCATCCGCTTTTCCAAGCCGATGTATCAGGAGTTGAAAGTCATCCGCCATTTTCTGTTCACCCGCATGTATCGCGCCCCGTCCGTGATGGTGGAGCGCGCCCGGGTGACCGAGGCGGTGGACGGGCTGTTCGGCCTGTTCATGGCCAACCCCGCGCTTCTGCCCGCCGAATGGCGGCAGGGCCTGCCCGAGGGGGACGAGGTGCAATTCGCCCGCCACGTTGCCGATTATGTAGCGGGGATGACCGACCGCTATGCCTTACAGCAACACGCGCGGCTTGGCTGACGCCCGCGCCGCGATCAGCCAGACGGCCACGAGGACCAGCGACAGGATGGCGTTCCACGACGCCATCGACAGCCCCCACATCGACCAGGCGACCTGATCGCACATCACCAGATGCACGGGCGCGTCGGTGGACAGAAGGTCGGCCCCCGACAGACCGGACAGCGCGTTGCCCGCACCGGTGCAGCTGGCCGGGCCCTCCCACCATTTCCGTTCCACCCCGGTGTGAAAGATGCCGATGGCCGCGCTGGTCAGCGGGCCCAGCGCGCCGATCCGCATCAACCACGGGCGCGGCATCGCCAGCGCCACGGCCCCCACGATCACCGCCGCCAGATGTGGCCAACGCTGATAAAGGCACATCGGACAGGGGGCCAGCCCGCCGATATACTGGAAGGCCAGCGCCCCAAGAAGCAGCGCCCCCGATCCCGCCGCGGCCAGCGCCGCCCATACCCGTCCCGTCATCTGTCGCCCTTTGCATTCCGTGCCGCGACCATAGGCGTCTGTCGCGGAACCGGAAGGCGAATTTCACCGTCATCGCGCAGGCGTGAGGGGGCACGCCCTTCAGCGCGCAAGGGCGCGGGCCAGAAACGTCCCCAGGATCGCCGAGCCGCGGGCGGACGGGTGCGTCCGGTCCGGGCCAAGAAGCCCCGGATCGGAGGGGGGCATCACCGCTTCGGAATCAACGAAATACACCCCGTCATGCGCGCGGGCATAGGTGGCGATGCGGGTTTCCAGCTTGCCCAGCGCGGCGCTGCACCCCGCGAACGAGGCCGATTGCGGCGCCTGATAATACCCCATCCACATGACACTTGCGCCGGTGCGGCGGGCGCGCGCGATCAGGTCGGGAATGGCCCCCGCGGTGGCATCGGGCGACATCAGCGCGTCGATCTCGGCCTCGCACGGGCCGCAGCCGCAGGTTCCCACCAGATCGTTGGCCCCGCCGTTCATCACGATCCAGTTCCAGCGACCGTCCGGCAACTGGTTCGGAATGCTCAGCCCCACCAGCGCCGCGGCCGCGCCGGGCATCATGCGGGCCCCGGCGCGGGCACGGGTGATGACGGGGCGGTCCAGATCGGCGCCGATCGTCTTTCCCACCGCGCCGTTGTTCCAAGCCAGAACGGAATCGCCCATGACCAGGATGTCGCCGCTGGCGTTCCGCGACGCGGCCCCGCAGGCGGTGAGGCCGCACAGGGCCAGGATCAGGATCATGCGCATTCGGGTCGTTCCTCCGGCCGTCATCATGCCCGGCGTGGTCCGGTTCGACAAGGGGCGGCCCGACGCGTGGGGGGTTTGCTTTGGCCACGACCTCTGCCTACAAAAGTGGGCAGAGGCCTTGACGACCGGCTGACATCACCTGACGGAGGACACCTTGGATCATCACAGCACCCTCGCCCGCATCGGCCATCACATCGGTGGGGTGCCCGTCGCGGATGGCGACGCCCCCGCCCAGGACGTGACCAACCCGGCCACCGGCGCCGTGACCGGGCAGGTGGCGTTGGCCCGTGCCGAAACGGTCGACCGCGCGGTGGCGGCGGCCAAGGCGGCGTTTCCCGCGTGGCGCGATACGCCCCCGATCCGGCGCGCGCGGTTGATGAACGCGTTTCTGGCGCTGGTGCGCACGAAGAAGGACGATCTGGCCCACGCGATCACCGCCGAACATGGCAAGGTCTTCACCGACGCGCAGGGTGAGGTGGAGCGCGGGATCGACATCATCGAATTCGCCTGCGGCATTCCGCAGCTTCTGAAGGGCGATTACACCGAACAGGTGTCGCAGGGCATGGACAACTGGACCCTGCGCCAGCCCCTCGGGGTGGTGGCGGGGATCACGCCGTTCAACTTTCCGGTCATGGTGCCGATGTGGATGTTCCCCGTGGCCATCGCGACGGGCAACACCTTCGTTCTGAAACCGTCGCCCACGGATCCCTCGGCCTCGTTGCTGATGGCCGATCTGATGGTGCAGGCGGGCTTTCCCGAAGGCGTGTTCAACGTGGTGCAGGGCGACAAGGTGGCGGTGGACGCGCTCTTGGCGCATCCCGACGTGAAGGCCGTGTCCTTCGTCGGATCGACCCCCATTGCGAACTACATCTATGAGACCGGGGCGCGGCAGGGCAAGCGGGTGCAGGCGCTGGGCGGGGCCAAGAACCACATGATGATCATGCCCGACGCCGATATGGACAAGGCGGCGGATGCGCTGATCGGCGCGGGTTTCGGATCGGCGGGCGAGCGTTGCATGGCGATCTCGGTCGCAGTGATGGTGGGCGATGCGGGCGACCGTCTGATCCCGGCCCTGAAGGCGCGGGCCGAGGCGTTGAAGATCCGAAACGGCACCGATCTCGAAGCCGAGATGGGGCCGATCGTCACCGCCGCCGCGCGGGACCGCATCGCAAGCTATATCGAGGCGGGGGTGGCCGAGGGGGCCGATCTGGTGGTCGATGGGCGCGGGTTCACCGTTCCGGGGCATGAGAACGGCTTCTGGCTGGGGGCCACGCTGTTCGACCGGGTGACGCCGGACATGAAAATCTATCGCGAGGAGATTTTCGGGCCCGTCCTGTCCTGCCTGCGCGTGGACAGCTTTGCCAAGGGTCTGCAGCTGATCAACGATCATGAATTCGGCAATGGCGTGTCGCTGTTCACCCGCGACGGCCATCTCGCGCGCGAATTCGGGCGTCAGGTGCAGGTGGGTATGGTCGGCATCAACGTCCCGATCCCGGTGCCGATGGCGTGGCACGGCTTTGGCGGCTGGAAGCGCAGCCTGTTTGGCGACATGCACGCCTATGGTGAGGAAGGCGTGCGCTTCTATACCAAGCAGAAGTCGATCATGCAGCGTTGGCCCGAAAGCATTGTCGAGGGGGCGGAGTTCACGATGCCTGTCGCGCGCTGATGTCGGATCGTCCCACTATTTGAACATGACGTATTTTATTTGACACCTTGCCCCGCAGACCCCATCACGGTCGGCGGGGGAGGGACAGGGATGGATGATCGCCACACCGAGGATCGACGTCCGGTGCCGGGCACGCAGACCCTGTCACGCGGGCTGCGTCTTCTGGAGCATGTGGGCGCAGGGGTCACCGATCTGCGCGGCCTGTCCGAACGGATGGGCGCGCCGCGCAGCACCGTGGCCCGCATGTTGGCCAATCTGGTGGCCGAGGGGTATCTGCACCACGTCCCCTATCAGGGCTATTCCCTCGGCACCAAGCTGATTCTGCTTGGGCAGCGCGCGCGGGAGCAGCGTCCGCTGACCGCTCTGGCCCGCTCTCAGCTGGAGGCGCTGGCCCGCGCGACCTGCGACACGGTTCATCTGGGCACGTTGGACGCGGGCGAGGTGCTGTATCTGGACAAGGTGGCCGGGTCGCGGGGGCTTGAGATGCGCTCGCGCGTGGGGGCGCGGATGCCCATCGCCTCGACCGGGTTGGGCAAGGCGATGATGATCGGCCTGCCCGAAGAAACCTGGCCCGACGCCCATGGCCGGGCGGTGATATTCGCCGCCGCCCCGAACCGCCCCGACATGCGCGATTACGCCACCCTGGCCGATGATCTGCGCCAGTCCCGCGCGCGCGGTTTCGCCGTCGATCTGGAGGAGAACGAGTTCGGCATTCGCTGCGTCGCGGCCCCCTTGCGGGATGCGACGGGGGCGGTGGTCGGCGCGATCAGCGTGGCAAGCGCGGTGACCTTCCTGCCCGAGCCACGACTGCACGATCTGGGCCCCGATGTGGTCCGGGCGGCGAACGAAATTTCGATGGTCTTGGGGTGGACGGGATGACGAACGAACTGGTCGCTCTGGATTGGGGCACAAGTAGCCTGCGGGCCTTTCTGATGCGTGACGGGCAGGTGGTGGCGGAACGCACCAGTCCTCACGGCATCCAGAACCTGCCCACGGGCGGGTTCGCCGGGGCCTTCGCCGACATTTGCGGCGATTGGGTGGCGCAGGGGCGCCCGGTGGTCGCGGGCGGCATGGTCGGGTCGCAACAGGGCTGGGCCGAGGCGCCCTATGCGCGCTGCCCCGCGCGGCTGGAGGATCTGATCGGGCAGGGGGCCGAGGTGGCTTTGCCCCAGGGCGGGGTTCTGCACATCGTGCCGGGTGTTCTTCTGGATACGCCGGGCGCCCCGCCCGACGTGATGCGCGGCGAGGAGGTGCAGATCGCGGGCGCCATCGCCGACCGGCCCGATCTGGCGGCGCGGGCCTTGTTCGTTCTGCCCGGCACCCATTCCAAATGGGTTCTGGTGGAGGGGGGGCGGATCGTCACCTTCGCCACCTACATGACGGGTGAGATGTTTGCCCTTTTGCGCGGCCATTCGATCCTGGGGCGTCTGATGACCGATGCCCCGGCCTTTGGTGCCGATGCGTTCGATCGCGGCGTCGGGTTGGCGCGGCAAGGCGGGGCGGGCGATCTGACGCGGCAGATCTTTTCGGCCCGCACCATGGGGCTGACCGGACGTCTGCCCGGATCGGGGTTGGCCGATTACCTGTCGGGCCTGTTGATCGGGAGCGAAATCCGGTCGGCGGCGCGGATGCGGGACGCCGCCTCCCCCCCCGTATTGATGATCGGCGACGGGGCCTTGTGCGACCGATACCGCAGGGCGCTGACGATCTGCGGGATCGAGGTCGCGGCCCAGCTTGGCAACACCGCGCCGCATGGGCTGTGGCGCTTTGCCGAAATCCGTGGCCTTGTGACGGCGGCCCCACCCAAGGATGCGCGTGCATGAACATCGTCATTGCCGATCCCGATCACGAAGCGCACCCCGCCGTCGACGCGGCGGGCCTGACAGCCACCCCCATCCCCTGCGGGACGCAGGATGACCTGATCCAAGGCGCGCAGGGGGCGGGGATCATCCTTGCGGGGCCGGTTGATTTCACCGCGGATGGTCTGGCGGCGCTGCCCGATCTGCGGCTGATCGTGCGCCTGGCGCCGGGTGGGACGATCGACTGGGCGGCGGCGCGGCGGATGGGGGTGGCGGTGAGCGACCCTGCCGAAGCCGACGCGCCCGAGGCCGCTGACCATGCGATTGCCCTGACCCTGACGCTGCTGCGCAAGATCCCCGCCATGACGGCGGCCACCCGCAGCGGCATCTGGGACCACGCGCTGGCCCGCCCCCTGCGTCGGCATTCGGAATTGACGGTCGGCCTGATCGGGGCCGGGCCGGTGGGCATGGATTACGCGACAAAGATGGGGGCGCTGGGCTTTCGCACGCTGGTTCACGATCCGCTCGACATCACCGGGGCGGTCTTGGGCGACGTGATCGAGCTTTCGGACGTGATCGCCGTCTTCGCGTTGCTGACCGAGGCCACGCGCGATCTGCTGGATGCCGCGATGTTCGACCGGATGAAGACCGGCGTTTACGTCATCAGCCTGGCGGAGGGCGGCATTCTTGACGAAGACGCGCTGGCCGAGGCGCTGCGCACGGGCAAGGTCGCGGGCGCGGGCATCGACCGGACGCGGATCGAACCCTTGCCCGCCGACAGCGCGCTGCGCGAATTCGACACCTGTCTCATCACGCCGCACATGGCTTGGTATTCCGAAGATGCCGTGCGCGACCTGCACCGCCGCGCGGCCGAGGAGGCCGTCCGTTTCGCCCGGGGCGAGCCCATCCTGTGGCCCGCCCCCGCACTTGAGGAGCCGACATGAACTTTGAAACCGCCTTCACCGCCTGCCCGCTGGTCGCGATCCTGCGCGGCCTGACCCCGGACGAGGCGCTGCCCGTGGGGGAGGCGCTGGTCGCGGCGGGCATCACCCTGCTGGAGGTGCCGCTGAATTCACCCCGCCCGCTGGACAGCATCGCCGCGCTGGCGGATGGACTGGAAGGGCGGGCCGTGGTGGGGGCGGGCACCGTTCTGACGCCGCAGGCGGCGGAGGATGTGGTGCAGGCCGGGGGGCGGATCATCGTCATGCCCCATGCCGATACGGCGGTCATTGCGCGGGCGAAGGCGCTGGGCGCCGCCTGCGTGCCCGGGGTCGCCACCCCGACCGAGGCCTTTGCCGCGCTGGCCGCCGGGGCCGATGCGCTCAAGATCTTTCCGGCGGAGTTGGTCAGCCCGGCGGCGGTGAAGGCGATGCTGGCCGTCCTGCCCAAGGGGGTGCGGCTGCTGCCCGTGGGGGGAATCACCCCGGCGGGAATGGCGCCCTACCGCACGGTGGGCGTGGCGGGATTCGGCCTTGGTTCGGCGCTTTACGCCCCAGGTACCCCGGCGGAGGAGGTGGGCCGCCGCGCCCGCGCCTTCCAGGAGGCCTTCGCATGATGCGCTTCGTTTCGATCGGGGAATGCATGGTGGAACTGACCGGCGCGGGCGAGGATCTGTGGCGGCAGGGCTTTGCGGGCGACACGTTCAACACCGCCTGGTATGCCCGCCGCGCCCTGCCCGCCGACTGGACGGTCGATTACCACACCGCGCTGGGCACGGATCCGATGTCGGACCGGATGGTGGCCTTCATGGCCGCGGCGGGGGTGGGGACGGGCACCATCCTTCGCCACCCCACCCGGCAGGCGGGGCTTTACATGGTCTCGCTGACGAATGGCGAACGCTCGTTCACCTATTGGCGCGACAGTTCGGCGGCGCGGACGCTGGCCGACGATCCGGCGGGTCTGGACACGGCGCTGGCCGGGGCGGGGGTGATCTATTTCTCGGGGATCACCGTCGCCATCCTGGGCGATCGACGCGCCGCGTTTCTGGCGGCGGTGGGCCGCGCGCGCGACGCGGGCGCGCGCGTGGCGTTCGATCCGAACCTCCGCCCGCGCCTGTGGACCGACCGCGAGGCGATGTGCCAAGGCATCACCGAAGCCGCCGCCGCCGCTGATATCGTCCTGCCCAGCTTTGACGACGAGGCCGCGTTCTTTGGCGACGCCGACCCCGCCGCCACCGCCCGCCGATACCGCACCGGCCGCACGACCGAGGTCATGGTGAAAAACGGCGGCGGTCCCATGGCCTTCGACGGCCCCGACGGGGCGGACGGGATGTCCTTCGGTCCGGCCGCGGAACCGGTCGATACCACGGGCGCGGGCGACAGTTTCAACGCGGCCTATCTTGCGGCCCGCCTCTCAGGGGATAGTATGCGCGACGCAGCCCGGGCGGGCGACGCGCTGGCACGGCAGGTCATCTTGCAACGTGGCGCGCTGATCCGTCCCGGCGCGGCATAGAACAAAGGATTGGCAGGCTTCATGCGCGGACGCATACAGAACACCCTTCGGGGATTTTTGGACAACGAGGCGGGGGGCGGCGTTCTCCTGATGGCGGTCGCGGCGCTGGCGCTGATCGTGGCGAATTCGCCCTTGTCCGGGGCGTATTTCGATGCGCTGCACATGTATGTCGGGCCCTTGTCGGTCCAGCACTGGATCAACGACGCGCTGATGGCCGTGTTCTTCCTGATGGTGGGGCTGGAAATCAAGCGCGAGATGACGGACGGGCACCTGTCCTCTTGGCCCCGGCGCATCCTGCCGGGGGCGGCGGCAGCGGCGGGCATGATCGTGCCCGCGATGTTCTTCCTGATCTTCAACCTCGGCACGCCGGCGGCGCATGGTTGGGCCATTCCTTCGGCCACCGACATCGCGTTCGCGCTTGGGGTGATGTCGCTTCTGGGGCCGCGGGTTCCGGTCTCGCTCAAGGTGTTTCTGGCCGCGCTGGCAATCATCGACGATCTGGGGGCGGTGGTCATCATCGCGCTGTTCTACACCGCCGAGATTTCGATGATCGATCTGGCGCTGGCGGCCGTGACCATCGTGGCGCTTCTTGCGATCAACCGGATGGGCGTGCGCCGGATCCTGCCCTATGTCATTTTGGGTCTGATCCTGTGGTTCTTCACGCTTCGCTCGGGTGTCCATGCCACGCTGGCGGGTGTGATCCTGGCGCTGTGCGTGCCGATCAAACGCACCCCCGCCACGCCCGAGGCGCAGCATTCCGAAAGCCCGCTGCATTATCTGGAACATATCCTGCAACGGCCGGTGGCCTTTCTGATCGTGCCCGTGTTCGGTTTTGCCAATGCGGGCGTCAGCTTTGTGGGGCTGGGGCCGGAGACGCTGGTCGCCCCCGTCACGCTGGGTGTGGCGCTGGGGCTGGCCTTGGGCAAGGTGATCGGTATTTTCGGTTCGGTCCTTGTGCTGGTGAAAACCGGCGTCGTGCGGCTGCCGTCGGGGGCGACATGGATGCAGATGGTGGGCACCTCGCTTCTGTGCGGCATCGGATTCACGATGAGCCTGTTCATCTCGCTTCTGGCGTTCGGCGATCCCGTCCTGCAGGACGAAGCGAAGATCGGCATTCTGCTGGGGTCGCTTGTTGCGGGCACGATCGGATATCTGGTGTTGCGCGCGGCCCCGCCGGCGAAAAAAAGAATGCACCGCGTCGGATAGCGTATATAAGCGACCGATGCCCCGACGATCTTGTCACAGAATCGGCCCGTTTCCCCGCCGCCATGCGCCGGGGGCCGGGGCATGACCGACCCGTCCCGAAGTTCGGATGACGTCCCGCCCGAGGGCGAGCGACGTCGTCCTGACCCTCTCCGACACCGGAGACACGCGGCCCGCCCAGCGGGACCGCGCTTTTTTGCATATCTGATGGAGTTTGCCCGTGTTCTTTGAATGGATGTCCGACCCCGCCGCGTGGGCCGGACTGGCCACGCTGATCGTTCTGGAAATCGTGCTGGGGATCGACAACCTCGTCTTCATTGCGGTTCTGGCGGACAAGCTGCCGCCGCATCAACGGGCCCGGGCACGGCAGATCGGTCTGACATTGGCGCTGGTGATGCGTCTTGGCCTTCTGGCCTCGGTCGCGTGGATCGTGACGCTGACGAACCCGCTGTTCACGCTGTTCGGGCATCCGTTCTCGGGGCGCGACCTCATCCTGATCTTCGGCGGCCTGTTCCTTCTGTTCAAGGGCACGATGGAGCTGCACGAACGGCTGGAAGGACAGTCGCATCAAAAGCAGACCAATCCGGTCCATGCCGTTTTCTGGCAGGTTCTGGTGCAAATCGTGGTTCTGGATGCGGTCTTCTCGCTGGACAGCGTGATCACCGCCGTGGGCATGGTGCAGCACCTGTCGGTCATGATGATCGCGGTGATCATCGCCGTGGGCGTGATGATGCTGATGGCCAAACCGCTGATGGCTTTCGTTTCGCGCCACCCGACGGTGGTGATCCTGTGCCTCGGCTTCCTGATGATGATCGGCTTCTCGTTGATTGTCGAAGGGTTCGGGTTCCATATTCCCAAGGGATATCTCTATGCCGCGATCGGCTTCTCGGTCGGGATCGAGGCGTTGAACCAGATCGCGCGTCGCAACCGCGAACAGGTTCTGACCACGGGCGATCTGCGCGAACGGACGGCGGGCGCGGTTCTGCGCCTTCTGGGCGGCCGCAAGGGGGAAGAGCTTGGCGGATCGGCCGATGCCATGGCGCGCCACGCCGAACAGCAGGCGATCTTCGGACCGGAGGAGAAGGACATGATCCGCTCGGTCCTTCTGCTGGCCGAACGCCCCGCCACGTCGGTCATGACCCCGCGAAACGAGGTGGACTGGCTGGACCTGAACGCGGATGAGGCGACGCTGCGCGAACAGATCCTGACCAAGGGGCATTCGCGGTTCCTGCTGTCGCGCGGGCGGATCGAGGATTTCGTCGGCGTGGCCCTGGCCCGCGATCTGCTGCGCGACCTGCTGACGCAAGGGCGGATCGACCTGACGGGATCGGTGCGCGAACCCCTGGTGGTGCATGAAAGCCTGAGCGCGCTGCGCCTGATGGAGCGGCTGCGGAAATCGCCGGTGCAGCTGGCGGTGATCCTGGACGAGTTCGGCACGCTGGAGGGGATCGCCACTCCGACCGATATCCTTGAGGCGATCGCGGGCGAATTCCCCGACGAAAACGACGAACCTCTGGTCGCGACCGTGGAGGAGGACGCCTGGCTTCTGAGCGGCTGGATCGACATCCACCGCGCGGAACAGATGCTGGATGCCGAACTGGCCGACGAGGCCGAGCGGTTCTCGACCCTCGCGGGCTATATCCTCTGGTCGCTGGGGCGGTTGCCCGAGGCGGGCGAGGTTATCGTGATCGGCGACATGTCGTTCGAGATGGTGGAGGTTCAGGGCCGCGCGATCCAGACCGTGCGGGTCCGCCGTCTGGGGAACGGGGCCGAGATCGACATGCCCTGATCACGCGTGGGGGCCGGGCGGACCGGCCCCCGCGCGCCCATGTCAGATGCGCAGGGTGACGCCGGGCAGGCCGTGCATTCCGACCACGTGCACCGGCAGGTCGTGGCGCGCGAAGCGGTCCTGCACCTTGGCGACGGCCTGCGCGGCGGTGATGTCCCAGATGTTCGCCCCGCTCAGGTCGATGGTGACGGGACCGTCATGGGCCAGCGGGTCGAACGCCTCCACGAACGCATCGGCGGAGGCGAAGAAGACCTGTCCCTCAACAAAATAGGTGTCGCCGTCACGCGTGATCCGCTGCATCCGCGACACCTTGGCGGCAAAGAACACGCCGCTGAGCAGCACACCTGCAAGAACGCCCAGCGACAGGTCGTGGGTCGTCACGGTCACGGCCACGGTGGCCAGCATCACAAGGTTCGACAGGCGCGGCGTGGCCCGCAGCCGGGCAAGCGAGCCCCAGTCGAACGTGTCGATCGACACCATGATCATGATCGCCACCAGCGCCGCCACCGGCACCGCCGCCACCAGATCGCCCACCACGGTCATGAGGCCCAGAAGAACCACCCCCGCCGCCATGGTCGAAAGCCGCCCCCGCCCGCCGTATTTCACGTTGGAGATGGTCTGCCCGATCATGCCGCACCCTGCGATGCCGCCGAACAGGCTGGCCCCGACATTGGCCAGTCCAAGGCCCCGCGCCTCGGCGTTCTTGTCCGAGGGGGTGCCGGTCTGGTCGTCCACCACGCCGGCGGTCATCAGCGATTCCAGCAGGCCCACCATGGCGATGGCGATGGCGGGCGTGACGATGATGCCCAGCAAGGTCAGATCGACCGGAACGTCCGGCAGGGCAAAGACGGGCAGCCCTTCGGGCAGGCGGCCAAGTTCGGACACGCGCGGCACGTCCAGGCCGATGGCCCAGCAGGCGAACGTCAGGACGATGACGCAGATCAGGGGTGACGGGATGATCGTCGTCAGGCGCGGCACCAGATAGATGATCGCCAGCCCCGCCGCCATGACGGCATAGCCCGCCGCCCCCGCATTCAGGATATGGGGAAGCTGCGCCGCGAAGATCAGGATCGCCAGCGCGTTGACGAATCCGGTCCGCACCGAGTTTGAGACGTAGCGAAGAAGCGTCGACAGGCGCGCAACGCCGAACAGGATCTGGATCGCCCCGGCCAGAAGGCCCGCGGCAAACAGATATTCCACCCCGTAATCGCGCACCAAGGGGGCCGCGACCAGCGCGACCGACCCGGCGGCGGCCGAGATCATGGCCGGACGCCCGCCGAACACCGCGATGATGATGCTGATGACGAACGAGGCATACAGGCCGACCGCGGGATCGACGCCGGCGGTGAAGGAAAAGGCGATGACCTCGGGGATGAGGGCGAACGTGGCGACGGCACCGGCCAGAATTTCCCGAATGGGGTTTTCCTGCCATTGGCGCATATAGATGCGTTGGCTGTGCATAATGATGAAAATACGCGTCTTGAACTGCGTTGTCCGGCGGATCGGCGGCCGGAATAGCCACCCGGGCTTGCACCGGGTCCATGCGAATGACGGCGGGTATAGGGCAGGGCGGGGCGAAAGCCAATGCCCTTCAGCCCATTCGGGCGCGCATCCAGTTCAGCAGGCTCAGGGCGGCGGGGGGCATTCGCCGATCTTCGGGGGTGGTCAGCCAGTAGCTGCCAAGGGTCACGGTCGCGGCGAAGGGGCGGACCAGACGCCCCGCCGCCAGCGCGTCCTGAAACATCGGCAGCGGCAGAAGTGCCATTCCGTGGCCCGCCGCCGCAAGGTCGGCCAGCGCGACGGAACTGTCCAGAACCGGGCCGGTCAAAGGTGGGCAGGGCACGCCCGCCGCCGCGCACCACCGGGGCCATTCGTCGGCGCGAAAACTGCGCAGCAGCCGGTGATGTCCAAGCTCCGTCAAGGGAAGCTGCCCCATCGCGGGCGCGCAGAGCGGGGTCATGGGGGCCTCGCAGATCGGAACGGCTGCGACGCCCGGCCAACGTCCCGTGCCGAACCGGATGGCGGCGTCCAACCCCTCGCGCGCGATCTCCACGCGGTTGTTGTGGGTGGACAGGCGCAGGGCGATGCCCGGATGGTCGCGTTCGAACGCGCTTAGCCGTGGGATCAGCCATCCGGTGGCGAAGGTCGTGACGACGCCGAGGTTCAGAACCTCGTGCCGCCCGCCCGCGACACGGTCCAGCGCGCGGGCCATCGCGTCCAGACTGTGCTCCATCACGGGAAAGATCGTCTGCGCCGCATCCGTCAGCACCAGCCCCGCCGGGGTGCGCCGGAACAGCGCAACGCCCAAGGCATCCTCCAGCCGGGCGATCTGGTGGCTGACGGCCGCCTGGGTCACCCGCAATTCGATCGCCGCGCGGGTAAAGCTGCCTTGACGGGCGGCCACCTCGAACGTGCGCAGGGCGTTGAGAGGAATGTCCGGGCGATCACGCATGAGAGGATCTTATGCGACAATCGAGTTTTTGTCGCCTGCAAAGCGCCGGTTGGGCGGCGTAAAGCCATCCTTACAAGATATATTGATAGGAGATGAGATGCGTCTTTTCCACGCGATGATGGTGCTGGCCTGCGCCGCGCTGCCCGCCGCCGCCCAAATGCCCGAGGTCGCGCTGACCTCGCGAATCGATCACTGGGAATCACGCCTCGACGCGCGGATCGGGGTCGTGGTTCAGGGCGCGGATTGGGTGTTCGGCCACCGTGCGGATGAAAGGTTTCCGATGACCAGCGCGGTGAAGGTGCCGATCTGCGGTGCCGTTCTGGCGCGGGTGGATCAGGGGGACGTGTCGCTGGCGGAAGATGTGCTGATTGCGGCGGATGACATCTTGGACTGGGCCCCGGTGACCGCCGCGCATGTGGGGGCGGACATGTCCATCGGGGATCTTTGTTTTGCCGCCCTGGACCAGAGCGACAACACCGCCGCCAACCTGTTGTTCCATCGGCTGGGTGGGCCGAATGCAGTGACGGCGTTTCTGCGCGGCATCGGGGATGGGGTGACCCGCTCGGACCGGACGGAGCCGACGCTGAACGAGGTTGCCCCCGGGGACGCTCGCGATACGACCACCCCGCAGGCGGCGGCCCGTTGGATGGACCTGATGTTGACCCGCGACGTGTTGAGCCCGGGCTCGCGGGCGCAACTGGCCGAATGGATGCGGCCCGGCGCGGTGACGGGGGCGCTGTTGCGCCCCTTGGTTCCGGCGGGGTGGGATGTGGTGGACAAATCCGGCAATGGCCGCACCTCGCGCGCGCTGGTGGCCATGGTCGGCCCGCCGGAGGGGGCGCCGGTCACGGTGACGATGTTCATCGCGGATACGACGGTCGGTCTGGCCCAGAAGGACGAGGCAATGGCCGATATCGGGGCCGCAGCCATGCAGATGATCGTGGCGCGATGAAAAACGCCGTCAGGGATCGTCCCTGACGGCGTCTAGGCAGCGGCGGTGGTGCCTGTCATTCCCACTCGATCGTGCCGGGGGGTTTTGACGTGATGTCATATGTGACGCGGTTGATGCCCGGCACCTCGTTGATGATCCGCGTTGCGGTCTCACCCAGGAAGTCGTGGCTGAACGGGAAGTAATCCGCCGTCATCCCGTCGACCGAGGTGACCGCCCGCAAGGCGCAGGCGAAATCATAGGTCCGCCCGTCGCCCATCACGCCCACCGTGCGCACCGGCAGGATCGCGACGAAGGCCTGCCAGATGTCGTCATAAAGGCCGTGACGGCGGATCTGGTCGATATAGACGGCGTCCGCTTTCCGCAGGATTTCCAGCTTTTCGCGCGTGATTTCGCCGGGGCAGCGAATGGCGAGGCCGGGGCCGGGGAAGGGGTGGCGTCCGATGAAGCTTTCGGGCAGGCCAAGCTCGCGGCCAAGGGCGCGAACTTCGTCCTTGAACAGTTCGCGCAGCGGTTCGACCAGTTTCAGGCCCATCTTCTCCGGCAGGCCGCCGACATTGTGGTGCGACTTGATGGTGACCGACGGCCCGCCCGAGAACGAGACCGATTCGATCACGTCGGGATAAAGCGTGCCCTGGGCCAGGAAGGTCGCGCCGCCCACCTCGGCCGCGTGTTTCTGGAACACGTCGATGAACAGGCGTCCGATGATCTTGCGCTTCGTTTCCGGGTCCGATTGGCCGTCAAGCTCACCAAGGAACAGGTCCGATTCGTCGGCATGGATCAGCGGCATGTGGTAATGATCGCGGAACATCGTCACGACCTGCTCCGCCTCGCCCTGACGCAGCAGGCCGTGATCGACGAAAACGCAGGTCAGCTGATCGCCGATCGCCTCATGGATCAGGACCGCCGCGACCGACGAATCGACGCCGCCGGACAGGCCGCAGATGACCTTCTGGTCGCCCACCTGTTCGCGGATCTTGCGGATCGCTTCCTCACGATAGGCGCCCATCGTCCAGTCGCCGGTGAACCCGGCCAGACGCACGAAATTCTCGAAGAACTTGGCGCCGCGGGGGGTGTGGTGCACCTCCGGGTGGAACTGCACGGCGAAGAAGTTCCGGTCCAGATCCGCCGTGATGGCGAACGGCGCGTTGGGGGACGTGCCATAGACCTCGAACCCCGGCGCAAGGGCGGAGACGTGGTCGCCATGGCTCATCCACACCTGCTCGCGCCCGTCGGCATCGGCGAACCACCCTTCCAGCAGGGGAATGCGGCCTTCGGGCGGGGTGACGAAGGCGCGGCCGAATTCGGCGGTGCCGTGGCCGCGTTCCACCTTGCCGCCCAGACAATGCATCATAACCTGCTGGCCATAGCAGATGCCCAGCATCGGCACGCCCAGATCGAAGACCGAAGCGGGCGGCATGGGCGCGCCCTCGGCAAAGACCGATGCGGGGCCCCCGGACAGGATCACGGCCTTCGGCGCGAACTCGGCCAGAAAGGCGTCGTCGACCTTGTTGAAGGGGTGGATTTCGCAATAGACGTTCAGTTCGCGCAGACGCCGCGCGATCAGTTGCGTGACTTGCGAGCCGAAGTCGATGATGAGAAGGCGGTCATGCTGGGTCATGTCCCGCCATTAGGCGCAAACCCCCGTCCGCGCAAGGGGTCAGACGAGCGTCAGGGCCGGGGCCGAACGCGGCTGCATACGGGCTTCGGCCATAAGGGCGATCATCACCTCCACATGGCGGGTCACGGAATAGGCGGCATCGCCCGACAGGCGGGTCCGTTCCAACAGATCCTCCTGCTCCAGAAGACGGGGCAGGGCCGATTCGGGGGTGGGACAGTCCGTCAGGCGACCGAGGTCGCGGTCGCGCCGGTAATCCTCCATGCCCAGGCGGGCCGCGCGGATCAGCAGGCGGGGGCGGCGAAGAGTGGCGAGGATGGCGCGGAAATCGGTCATAGTTGTGTCTCCAATGTGGCAGCTGCGATCATGACGCATCGGAAGGGGTGTTGCGTTTTCGCCCGATCACCGCGCGCTGCACCGCGTGTAAATTGACGATTGTCGGAAAGTATCGAGGGTGCCCGGCGCTGTTAACAGTCCGGTAACCATCTCACGCCATAGGTCACATTGTGGCGAAAAGAAGGCCACTACGATCTGCGAGGACATATGGGCCAGCTCACTGCTTTCGACACACTGCCGACCGACCGGATTCCGGCCGCCGCCCGCCTTTACCTCGATCATGTGGAGGGGGGGCTTTCGCTGCGGGCACTGGCGCGGCGGGAGGGGATCCACGCCTCGACCGTGATGCGGCAGATCCGCCGATACGAAAACCGCCGCGACGATCCGCTGATGGATGCGGCCCTGACCCGTCTGACCCCGAACAAGAAAGCGCCCGAGATGATCGCCCAATCCCGCCCCGCATCCACCGACCTGCGTCTTGAGGTGGAGGCCGTTCGCGCCCTGCGCCGCATGGCCGAGCCGCAGACGGTTTTGGCCTTCGCCGCGGGCATGGACAAGGCGGTGGTGCTGCGGGAGCTGCCGGGGGTGGACCCGCAGCGTCTGGCCGTGATTGACCGCGCGGTGGCCGAGGCGCTGATCCTGAAGGACTGGATCGCCTGCCGCACGGCGGGGCGGATCAGCACCTATGTCATCGCGAATGCGGGCAAGGCGCAGCTGCGCGCGGGGTTGGCCGAAGCGCCGGCGGGGTTCGATTGGGCGGGCGCGGATGCGGCGGAACGGCTGCCCCGATACGGTCAGGCGGAAACGCCGGTGGCGGTTATGGGTCGGCGGTTGGACAAGGATGGCAAGCCCTTCCTTCCCCCCGAACTGGTCATGGCGGCGGAACGCCTGCGTGAGGATTTCGAATTGGCGCAGATGGCCTCCGCCACCACCCAGAACTGGGAGCGGTTTCTGGATGGCGGCGCGCGCAGCACGGGCGGCGACGCGGATGGGCGTGGGCCGGCGGCGGCGCGGGAACGGGTGGCGGGCGCGTTGCGCGATCTGGGGCCGGGTCTGGGCGACGTGGTCCTGCGCGTCTGCTGCTATCTCGAAGGGCTGGAGCAGTGCGAAAAGCGGATGGGCTGGGCCGCGCGGTCGGGCAAGGTGGTCCTGCGCATCGGGTTGGAGCGGTTGCGCCGCCACTACGCCGAACGTTATGGCCGAGGGCCGATGATCGGATGACGCGGATCGAATGAAAAAGGCGCCCCGCGGGGCGCCTTTCGTTTAGGCGGCTTTGGCGTTTTGCTGATCGCGCAGCCAGGCCAGCACGGTTTCGGGTGAGGATTCCCCATACGGATCTTCGCCGAAATTGTCGCACAGGCCCGGTTCTTCGAACCACGCCTCCACCACGCCGTCGTTGACGACGGCGGCATAGCGCCACGAACGTTGGCCGAAACCGAGGTTGTCTTTGGCCACCAGCATTCCGATGCGGCGGGTGAATTCGCCCGATCCGTCGGGGATGACCTTCACGTTCTGCAGGCCCTGGGCCTTGGCCCATTGGTTCATCACGAAGGCATCGTTGACCGACAGGCAATAGATGTCATCGACACCGGCCGCGCGGAAATCCTCGAACCCGTTCTCGAACCCCGGAAGTTGATAGGTGGAGCAGGTGGGCGTGAACGCGCCGGGCAGGGCGAACAGCACGACGCGCTTGTTCGCGAAATAATCGGCGGTGGTCTTCATCTCCCACCGGAAGGGATTCGGCCCTTCGATGGACTCGTCCCGCACGCGGGTCTTGAAGTTGACGGAAGGCAGCTTAACGCCCGTTTGCATCGTGTCATCCTCTGGAGTTGTGGTCCTTGCGGACCGACTACTCCTCCCCGCGCGCAAGGTAAACCCAACTGGCCCGCCCATCAAGGTTGCGCGCGGGGGGCGTTCGACATATGTGATGCGGACCACTTTTTCGAAGGGAAGCCCCGCCGTGCGTGACCTCAAGATCCCGGACCAGCGCCACCCTGAAAAGGCGCATCGCGCCGACAATGCCCAACCCAAGAAGCCGGACTGGATCCGGGTGAAGGCCCCGACCTCGGCCGGATACAAGGCGACGCGCGACATCATCAAGGAAAACCGGCTGGTCACGGTGTGCGAGGAGGCGGGCTGCCCCAACGTGGGCGAGTGCTGGAGCCAGGGCCACGCCACCATGATGATCATGGGCGAGATCTGCACACGCGGCTGCACCTTCTGCAACGTGGCGACCGGCAAACCCCAAAGCCTCGACGCGTTCGAACCGGGCCGCGTGGCCCATGCGGTGGCGAAGCTGGGTCTGAACCACGTCGTCATCACCTCGGTCGATCGCGACGATCTGGACGATGGCGGGGCGGAGCATTTCGCCCAGACGATCCGCGCGATCCGTCACCGTTCGCCCACCACCACGATCGAGATCCTGACGCCGGACTTTCTGAAATGCGCGCCCTCCGCCGTGGAAAAGGTGGTCGAGGCGAAGCCGGACGTGTTCAACCACAACATGGAAACCGTCCCGAGCCTTTACCTCGAGGTGCGCCCGGGCGCGCGGTATTTCCATTCGCTGCGCCTGTTGCAGCGCGTGAAGGAGATGGATCCGACCATTTTCACCAAATCCGGCATCATGGTGGGTCTGGGTGAGAATGGGGTCGAGGTGCGGCAGGTCATGGACGACATGCGCGCCGCCGACATCGATTTCCTGACCATCGGGCAATATCTGCAACCGACGCCCAAGCACCACCGCGTGGACCGGTTCGTCACGCCCGAGGAATTCGCCAGCTACGAGAAGGCGGCCTATGGCAAGGGCTTCCTGATGGTGTCGGCCACGCCGCTGACGCGCTCCTCCTATCATGCGGGCGACGATTTCGCGCGGCTGCGGGATGCGCGGTTGGCCAAACTGGGTGCTTGACCTCTTTGTAAGGGCGTGAAACAGGGAACCGTCAAACGAACCCTCCCAAGGAGATACCCCATGGAGATTCGCGAGGCATTCACCTTCGACGATGTTCTTCTTGTTCCCGCAGCCAGCTCGGTCCTGCCGTCGGATGCCGATGTGTCCACCTTCGTCACCAAGGCGATCCGGCTGAACATCCCGCTTTTGTCCTCGGCCATGGATACCGTGACCGAGGCGCGCATGGCGATCGCCATGGCGCAGGCGGGCGGCATGGGAGTGGTTCACCGCAACCTCGACATCGCGAAACAGGCCGATGAGGTTCGCCGCGTGAAGCGGTTCGAAAGCGGCATCGTCTATAACCCCATCACGCTGCGCGCCAACCAGACGCTGGCCGACGCCAAGGCGCTGTGCGAACGCTACAACGTCACGGGCTTTCCGGTGGTGGACGAGATGGGCCGCGTCGTGGGCATCGTGACGAACCGCGACATGCGGTTCGCCTCGGACGACAAGACGCCGGTGTCGGTGATGATGACCTCGGACAACCTCGCGATCTTGCAGGAACCGGCGGACCGTGCGACGGCGATCGACCTGATGAAGGCCCGCCGGATCGAAAAACTGCTGGTCACGGACGGCATGGGCAAGCTGACGGGCCTGCTGACGCTGAAGGACAGCGAGAAGTCGGTGCTGAACCCCAACGCCTGCAAGGACGATCTGGGGCGACTGCGCGTGGCGGCGGCCTCCACGGTCGGCGATGCAGGGTTCGAGCGGTCCGAGGCGCTGATCGATGCGGGTGTGGACATGGTGGTGATCGACACCGCGCACGGCCATTCCGAAGGTGTGGCGAAGGCGGTGGCGCGGATCAAGGCGATCTCGTCCGACATTCAGGTCGTGGCGGGGAACGTGGCAACGGCGGCCGCGACCCGGGCGCTGATCGATGCGGGCGCGGATGCAGTGAAAGTGGGGATCGGCCCCGGCTCCATCTGCACCACGCGGATCGTGGCGGGTGTGGGCGTGCCGCAGCTGACGGCGATCATGGACGCCTCCCGCGCGGCGGGCGACGTGCCCGTCATCGCCGATGGCGGCATCAAGTTCTCGGGCGATTTCGCCAAGGCCATCGCGGCGGGCGCAAGCTGTGCGATGGTGGGATCGGCCATTGCCGGCACCGATGAAAGCCCTGGGGAAGTCATTCTTTATCAAGGGCGTAGCTACAAATCCTATCGTGGCATGGGAAGTCTGGGTGCCATGGCCCGTGGCTCCGCCGATCGGTATTTCCAGAAAGACGCCGCCTCTGACAAGCTGGTGCCCGAGGGGATCGAGGGGCAGGTGCCCTACAAGGGTCCGGCGGGCGCGGTGATCCACCAACTGGTCGGGGGTCTTCGCGCCTCCATGGGCTATACCGGCAACGCGACGGTCGCGGATATGCGGTCGAAATGCGAATTCGTGCGCATCACCAATGCCGGGCTGAGCGAGAGCCACGTTCATGACGTGACCATCACGCGCGAAAGCCCGAACTACCGCATCGGCTAACCCGGATGCGGGCCTTCCTTGCCATCCCGGTGCCCGAGGCGCTGGCGGCGGTGCTGGACCCGCTGACTGACCTGCCCAATACGCGGGCCGTCGATACCCCGCACCTGACCTTGCATTTTCTGGGCGAGGTGCGGGACGCCGTTCTGGCCGAGGCGTGGGAGGATGTCGCAACCCTTCCCCTGCGCCCCGTGACCCTGACCTTGGGCGCGTTGGACACGCTGGCCTCGGGCGCGGTGGTGGTCCATGTGGTGCCGGAGCCTGCCTTGATCGACCTGCATGACGCCTTGGCCCGCCGCTTGCGGCAGGCGGGGCTGGACCTGCCGCGCCGCCGGTTTCGCCCGCACATCACCGTCGCGCGCCACGGCACCCTGACGGGTGCGGAGGCGGAACGGCTGGCCTCCGCGCTTGGCCGAGCCGCCCGGCCCGTGGGGCAGGCGGCGGCAGAGCGGCTGGTTCTCTATCAATCCCTGCTTCGCCCCGACGGCGCCGAATATCACGAGCTGGACGATCTGGACTTTCCCCAAGATTGACAGGGGCCGCCGGACCCCCTAACCCCAAGGGCGACGGTTCCCTCACGGGATCAAAAGGGAATGCGGTGAAGTCCGCAACTGCCCCCGCAACTGTAGGCGGCCGCGTCGCACATGGCCCAAGGGCCGGCCACTGCCATCGGCGGGAAGGCGTGCCACGCAACGGACGCGAGTCAGGAGACCTGCCGTCAGCCGGAACGATCCGGCCCTGTCCCATATGCGATGTGCGGTGGGCGCATCGAGGAGAATGACGATGCGCATCCTGCTTCCGCCGCTTCTGGTCGGCCTGTTGTCCACCCCCGCCCTTGCGGCCCCCGTCACCATCGAGAACTGCGGCCGCACCCTGACATTCGAGGCCGCGCCGACCCGGGCCGTGTCGATGGGTCAGGGCATGACCGAAATCGCCTATACCCTGGGTCTGGCCCCGTCCATCGCGGGCACGGCGATCTGGATCGGGCCGCTTCCGGCCGCGATTGCCGAAGATGATGCGGGCATTCCCCACCTGTCGGAAAGCGGCAGCCCCAGTTTCGAATCCGTCCTGTCCGTTCGTCCCGATCTGGTGATGACCGAATGGTATGCCGATGTCGAACCCGGAAGCGGGCGTGTGGCCAGCATGGAGCAGTTCGACGATTTCCGGCTGCCCGTCTATGTGAACCCCGGCGAATGCGCGAAATCGGATTTCAGCACGGGGGACGGCGCGCGGGAGGTGGCGTGGACGACGGACCTCATCTATCGCACCGTTGACGAGATGGCGGCGATCTTCGCCGTTCCCGACCGGGGCGCCGCCCTGACTGCGGCCCTGCGGACCCGCGAGGCGGAGGCCGAAGGCGCCGCGGTGGGGGCGGGCCGGGATGTGAAGGTGGTCTACTGGTTCTCCAGCCCCGAAATCGACGGCGAGGCCTATGTCGCCGGGGCGTTGGGTGCGCCGGGATATATGTCGAAGGTGGTCGGCCTGACGAACGTCATCACCTCGAACGAGGAATGGCCGCTGGTGGGCTGGGAAACCATCGCCGCCGCCGATCCCGACGTGATCGTGCTGGGCGAGATGGACCGCCGCCGCTATGCCGCCGACAGCGCCGCCTCCAAACGGCAGTTTCTGGAAACCGATCCCGTCGCGCGCAACATCACGGCGGTGCGCGAGGGCCGGATCGTGGTGATGGACGCGCAGGGAATGAACGGAACCATCCGCACCTTCGACGCCATCGACACCTTGGCGGCGGCCCTGCGCGGGATGGACCTCGCCCCATGACCAAGGGCCATCTTGGCTGGATGGCGGTCATCCTGGCGGGGGGGGCGGCGCTGGTCCTGACCATGGCGCTGGCCGTATCCGTGGGGGAGGCCCCCATTCCCTTGCGCGCGGTGTTCGCGGCGGTGTCGAACGGTGTGATCGGCACCGATCTGCCGGTGGACCGGATGGAGGCGGGGATCATCTGGCACTATCGCCTCAGCCGCGCGATCGTCACGGCCTGCTGCGGGGGTGCGCTGGCCCTTTCGGGGGCGGTGTTGCAGGCGCTGCTGCGCAATCCGCTGGCCGAGCCTTATCTCCTTGGGATTTCGGCAGGGGCGTCGACCGGGGCGGTGGCGGTCATGGTGCTGGGCGTGGGCGCGGGGACGATCGGCCTGTCGATGGGCGCGCTGGTGGGGGCCGTGGCGGCCTTCGCCTTCGTCGTCCTGCTGGCGCAGGGCGCGGGCGGCGGGATCGAGCGGATCATCCTTGCCGGTATCGCCGGATCGCAACTTTTCAACGCGGCCACCTCGTTCATCGTCACCACATCGGCCAGCGCCGAACAGGCGCGGGGGGTGATGTTCTGGTTGCTGGGCGGGCTTGGTGGCATCCGGTGGCCCGACGTCTGGGTGGCGGTGCCGGTGGTGGTCCTGGGGCTCGCCCTGTGCCTGCGCCACGCCCGCGCGCTGGACGCCTTCGCCTTTGGCGAGGAGGCGGCGGCCAGTCTGGGCGTGGCGGTCGGGCGGCTGCGGGTCATTCTGTTCGCCGTGACCGCATTGATGACCGGCGTGATGGTCAGCCTTGTGGGGGCGGTGGGCTTCGTGGGTCTGGTCGTGCCCCATGCGGTGCGGTTCCTGACGGGGGCCGACCACATGCGCCTGCTTCCGGCCTGCGTCGGGGCGGGGGCGATCTTCATGGTGCTGGCCGATATCCTGTCGCGCATCATCGTGCCGGGGCAGGTGGTGCCCATTGGGGTCGTGACCGCGTTGTTCGGGGCCCCGGTCTTCACCCTTATTCTGCTGGGGACGCGACGGGGATGAGCTTTCAGGTCCGCCATCTGGGCTTTGCCCATCGCACACACGCCATCCTGCACGATGTGACCTTCGACGTGCAGACGGGGGAGATTCTGGGGATCCTCGGGCCGAACGGATCGGGCAAGTCAAGCCTGTTGCGCCTGATGGCGGGCAGCCGCCGCCCTGCGACGGGCCGGGTCACGCTGGAAGGCGTGGCGGTGGCCGACATGCCGCGTCGCCAGTTGGCGGGGCGTCTGGCCGTCGTGGCGCAGAAAAGCGAGACGAGTTTGCGCATGGCTGCGGTGGATGTGGTGCGGCTGGGTCGCCTGCCACGCCGCGGCCCCTTCACGGCGTGGACCGCGGGGGATGAGGCGGCGGTGTCCGACGCGTTGGAGCGCGTGGGAATGACGGCGCATCGCCATCAGGATTGGCACACCTTGTCGGGGGGGGAGCAGCAGCGCATCCAGATCGCCCGCGCGCTGGCCCAGGATCCGCAGGAGATTCTTCTGGACGAACCCACCAACCATCTGGACATCGCCCATCAGTTCGATCTGCTGCGGTTGCTTGCGACCTTGCGGCTGACGACCGTGATCGCGCTGCACGATCTGAACCATGCGGCGATGTTCTGTCACCGGATTCTGGTGATGGAGGGTGGACGCATCGCCGCCATAGGCCCGCCTGCGGACGTTCTTACGGCGGAGCTGATCCGGCGGGTCTTTCGCGTTCGGGCGGGGGTGGAGATTGTGGAGGGATGCCCCCGGATCACCTATTACCCATAAAAAACGCCCGCATCGCTGCGGGCGTTTCCGTCACGGCGAAGCCGCCCTCAGTTCCCTTCGGAGTTCGAGCCGATGAACCACGCATCCTTGTCAACCGTCCGGCTGGCCCCGGTGAACAGGTCCGAGGTGTCCTCGTCGCCCGCCTCGCTGGTGGTGTCGATCGCTTCGCGCAGCGATGCCGCCACTTGCTTGTAGCGTTCGGTCAGCTCCTTGACGTGATCCTTCACCGCGATGATGTCGGTGGGATAGGGGGCGAGTGGCGTTTCCTTTGCCACATGCTGCGACGTGCCGATCGGCGTGCCGCCCAGAATGACGCAGCGTTCCGCGATGGTGTCCAGAATATCGCTGAGGTTGGTATAGGCGGAATCCAGAAGTTCGTGGACGCCGATGAAGTTGTTGCCGCGCAGGTTCCAATGCGCCTGCTTCACCGACAGCTGAAGGTCGATCACCATGCTCAGGTTGGTCTGCAACGCCTCGATCGAGACCTTGGCTGCCTTGTCGTCCAAACCACTTGCGAACCGTTCGCGCATCTTGTGTCCTTTCATTGCCGGGCCGGTGCCCGTTCACGAGGACAGCGCGCGACCCCGCCCGAAAGTTCCGACAGGGGCGCGAATTTTCATGCGTGGTCCGCTATTGGCCGAACGTGCCGCGCAGGTTCTGCACGGTCCAGACCAGGGTTTCGGGCGGGTTTTCGGCCAAGGGCGTGACATCGGTGCCGCGAATGGCCTCGGGCAGGGGGTGGCAATCGGCCCAGACCGCGCCCGCCGGCACGATCCGATCGGAAAAAACGTCGCGGCTGCGATAGAGGGGGACGCTGTAGCCTTCGCGGTATCCGGCAAGATCAAACGTCACCGCATCCAGCCGCAGGCCCGAGGTGTTGTCGAGGATCAGACGCAGCGGGGTCAGGGGCGGGCAGGTGGTGTCGAACACGACCTCGGTCACAAGGCGCGCGTTCCGGTCCGCAACGTCGCGCTGCGCGGCCCGTTGATGGGCCAGATAGATGGCGACGCTGGCGAACATCAACGCGACCAGCCCCGCCATGACCGCGACCGTGCGGCGTGTGAAGCCGATGACCAGAAGCGCCAGAATGGCGGCGGCGACGATGTATCCCATGAATCCCCCCTTGCCCCTGACCATTTGGGGCGAAACGGGGGGAGGGGCAAGGCGCCAGACCGTCGCGCCGGTTAGGCGCCGTTCAGGTCCACGCGCGCCTTGGGGAACGCCTCGCTGTTCAGGATGACGGGGGTGTTCAGGGCGATCACGGTGCGCCCCACCTCGGCCTGCCCGCCGAACAGGTGGAAATCCGGGAAGGCCCCGCCTTCGTTGTCGGTGGTGACGACGATGTCGCCATAGATCAGGTTGTCCACCGTTCCCCGGCCGCCCGAGCCCAGAAACACCGCCTGCTGAAGACCGTTGGCCTGCACCCCCTCGATCCGGGTCAGGCGGGTCTTGCCGTAATTGTCGGTGCGGAACCGCACGACCGTGCGCAGGCGTCGGTTCAGCCAATCGGCCCCCGCCTCGTAATTGCGGGCGTTTTCGGCGGGGCCAAGCTGGGTCACCCCGTCCTCGTATCGGATGTCGGAGGCGACAAGACCGGAACCGCCGTATTGCATCAGGATCATCCGGTCCATCCGCCCATGCCCGTAAAGGCCGCGCGCCGTTTCGTTCAGGCCGCGGATGTTCAGCACGCCCTGCACATCATGGCCGGAGATGTTCTGATAGAGCGTGCCCGCCGCGCCGCCATGCGATCCGGCCACTTCCACCAACTGGTCCCCTTCGGGCCAGAACGCATCGCCGCCGAACCCCATCCCCCCGCCCGACGCGGTGATGTCGCGCAGGATGTTGTTCCACGACACCCCTTGCGTGCCCCCCACATCGATCAGCCGGCGGCAGCGGTGGCCGGTGATGTCCACGAACCGCCCGAAGCTCGACTGGAAGATGGCCAGGCCGTATCCCGTGCCGTCATAACGGTCGAACACCCGGTTCGCTCCGGTCAGCCGCAGATTCGTCATGTCGGTGCCATAACACCATTCCGTCCGTATGCCGCACGCGGAGAAGTTGGCCACCGCCACCCGGTCCACCACCGCGCCCGAGGTCCGCGCCATCACAAGGCCCACGAATCCCGCCGTGCCCTTGGTCGGGTTCGTGACCCGATGTTCCTCGCGCATGAAAACGAGACCGGAGATCGCCACGAACGCGGGGGCGGAAAACAGGACCGACGCGGCGCGTTCGATGACGAACCGGTCCCCCGGCCGCACCTCGTCCGGCACGGTGTTGTTGCTGCCATGGGTGATCAGGGTCTGCCGCTCGGGGTCGTAATCCACGATGCGGGCCGTCTTGTCGGCGGCGCGCCCCGTGGTGAAGCGCAGGGTGTGGCGCGCCTCTGCCGCGTCGATCGCCAGCCCGTCGGCGCGCAGGAAGGTGCCGTCCCGGTCCACGACCGTGCCCTCGCTCGTGCCGATCATGATGGGAAAGGGCAGCGCGTCGGACAGGCGAACGCGGGTGGGGGACAGGACCTCCTCCACCCGCGAGACGATGCCGTCGCGGGCCTGACCGCGCGAATCCGTGTCGATGGTCTTTGTCGTGCCGATCAGCGCCAGATGGCCGGGGCGCAGGTCGCGCGTGGTTCCGACCTCGATCTCGGTCACGCCGGCGGGGGTGGAGGCGGTGATGGACGTGTTTGTCACCGTCTGACCGGACAGGCGAATGAAGCTGTCCCCGTCGGTCGGCGCGGTCTTCAGGCTGCGCAGGGTGCAGATGCCCGGGCAATGCCAGTTGGCATAGACCGCGTCGCCTGTGTTGCCATATTCGCCCAGCCAGTATTCCCCGCCATCCGGCCAGACGACGCGGCTGCGCGTGGCGGAGGCCCAGTCCAGCATCCGGGCGATGCGTTCGGTTTGATCCTGCCGCTGGACGATGCCCCATTCGTCCGGTGTCGTGTCGCCCCCCGCGACAAGACCCTCCGGCACATCCTCCGGCGCGGCCCAGACGGGGATGGGCAGGGCGGTGGCGGCAAGGCCGATCAGCACATGGCGGCGCGTGGCGGGGGGGAGATCGAGGGACATCTTCGGCCTTTTCCGTTGGGATGGGAGGGTGTCTTGGCGTCACGCCCTCGTGGTCGGAACCCGGTTGTCCTGAAGATCCTGCGTCAGGATCCCCAACAGGGCACGGCGATCCTTGCGCGTGTGCAACTGCCGGGTTTCCACGGTCATGCCGCGCATCCGCGTGCGGCCCGACTGCTCCACGACCTTGGCAAAGCTGCGGGCGGCGCCGGTCAGGGTCGGCCCGGCGCTGGTGGCCGCGACGATCGTCACGGTGATGCGGACGATCTCGCCCATCTCGCTGATTTCGGGGTTGTCGTCGGTGGCGCGTTTCAACAGGGTCGAAAACCGCCCGATGTCGCGCATGGTGCCAACGGCCATCGGGCCCTGGTTGGTGGCCAGGGTCTGTTCGTTCCCCTCATCGACCATCAGTTCGTTGCGTTCGGGGATCACGGCGCGCAAGCTGGTCGTGTCATCCGCCACGTCCAGAATGACGCTGAGGATCGAAATCGGCTCCAACCCCAACTGCGTCACGATGCAATGGCTTTCCATTCCGCGCCCGCCCGCGGCGGTGATCAGGATCATCGACCGGCGTTGCCGCAGATAGCTGCGCAGGAACACCTGAAGATAGATGATCCACACGACGGACGTGATGGCCGTCGCGCAGAACATCAGGAACGGAGAATGGTCGAGAACCCAATCTATCATAGGGCGCTACAGCTGGCGGGTCATGAAGGTGCTGGCGGGATCGGGGGCATAGCTTCCGAACGGGGGGCATTCGTTGAAGCCGAAGGCCTGATACAGGGTGCGCGCCGGTTGAAAGCTGGGCTGCGCGCCGGTTTCAAGGCTGATCTGGGTGATGCCCATGGCCCGCGCCTCGTCCAGCAGAAAGACGACCATCTGGCGGGCAAGGCCGCGACCCCGGGCTTCGGCCAGAACATGCATCGACTTGATCTCGGCATGGGTGGCGTCCAGCCGCTTCAGCGCGCCCATGCCAAGCGCCGTGCCGTTGTCGCGCAGGACATAGAAGTCGATCTGCGGCGAATGCAGCCCGCTGGCGTCCAGCATGTGGTTCGATCCGGGGGGCGTGTCCGCGTGCATGGCGTCGTGATGCCGCTGCATCATCGGTGCCAGGTCGGGGCTGCGCGGATCTTCTTTGCCGATGGTGACGGTCATGGGGCCTGCCGTGATATGACTTAGCGTTTCGCGATGATCCATACGGCATGCACGATCCCGGGGATATAGCCCAGAAGCGTCAGAAGGATGTTCAGCCAGAACGCCCCGCGAAAGCCCACCTGCAGAAAGACGCCCAGCGGCGGAAGCAGGATCGCGATGATGATACGGATAAGGTCGGCCATGGGTTCGCTTTTTCGCTATGTCACAGAATTCGGGAGGTAATCCTGCGGGTTCGCCCGTCAACCGTCCAGCGTGGTCAACGCGCGCGCAAACATCGCCGCATCCACATTCCCGCCCGAGGCGACGCAGATCACGGCGTCGCCCTCGATCCGGTCGCGGCGGAAAAGGGCGGCGGCCAGGGCCACGGCCCCGCCGGGTTCGACCACGATCTTCAACCGCTGGAAGGCCAGCGCCATCGCGCGCAGCGCCTCGTCATCGCTGATCGCAAGGCCCGGACCGGCCAGCCGCTGCAGGATGGGAAAGGTCAGCCGCCCCGGTTCGGGCGTGACGATCGCGTCGCAGATCGACGTGGCGGGCGCGTTGCCGACCGGCGTTCCCGTGGCCAGGGAACGGGCCATGTCGTCGAACGCCTCCGGTTCCGCCGTGCGCACCCGCAGGGACGAGCCTTCCAGCGCCAATGCCGTGCCCGCCGACAGACCGCCGCCGCCGCAGCAGACAAGGACATCGGCGGCGCGAACCCCCATTTCGGCCGCCTGTTCGGCGATCTCCAGGCCCATCGTGCCCTGTCCCGCGATCACCTGCGGTTCGTCATAGGGGCGGATCAGCGTCAGTCCACGTTCGGCGGCCAGACGTTCGCCGATCTCCTCCCGGCTTTCGGAATAGCGGTCGTAGAGCACGACCTCGCCGCCCAGGGCGCGGGTGTTCGCGATCTTCAGCGCGGGCGCATCGGCGGGCATGACGATCACGGCGGGGGCATCGTGGCGGCGGGCGGCCAGCGCGACCCCTTGCGCATGGTTGCCCGACGAAAACGCAATGACCCCACGTGCCCGTGTGGCCGGATCCAGCGCCGAGACGGCGGACCATGCCCCGCGAAACTTGAACGATCCCGTATGTTGCAGGCATTCCGCCTTCACGAACACCCGCCGGCCCGCGATCTCGTCCAGAAAGGGCGAGGTCAGCAGGGGGGTCCGCAGGACCTCACCCTTGGCGCGGGCGGCGGCGGCGGCGATCATCTCGATATCCATGGGCGGTCTCCTGTCTGCGGGACAAGTCGTGGCACAGGTTCGGGGGCGGGGAAAGGGGGTGGACGAAACGCGCCTTGCCCGCAGACCGTCATGGGCCTACACCCGCGCGGGCATGGCAGGAGGGCACCCGATGAGCAAGACCATCCCGGATCGCACGCCGTCGCGGCGCGTGGGGGCACTGCGCGCGCTGGTGCCGTTCCTGCGCCCCTATCGCCTGCTGGTGGCCGGGACGCTGATCGCGCTGACCGTCACGGCGGGGGCGAGCTTGTCGCTGCCCTTGGCCGTCCGGCGGGTGGTGGACGGGTTTGGCACCTCGACCGAGGCGCTGCTGGACGACTATTTCCTTGCGTTCCTTGGGATTGCCGCGGTGTTGGCGGTGGGCACGGGCGCGCGGTATTACATGGTCACGCGGCTGGGGGAACGGGTGGTGGCCGACATCCGCCGCGCGCTGTTCGCCCGCGTCACGGGGATGAGCCCCGGGTATTTCGAGAATGTGGTCACCGGAGAGGTCATCTCGCGCCTGACGACCGACACGACGCTGATCCTGTCGGTCATCGGATCGTCGGTATCCATCGCGCTGCGCAACATCCTCATGCTGACGGGCGGGCTGGTGCTGATGGTCTTCACCTCGGCCAAGCTGACGGGGCTGGTGCTGTTGCTGGTGCCGCTTGTCATCGTGCCGATCGTGGTGATGGGGCGCCGCTTGCGCACGTTTTCCAGGGTCAATCAGGATCTTATCGCGCAATCCTCAGGCAACGCGGTGGAGGTGCTGATGGCCATCCCCACCGTGCAGGCCTTCACCCAGGAATCCGCGACCCGCGCCCGGTTCGACGCCCTGAACGAGGCGGCCTTTGCCGCCGCCCGCCGCCGCATCACCACGCGGGCGGTGATGACGATGATCGTGATCTTCCTTGTCTTCTCGGGTGTTGTGGGCGTTCTTTGGGTCGGCGCGCGCGATGTTCGGGTGGAGGGGATGACGACGGGCGAACTGGTGCAGTTCGTCATCTATTCCGTGCTGGTGGCGGGTTCTGTGGGCGCGCTGTCGGAAATCTGGGGCGAATTGCAGCGGGCTGCCGGGGCCACCGAACGGCTGAGCGAGCTGCTGGCCGCCGAGGATCCGATCACCGATCCCGCGACCCCCGTGCCCATGCCGCGCCCCGTGCGGGGCGAGATCGCGTTCGACGATGTGCGGTTCCATTATCCCCAGCGCCCCGGTCAATCGGCATTGGACGGGGTGACGTTGCATGTGGCGGCGGGGGAGACGGTGGCGCTGGTCGGCCCGTCCGGCGCGGGGAAGACGACGGTTCTGCAACTGTTGCTGCGGTTCTATGATCCGCAGGCGGGCGTGGTGCGGATTGACGGGGTGGACATCGCCACCCTGGCCCGGGCCGATTTTCGCCGCGACATCGCGCTGGTGCCGCAGGATCCGGTGATCTTTGCCGCCACGGCCCGCGACAACATCCGTTTCGGCCGCCCGGAGGCGACGGATGCCGAGGTGGAGGCCGCCGCCCGCGCCGCCGCCGCGCATGATTTCCTGACCGCTCTTCCCGAGGGGTATGACACGCAGGTGGGGGAACGTGGTGTGATGCTGTCGGGCGGGCAGAAGCAGCGCATTGCCATCGCTCGCGCCATCCTGCGCGATGCCCGTATCCTGCTGCTGGACGAGGCGACCTCGGCGCTGGATGCCGAGTCGGAGGCGGCGGTGCAGGCGGCGATGGAGCGGCTGGCCGAAGGGCGCACGGTCATCGTCATCGCCCACCGTCTGGCCACGGTGAAGACGGCGGACCGGATCGTCGTGCTGGATCACGGGCGGGTCGTGGCGACCGGCACGCATGACAGCCTGATTGCCGATGGGGGGCTTTACGCGCGGCTTGCGAGGTTGCAGTTTACCGACAGTTGATCGGGGAGGATCGATGTCTTTCGCAACCCGCGCCGACCGGGAGGAGATCGAGGCGGAGGCCTCCTGGGACGACCGCCCGCGCCCTGCGACGATGCTGCGCTTTCTGGATGACGGCGTAGCGCGGCATGGCGATCGGCCCGCGCTGACTTTCCGCCTGCTGGCCGATCCGAACAGCAAGGTCACCACCTGGGACTGGCAGACCCTGCGGACCCGCGCGGTGCAGGCGGCGAACCTGTTCCGCAGCCTTGGCATCGGCGCCGAGGATCGCGTGGCCCTGATTTTGCCCAATGCGCCGGAAACGGCGGCGGCGCTTCTGGGCGGCATGATCGCGGGGGTGGTCGTGCCCATCAACCCGCTGCTGGAGCCGGGCCAGATCGCCGCCCTGCTGCGCGAGACGGGGGCCAAGGTCGTCGTCACGCTGAAACCCTTTCCCAAGACCGACATTGCGCAGCGCGTGGCCAAGGCGCTGGTGGGGGCGCCGCAGGTGCGCACGCTGATGGAGGTGGACCTGCTGCCGCATCTGGCCGCGCCGAAATCGTGGGTAGTGGGGTTGATGCGTCCCCGCCTGCGGGTGCGGCATCGGGCGAAGGTGGTGGAGTTCGATCTGACGGCGCAGCCGACCGACCTCACCTTTGACGACCCCGATATCGACCGCGTGGCCGCCTGTTTCCATACGGGCGGCACGACGGGGATGCCGAAACTGGCGCTGCATCGCGTGTCGGGCATGATCTATAACGGTTGGGTCGGCAGGCGGCTTTTGTTCACGGCGGAGGATGTGATTCTGCTGCCGTTGCCGCTGTTTCATGTGTTCGCGGCCTATCCCGCGCTGATGTCGGCCATCGCGTCGGGCGCGCATGTGGTGATGCCCACGCCCGCCGGATATCGCGGGGCGGGGGTGTTCGATGCCCTGTGGCGGTGGGTGGAGGCGCACCGGGCGACCTATCTTTTCGCGGTGCCGACGGCGCTGTCGGTGCTGATGCAGAAGAAGGTCGATGCCGACATTTCCAGCCTGCGGGTGGTGTTTTCCGGCTCCGCCCCGCTGCCCGCCGAACTGTTCCACCGCTTCAAGAAGGTCGCGGGGGTGGAGATCATCGAAGGCTATGGCCTGACCGAGTCGACCTGCCTGATCGCCGCCAACCCGCCGGACGGGGAAAAGAAGGTGGGGTCGGTCGGCCTTCCCATGCCCTATACCGAGGTGCGGGTGGACACGGGGCGGGAGATCCATGTCCGTGGTCCGGGAACGGGCGGTGCGTGGCTGGCCACCGGCGATCTGGGGCGGCTGGACGGCGACGGGTATCTGTTCATCACGGGGCGGGCGAAGGATCTGATCATTCGGGGCGGTCACAACATCGACCCCGCCGATATCGAGGAGGCGTTGATGGCCCATCCCGCCGTGGCCATGGCGGGGGCCATCGGCCAGCCCGACGCCCATGCGGGCGAAGTGCCCTGCGCCTATGTCGAATTGGTGGCGGGAGGGCGGACGAGCGGCGTGGCCCTGCGCGCCTTCGCCAGGGATCGGATCGGCGAACGTGCGGCGCTGCCCCGCCATATCGAGATCGTGGACGAATTGCCGAAAACGGCGGTGGGCAAGGTGTTCAAGCCCGAATTGCGCCGACGCGCGATCACCCGGGTTCTGGACGCGGCACTGGACGGCACGGGATCGTCCGTCGCGCGGGTGGAGGAGGATGCCGACCGCGGTCTGGTGGCCCGCATTTCCCCCGGCACGGACCGCGCCCGGGCGGCGGAGGTGCTGGACACCTTCACCGTCGCCTGGGCCTGGGACGAATCAGGTCGCTGATCCGCCGATCGTCAGCCCACCGATCATCAGCGTGGGCTGCCCCACGCCCACCGGCACCCATTGGCCCGCCTTGCCGCAATTGCCGATGCCGGGGTCCAGCGCCATGTCGTTGCCGATGGCGCGGATGTGCTGCAGCGCCGTCGCCCCGTCACCGATCAGCGTGGCGCCCTTGATCGGTTCCTGCACCTGACCGTTTCGGACGCGGTAGGCTTCGGTGCAGGAAAAGACGAACTTGCCATTGGTGATGTCCACCTGTCCGCCGCCGAACCCCACGGCATAGATGCCGTCCTTCAGGTCCGACAGGATCGCGGCAGGATCGGCGTCGCCGCCCGTCATGTAGGTGTTGGTCATGCGCGGCATGGGAATATGGGCATAGCTTTCGCGCCGCCCGTTGCCGGTCGGCTCCACCCCCATCAGGCGGGCGTTCTGGCGATCCTGCATGTAACCGACAAGGATCCCGTCCTCGATCAGCACGTTGCGGGCGGACGGCGTCCCTTCGTCGTCGATGGTGAGAGAGCCGCGGCGGTCGGGCAGGGTGCCGTCGTCCAGAACGGTCACGCCGGGGGCGGCGACGCGTTGCCCCAGAAGCCCCGCGAAGGCAGAGGTTTTCTTGCGGTTGAAATCCCCCTCCAGCCCGTGGCCCACCGCCTCGTGCAGCAGGATGCCCGGCCAGCCGGGGCCAAGAACCACGTCCATCGTCGCCGCCGGGGCGGGCACCGCGTCGAGGTTCAGGACGGCGATCCGCACCGCCTCGCGCACCAGCGGCTGCCAGTGGTCGGGATCCATCAGCGAGATCAGGCCATGACGCCCACCGCGCCCCATCCCGCCGGATTCCCGCTGGCCGTTCCGTTCGACGATGACCGAAATGTTGATGCGGGCCATCGGGCGGGCGTCGGTCAGGCGCAGGCCTTCGGGGCGGAGGATCTCCACCTCCTGCCGACTGGCCGACAGTGATGCGGATACCTGCACCACGCGCGGATCAAGCGCGCGGGCGTAGGCGTCGATCTCGCGCAGCAGGTCCACCTTGGCGGCGAAGGCCGCGTCGGTGATGGGGTTGATGTTGTGATACAGATGCCGGTTCGTCCCCTTGGGCGGCGGGGCCATCGTGCCGCCGCCCGACCCCACCGCCAGACGGGCGGTGTCGGCGGCGCGAAGAAGCGCCGCCTCGGACACCTCGGTCGAATGGGCATAGCCCGCCACCTCGCCCCGGACGGCGCGCAGGCCGAACCCTTCGACCGCGTCATAGCTTGCGGATTTGAGGCGACCGTCGTCCAGAACCAGGCTTTCGGACCGCGTGCGCTCCAGAAACAGCTCTCCGTCATCGGCGCCGGCCACCGCATCGCGCAGGATGGTCAGCGCGCGGCCTTCGTCCAGACGGGTCTCGAACGGGCGGAAGGGGCTGTTTGGCATGGTCATCCTCGGCTCTGGTCAGGGCGGTCGTTGCGCCTTAATATGGGCAGGACGTGGCGTTGAACAATGCGTATCCGCGCCCCCCTTGGGCGTTATGTCCAGTTGCGATACGGGCCGCGCCGGTCCAGAAGCCAGCATTCCCGCGTGCGAGGAGGAGCCAGCCATGAGCGATATCCGCAGTTTCGAAGGGTCCGGCACCGCCGGGGCGGGCGACTATCTCGCGCTGTTGAAGCCGCGGGTGATGTCGCTTGTCGTGTTCACGGCGATGGTCGGCCTGCTGGTGGCGCCCGAAGGGGTGCATCCGGTGGTGGCCTTGGCCTCGATCCTGTTCATCGCCTTGGGCGGCGGGGCGTCGGGCGCGCTGAACATGTGGTGGGATGCCGATATCGACGCGGTGATGTCCCGCACGCAGAACCGCCCCATCCCCGCCGGGCGGGTGACGGCGGGCGAGGCGCTTTGGTTCGGGCTGGCGCTGTCGGTCATTTCGGTGGTGCTGCTGGGGCTGACGGCGAACTGGTTTTCTAGCGCGTTTCTGGCGTTCACCATCTTCTTCTATGTCGTGATCTATTCGATGTGGCTGAAGCGGACGACGCCGCAGAACATCGTCATCGGCGGGGCGGCGGGGGCGTTCCCCCCCATGATCGGCTGGGCCGTGGCGACGGGCGGCGTGTCGGTTGAAAGCGTGCTGATGTTCGCCATCGTCTTCATGTGGACGCCGCCGCATTTCTGGGCGCTGGCGCTGTTCATGAAGGCCGATTACCACAAGGCGGGCGTGCCGATGCTGACGGTGACGCATGGGCGCCGCGCCACGCGGGCGCATGTGCTGGTCTATACCCTGCTGCTGGCGCCGGTGGCGATCGGGGCGGCCTTCACCTCCATCGGGGGGCCGATCTATCTGGCGGTGGCGGTGGTGGCGAATGCGATCTTCATCGCGGGCGGCTGGCGCATCTGGCGGCGGGACGAGGTGGTGGCCGAGGCGGATGGCTACAAGGTGGAGAAGAAGGTCTTCGCCTTCTCGCTCCTCTATCTGTTCGTGCATTTCGGCGCGTTTCTGGCCGAAGCCGCGCTGCGCCCCTGGGGCCTTGGCGGCTGGTGATGGGGCGCAACCGGGGGCTGGCCCTGACCTTGGGGCTGTTCGTGATCCTGATCTTTGCCATATCGGTGGCCAAGATCGGCTGATGCGCTTGCCGTTTCCGCCGGGGCCCGTAATGTGGCGCGGGTTCGGGGGTGGAATGGCGTTTTTCGGAATGAAGCGATATGGGATGGCCCTGCTGGCGGCGGGGGTCGTGGGGGCCGTCGTCCTGACCGGTATGGGCGCGCGCGACCTGTATCTGGCCCCGCGCGAGGCGGCGCGGCAGGCGGCGGCGATGCGGGCCGTGGACGCGGTGCCGGAGGCGATGCCCACCGACCCGGTGGAGGCGCAGGACGCTTATCGCGCGGTGCGGGTGCACGGTATGCTGCTGCCGGACCCTGTGACCCGGCCCGTCGATCACCCCGAAATGGGGCCGGGGCTGCGCGTTTTTCAGGTGCTGGAGACGCCGGAGGGCCGCATCACGCTGGACCGGGGCTTTTTGTATGACGCCTGGGCGCAGGACCCCCTGACCGCGACCGAGGTGGAGGTGAACGGCACCCTGGTCTGGCGGGACGCGGAGGTGGCGCGCGATCTGGGGGCCGCATTGCCGATCCTTGTGGCGACGACGCCCACCGGCGATGGGATCGTGCCGATGCCCGCCCGCGCCCCCGCGCCCCCCCTGCGCCGCCCGTGGATGTGGTTCGGCCTGGCCCTTGCATGGGTGGGGATGACATGGAGGGCAACGTCGCGTATCAAGCGGCGTGGCGAAGGAAATGTGACGCAATGAAATATATCTCGACCCGTGGTGCGGCCCCCGCTCTGACCTTCGATCAGGCGATGATGACGGGCCTTGCGCGCGATGGCGGCCTGTATCTGCCCGAAACCATCCCGACGCTGAGCGAGGGGGAAATTTCGGCGCTGGCAGGCCTTCCCTATGAGGAGGTGGTGTTCCGCGTCATCCGCCCGTTCACCGGGGATGCCTTTGCCGACGACGAATTGAAGGGTCTGATCGCCAAGGCCTATGCCGGGTTCAACCACACCGCCCGCGCGCCGCTGGTGCAGCTGGATGCGAACCATTTCCTGCTGGAACTGTTCCACGGGCCCACGCTGGCCTTCAAGGACTTCGCCATGCAGTTGATCGGCCAGCTGATGCAGGCCGCGTTGGCGAAATCGGGGGAACGGATCACCATCGTGGGCGCGACCTCGGGCGATACCGGGTCGGCGGCGATCGAGGCGTTCAAGGGGCTGGAGAATGTGGATGTCATCATCCTGTTCCCGCATGGCCGCGTGTCCGAGGTGCAGCGCCGCCAGATGACCACCCCGCAGGAGCCGAACGTCCATGCTCTGGCGGTGGATGGGGATTTCGACACCTGTCAGGCCCGCCTGAAGGACATGTTCAACGATTTCGCCTTCCGGGACGAGGTGCGCCTGGCGGGTGTGAACTCGATCAACTGGGCGCGGGTTCTGGCGCAGGTGGTCTATTACTTCACGGCGGCGACGGCCCTTGGCGCGCCCGCGCGCGAGGTGAGCTTTGCCGTGCCCACCGGCAATTTCGGTGACATCTTTGCGGGTTACATCGCGCGCCGGATGGGCCTGCCGATCAAGACGCTGGTAGTGGCCACGAACCAGAACGACATCCTGCACCGCGCGCTGACCACCGGCGAATACCGGCCCGATGGCGTCGTGCCCTCGATCAGCCCGTCGATGGACATTCAGGTGTCGTCGAATTTCGAACGGGCGTTGTTCTATGCCTATGACGGCGATGGTGCGGCGGTGGCGCAGGTGATGGAAGAGCTGAAATCCGGCGGCTTCCGCATCAGCCAGGGTGCCCTTGAGGCGCTGCGCGACACCTTCGCCTCGGGCCGCGTGTCCGAGGAGGAGACGGCCGCCACCATCCGCGACATGCTGGCCGAAACGGGCGAATTGCTGTGCCCGCATTCCGCCGTGGGTGTGGCTGTGGCCAAGGCCCATCTGGGGCCCGAGCCGATGATCACGCTGGCGACCGCGCATCCGGCAAAGTTCCCCGACGCGGTGGAGGCGGCGACGGGCCAACGCCCGGAACTGCCGCCGCATATGGCAGGGCTGTTCACGCGCGGCGAGCGTGTGACGCGGGTGGGGAACGATCTGGCGGCGTTGCAGGCCGTGATCCGCGAAAGGATCGCGCGTTGACCATTCGTCTGACGACCCTGCCGAACGGGTTTCGCATCGTGACCGAACACATGCCGGGGCTGAAATCCGCCTCGGTCGGGGTGTGGGTGACCGCGGGCGGGCGGCATGAACGGGCCGACCAGAACGGCATCGCCCATTTTCTGGAGCATATGGCCTTCAAGGGCACCAAGACCCGCAGCGCGCTGCGCATCGCCGAGGAAATCGAGGATGTGGGCGGGTATATCAACGCCTATACCAGCCGCGAGATGACCGCCTATTACGCGCGGGTGCTGGAAAACGACGTGCCTCTGGCGCTGGACGTGATTTCGGACATCCTGCTGAACCCCGTGTTCGACCCGCGCGAGATCGAGGTGGAGCGGGGGGTGATTTTGCAGGAGATCGGGCAGACACTGGACACGCCCGACGACATCATCTTCGACTGGCTGCACGAGGTGTCCTATCCCGACCAGCCGTTCGGGCGCACGATCCTTGGCCCGGAGGCGCGGGTGGCGGCGTTCACGCGCGACGATCTGCGCCGCTTCGTGGGCGAGCATTACGGGCCCGCGCAGATGATCCTGTCGGCGGCGGGCGGGATCGACCACGACGCCATCGTGGCGCAGGCGACGGATCTGTTCGGCGGCCTGCCCCCCGCGACGGCGCCGGTGGCCCCCGCGGCGACCTTCATCGGTGGCGAGCGGCGGGAGCGCAAGAAGCTGGAGCAGGCGCATTTCGCCCTGTCCTTCGAGGGGCCGGGATATCGGTCCGACGACATGTTCGCGGCGCAGGTCTATGCCATGGCGATGGGGGGCGGCATGTCCTCCCGCCTGTTCCAGAAGATCCGCGAGGAGCGGGGGCTGTGCTATACCATCTTTGCGCAGGCCGGGGCCTATGAGGATACGGGGCAGGTCACGATCTACTCCGGCACCTCGGCCAGCGATATCGGCGATCTGGCCACGATCACGGTGGACGAGTTGAAGCGGGCGGCCGACGACATGACCGAGGCCGAGGTGGCGCGGGCGCGGGCGCAGATGAAGGCGGGAATGCTGATGGGGCTGGAAAGCCCGTCGTCGCGCGCGGAACGCATCGCCCGCTTGTTGGCCATCTGGGGCCGCGTGCCGGATGTGGAGGAAGCCGTGGCCAAGGTGGATGCGGTGGGGGTCGAGGATGTGCGGCGGTATGGCGCGGATCTGTTGACGGCCCCGTCGGCACTGGCGCTTTACGGTCAGGTGGCGGCGGCGCCGGGTCTGGACGACATCCGGCGGAGGCTGGTCGTCTGATGCTGGGCCTGCGGCGTGGGGTGCGGATCGAGACCGAGCGCCTGACGCTGCGGCTGCCGCAGGCCGCCGATTACGCCGCATGGGCCGGATTGCGCCAGCAAAGCGCCGAGTTTCTGAAACCGTGGGATCCGGTCTGGTCCGCCGATCATCTGACGCGACGTGCGTTCACCCATCGGGTGTCGTGGTCGGCACGATCGGCAGGCGACGGTTCGGCGCTACCGCTGGTCCTGATCCGGCGCAGCGATGGCGCGCTGGTGGGGGCGATCACGCTGGACAACGTGCGGCGGGGGCCCGCGCAAGCCGGCACGCTGGGATATTGGGTGGGCCAGCCGTTCGCCCGCCACGGATACATGCGCGAGGCGATTCTGGGCCTGACGCACTACGCCTTCACCGCCTTGGACCTGAGCCGCCTTGAAGCGGCCTGCCTGCCGGAGAACGTCGCCTCGCGCGGGGTTCTGGAAAAGTGCGGGTTCAAATATGAGGGGGTGGCACAAAGCTATCTTCAGATCGCGGGGCGGTGGCGGAACCACGTCCTCTATGCCAACCTGCGCAACGACCGGCGGGGGCGAACGGGGGTAGGGGCATGAGCTTGCGCGATGCGGACGGGGCGTTTTTGGACGATCTGGCCGGTCGGTTGCCGCCGGATACGGTGCAGAGCGCCGAAGATCGCCATCTGACCGAACCGCGCGGCCGGTTCCGGGGCGAGCCGACCGCCGTGGCCATGCCGCGCACCGTGGCCGAAACGTCCGCGATCATCGCCGCCTGTCAGGCGGGCCGTGTGCCGGTCGTCCCGATCGGTGGCAGCACGGGACTGGTCGGGGGGCAGGTCATGCGGGGGGCACGTCCGCTGCTCGTGTCCACCGAGCGGATGGGCGCGGTGCGCGGGGTGTATGCCGCCGAAAGCACGCTGGTGGCCGAAGGGGGTGCGATTCTGGCCACCGTGCAGGCGGCGGCCGAGGAGGCGGACCGCCTGTTTCCCCTGTCCTTGGGATCGGAAGGGTCGGCGCGGATCGGGGGATTGCTGGCGACGAATGCGGGCGGGGTGAACGTTCTGCGCTATGGCGTGGCGCGGGAATTGTGTCTGGGGATCGAGGCAGTACTGCCCGATGGATCGGTGTTGAACGGGCTGCGGCGGTTGCGCAAGGACAACACCGGCTATGATCTGCGCAATCTGCTGATCGGGGCCGAGGGGACGTTGGGACTCATCACCGCCGCCAGCCTGCGGCTGTTCCCGCGGCCCGCGCGGACGGGAACGGCGTTTCTGGTTGTGCCGGACCCAGAAGCGGCGTTGCGCTTGCTGGGCCTGGCGCAAGCGCGCCTGCCGGGGATGATCGACGCGTTCGAACTGATCGCGCGGCAGAGCTTCGTATTTCTGGCAGACGCCTTTCCCGACATGCGCCGGCCCTTTGCCGATCCGCCGGACTGGGCGGTTCTGATCGAACTGGGCCTTCCCGCCTCGCTGGACGGGGGGGCAGAGCTGGAGGCGCTGTTTGAGGCGGGGATGGCGGCGGGGCTGGCCTTGGACGGTGTGATCGCCGCGTCCGAAACGCAACGGCGGCAATTCTGGCATCTGCGCGAATCGATCCATCACGCGAATGTCCATGTCGGCGCGATCGCGAGCCATGACATCGCGCTTCCCCTGTCCTCCGTTCCCGAATTCCTTCGCCGGGCGGCGGAGGGTCTGGCGCGGTTCGATATTCGCGTGAACTGCTTCGGGCATCTGGGGGACGGCAATCTGCACTACAACCTGTTCCCAGCCGTGGGGCGCAGGAAGGGCGATTATCCAGACGCGGCGGAGATGACGGGAATCGTCCACGATCTGGTGCATGATCTGGATGGGTCGTTCAGCGCCGAACATGGGGTGGGGCGGCTCAAGGTGGGGGAACTGGAACGCTATGGCGATCCGGCCCGGCTGGCGGCGATGCGCGCGATCAAGGCGGCCTTGGATCCGAACGGGATCATGAACCCCGGCGCGGTTCTTCGGATATGAAAAGGCCGCCCCGAGGGGCGGCCTTTCTGTCTCAGATCTCGTCCAGCGCGTCGATGGACTTTTGCAAATCCTCTTTCGACACTTCTTTGTCGGTGACCTTGGCACCGGCAACGATGTGATCGACGACCTTGTCTTCGAAGATCGGGGCGCGCAGTTGCTGTTGCATCTGCGGGTTCTTCTGCACGAATTCGAAGAACTGACGCTCCTGACCCGGGTATTGACGGGCCTGGTTCAGCACGGCCTGGGTCATTTCCTGATCCGTCACCTGCACGTCGGCCTTGCGACCGATCTCGGCCAGCAGCAGACCCAGGCGCACGCGGCGTTCGGCCAGCTTGCGGTGTTCGTCCGTGGCTTCGATGTTGCCGTGGTTGTGGTCGTGAACCTCAGGGTTCTCTTCGTGCCACAGCTGGTGTGCGATCTGGCCGGCTTCGGCCTCCAGCAGGCTGGGCGGCAGGTCGAAGCTGACCAGAGCGTCCAGCTGGTCCAGAAGCGCGCGCTTCATGACCGCGCGGGATGCGCCCTTGTATTCGGCCTCAAGACGTTCGGCGATCTGGGATTTCAGACCGGCCAGATCCTCGGCGCCGAATTTCTTGGCCAACTCGTCGTCCAGCTCGGCCTCTTTCGGGGCCTTGACCGCCTTGACCTTGCATTCGAACACGGCGTCCTTGCCGGCGAGGTGCTTTGCGCCGTATTCGGCGGGGAAGGTCACCTTGACCTCGACCTCGTCATCGACCTTGGCACCCGTCAGCTGCTCTTCGAAGCCGGGGATGAACGAGCCGGAGCCCAGAACCAGCGGATAGTCTTCCGCGGTGCCGCCCTCGAACACTTCGCCGTCGACCGAGCCCTTGAAGTCGATCGTGACCTGATCGCCGTCCTTGGCCTTCGTGCCTTTCTTGCGATCGGCGAAGGTCTGCGACGTGGCGGCGAGGTTTTTCAGCGCCTCATCGACCGACGCGTCGTCGGCCTTGACGACCAGACGCTCCAGCGTGACGGAGGAGGTGTCGACCTCGGGGATCTCGGGCAGGGTCTCGTAGGTCATCTCGACCACGACGTCCTGACCTTCCTTCCACTCTTCCCCGTTTGTCATCTTGACGTCGGGCTGCATGGCGGGACGGTCGCCCGTCTTTTCGAAGTGATCCTTCATCGCGCCGTCGATGGCGTCCTGCATCGCGTCGCCCAGGAGGCGCGGGCCGAACTGCTTTTTCAGCATCGCCAGCGGGACCTTGCCCTTGCGGAAGCCCTTCATCTCGATCTCGGGCTGCGACTCGAGCAGTTTTTCCTGCACCTTGGCATCCAGATCCGCCGCCGGAACGGTGATGGTGTAGCTGCGCTTCAAGCCTTCGTTCAAGGTCTCGGTGACCTGCATATGATCGTCCTTCTCAAACCTTTGTGGTGCGGGTGGAGGGACTTGAACCCCCACGCCTTGCGGCGCCAGAACCTAAATCTGGTGCGTCTACCAATTTCGCCACACCCGCAAACCGGCAGGCCGCCCGGAAGGCGGCCCACTGCTCCGGGGCGTTCTAGCAAAGCCGAAAGGGGGATGCGAGAGGAAAAGCGTCAAGGAATGTGCGTGGCGAGTGTTCGGGGGATCAGGTCTGGCAGATCCTCGGCGATCAGGCCGGGGCCGAAGGCGCGCGCGGCGTCCACATGCAGGCAGGCGGCCTGTTCGGCGGCGTCGTGCGGAGACAGGCCGCGCGCCAGAAGCCCGACAATCAGGCCCGCCAGAACATCACCCGCACCCGCCGTCGCCAACCACGGCGCCGCGCGGTCGTAGCTGGCATGGGCGAGGGTGGTTTGGCCCTCGGGGGTGGCGATGATGGTGTCATGGCCTTTGAGCAGGATGGTGCAGCCCGCGCGGGCCGCGGCGTCGCGGACACGGTCGGGTTTGGCGCGCAGGTCCGTCTTTTGCGCAAGGTCGGGGAACAGGCGGGCGAACTCCCCCTCATGCGGGGTCAGGACGCAGCGGTCGTGGAGCGGGGTCGGCATGTGCGCGATGTGGGTCAGGGCGTCGGCGTCCAGTACCGTGGCCCGCCGCGCGGCGAGGGCGGTCGGAACCAGTGCGGCCGCGCGGTCCGCCCCAAGGCCGGGGCCGAGGCAGAGGGCGTTGATGCGATGGTCCTCCAGCCATCCTGTCACGTCCTGGGGGTGGTCGACCAGGTGCAACATGATCGCGTTCAGATGGGCCGCGTTTTCGGCCAAGGCGTCCTGCGGCGGGGCGAGGGTCACGAGACCTGCGCCGATCCGCAACGCCGCGCGGGCGGCCATGCGGGCGGCGCCGCCTTGGCCCGGAGGACCGCCAAGGATCACCGCGTGGCCATGGTCGTATTTATGCCCCCGCACCTTGGTCAACAGCTCGGGGCGGGGTCTGGCCAGATGCACGGCGCGGGGGCATTGCGGGAGATCCAGCGGGGCGATCCGCAACGCGCCGCAGGTGGCCGGACCGTCGGCCAGATAATGGCCCAGTTTCGCGGTGTGCAGCGCGATGGTGAGGTCGGCCGTCCACGCGCCGGGGGCGGCCTGTCCGGTGTCAGGGTTCAGGCCCGAGGGAAGGTCGATGGCGATGCGGAATGCGTTTGGCGGGGCGGGAATCCCCGCCATCCTTGCGCCTCCTGTGCCGAAAAGGGCGTCGATGACGACCTCAACCTCGACGGGGTGGGTCAGGGGATGGACGGGGCCGGTCCAGCGGTCCCGCATGATCCGCGCGGTGGGATGGCGCGGCGGGGCGAGGGCCAGGACGGTGACGGGCCAGCCTTGGGCCGCCAGGTGGCGGGCGATGACGTATCCGTCCCCGCCATTTCCGCCCGGACCGCACAGGATCGCTGTATGAGGAGGGCGGTCGCCCCATGCCGGGTTGAGAGAGGCGATGATCCGGGCGGCGGCGGCCCCCGCCTCCTCCATCAGGCGGGCAGGCGTGGTCGTCTGGGCGGCGAAAGCGGTCCGCTCGATGCCTGTCATTTGGGCAGATGTCAGAACTTGGCAGGCGGGGGAGGAGGTTCGGTTCATAACGTGCCCATAAAATAGACTGAATGCCGTAATAATATGCGTGACTGTCGCGAAATTGCGCTTCTTTTCTATGCAGGTTGCGGAGCCGATTGTTCCCCGCGCGCAGAAATGGTCACTAACATGGAAACGAATACGCGGGAGAGTCGGCCCAATGAAGAAGATTGAAGCGATCATCAAACCCTTCAAGCTTGACGAGGTGAAGGAGGCGCTTCAGGCGGCGGGCGTCCAGGGCCTTTCGGTGACGGAAGTGAAGGGGTTCGGGCGTCAGAAGGGACATACCGAACTTTATCGCGGGGCCGAATACGTGGTCGATTTCCTGCCCAAGGTGAAGATCGAGGTCGTCATTTCCGACGATCTGGTCGATGCGGCGGTCGAGGCGATCGTGCAGGCGGCCCGCACCGAGAAGATCGGCGACGGAAAGATTTTCGTCAGCCCTGTCGAGCAAGCCATTCGCATCCGCACCGGTGAAACCGGCGACGACGCGGTCTGAAGCCATTCCAAAGACGACGGAAGGAAAGTTTTGACTATGAACGTTCAAGAAGTTCTGAGCCTGATGCAGGACGAGGAGGTCGAATATGTCGACATCCGTTTCACCGACCCCAAGGGCAAGCTGCAGCACGTGACGCTGGTTGCGGATCTGGTCGACGAAGACTTCTTCGAGGAAGGCTTCATGTTCGACGGTTCGTCCATTGCCGGGTGGAAGTCGATCGATCAGTCCGACATGAAGCTGATGCCGGACCCGGAATCGGTCTATGTCGACCCGTTCTATGCCGAAAAGACGCTGTGCGTGCATTGCAACGTGGTGGAGCCCGACACTGGCGAGGCCTATGACCGCGATCCGCGCGGCACGGCCGTGAAGGCCGAGGCCTATCTGAAATCCTCGGGCATCGGCGACGCGTTCTATTGTGGGCCGGAAGCCGAATTCTTCATCTTCGACGACGTGCGGTATTCCGTGTCGATGAACAAGGTGTCGTTCCAGGTCGATTCGATCGACGCATCGTGGAACACCGACACCGTGTACGAGGGCGGCAACTCGGGCCACCGTCCGGGCATCAAGGGCGGGTATTTCCCGGTCAACCCGATCGACGACGCGCATGACCTGCGTGGCGAGATGCTGTCGACCATGAAGCGCATGGGCATCAAGGTGGACAAGCATCACCACGAAGTCGCCTCGTGCCAGCACGAGTTGGGGATGATCTTCGGCGGGCTGACCGAGCAGGCCGACAACATCCAGAAATACAAATACGTGATCCACAACGTGGCCCACGCCTATGGCAAGACCGTCACCTTCATGCCGAAACCCATCAAGGGCGACAACGGCACGGGGATGCACGTGAACATGTCGATCTGGAAGGATGGCAAACCGCTGTTCGCGGGCGACAAGTATGCCGACCTGAGCCAGGAGGCCCTGTGGTTCATCGGCGGGATACTGAAGCACGCCAAGGCGCTGAACGCGATCACCAACCCGTCGACCAACAGCTACAAGCGTCTGATCCCGGGCTTCGAGGCGCCGGTGCTGCGCGCTTATTCCGCGCGCAACCGGTCGGGCTGCGTCCGTATTCCGTGGACGGAATCGCCGAAAGCCAAACGTGTGGAAGCCCGCTTCCCCGATCCTTCGGCGAACCCCTATCTGGCCTTTGCCGCGCTGCTGATGGCCGGTCTGGACGGGATCAAGAACAAGATCGATCCGGGCCCGGCTTCGGACAAGGATCTTTATGATCTGCCGCCCGAGGAACTGGCCGCCATCCCCACCGTCTGCGGTTCGCTGCGCGAGGCGCTGGAGGAGCTGGAGAAGGACCACGAGTTCCTGCTGGCCGGCGACGTGTTCACCAAGGATCAGCTGGACGGTTACATGGCGCTGAAATGGGAAGAGGTTTATGCCTATGAGCATACGCCGCACCCGATCGAGTATCAGATGTATTATTCCTGCTGATGCCAGGGCCGCCCTTCGGGGCGGCCTTTCTCGTTCCGGGGAAGGTTGCGGCGACGTGTGGGGCGGGGTATTCCGGTTCAAACCGCAAGGAGCCGACAGATGCGCGCATTCGTTTTCCCCGGGCAGGGTGCCCAGACCATCGGCATGGGCCGAGCCTTGGCCGACGCCTATCCGGCCGCGAAGGCCGTGTTTGATGAGGTGGACGACGCCCTGTCGGAAAATCTGTCCGATCTGATCTGGAACGGCGATATCGAGACGCTGACCCTGACGCTGAACGCGCAGCCTGCGTTGATGGCCACCTCCATCGCCGCGCTGCGGGCGCTGGAAACGGAGGGCGTGACGCTGGAGGCGGCTGATTTCGTCGCCGGGCATTCGCTTGGCGAATATTCGGCCCTGTGCGCGGCAGGATCGTTGAGCCTGAGCGACACGGCGCGGCTGCTGCGCGCGCGCGGGGCGGCGATGCAGGAGGCGGTGCCGGTCGGCGTGGGCGCGATGGCGGCCATTCTGGGACTGGATTTCGAGGCGGTGGCCGAGGTTGCGGCCGAGGCGGCCGAGGGCGAGGTGTGTCAGGCCGCGAATGACAACGACCCCGCGCAGGTCGTGGTGTCCGGCCATGCGGCGGCGGTGAACCGCGCGGTGGATCTGGCCAAGGCACGGGGGGCGAAGCGGGCGCTTTTGTTGCCCGTCTCGGCCCCCTTCCACTGCGATCTGATGCAACCTGCGGCGGCGGCGATGGCCGAGGCGTTGGCGGCGGTGTCGTTCGACGCGCCGGTTGTGCCGATCGTTGTGAACGTGCGGGCCGAAGCTGTGACCGAGCCGGACCGTCTGCGCGCGTTGCTGGTGGCGCAGGTCACGGGCTCGGTCCGGTGGCGCGAATCCGTGCAGTTCATGGAAACGGCGGGCGTGACGGAATTCTGGGAAATCGGCGCGGGCAAGGCGCTGTCGGGGATGATCAAGCGGATCGCCAAGGGGGCGGAGACGCGGGCCATCGGCCAACCCGAGGATGTTGTGGCGGCGGCAGCCGCGCTGAAGGCGTAAGGAATGACGATGTTCGATTTGACGGGCAAGACGGCGCTGGTGACCGGCGCTTCGGGTGGCATCGGGGCGGATATCGCCCGTATGTTGCACAAGGCGGGGGCGACCGTGGCGCTGTCGGGCACGCGGGCAGCGCCGTTACAGGAATTGGCATCGGAGTTGGGGGAGCGGGCGCATGTCGTGACCTGCAACCTTTCCGACATGGCGGCGGTCGATGCCTTGCCGAAGGCGGCGGCGGAGGCCATGGGGTCGGTCGATATCCTGGTCAACAATGCCGGGATCACGCGCGACAATCTGGCGATGCGGATGTCGGACGACGAATGGCAGTCGGTGATAGACGTGAACCTGACCTCCACCTTCCGGCTGTGCCGTGGGGTGTTGCGCGGGATGATGAAGGCGCGGTGGGGGCGGATCGTCAACATCACCTCCATCGTCGGGGCGACGGGGAATCCGGGGCAGGTAAACTATTCCGCTGCCAAGGCTGGAATGGTGGGTCTTTCCAAGAGCTTGGCGTTTGAAGTTGCCAGCCGTGGGATCACGGTGAACTGCGTGGCGCCGGGCTTCATCGCGACGGCGATGACCGAGAAACTGAACGACGACCAGAAGGGACGCATTCTGACGCAGATCCCGTCGGGCCGCATGGGCACACCGGACGAGATCGCGGCGGCGGTGCTGTATCTGGCCAGCGCCGAGGCCGGCTATGTGACCGGTTCGACACTGCATGTGAACGGTGGGATGGCGATGCTTTGATCCGGGTTTCAACCCGGCTGAAAGCATTTGCCTTGGGTCATAACCCTTGCTATAGCCCGCTTTAAGACCACGGGGGCGTGATGCCACCGGGGCACCCCGTCGCGCTGTCGGGTTTAACCGCCTTTCGGGGCAAGACAACTGGGACGGGACCGCTCCCGCAATGAATGAGGAATGACATGAGCGACATCGCAGATCGCGTGAAGAAGATCGTCGTCGAGCATCTGGGCGTTGAAGAAGAGAAAGTGACCGAGAACGCCTCGTTCATCGACGATCTGGGTGCAGACAGCCTCGACACGGTCGAGCTGGTGATGGCGTTCGAAGAAGAGTTCGGCATCGAGATCCCGGACGACGCGGCCGAGACGATCCAGACCTTCGGCGATGCCGTGAAGTTCATCTCGGAAGCGCAATAAGCTGTTCGAGACGTTAAAAAGCGCCCTTCGGGGCGCTTTTTTCGTTTGAGGCGATGGTTGGGTCGCCTCAGCCCGCCGTGAAGCTTTCGGTCAGGGCGGCGACGAGATTGCCCTGATCGTAGGGTTTGCGCACGACCTGCACGTCTCGCATATGTTTGGGCAGGGCGGAGCCTTCGTCATAGCCGGTGGCGAAGACGAAGGGGATGCCGCGGGCGTGCAGCGCCTCGGCCACGGGGAGCGAGGTCTCGCGGCCGAGGTTCACGTCCAGCACTGCCAGTTCCACGACGCCGCTTTCGACAAGGGCCAATGCGTCGTTCACGTTGCTGGCCAGCGAAATGGTCTGGAAGCCCGCATCCTCCAGCATCGCCTCGACATCCATGGCGATGAGGAACTGATCCTCCAGGAGCATGACATGGGCGGCCTGGGGGGCGGGGGTGGCGCTGGAGGCCATGGGGTCGTGCGGGGCGGCGGACATGGCGGGAAACTCCAAGTTCAGGTATTGGGCGGGCAGGACGAAACGGGCTTCGACGCCCGTGGGAGGATAGTCGATCTGGCTGGCACCCCCCAGATCGAAGGGAAGAGATCGTTCGAGAAGCAAGGAGCCGAAGCCCGTGCGATCGGGGGGGATCACGGTAGGACCTTCGGTTTCGGTCCACAAGACCTCGCAATCGCCATTGGGGGTCAGACGCCATTGGATCGACAGATGGCCGCCGGGACGCGACAGTGCGCCGTATTTCGCGGCGTTGGTGGTCATTTCATGCAGGATCTGCGCCATGACGGAAAAGCTGCGGCTGTCCATCATCACATCCGGCCCTTCAAGCCGCAGGACCGCCATGCCGCGATAGGGGGCCAGTTCGGCGCGCAGGAGATCGCCGAGCGCGCCGCCGCCCTCGCCGTGGGTGACCTGGTCATGGGCGTGGGACAGGGCCTGGATGCGGCCTTTCAGGGCATGGACGTAGGATTCGAGGCTGCGCCCTTCCTCCACCGGGTGGCCGACGACGGATTTCAGCACTGCAAGGATGTTCTTCACGCGGTGGTTCAGTTCGTCGTTCAACACGCGCTGGCGCACATCGGCCCGGCTGCGTTCCTCGGCCAGGATTTCCTTGTGGCGCAGGACGATCTCCACCAAGGTGCTGCGCAGGGTGCGGGCGGTTTCGAGGTCGTCCTCGGTCCAGGGAAGCGAGCGGTCGCGCACATCCTCCTTCCAGAGGGCAAAGCTGGTCCGGGGGGTCAGGCGGTCGCCCATGGGACCGGTTTTGTAGATTTTTTCCGGGTTGCCGGCCCAGTTCAACGTCTCGACCTGTTCCTGCCGGAAGAAGAGTATCCAGCTTGCCCGATGCGTGGCTGTGGGTTGGGATGCGGGGACGGCCAGAACCCCGGGGGGGCAGGTCCCCTGCAAGTCCGGCAGGTGACGCGGAAGGGTGTCCGTGGACCAGATATTGCCCCCGGCCAAGCGCCCGACCGCCTGTGTCAGGGTCTGGATGTCCGCATCCGTCGGGGTGATGCCATGTCGGGTGACGGACCCGTCCGACACGACCGCGACGCCGTCGCAGGGCATGAGGGCGTGAAAATCGGCGATGCGGTCCCGCAGGGTGGTGGCAATGTCGCCGTTCTGGTTCGGCAGGGAGAGTTTGGCCAGCCGCGCGCGGGTGTTGGCGGCGGCGTCCAGTTTGCGTTTGTGCAGCAGGGTGCCCAGTTGCAGCGAGAAGAACTCCCCAAACATTTCCGCGGCGATCCGTTCGGATTGCGGCAGGCGGCGGGGGCTGTAGTGGTGGCAGGCGATCAGGCCCCAGAGGGTGCCGTCGATCAGGATGGAGATCGACATGGAGGCACCGACGCCCATGTTCTGCAGGTATTCGCAATGGATGGGCGAAACGGCACGCAGGTGAGCGTGGGACAGATCGAGGGGCAGGCCGTCGAACGTTTCGGGCAGGATGGGCACGCGCGGGCCGGTCGCGTCCGAGATGATGCGGATGGTGTTTGCGGCATAGAGCCTGCGCGCCTGCACCGGAATGTCGGAGGCGGGAAAGTGCTGGCCGAGAAAGCTTTCGAGATGGTCCGTGCGGCGTTCGGCGATCACCTTGCCCGATCCGTCGGAGGCGAATTCGTAGACCATGACCCGGTCATAGCCGAGCGTGTCCGCCACGACATCGACCGCCTGTTCGACCAGTTCGGTCAGGTTGTCGGTGTTGGCGATCACGCTGGTCATCGCGCGGGTCAGGTTCAGGGGGGAGGCGTGTGTGAGGGTCGTGGCCTCCACCTCCACCACGACGGTGGTATCGGAGCGGTGAATCGCGATGTCGGCCAGGGCGCCGGAGGGAAGGGTGACGGCGAAGAGCTGGATTGCCCGGTCACGGGGCGATGGGGGGATGTTCTGTTCGATGACATGGCAGAGCGCGTCACCGAAAAGGGTCGCGGGGTGATCGCCGAAGCCCAGATGGTCGGTCGGAAGCAGGTCGCCGAGATTTGCCGACATCTGCCGCAGCTGACGGAAGGTGCAATCGAAGGCGGCCAGAACGCCGTGTGGTTGGATCGCACCGGGAATGTGGATCGGCTCTCGGTCGCAATTGGCAAGGGTGACAGGGTCGCGTGGGGTCATGTCATGTCCTTGAGGAACGCGGTGTGGGCGGTGGCGAAGGCAGCGACCGCCCCGGCGGTTGCCGCGTCCGCGTCATAGGGGCTGGCCTGATCCAGCCGGTCGAGGAAGGCGCGCCAGCTGTCCAGCGGCTGGGCCAGATGGCGGGCGCCGAATGTGTCGTCAAAGCCCAAGGCTGCGGCGCGGCGGCGCAGAAGCTGCGCGCCCAGGGCCGAGCCTTCGAGGACGTAGGTCACGCCCCATGCCGCGTCCCCCGCAAGCGAGGGCGGGGCGGGGATCGGGCGGGGGGCGAGGCCACAATCGGTCATGTCCGCCGTCAGTTCGAGCAGAAGGCGGGTGGGGTGCCATCCGTCAAGCGGACGCAAGGCGGGTTCGATGGCGGCGCGGAAGGCGTGGAGGCCCGCGAGATAGGCAAGATAATCGGCCCGCGTGTCGAAGGTACCCATGGCCGTATCCAACGCGTCGTGAAACGGCGCGGTGGCCTGACGCAGGGACCAGCGTCGGTCGGAGGGGCGGGCGGGATTTTTCATCGTCGGGAACGTAGCGAGGTGCGGCCCGGGTGCAAGGGCTGTTTGCAGGAGGGTGGCCTTGTGTTGCAGGGCGGCACGGGCACGTGTATCAGGCGGGGATGTCCAAGGAAGGAAAGCGTCTCATGCGGCGGGTTGTTGTCACGGGTCTGGGATTGGTCACGCCATTGGCCTCGGGGGTGGAGGAGACGTGGAAGCGGCTTTTGGCGGGGGAGTCCGGTGCGGGTCCGATCACGCGGTTCGACACGTCCAATGTTGTGACGAAATACGCCTGCGAGGTGCCGCGCGGCGACGGGACGAACGGGACGTTCAACCCCGACGACTGGATGGAGCCGAAAGAGCAGCGCAAGGTGGATGACTTCATCCTTTACGGTGTGGCGGCGGCGGTGCAGGCGGTGCGGGATTCCGGCTGGGAGCCGCAGACGGACGAGGATCGTGAGCGGACCGGTGTGATGATCGGCTCTGGCATCGGCGGCCTTTCGTCGATTGCCGACACGGCCGTGCTGATCAAGGAAAAGGGGCCGAAGCGGGTGTCGCCCTTCTTCATTCCGAGTGCGTTGATCAACCTTGTGTCGGGGCAGGTGTCGATCCGGTTTGGGTTCAAGGGGCCGAACCACGCGGTCGTGACGGCCTGTTCGTCGGGCGCGCACGCGATTGGCGATGCGGCGCGGATGATCGCGTTCGACGATGCCGACGTGATGGTGGCCGGCGGGGCGGAGAGCCCGATTTCGGAAATCGGGATTGCGGGGTTCAACGCTTGCAAGGCCTTGTCGAGCAAGCGGGCGGACGAGCCTGCGAAAGCCTCGCGCCCCTATGACGCGGATCGGGACGGATTCGTGATGGGCGAGGGCGCGGGGATCGTCGTGCTGGAGGAATACGAGCACGCGAAGGCGCGCGGTGCGAAGATCTATGCCGAGGTGATCGGGTATGGGATGTCGGGCGACGCCTATCACATCACCGCGCCGTCCGAGGATGGCGACGGGGGGTATCGTGCGATGCAGGCGGCGTTGAAGCGCGCGGGGATCCCGGCGTCGGACGTCGATTACATCAACGCGCATGGCACATCGACCATGGCGGACACGATCGAGTTGGGGGCCGTGGAGCGGCTTTTGGGGGATGCGGCGGGATCGGCGACGATGAGCTCGACCAAGTCCTCCATCGGGCATCTGCTCGGCGCCGCCGGCGCGGTCGAGGCGATTTTCGGGGTGTTGGCGATCCGCGATCAGGTGGCGCCGCCGACGCTCAACCTTGACAATCCGGCGGTCGAAGCGACGTTGGACCTTGCGCCGAATGCGGCCGTGAAGCGGAAGATCGATGTGGTTCTTTCGAACTCCTTTGGGTTTGGCGGGACGAATGCCAGCCTGATCCTGCGCAAGGTTGATGCCTGATGTGGAAGTCCATCGCCTCCAACGCGCTGACGATGTTCATCGTGATTCTGGTTGTTGTGGCCGGTTTGATCGCGTGGGGGCGTGAGACATTCTATGCCCCCGGCCCGCTGACCCAGGCGATCTGTCTGCAGGTGGATCGGGGTGCGAACATGCGTGCAGTGGCTGAGAAGCTGGACGCGCAGGGGGCCATCCGGTCGAGCACGGTGTTTCTGGTGGGTGCGGCCTATACCGAGAAGCAGGGGCAGTTGAAGTTCGGGAGCTATCTGATCCCGACCGCGGCCTCGATGCCGCAGATGCTGGAGATCGTGACGGCGGGGGGGCAATCGACCTGCGGGCGCGAGATCAATTATCAGATCGGGGTGGCGACCGCGCAGATGGTGTTGCGTGACCTGAACCCTGAAACGGGGCGGTTCGAGGAAGTCGCGAAATATGACCCGGCGGCGGGTGACGCACCGGAGGCGTTTTCCGAGGAGGGCGATCTGCGGTTGCGGGTGACCTTGGCCGAGGGGGTGACGAGCTGGCAGGTGGTGGACAGCCTGAAGCGCGCGGGTTTCCTGTCGGGGGAGGTCGCCGATGTGCCTGCGGAGGGGAGCCTTGCGCCGGACAGCTATGAAGTGACGGACGGGTTGTCGCGCGAGGTGCTGTTGACGCAAATGGCGGAACGTCAGACGCGGATCCTGGCCGATATGTGGGCGAGCCGGGCGTCGGACCTGCCTTACGAATCGCCGGAGGAGGCGTTGATCATGGCCTCCATCGTCGAGAAGGAGACGGGGATTGCCGATGAGCGTCCGATGGTGGCGAGCGTGTTCGTGAACCGTTTGCGCCAGGGGATGCGGTTGCAGACCGATCCGACCGTGATTTACGGCGTGACGAATGGCGAGGGGGTTCTGGGGCGCGGGATTCGGGCAAGCGAGTTGCGGGCGCGCAATCCCTACAACACCTATGTCATCGACGGGCTGCCGCCGACGCCGATCGCCAATCCGGGGCGGTTGAGCATTCAGGCGACGCTGCATCCGGCGGAATCCGACTATGTCTATTTCGTGGCGGATGGGTCTGGGGGGCACGCCTTTGGCCGGACGCTGGAGGAGCACAATGCCAATGTCGCGAAGTGGCGCGAGATCGAGCGTGCGCGGGGCGAGACGCCCGAAGGGGGCGTGCAGACCGGGAACTGATGAACGGACCGTTACGACGGAGTGCGGTCAAGGTCATGATATGATTGACTTTTGGCACGGTGTGCTGTAGGTCTTTTGCCATGCTGGAAGAATGATGCGAGCGGCCTTGGGGGTGACCCTTGGGCCGTTTTTTCATTTGCTCGTGCGGGGGGCATGAGAGGCGGGACAGGCAGACGATGACAATGGATCCTCAGCAAGAGGGCGGTTCGCAGGTGGATGTGCTTGCGGAGACGGAAAGGCTGTATCGCGAGGTGGCCGGTGAATTGGCGGCGGCCTCGCGGCGGATCGGCTTGGGGGATATCGGTGAGGCGGCGGCGGCGATGCGGGCGGTGAAAGACCTGCGGGCGGCGTTCCAGATGGTGATGGATGAGAGGACACGGGTTGAAAAGCTGCGAAAACTTGGGGCGGGGGTCGTCCATGACTATGCGCTCGACCTTGCGGGGGCACGGGACGAGATCGGGCGCAGACTGGCTCGCCTCCGCGACGCGGGGTGAGGTGGAGGCGTTTCTGGACGGGTTGGGGGAGAATGCGCTGATGGCGCTGCCCTGGCTGTTCGAGTTCTGGGCGTTGCCGCATCAGTTGCCGCCGGAAGGGGCGTGGAAAAGCTGGGTCATCATGGGGGGGCGCGGGGCGGGCAAGACCCGTGCCGGGTCCGAATGGGTGCGGTCGGAGGTCGAGGGGGCGCGCCCCCTCGACCACGGTCGGTCGCGGCGGGTGGCGTTGGTGGGGGAGACCATCGATCAGGTGCGCGAGGTGATGGTGTTCGGCGAGAGCGGGATACTGGCATGCTCGCCCCCCGACCGGCGGCCTGTCTGGGAGGCGGGACGGCGGCGGCTGGTCTGGCCGAACGGGGCTGTGGCGCAGGTGTTTTCGGCTCACGAGCCGGAGAGTTTGCGCGGGCCGCAATTCGATGCGGCTTGGGTGGACGAGTTGGCCAAATGGAAGAAGGCCGAGGAAACCTGGGACATGCTGCAGTTTGCATTGCGGTTGGGGGAGAACCCTCGACAGGTGATCACGACCACGCCGCGGAATGTCGGCGTGTTGAAGGGCATTTTGAAGAACGCCTCGACCGTGGTGACACATGCGCCGACGGAGGCGAACCGTGCGTGGTTGGCGGCGAGTTTTCTGGAGGAGGTTCGGGCCCGGTATGAGGGGACGCGTCTGGGGGCGCAGGAGTTGGACGGGGTTTTGCTGGAGGATGTGGAGGGGGCGTTGTGGACGACGCCGCTTTTGGAAGCGGGGCGGTTGGATGCCGTGCCGGCGTTGAGCCGGGTTGTGGTGGCGGTGGACCCCCCGGTGACCGGACATGCGGGATCGGACGAGTGCGGGATTGTGGTTGTGGGGGCCGTGACGGAGGGGCCGCCGCAGTCGTGGCGGGCGGTGGTGCTGGAGGATGCGAGCGTGCGGGCGGCCAGCCCGGATCAGTGGGCACGGGCGGCTTTGGCCGCGATGGCGCGGCATGGGGCGGATCGGCTGGTGGCGGAGGTCAATCAGGGAGGGGATCTGGTCGAGACGGTCATTCGGGGGATCGACGCCTCGGTTCCGTTCCGGGCGGTGCGGGCGAGCAAGGGGAAGGCGGCGCGGGCGGAGCCGATTGCGGCGCTTTATGAGCAGGGGCGGGTGCGGCATGTGCGCGGCCTGGCGAAGTTGGAAGATCAGATGTGCCGGATGACCCTGCGCGGGTATGAGGGGAAGGGGTCGCCGGACCGGGTGGATGCGTTGGTCTGGGGGGTATGGGAGTTGATGGTGGAGCCATCCTCGGCCTGGGCGAAACCGCAGGTTCGGCGGTTGTGAGGGGCACCGCGCGGAGGGGTTAATCGGCGTTAACCGGCATTCGGTAGGTTGCTTTCAACGGACAAGAAGTTCGGAGGGGGTGCGGATGTTCGATTTCCTGAAGCGGGGTGCGGCGGTGGTGCCGGAGGCGAAAGCCTCGGCCACGGGGCCCGTGATCTCGTATCAGAGTTCGGGGCGGGTGGCGTGGTCCCCGCGCGATACGGTCAGCCTGACGAAGGTGGGGTTTCAGGGAAACCCGATCGGGTTTCGGGCGGTGAAGCTGATCGCCGAGGCGGCGGCGGCCTTGCCGTTGGTGCTGCAGGATGCGGAACGTCGGTATGACGCGCATCCGGTGCTGGACCTGGTGCGGCGTCCGAACGGCGCGCAGGGGCGGGTCGAGTGGTTCGAGGCGGTCTATGCCCAGTTGCTGCTGTCGGGGAACGCCTATCTTGAGGCGGTTCCGGGGGAGCGGTTGCCGGTTGAGCTGCATGTGTTGCGTTCGGACCGGGTCAATCTGGTGCCGGGGGCCGATGGGTGGCCGGTGGCCTATGACTATACCGTCGGGGGCCGGTCGTTGCGGTTCGACATGACGGGGGGTATGCCGCCGATCTGTCATATCAAGGCGTTCCATCCGCAGGACGATCATTACGGTCTGTCGCCGATGCAGGCGGCGGCGGTGGCGTTGGACGTGCATACGAGCGCCTCGCGCTGGTCGAAGGCGCTGCTGGACAATGCGGCGCGGCCTTCGGGGGCGATCATCTATAGCGGGTTGGATGGGCAGGGGACGTTGTCGCCCGACCAGTATGACCGGTTGGTGGCCGAGATCGAGATGAACCATCAGGGCGCGCGCAATGCCGGGCGACCGATGTTGCTGGAAGGCGGGTTGGACTGGAAGCCGATGGGGTTCAGCCCGTCGGACATGGAATTCCAGAAGACCAAGGAGGCGGCGGCGCGCGAGATCGCCATCGCCTTTGGGGTGCCGCCGATGATCCTGGGAATACCGGGGGATGCGACCTATGCCAACTATCAGGAGGCGAACCGGGCGTTTTATCGCCTGACGGTGTTGCCGTTGGCGGCGAAGGTGACGGCCGCGGTGTCGCACTGGTTGTCGCTGCATTCCGGCGTCGAGGTGGAGTTGCGGCCCGACCTGGATCAGGTTCCGGCATTGGCGGTGGAGCGGGATCAGCAATGGGCGCGGGTTGGGGCGGCGGAGTTTCTGAGCCAAGCCGAGAAGCGGATGCTGCTGGGACTGCCGAGGGTGCCGGACGAATGAGGGTGGGCGAGACGGGGTCTCGCTTCCTCTATGACAGTTTCGATGCGGCGACGGCGAGGATCGAGGCGAATGAGCGTGTGTCCGAAGAACGCTGGAACGGGTTGGCCTACCGCCTGAGCCAGATCGAGGGCACGTTGGACCGGTTGGAGCGGCGCATCTGGCTGGGGGTGTATGGCGTGGCGGCGTTCTTGTTGACGCAAGGGGCCGAGACGCTGGTCAGCGCGGCGATGAGGTGAGGATGAACGGGATTTATGGAGCGCCAGGTTTCGGGGCACCGGAGCGCAAGTTTCATGCCACCGGCACGCTGGAGGTGCGGGGCGGGGTGATCGAGGGATATGCCTCGGTGTTCGGCCGCCGCGATCAGGGGGGGGACATGGTTCTTCCCGGGGCCTATGGCGCGAGTTTGGCGGCATTGGGCGGGCGGCGTGTGAAGATGCTGTGGCAGCATGATGCGGGCGAGCCGATCGGCGTGTGGGAGGACGTGCGCGAGGATGGGACGGGGCTGTATGTCCGCGGTCGCATTCTGCCCGAGGTGGCCCGGGGGCGCGAGGCGATCGCGTTGCTGGATGCGGGGGCGATCGACGGGCTGTCCATCGGATACCGCACCGTGCGGGCCGAGCGGGACGCCAAGGGCCGGCAGCTGGCCGAACTGGATCTGTGGGAGGTGTCGCTTGTGACGTTCCCGATGCAGATCGAGGCCAGGGTCCAGGGCAAGAGCGAGGATTTGGGCGGTTGGCGCAGCATTGCCGCCGCCTTGCGGGGGGCCACGGCCGAATTGGCCGCCGCCCGCTGATCAAAAGTTTTCAACCGGAGGGACGAATGACCGAGACGAAGTCACGGATCGGAGGCGGCATGTCGGACGAGGCTGCCGACATGGCGCAGGCCATGGGGGGGTTCCTGAATGAGCTCAAGGGCTTTCAGGCCGAAGTTTCCAAATCTTTGCAACAACAGAACGAGCGACTGACCATGCTGGACCGCAAGACGATGACCTATGGCCGTGCGCCGCTTTCGACTGTCGCCGAGGTGGAGGTGCCGCATCAGAAGGCGTTCAACGCCTATCTGCGGTCGGGGGATGATGACGGGCTGCGTGGGCTGGCCCTGGAGGGCAAGGCGCTGGGCACGACCGTGGCGGCGGATGGTGGCTATCTGGTCGATCCGCGCACGTCGGAGACGATCCGGTCGATGCTGGTGTCCACCGCGTCGGTGCGGGCGATTGCCAATGTGGTGAATGTCGAGGCCACGTCCTATGATGTGCTGGTCGATCGCAGCGAGGTTGGTTCGGGCTGGGCCACGGAGACGGCGGCGCAACCGGAAAGCGCGACGCCTGTGATCGAGCGGATTTCGATCCGACTGCACGAGCTGTCGGCCATGCCGAAGGCGAGCCAGCGCCTGCTGGACGACAGTGCGTTCGATGTCGAGGGCTGGCTGGCCGACAAGATCGCGACGCGGTTCATGCGGGCGGAGTCGGCGGCGTTCGTGAACGGGGACGGCGTGGACAAGCCCAAGGGCTTTCTGACCGCGCCGAAGGTGGCGAACGCGTCCTGGGCGTGGGGAAGCCTTGGGTTTGTGACCTCGGGCGCGGCGGCGGATTTCGCGTCGACCAATCCGGCGGATTGCATCGTGAACCTGGTGTATTCGCTGCAGGCCCAATATCGCGCCAATGCGAGCTTCGTGATGAATTCGAAGACCGCCGGTGCGGTGCGCAAGATGAAGGATGCTGACGGCCGCTTTCTGTGGTCGGACGGGCTGGCGGCGGGGCAGCCGGCGTTCCTCATGGGCTATCCCGTGTTGATTTGCGAAGACATGCCCGACATCGCGGCCAACGCTTTTGCGATCGCCTTCGGGGATTTCGCGGCGGGTTACACCATTGCCGAGCGTCCCGATCTGCGTCTGCTGCGTGACCCGTTCTCGGCCAAGCCGCACGTGCTGTTCTATGCCACCAAGCGCGTGGGCGGTGACGTGACGGATTACGCGGCGATCAAGCTTCTGAAATTCGCGACCTCGTAAGGGGTCGTGGATGTCGGACATCACGGGGGCTGCGTTTCCAGCCGTTCTCCCTCCGCAGGGTGCGCGCGCCCGTGGTGTCCATCTTTTCGCAAGTTTGGAAGGAGTAGCGATGTATCTGACCGAGGATACCCCTGTCGCCACCGCCGCGTTGCCCGTGGGTGCGATGACGGAACATCTGCGTCTGGGAACCGGGTTCTCCGATGACGGGATGCAGGACCGTTTGATCGAGACTTATGTGCGGGCGGCCATCGCAACTTTGGAAGGGCGGATCGGCAAGGCGCTTCTGGCCCGGCGGTTTCGTCTGACGTTGGGGCGGTGGCGGGGATACGGCCCGCAGGCCTTGCCGATGGCCCCAGTGACGAAGGTTTTGTCGGTGACCGTGGCGGGGCGTGAGGTTCTGGACACGCGACTTCGACTTCTGGCCGATATGCACCGTCCGATGGTGGATGTGCGGGGCGGGTTCCCGGCCATTCCGGCGGGTGAGCAGGCGGAGATCGTGTTCGAGGCGGGATTTGGCGAGTGGAGCGACGTGCCGCATGATCTGCAACAGGCGGTGATGTTGTTGGCGGCGGAGTATTACGAGGCCCGGACCGAGGTTGGATCGCGTCCGTCGGCCCTGCCGATGCATGTCGCGGCCCTGATCGACCGGTGGCGTCTGATGCGTGTGATGGGGGGAGCGGCATGCGTCTGAGCCGGGTTCTGGAGTTGCAGGAGGAATCGCGGGAATCGGATGGTGCAGGAGGCGTGCGGACGGGCTGGCGCACTTTGGGTCGGGTTTGGGCCGATGTGCGCGCGGGGTCTGCGCGCGAGGTGGCCGGGGTCGAGACCGTGGCACCGGCGGTGTCTTTGAAGATCACCGTGCGGGCGGCGCCCTTCGGAGCACCATCGCGGCCCGTGGCCGGCCAGCGGTTTCGAGAGGGGGAGCGTGTGTTTTCCATTCTGGCCGTGACTGAGCGGGATGCGCGGTATCTGACCTGTTATGCGGAGGAGCGGGCATGAGTTATGCCATTTCGGCCCCATTGCAGGCGGCGATTTATGCCCGCCTGACGGAAGCTCTACGGGTGCCGGTTCTGGATGCGACGGATGAGGCGCGGGGTGGAACCTGGGTTCTGATCGGACCGGAGGATGTGCGGGACCGATCGGACGTCACGGGACGGGGCGCAGAGTTTCGCCTGGTGATCAGCGTGCTGTCGGATGCCTCGGGATTTCAGGAGGCGAAGGCGGTGGCCGGTCAGGTTGGCGACGCGTTGGTGCGACCTTTGGAATTGGAGCGGGGGCGGGTGGTCGGGGTTTGGTTCGATCGCGCCCAAGCGCGCCGCTTGAACGCGGGGCGGGCGCGACGGATCGACCTGACCTTCCGCGTCCGGGTTGAAGATAATCAGATGGGGGATGTGTGATGGCGGTTCAGAATGGCAGGGATCTGCTGATCAAGCTGGATATGACCGGGGACGGTCAGTTCGAGACGGCGGCAGGGCTGCGTGCCACCCGTATCAGTTTCAATGCGGAAACGGTGGATGTCACCAGCCTTGAGAGCCAGGGCGGATGGCGCGAGTTGCTGGGCGGGGCGGGGGTGAAGTCGGCCTCGATCTCCGGATCGGGGGTGTTTCGCGATGCGGCGACGGATGAGCGGGCGCGGCAGATTTTTTTCGATAATCAGACGCCGTTGTTTCAGGTGATCATTCCCGATTTCGGTGTGGTGGAGGGGGCGTTCATGATCACGGCCGTCGAGTATGCGGGCAGCCATAACGGGGAGGCGACGTATGAGATGACGCTCGCCTCGGCCGGGGCGCTATCGTTTACGGCACTGTGATGAACCCTTGGGCGGGTGAGGTCGCGCTGATCCTTGATGGGGAGCGGCGTGTGGCGAAGCTGACACTCGGGGCGTTGGCGGAACTGGAAGCGGCGATGCAGGCGGACAGCCTCGTGTCGATGATCCAGCGGTTCGAGGAGGGCGCGTTCACCACGCGGGATGTTCTTGCCGTTGTCGTGGCGGGGTTGCGTGGGGGCGGTTGGCGCGGGACGGCGTCGGATCTGATGACGTTGGAGATCGGCGGCGGGGCTGGAGAAGCCGCGCGGATTGCGGCGCGGTTGCTGGCGCGCGCGTTTGCCCCCTTTGAGGCGACATGATCGACTGGGCGGGGCTGATGCGGGCCGGGTTGCTTCATCTGCGTCTTGAGCCGGCAGTGTTCTGGAGCCTGACGCCGTTGGAGTTGCGGATCATGCTGGGGGCGGAGCGGGCGGCCCCGCCCCTTGATCGCGCGCGGCTGGAAGAACTGTCGCGTGCGTTTCCGGATGTGAAGGGGGTGGATGATGGACGGGATTGAAGAGCTGGAGGGTCAGGTGACCGCCCTTGAGACCACGTTGGGGTCCGTCTCGGGGATGGTTGGCACATTCGAGGGAGAGTTGTCGCGGATGCGTGAGACGATGACCTTTACCGGACGTGAGGCCGAGCGGCTGTCGAACAACGTGGGCGGTGGGGTCCGTCGGGCGTTCGACGGGCTGATTTTCGATGGTGAGCGGCTTTCGGATTCGATGCGAAATCTGGGGCTCTCCATCAGCCAGGCGATTTACAAGACTGCGATGAAACCCATGGAGGGCGCGATCGGATCGCTGCTTTCGAACGGGCTGGGTGCGCTTATGGGCGGGGCGATGCCCTTTGCTAAGGGCGGGGCGTTTACCCAAGGGCGCGTGATGCCGTTTGCGAAGGGGGGCGTCGTGTCATCCCCTGTCACGTTCCCGATGCGGGGCGCGACAGGGCTGATGGGTGAGGCAGGGCCTGAGGCGATCATGCCGTTGACCCGTGGGGCGGACGGACGTCTTGGCGTTCAGGCGCAGGGCGGGGGGCGGCCTGTGAACATCGTCATGAATGTAAGCAGCCCGGATGTGCAGGGATTTCAACGCAGTCAGGCGCAAATCGCCGCACAGATGAGCCGGGCCTTGTCGCGCGGTCAGAGGAACAGATGATGTCGTTTCATGAAATACGTTTTCCCGCAAACCTGTCGTTCGGATCGGTGGGCGGGCCGGAACGTCGCACGGATGTGGTCACGCTCGCCAACGGGTTCGAGGAACGCAACACGCCTTGGGCCCATTCGCGACGCCGTTACGACGCGGGGGTGGGGTTGCGGTCGTTAGACGATGTCGAGGCTTTGATTTCGTTCTTCGAGGCGCGGCGAGGGAAGTTGTTTGGATTTCGCTGGAAGGATTGGGCCGATTTCAAATCCTGTGCACCGTCCTTGGTTCCTGGTGCCATGGATCAGGGTCTGGGCTTTGGCGATGGGGTGCGGCAGGAGTTTTCGCTGATGAAGACGTATGTCTCGGGCGAACAGAGCTATGTCCGGCCTGTCGTGAAGCCGGTGGATGGAACGGTTCGTGTTTCGGTGGCCGGCGATCCCAAGGCTCTGGGCGTGGAATTCACCGTGGACGCGACGGCGGGTGTGGTGCGGTTCAAGACGGCCCCGGCGCGAGGTGCGGAAGTGCGCGCCGGATTCGAGTTCGACGTGCCGGTCCGATTTGATACGGATGCCATCCGCATCTCGGTTTCCTCGTTTCAGGCCGGGGATGTTCCGGATGTGCCCGTGGTGGAGGTCCGCCTATGAGCCTTGGGGATCATCTTGCATCTGGTTTGACGACGGTCTGCCGCGCATGGGCGATTACGCGATCGGACGGGCAGGTCTTGGGGTTTACCGATCATGACCGTGATCTGCGTTTTGGCGGTATCGCTTTTCGGGCCAATTCGGGCCTGAACGCCCGGGCCTTGCAGCAGGCGACGGGACTTTCGGTGGACAATACCGAAGCGCTGGGCGCGTTGAGCGATGCGGGTATCAGCGAGACCGACATTCGCATCGGCAAGTTCGACGGCGCCGGGGTTCGGTGCTGGCTGGTGAACTGGGCCGATGTGGTGGAACGTGAACTGGAGTTTTCGGGCTCGATTGGCGACATTTCATTTTCGGACGGTGTGTTTCGGGTGGAACTTCGCGGTCCTGCCGAAGCCCTGAACCGGCCCCAGGGGCGCGTGTTCCAGCGTGGCTGCTCTGCCGTGCTGGGCGATATGGACTGTGGGTTTGATCTGAGCCGGGCCGGGTTTGCCGCTGAGCTGCCGGTCGAGGTGATTGAGGACCGGCGGGTCTTTCGTTTCGGCGGCCTTGTCGCGTTTGACGACCGATGGTTCGAGCGGGGGCGGTTGCGGGTGTTGTCCGGGGTGGGAACAGGTGCCGTCGGGTTGATCAAGAATGATCGTCTGACGCGCGAGGGGCGTCTTATCGAGTTGTGGGAGGCGCTTGGTCCCGCCGTTGGGGAAGGGGATGCCGTGCGCCTGGAAGCCGGGTGTGACCGGCGTGCGGACACCTGTCGGCTGAAGTTCAACAACCTCGTCAACTTTCGAGGCTTTCCCCACATTCCAGGAGAGGACTGGCTGGCCGCCTATCCCACATCTGCGGGAAAGAATGACGGTGGGAGCTTGTTCCGGTGAGGGAAGCGATTGTCGTCGAGGCGCGGCGCTGGATCGGCACCCCATATGTGCATCAGGCGGATGTCCGCGGGGCAGGGACGGACTGTCTTGGTCTGTTGCGGGGCGTTTGGAGATGCGTGATGGGTCCGGAGCCCGAAGAGGTGCCTCCCTATACCGAGGATTGGTCTGAGCCGTCGGGCGATGAGGCTTTGATGCGGGCGGCGAAGCGTTGGTTGACGCCTGCGTCCGATTTGAGTCCCATTGCCGGGAACGTTCTGCTGTTTCGGATGCGGCATGGGGCGGTTGCAAAGCATTTGGGGATCGTCAGCGGCCCCGCGAGCTTCATTCACGCATATACCGGGCATGGGGTGGTCGAAAGTCCGCTCTCTGCCCCTTGGAAGCGCCGGATTGCGGCGTGTTTTGCGTTTCCGGAAAGGATCTGACATGGCGACACTTCTGCTTGCAGGTGCGGGCGCGGCCATTGGCGGCGGGTTCGGCGGCACCCTTCTGGGTCTATCGGGCGCGGTATTGGGGCGGGCGGTCGGTGCCACCTTGGGGCAGGTGATCGACCAACGTCTTCTGGGGGGAGGGTCGGACCGCATTGAGACGGGGCGGCTTGAGCGATACCGTATCATGGGGGCGGGCGAGGGCGCGCCGATCCCCTATCTGTTCGGCCGGACGCGGGTGGCTGGTCAGGTCATCTGGGCCACGAGGTTTCGCGAGGATCGAACGACAACCTCGGGGCGGGGAAAGGGCGCGAAACCGCAGAAGGTGACGGAATATTCTTATTCGGTCAGTATTGCGGTGGCGTTGTGCGAAGGCGAGATTGCAAGTCTGGGCCGGATATGGGCGGACGGGATCGAAATCCCGGCCGAGGACCTGAACCTGCGCCTGTATACCGGGCGCGCCGACCAGTTGGCCGATCCGAAGATCGAGGCGGTCGAGGGTGCGGGTATGGCTCCGGCCTATCGCGGGACGGCCTATGTCGTTCTGGAGGATCTGGGGCTGGCGCGATTTGGCAACCGTATCCCGCAATTTTCGTTCGAGGTCATGCGTCCGGCCGAAGGCGATACGTTGCAGACCGATGTGCGTGCGGTGGCGATGATTCCGGGCACGGGGGAATATGCGCTGGCCACGAGCCGCGTGACGAAGACCTATGGCTTGGGGGTGAGTGAGGCGGTCAACGTCAACAGCCCGTCTGGCAAGTCGGATCTGGAAACGTCTCTGGACCTGTTGGGTGCTGAACTGCCCAAGGCCGGATCGGTTGCGATGGTCGTATCCTGGTTCGGCAATGATCTTCGGGCGGCATCCTGCGAGGTGCGGCCGAAGGTCGAGCAGGTGGAGGTTGACGGATCGATGCGGTGGCGGGTTGCCGGGGTGTCTCGTCGCACGGCGAAGACGGTTCCGCAGGCGGCGGGGCGTCCGGTGTATGGTGGAACCCCGAGCGATCAATCGGTGATCGAGGGGATAAGGGCTATTCGTTCCTCGGGACGGGAGGTAATGTTCTATCCCTTCATCCTGATGGAGCAGATGGCCGACAACACGCTTCCTGATCCTTGGAGCGGTGATGAGGGACAGGCCGTTCTGCCGTGGCGCGGGCGGATCACGTCAGATCGAGCGCCCGGACGCGATGGCACGACCGACCGGACCGATGCGGCCCGTATGGAGGTCGAGGCGTTCTTTGGCACCGTGAAGTGGGAGGATTACGGCAGCGCCGGTTACTCCGGTCCCGACGAATGGCGTTATCGCCGCTTCATCCTGCACTACGCACATCTGTGTGCGCTGGCGGGAGGGGTCGATGCCTTCTGTATCGGATCGGAGATGCGCGGTCTGACCTCCATTCGGGGGGCGGGCGACACGTTTCCGGCGGTGGAGGCGCTGTGCCGTCTTGCGGCGGATGTCAGGGAGATACTGCCAGACGCGAAAATCAGCTATGCCGCCGATTGGTCGGAGTATTTTGGCTATCACGCGGATGGAGATGTGTATTTCCATCTCGACCCGCTATGGGCGCACCCCGCGATCGACTTTGTCGGGATCGACAACTACATGCCGCTGTCGGACTGGCGGGATGGGGATGATCATGCCGATGCAGCCTGGGGGTCCATTTATTCGCTTGATTACCTTACCTCGAACGTCGCCGGAGGGGAGGGGTATGACTGGTATTATGATGGTGCGGAAGGGATCGCTTCGCAGAACCGGCTGCCCATCACCGATGGGGCGCATGATGAGGCATGGGTTTTCCGTTATAAGGACATTCGCAACTGGTGGTCGCGGCCGCATCACGAGCGTCGTGATGGCGCGCGAATGGTCGAGCCCACGGCATGGGTGCCGCAGTCCAAGCCGATCCGGTTCACGGAATACGGATGCGCGGCCATCGACCGCGGCACGAACGAGCCAAACAAGTTTCTGGATCCGAAATCGTCGGAATCCGTTCTTCCACGCATGTCCAATGGGCGGCGGGACGATCTGATACAGATGCAGTATCTGCGCGCGGTAAACCGATATTGGGGGAATGGAACCAACAATCCGACGTCTCCAGTCTACGGTGGGCGTATGATCGACATGGATCGGGCGCATGTCTGGGCTTGGGATGCACGGCCATTTCCGGCCTTTCCCAATCTGGTCGATCTTTGGAGCGATGGGGAGAACTACCCTCGGGGGCATTGGCTGAACGGGCGGGCGTCGTCGCAACCTCTGGCTTCGGTCGTGGCAGAGATATGCCGCCGCGCGGGTGTGCGCCGGATTGATGTTTCGGATCTGTTTGGGATCGTACGGGGATATTCGATTGCGCAGACGGGATCGGCGCGGGCGGCGTTGCAGCCGCTGATGCTGGCGCACGGATTTGACGCGATCGAGCGGCAAGGGACGCTGTGTTTTCGTATGCGCGGGGGCGGGCCGAATGCCGTCTTGAATCCTGAGCGTTTGGCGATCACGGCCGAGCTGGATGGAACGGTGGACGTCGTGCGCGCTTCGGAGGCCGAGATGACGGGGCATATCCGCCTTGGTTTCGTGGGTGCCGAGGGGGATTATGCCGTTCAGCAAGTCGAAGCGGTGTTCCCGGATGAGGTCAGCCATTCCATATCCCAGAGCGATCTGGACATGGTTCTGACGGCGGCCGAGGCGCGGGGCATTGCGGAACGCTGGTTGGCCGAGGCGCGGATTGCACGGAATACGACGCGCTTTGCCTTGCCGTGGTCGGTTCAGGCAGGCGCAGGGGATACGGTAAGCCTGAACGATGCCCTGTGGCGAATTGATCGCATGGAACGGGGGGAATGCCTTTTGGCGGATGCAGTTCGGGTTGAGCCGCACGTTCATGTCCCGTCCGACGCCGTTGAGGAGCGGGTCGTGCCGAGGGCGTTTGTGGCGCCGGTGCCGACCTTTCCCCTTTTTCTGGATCTGCCCCTGCTGCGGGGGACTGAGGTTGCACATGCACCGCATGTTGCCGTGACGGCAACGCCTTGGCCCGGAACGGTTGCCGTGTGGAGCGCGATGGAGGACGCAGGTTACTCGCTGAACCGCCTGGTGGAGCGGGGGGCGGTCATCGGCGTGACCGAAGACCCGCTGCTTCCGGCACCGACGGGTGTATGGGACATGGGCGCGCCCCTGCGGGTGAGGATGTTTGGGGGCACCTTGGCCTCGGCTTCGGACTTGCAGGTGCTGAATGGTGCGAATGCGATGGCCATCGGGGATGGTAGCCCGGACGGGTGGGAGGTGTTCCAGTTTGCGGACGCGGTCTTGTCAGGGGAAGGGGTGTATGATCTTCGTCGCCGCCTGCGCGGGCAGTTGGGAACCGAGGCCACGATTCCGGTCGAGGGTTGGCCCGCAGGGAGTTATGTCGTCCTTCTGAACGATGCGGTGCAACAGATTGATCTGGCGCCGAGTGCGCGCAGTCTTGCCCGTCACTATCGTATCGGTGGGGCGCAACGGGGATATGATGATCCATCTGTCGTACATCAGGTATTGGCGTTTCCGGGTGTTGGATTGCGTCCCTACGCGCCTGTCCATCTGCGGGGATCCGGCGACAAGGACGTCCGCCTGACATGGGTGCGGCGGACCCGTATCGACGGGGACAGCTGGGAATCATATGAGGTCCCATTGGGGGAAGCGCGTGAAGAATACCTGATCCGTGTTTCCGTTGGCGGGCAGATTCGGCGGGAGGTGACGGTAAGCGGGGCCGAATGGACCTATACCGCCGCGATGAAGGGGGCGGATGGGGTCGCCGGAACATACCATGTGGAGGTGGCGCAGATTTCCGACCGGTTCGGGCCAGGCGCGTTCGCCCGCCTGACCCTCACCTAATCCTCATCCCCTGGGCGGCGGAGCGTGATTTCGCCCGCCGCCTCCATCTGGCGCAAGGCCTCCACCACGGCGTTCATTGCGGCTTCGGCGTCTTTGTCCCGTGGCGGACCGCGTTCGGCCACCCCATCGCGCAGGGTTTGCGCCATGCGTTGAGAAAGGTTGGCATAGATGAATTCGGCGGTGTCGGGGGCGGCGGAAAGCGCGGTCAGAAGTGTCGGCGGATCGAGGGGGCGGATGATCCTTGGCACATCGGCAGGGGCCAGCCGTTCAGGGATGTGGGCGAAGGTGAAAATGGCCTTGCGCACCTCGGCCGAGAAAACGGCGTCTTCGGTATCGAGTGCGGCAAGGACGTCGTTTCGCGTCTGACTGGGCGAGACATTCAGGATCGCACCGACCCGTTCACCCGGACCGGCGGCGAAGGCCCGGGGTGCGGCGCTTTCGAGTTGGTGCGACAGGGTTTGTCCGATCCGACGGACGGTCATCGGATCGACATCCCCCGTCTGGGAGACGGCATAGGCCACGCGGCGCGCCTGGGGGCCGGGGAGTTTTCCCAAAAGTTCCGCGGACTTTGTGACCGGAAGTTTCGACAGGACGATCGCCGCCACCTCTACCGATTCGTCCTGCAGCACATGGACCAAGGTATCGAGCGGAAGGGCACTCAGCCGTTCCCATGGATCGGCGGGACCTGCTCCGGCCCGGCGCAGGCGGCTGGCGGCTTCGTCCGATATATGGCCATCCATGGCCTTGAGCGCACCTTCCATGCCGCCGGGGAAAGCAAGGCCCACCCCCTCAAGCTCCAGAAGGAATTCTTCGACCACCGAAAGCAGGGTGTTTCGGTCAATCAGGCGAAGCTGTCCCATTTCCTGGGTCAGATCGGCCTGCATGTCTTCGGGAAGGGCCGTGACGGGGATTGGACTGCCTTCGGACAGCAACAATCGCACGATTATCGCAGCCTTTTGCGGCTGCGACAGTGACTGCGGCACAATGCGAACCGCGCGTTGCGCAGGTTGTATCCTCGCCAAGGCCTGAGACATTCTGCCCCCCATTCGTTGAGGGGCAGAATGTCACGCGTTCCCTAAGAAAGAATTAGCCGAAAACGCGTTTAAAAATCGTATCGACATGTTTGGTGTGGTAGGCGAGGTCGAACTTCTCCTCGATTTCCGCGGGCGAAAGAGCGGCTGTCACCTCAGCATCGCCCAGCAGTTCGGTTTTGAAGTCCGCGCCTTGCTCCCAGACCTTCATCGCGTTGCGTTGCACGAGACGATAGCTGTCTTCGCGGCTGACACCGGCTTGGGTCAGGGCAAGCAGCACGCGCTGGCTCATGACCAGACCGCGGAACTTGTTCATATTGGCCAGCATGTTATCGGGATAGATGACCAGCTTCTCGACAACGCCTGCCAAACGGTGAAGGGCGAAATCCAGCGTGATGGTCGCATCCGGCCCGATGGCACGTTCCACGGAGGAATGGCTGATGTCCCGTTCGTGCCACAGGGCGACGTTTTCCATTGCGGGAATGACCGCCATGCGGACCAGACGGGCAAGGCCGGTCAGATTTTCCGTCAGGACGGGATTGCGCTTGTGCGGCATTGCCGAAGAGCCCTTCTGGCCAGCCGAGAAAAACTCCTCGGCCTCCAGCACTTCGGTCCGCTGCATGTGGCGCACCTCGATGGCGATGTTTTCGATCGAGGAGGCGATGACCCCGAGGGTCGCGAAGAACATCGCATGGCGGTCGCGGGGGATGACCTGGGTCGAGATCGGCTCGGGCAAAAGGCCCATCTTGGCGCAGACATGCTCCTCCACCGCGGGGTCGATGTTTGCGAAGGTGCCAACGGCGCCGGAGATGGCGCCGGTCCGGATTTCCTCCCGCGCGGCGACCAGACGATCGCGTCCGCGCGCCATCTCGGCATAGAAACGGGCGAAGGTCAGTCCCATCGTCGTGGGTTCGGCGTGAATTCCGTGGCTGCGACCGATGCGGACGGTGTCCTTGTGCTCCATCGCCCGGGTCTTCAGTGCCGTCAGGACGCGGTCCATGCCAGCCAGAAGAAGATCCGACGCGCGCACCAACTGCACGTTCAACGTGGTGTCCAGCACGTCCGAGGACGTCATGCCCTGATGGACGAAACGGGCATCGTCCGCGCCCACATGCTCGGCCAGATGGGTCAGGAAGGCGATGACGTCATGTTTCGTCACGGCCTCGATCTCATCGATGCGGGCCACGTCGAACTGCACATCCTTGGCGCGCCAGACGGCGTCGGCATTCGCGCGCGGGATCACGCCCAGATCGGCCTGCGCGTCGCAGGCATGGGCCTCGATCTCGTACCAGATGCGGAATTTCGTCTCGGGCGACCAGATGGCGACCATGTCGGGGCGGGAATAGCGGGGGATCATCGGCGGGCCTCTCCTGACGGGTTCGCGTGCGTGATACTGTGCGCGGGGGCGAAGGGCAACTTACTTGCAGGTGGGTCTTTGTCGTGTATAAGGGCGCATCTTTCCGCAATCACGAAACCGGCGCAGCCTCTCGTGGACGGGGGCGGAAGATTTGGCCCGTCCTATGAAATGCGCCTGAACAGGAGTGCACATGCCGCTTTACGAGCATGTCTTCATCTCGCGTCAGGACCTGTCCAACGCGCAGGCCGAAGGGCTGATCGAACATTTCTCCACGGTGCTGGCCGACAACGGCGGTAAAGTTGTCGAACACGAGTACTGGGGCGTCAAGACGATGGCCTACAAGATCAACAAGAACCGCAAGGGCCACTACGCGTTCCTTCGCACGGATGCGCCGTCGGCCGCCGTGCAGGAGATGGAACGTCTGATGCGCCTGCATGATGACGTGATGCGCATCCTGACCATCAAGGTCGATGAGCATGCCGAAGGCCCGTCCGTGCAGATGCAGAAGCGTGACGAACGCGAAAGCCGTGGGGACCGCGATTCGCGCGGCGACCGTGGCGGTTTCCGTCGCTGATCGAAAGGACCTGACACATGGCAAACAAACCGTTTTTCCGTCGTCGCAAGGTTGATCCGTTCGGGGGCGAGAATGCACCCGCGATCGACTACAAGGACACGCGCACCCTGCAACGCTACATTTCCGAGCGTGGCAAGATCGTGCCGTCGCGCATCACCGCCGTTTCGGCCAAGAACCAGCGCAAACTGGCCGCGGCCATCAAGCGCGCGCGGTTTCTGGCGCTGCTGCCCTACGCCGTGAAGTGAGGACACCGACATGCAAGTGATCCTTCTGCAACGCGTGGCCAAACTGGGCCAGATGGGCGACGTCGTTTCCGTCAAGGACGGCTATGCCCGCAACTTCCTGCTGCCGCAGGGCAAGGCGCTTCGTGCCAACGACATGAACATCAAGTCGTTCGAGACGCGCAAGGCCCAGCTGGAAGCCGACAACCTCGAATCCCGCAAGGAAGCCGAGGTCGTGGGTCAAAAGCTCGACGGTCAGCAGTTCGTCGTCATCCGTTCGGCATCCGACTCGGGCGCACTTTACGGGTCGGTCACAACGCGTGACGTGTCCGACGTCGCCACGGCCGAAGGCTTTACCGTTGATCGCGGTCAGGTCGTTCTGGATCGTCCGATCAAGGATCTGGGTCTGCACCCGGTCACGGTCGTTCTGCACCCGGAAGTGTCCGTCAAGGTGACGATCAACGTCGCCCGTTCGAACGAGGAAGCCGAGCTTCAGGCGTCGGGCAAGTCGATCCAGGAGCTGGCCGCGGAAGAAGAAGCCGCCGCCGAGTTCGAGATCTCGGAACTGTTCGACGATCTGGGCGGCGCCCAGGGCGACGACGAAGACGACCGGTCGTAAAACCACCAAGCCGCGCCCCGAAAAGGGCGCGGTTTTTTCGTTCTGTCGGAACGACGTCCTGCCGCTTCGCGTTCACACACAAATGTGACGAAAAGGGGACGCGGCATGCAAAGATCACTCAAATCATGGATGCTTCTTGGCGGCGGCGTTCTTGCCCTTTCATTGCTTCGACCGAACCGCAGCCAGACCGAAGTGACATCCCCATCGGCCACAGGCCACGATGCGACATCGCCGTTGGAAATCCCACGGGACGGGTGGTGGCAGATCGCGACCCGTGTGGCCGGGGCGGTAATGGAGGATCGGGTGATGGCCGTCGCGGCGGGTATGACATTCTTCCTGCTTCTGGCCCTCGTCCCCTCGGTCACAGCTTTCGTATCGATCTATGGCTTGTTCGCCGACCGTGCGACGATCACCGATCATATCGCGTTGATGGCACAGGTGCTGCCGGCAGATGCCCTTTCCATCGTGGCCGATCAGGTGACCCGGATCGCTTCGACCGATTCGACAACCATGACATTCGCGTCGATTTTCGCGCTTCTGGTCGCGATGTGGTCGGCCAATGGCGGTGTGAAGGCCATGATCGAGGCGCTGAATGTCGCGTATAATGAACGTGAGAAACGTTCCTTTTTCCTGCTGAACGTCATTTCCATGCTGATGATGTTCGCGGGGGTGGCCATCATTCTGACGATGATCGCCGTGGTCGCGATCCTACCCGCCGTTCTTGGTTATCTGTCGATCGAGACAGGAACGCCCCGCTCGTCGGCCCTGTTCATCCGCTGGCCGGTCATCTTTCTGGTGATGATGGTGTCTCTGGCCGGCCTGTATCGCTTTGGTCCCAGCCGGCACGCCGCACGCTGGCGCTGGATCAGCCCCGGTGCGATTTTTGCATCCTTGGCGCTGGTGGTCTTTTCGATGCTGTTTTCGGTCTATGCGTCGAACTTTGCCAATTTCAACGAAACCTATGGCTCGCTGGGCGCCATGATGGCTTTGTTGATGTGGCTGTGGTTGTCCTCCATCATCGTGCTGGTCGGTGCGGAGATCAATTCGGAAACCGAAAAGCAGACCGCGCATGACAGTACGACGGGCCCCGCTCGCCCTATGGGCGAGCGGCAGGCCTATGCCGCCGATACGGTCGTGGACTAGAAATCCCAGTCCTCATCCTCGGTCGCGACCGCCTTGCCGATGACATAGGACGAGCCCGAACCCGAGAAAAAGTCGTGATTTTCGTCCGAATTGGGCGAGAGGGCTGCAAGAATGGCCGGGTTTACATCCGTGACCGACGCCGGGAACAACGCCTCGTATCCAAGGTTCATCAGCGCCTTGTTGGCGTTGTAGTGAAGGAACTTCTTCACATCCTCGGTCAGGCCGACACCGTCATACAGTTCCTCGGTATAGGCTTCCTCGATCTCATAAAGATCGAACATCAGGGCAAAGGCGAAATCCTTCACCGCCTGCCGTTCCGCCTCGCTCACCTTCTCCAGGGCGCGCTGCAGCTTATAGCCGATGTAGTAGCCGTGCACCGCTTCGTCGCGGATGATCAGCCGGATCAGATCGGCCGTGTTGGTCAGCTTGGCCCGGCTGGACCAGTGCATCGGCAGATAGAAGCCGGAATAGAACATGAAGGATTCAAGGAACACGCTGGCCACCTTGCGTCGCAGCGGATCATTGGCCTTGTATTCCGTCAGGATCAGGTTCGCCTTCTTTTGAAGGTGCGTGTTTTCCTCGGACCAGCGGAAGGCCTCGTCGATTTCCTGCGTCGAACACAGGGTCGAGAAGATCGAGGAATAGGACCGCGCGTGCACCGCCTCCATGAAGGCGATGTTGGTCAGCACGGCCTCCTCATGCGGGGTGACGGCGTCGGGCATCATCGACACCGCACCGACCGAGGCCTGAACCGTATCCAGCATCGTCAGTCCGGTGAAAACCCGGATGGTCAACTGACGCTCATGATCCGTCAGCGTCGCCCAGGACGGGATGTCGTTCGACAACGGCACCTTTTCCGGCAACCAGAAGTTGGAGGTCAGGCGGTTCCAGACCGTCAGATCCGTCTCGTCCTGCACACGGTTCCAGTTGACGGCGCGGGTCACCTGACGGCGGATGGGGCTTTGGGTGTTCATTAGGTGCGTCCTGTAACACGAGGGCGAGCTTTAGAGCCCGCCCTGAATCGCTTTGTCACAGTCTACCGCTCAAAATTTTATGAGGAAACCACTCATCCCTCTTATCCACAATATATAGTGGAGTAAGAATTTTATCTTACAATGTGCAGCTCACGCAACCCTGCACCTCGGTCCCCTCCAGCGCAAGCTGGCGCAGACGGATGTAATAGATCGTCTTGATGCCCTTCTTCCACGCATAGATCTGGGCGCGGTTGATGTCGCGCGTCGTCGCCGTGTCCTTGAAGAACAGCGTCAGCGACAGCCCCTGATCCACATGCTCGGTCGCGGCGGCATAGGTGTCGATGATCTTCTCCGGCCCGATCTCATAGGCGTCCTGATAGTATTGAAGGTTGTCGTTATCCATGAAGGCGGCGGGGTAGTAGACACGCCCGATCTTGCCCTCCTTGCGGATTTCGATCTTCGACACGATCGGGTGGATCGAACTGGTGGAGTTGTTGATGTAGCTGATCGACCCGGTCGGCGGCACCGCCTGAAGGTTGCGGTTGTAAAGACCACCCGCCATGACCTTCGCCTTCAGATCGGCCCAATCCGCGCGGGTGGGCAGCGTTACGCCGAACTTCTCGAACAGCGCGGTCACCGTGTCGGTTTCCGGCAACCAGTCCTGTTCGGTGTATTTGTCGAAGAACTCGCCCGTGGCGTATTTCGATTTGTCGAAACCGACGAAGCTTTCGTTCCGCTCCACCGCCAGAAGGTTCGATGCGCGAATGGCGTGGAAGGCGATGGCCGCGAAATAGGCGCGGGTGAAGTCGATGCCTTCCTCAGACCCGTAATAAATGCGCTCACGTGCCAAGAACCCGTGCAGGTTCATCTGGCCCAGACCGATCGCGTGGGATTCGTCGTTCCCCCGCCGGATCGACGGCACCGAATCGATGGCCGACATCACCGATACCGCCGTCAGCGCGCGCACCGCCGTTTCCACCGTTGCGCCGAAATCCGGCCCGTCCATCGTCTTCGCGATGTTCAACGACCCAAGGTTGCAGGAAATGTCCGTGCCCATATGGCTGTAGGACAGATCGTCGTTGAACTCCGACGCCTCGTTCACCTGCAGGATTTCCGAACACAGGTTGGACATGGTGATGCGGCCCGCAATCGGGTTCGCGCGGTTCACCGTGTCTTCGAACATGATATAGGGATAGCCGCTCTCGAACTGGATCTCGGCAATGATCTGGAAGAAGTCGCGTGCCTTGATCTTCTTCTTTTTTATGCGCGGATTGTCCACCATCTCGCGGTATTTCTCGGTCACCGAGATTTCCGAGAAGGGCACGCCGTAAACCTTCTGCACGTCATGCGGCGAGAAGAGATACATATCCTCGTTCTTCTTCGCCAATTCGAACGTGATGTCGGGGATGACCACGCCCAGCGACAATGTCTTGATGCGGATCTTTTCGTCCGCATTCTCGCGCTTGGTGTCTAGGAACTTCAGAATGTCGGGGTGGTGGCAGTTCAGATAGACCGCGCCCGCGCCCTGACGCGCGCCCAGCTGGTTGGCATAGGAGAACGAATCCTCCAGGAGCTTCATGACCGGAATGACGCCCGAGGACTGGTTCTCGATCCCCTTGATCGGCGCGCCCGCCTCCCGCAGGTTGGTCAGCATCAGCGCCACGCCACCGCCGCGCTTGGACAGTTGCAGCGCCGAGTTGATCGACCGCCCGATCGATTCCATGTTGTCTTCCAGCCGCAGCAGGAAGCACGAGATCAACTCGCCCCGCTGCTTCTTGCCGGCGTTCAGGAAGGTGGGCGTTGCCGGTTGGAAGCGGCCCCCCATGACCTCCTCCATCAACTGCATCGCCAGCGTCTCGTCCCCTTGCGCCAGGGTCAGGGCCAACATGCAGACGCGGTCCTCATACCGCTCCAGATACCGCTTCCCGTCCTTGGTCTTCAGGGTATAGCTGGTGTAATACTTGAACGCGCCGAGGAAGGTCGGGAACCGGAACTTCACGGCATAGGCGGCGTCCCAGATCCCGCGGATGAAGGGCCGGGAATACTGGTCCAGCACCTCGGTTTCGTAATACCCCTCGCGCACCAAGTAGCCGAGCTTTTCCTCCAGCGAGTGGAAGAAGACGGTGTTCTGGTTCACATGCTGAAGGAAATACTCCTTCGCCGCGCGACGGTCCGCATCGAAGCGAATCTTGCCGTCCCCGTCATACAGGTTCAGCATCGCGTTCAACGCGTGATAGTCCAGCGAGGGGCTCTCTACGGGGCGGTCGAGCGTTGCCGTGTCCAAAACCTGTCCAATCCTTGGCTGACCCGCGCGACATCCTCATTGGTGCCCGCAAGTTCGAATGTGTAAAGCAGGGGAACGTTGCACTTGGCGGCGACGATCTTGCCGGCCCAGGCGAAATATTCCCCGAAATTCAAGTTCCCCGTGCCGATCACGCCACGGATAAGGGCCCGGTTCCCCGGGTCGTTCAGAAAACGGATGACGGGCTTGGCCACAGCGCCACGCCCCTCACCATCGGAATAGCTTGGGGTGATCAGCACATACGGCTCGGTCACCCGCGTCTCGCCCTGAATGCGGATGGCCGGACGTCCCAGCCGCTCCACAAACCGTTCCGTGTTTTTCGAGCCAGACGAGTAATAGACCAGCCCGCTCACATCTCAGGCCAATGCGCCGATCTTGTCGGGGCGAAAGCCCGCCCAATGGTCGGTTCCGGCCACCACCACGGGCGCCTGGCGGTATCCCATGCCGGTCACCAGTTCCAGCGCGGCCGCGTCTTCCGACAGGTCGATCAGGGTATAGGCCACGCCCTGCTTGTCCAACGCGCGCTTGGTCGCGTCGCATTGCACGCAGGCAGGTTTGGAATACAGCGTGATGGTCATGGGCGTCGTCCTCATGCGGATGGGCACAGGTCCGGTGCGAGGGATCAGCCCCGCCACCGGGCGGCGTGCCCGTGGTCGATAGATTCGTGTTTCGGTCGCCTGCCGTCCAGATATGGTGGTTCGCCAGACTGCGGGAAAGAGCCAACCCTAGTTATTTCAGGGCCTTTTCCGTCCGCACACCGCAACCCCTAGAGGGGGCATTGGTTCCCGTTCGCAATATATAGCTTTGAAGGGGGGCGCGCTGTCAACCGCCAAACCACCCCCGGCGCGCAGTTTCCGGGGGGTGGTTCTGTGGGTAACTTCAGGCGGATTCCACACGATCTTCCGCAGAGGCCGGAATATAATTGAGGATTGGCATAAGCCAGCGTTCCGCCTCGGCCACGGTCATGTCCTTGCGCGCGGCATAGTCGGCCACCTGATCGCGTTCCACTTTTGCAACACCGAAGTAATAACTGTCGGGATGGCCAAGATAGATGCCCGACACGGACGACCCCGGCCACATCGCCAGCGACTCCGTCAGATGGACGCCCGTCCGCGCCTCGGCCTCCAGCAGGCGGAACAGCGTCGTCTTTTCCGTATGATCCGGCTGGGCCGGGTATCCGGGGGCAGGGCGGATGCCGCGATAGGGTTCGCCGATCAGTCCGGTCGGGGAATAATCCTCGTCCGGGGCATATCCCCACAACTCCTTGCGCACCATCTCGTGCATCCGCTCGGCAAACGCTTCGGCAAAGCGGTCGGCCAGCGCCTTCACCAGAATGGCGGAGTAATCGTCCTTCGCCGCTTCGAAGTCCTTGGCGATGGCGATCTCCTCGGCTCCGGCGGTTACGACGAAGCCGCCGACATAATCGCGCACGCCCTCCGGCCCCACGAAATCCGACAGCGCCACATTCGGCCGTCCATCGCGCTTTGCCACCTGCTGGCGCAGCGTGTGCAATGTGGCAAGCGGCGCTGTCCGTCCCTCATCGGTCCACAGCCGGATGTCATCCCCCACCGCGTTCGCAGGCCAGAACCCCACAACGGCCGCGGGGCGGAACCACTTTTCGTCGATGATCCTGTTCAGCATCGCTTGCGCATCGGCAAACAGCGCCCGCGCCGCTTCACCCTGCTTTTCATCCTCAAGGATCTTGGGATAGACGCCCTTCAATTCCCATGTCTGAAAGAATGGCGTCCAGTCGATATAGCGGGCGAGGTCCGCCAGATCCCAATCGTCCCAGTGCCGCAGGCCGAGGAAAGAAGGCGTCGCCACCTCATAGCCCGTCCAATCCACCTGAAAGGCGTTGGCGCGGGCCGAGGTCAGCGGCAGGCGCTTCTTTTCCCGCTCGGCCCGCGCGTGGTTCTCGGCCACCTTGGCGTATTCCTCACGGATGCTGGCCACATAGTCCGGCTTCTGGCTGTCCGACAGCAAAGCGCCAACAACCCCCACGGCGCGGCTGGCATCGGTGACATAGATCGCCTGGCCCCGATTGTATCTTGGATGGATCTTCACGGCCGTATGCACACGCGACGTCGTGGCTCCGCCGATCAGCAGGGGAATGTCGAACCCCTCCCGCTCCATCTCGGAGGCCACATGCACCATCTCGTCCAGCGACGGCGTGATCAGACCCGACAGGCCGATGATGTCGCAGCCCTCGGCCTTCGCCGTCTCCAGGATCTTCGTCGCAGGGACCATCACGCCAAGATCGACGATCTCGTAATTGTTGCAGGCCAACACGACGCCGACGATGTTCTTGCCGATATCGTGGACATCGCCCTTCACCGTCGCCATCAGGATCTTGCCCGCCGATTGGCGGCCTTCGCCCTTCTCCTCCTCCATGTAGGGCAGAAGAACCGCCACCGCCTGCTTCATCACCCGCGCCGATTTCACCACCTGAGGCAGGAACATCTTTCCCGACCCGAACAGATCGCCGACCACGTTCATCCCGGCCATCAACGGCCCCTCGATGACGTGAAGCGGACGTTCGGCGGCCAAGCGCGCCTCCTCGGTATCGGCGTCGATGAATTCGGTGATGCCGTTGACCAGCGCATGTTCCAGCCGTTTTTCGACCCGAAGCTCGCGCCACGACATGTCGCGTTCCTTGGCGGGGCCGCCCGCCTGACCGCGATACTTTTCGGCGATCTCCAACATCCGCTCGGTCGAATCCGCGCGGCGGTTCAAAACCACATCCTCACACGCCTCGCGCAGGTCGGCGTCGATCTCGCTATAGACCGCCAGCTGCCCCGCGTTGACGATCCCCATATCCATCCCGACCTGAATGGCGTGATACAGGAAGACCGCATGCATCGCCTCGCGCACCGGCTCGTTCCCGCGGAACGAGAAGGACAGATTCGACACGCCGCCCGACACATGGACATGGGGCAGGGTGTCGATGATGCGCCGCGTGGCCTGGATGAAGTCGACGCCGTAATTGTCATGCTCCTCGATCCCGGTGGCCACGGCGAACACGTTGGGGTCGAAGATGATATCCTCGGGGGGGAAGCCCACCTCCTCGGTCAGAAGCTTGTAGGCGCGGCTGCAGATCTCGACCTTGCGATCCTCGGTATCGGCCTGTCCCACCTCGTCGAAGGCCATGACCACGACGGCGGCGCCATAGGCGCGACACAGGCGGGCCTGATGCAGGAACGCCTCCTCGCCCTCCTTCATGGAGATGGAGTTGACGATCGGCTTGCCCTGAACGCATTTCAGACCCGCCTCGATCACCTCCCATTTGGAACTGTCGATCATCAGTGGCACCTTGGCGATGTCGGGTTCCGAGGCGATCAGGTTCAGATACTCGATCATCGCCTGTTTCGAGTCGATCAGGCCCTCGTCCATGTTCACGTCGATGATTTGGGCGCCGTTCTCCACCTGATCGCGGGCCACCTCCAGCGCGGTGCCGTAATCGCCATTGGTGATCAGCTTGCGGAAACGGGCCGATCCGGTGACGTTCGTGCGTTCGCCCACGTTGACGAACGGGATGTCGCGGGTCAGCGTGAACGGCTCCAACCCCGACAGGCGCATCAACGGGGCCTGTTCGGGAAGGGCGCGCGGCGGATATTTCGCCACCACCTTGGCGATGGCGCGAATATGGTCCGGCGTCGATCCGCAGCAGCCGCCCACCACGTTCAGCAACCCGTCGCGGGCGAAATCCTCGATCTGGGCGGCCATCGCCTCGGGCGATTCGTCATACTGGCCCATCTCGTTCGGCAGGCCCGCATTGGGATAGGCGCAGGTGAACGTGTCCGCGATGCCGGAGATCTCGGCCAGATGTTCGCGCATCGCGGCGGCGCCAAGGGCGCAGTTCAGGCCGATGGTGAAGGGGGCCGCGTGGCGCACCGAATACCAGAAGGCGGTCGGTGTCTGTCCCGACAGGGTGCGGCCCGACAGGTCGGTGATCGTGCCGGAGATCATGACCGGCAGGCGGATGCCACGGTCCTGAAACACCTCCTCGCAGGCGAAGATCGCGGCCTTGGCGTTCAGCGTGTCGAAGATCGTCTCGATCAGGATGATGTCGGCGCCACCCTCCATCAGACCATGAATCTGCTGGGCATAGGCGATGCGAAGATCGTCAAAGGAAACAGCGCGGTATCCGGGGTTGTTCACATCCGGGCTGATCGACGCCGTGCGGTTCGTGGGTCCGAGCGCACCCGCGACGAACCGTTCGCGCCCATCCTCGGCCGTGGCGCGATCCAGCGCACGCCGCACCAGACGCGCGCCCTGAACGTTCAGATCATGAACCGCCCCCTCCATCCCGTAATCGGCCTGCGCAATGGTCGTGGACGAAAACGTATTGGTTTCAACGATGTCCGCGCCGGCCTTCGCATACCTGTAATGGATATCCTCGATCGCGTCGGGCTGGGTCAGGATCAAAAGGTCGTTGTTGCCCTGCTGCGGATGATCGGACGGGTGGTGACAACCGCAGCCGCCATGCCCCAGAAACTGATCCTCGCCGAAGCCCAGATCCTGGATCTGCGTGCCCATCGCGCCGTCCATGATCAGGATCCGTTCCCGCGCGGCGGCCTCCAGACGGGCGAAAACTTCGGAACGGACGGGCGCAGGCATGGGCATCTCCTCTGGATCGTCTGAGTTATAGGGGAAACCGCCCCCAAGGGAAAATCGAACTGGTTCAAGATCAGGATGAACCGTGCGCAACCTTTCCAAGCGGTTTGGGGCATGATAAAGCGCCACGGCAAATTGACCTTTTCGAAATGAGGACCATCATGGCCACCGAACGCACCCTGTCGATCATCAAGCCCGACGCCACGCGCCGCAACCTGACCGGCAAGATCAACGCCAAATTCGAGGAGGCGGGCCTGCGCATCGTCGCGCAGAAGCGTCTGCACCTCTCCACCGCTCAGGCCGGCAAATTCTACGAAGTTCACAAGGACCGTCCGTTCTATGGCGAACTGGTGGAATTCATGGCGTCCGAGCCGGTCGTCGTGCAGGTTCTGGAAGGCGAAGGCGCCATTGCCAAGAACCGCGAAGTGATGGGCGCAACCAACCCTGCCAACGCCGATGCGGGCACCATCCGCAAGGAATTCGCACTGTCCGTCGGCGAAAACTCGGTTCACGGCTCGGACGCGCCGGAAACGGCCAAGGAAGAGATCGCGTTCTTCTTCTCGGGTCTCGAACTGGTCGGCTGATCCCGCCCATTTCGCACAGAACCTGTGCGGCGCGTTCCCTGTTCGGGGGACGCGCCGTTTTTTATTGTCATGGCAGTCGTAAAAGGATCCGCCATGACCGAATTTCCGACCCGCATCCGCAACGTGACCCTGATCGTCAACGATCTTGCCCGGATGACCGAATTTTACCAGCGCGCCATCGGGCTGGAGGTGCTGACCCGCGACGGGAGCGAAGCGATCCTCGGCGCGGGCGACGCCCCGTTTCTGACCCTGCGGGCCGACCCCACCGCGCGCCGCGCCTCCCCATCCGAGGCGGGGCTGTTTCATACCGCGTTTCTGCTGCCAACCCGTTCGTCGCTGGGCGCGTGGCTGCGCCATGCAAGCGACAGCCGCCTTCGCCTTGGCGCCGCCGACCATGATGTAAGCGAGGCGCTTTATCTTCATGACCCCGAGGGGAACGGGATCGAAATCTATTGCGACCGCCCGAAGGCAGGCTGGATCTGGACGGACGGCCTCGTGAAGATGGGCACCTATGCGCTGGACCTTGACGATCTGGCGCGGACGGGCGGCGAATGGCGTGGGATGCCGACGGGGGCGACGATCGGCCACGTTCACCTTCAGGTCGGCGCCATTCCCCCGGAGGAGGAGTTCTTCGGCACCTTGGGCGCCGCGGTCACCCATCGTTATCCGGGCGCGTCCTTCCTGTCTTGGGACGGGTATCACCATCACATCGCGGCCAATGTCTGGAACAGCCGGAATGCGGTTCCGCGCATGGGTCCGGTCACGGGGCTGGCGCAGGTCGATCTGAACCTTGAGCACCTAAAAGGAATCGTTGTCGATCCGTGGAACATTCCGTTCGCGCTATCATGAACCATCGTGTGCCAAGGGATACCACGTTGACGGGTTGAAACCTCACGTAAGCGTGTGCTTACTGTCGCGCAATCTTACCACCGAAGGGGATGGCGACTTGAAAATAGGAGCGGCGAGGGAGCTGTTTGCAGGCGAAGCGCGGGTGGCGATGACACCCGACAGTGCCCAGCAGATCATGAAGCTGGGGCATGAATGCCTGATCGAGGCCGGGGCAGGTGCGAAAGCGGGTTTCGCCGATGACGCATATCGCGCGGCCGGTGTCACCGTGGTGGACACGACCACGCTTTATGCGGACGCCGATGTCATCGTGAAGGTGCGCGGACCGGAACCGTCCGAGGTGGAGCATCTGCGCGCCGGTCAGACCCTGATTTCGTTCTTCTGGCCCGCCCAGAACGCCGATCTTCTGGAGGCCGTGCGTGCCAAGGGCGCGACGGTCATCGCGATGGACATGGTGCCCCGGATCAGCCGCGCGCAGAAGATGGACGCGCTGTCCTCCATGGCGAATATCGCCGGTTATCGCGCCGTGATCGAGGCGGGCAACAACTTCGGCCGCTTCTTCACCGGGCAGGTGACGGCGGCGGGCAAGGTGCCCCCGGCAAAGGTTCTGGTCGTGGGAGCCGGCGTGGCGGGTCTTGCCGCCATCGGCACCTCCACCAGTCTTGGCGCGATCACGCTCGCCTTCGATGTGCGCCCCGAAGTGTCCGAGCAGATCGAGTCGATGGGGGCGGAGTTCGTCTTCCTCGATTTCGAGGAGGCGCAGACCGATGGGGCCGCGACGGGCGGATACGCCGCGCCGTCCTCGCCCGAGTTCCGCGACGCGCAGCTGAAGAAATTCCGTGAGCTTGCGCCCGAGGTGGACATCGTCATCACCACCGCCCTGATCCCAGGTCGCCCCGCGCCCAAGCTGTGGACAGAGGACATGGTCGCGCTGATGAAGCCCGGTTCGGTCATCGTGGACCTTGCGGCCGAACGCGGCGGCAACTGCGACCTGACGGTGCCCGACCAGAAGATCGTGACGGACAATGGCGTGACCATTGTCGGCTATACCGATTTCCCAAGCCGGATGGCGGCGCAGTCCTCCACGCTTTATTCCAACAATATCCGTCATATGCTGACCGATCTTACACCAAGGAAAGATGGTGTGATCGATCAGAATATGGAAGACGACGTCATCCGGGGCGCAACCGTCGCCCATGACGGGGCGATCACCTTCCCGCCGCCGCCGCCCAAGGTGAAGGCCATCGCCGCGCAGAAACCGCGCGAGAAGGCCAAGCCCCCCACCGCCGAGGAACGTCGCGCGACCGAGGTGGCCGCATTCCAGAAGCAGACGAAGATGCAGGTCGGCCTTCTGGCGGGCGGCACGGCGCTTCTTCTGCTGGTCGGTCTGGTCGCGCCCGCCAGCTTCATGGCGCATTTCGTGGTCTTTGCCCTGTCCTGCTTCATCGGCTTCCAAGTGATCTGGGCGGTCAGCCACTCGCTCCACACGCCGTTGATGGCCGTGACCAATGCGGTGTCGGGGATCATCATCCTCGGATCTCTGGTGCAGATCGGATCGGGCGGGTTCCTTCTGGTCACCCTGTCCACCATCGCCATCCTGATCGCCACGATCAACATCGTGGGCGGTTTCCTCGTCACCCGGCGCATGCTCGCCATGTTCCAGAAATCGTAAGGGGGCGACATGGATATCGCATTGATTCTGGCGGCCTATGTTGCGGCGGCCATCCTGTTCATCCTGTGCCTTGGCGGTCTTTCCGGACAGGAAAGCGCCAAACGCGCCGTGTGGTACGGCATTGCCGGTATGGCGCTGGCGGTGATCGCCACCCTGTTCGGGCCCGGCATGGGCTATCTGCCGCTGGTGATGCTGGCGATCCTGATCGGCTCGGCCATCGGCTGGTATCTGGCCAAGACGGTGGAGATGACGGCCATGCCGCAACTGGTCGCGGCGCTGCACAGCTTCGTCGGTCTGGCGGCGGTGATCATCGGTTTCAACACCCATATCGTCATCGCGCGGGTGGCGGGGCTGGACGGTGACCTGCTCAGCGGGTTCGAATGGCTGGTCGCACATAAGACGCCCGCCGAGCTTGCCATCCTGAAGGTCGAGACCTTCCTGGGCGTCTTCATCGGCGCGGTGACCTTCACCGGTTCGATCGTCGCGTTCGGCAAACTGTCGGGCAAGATCACCAGCAAGGCGCAGAAGCTGCCTGGCGGGCATATGCTGAACGCCGGCGCGGCGGCGCTGTCGCTGATCCTGCTGATCGCCTATATGAACGGGGCAGGGGCCTGGGCGCTGCTGCTGATGACGGTTTGCGCCTTCTTCATCGGATACCACCTGATCATGGGCATCGGCGGGGCGGACATGCCGGTCGTGGTGTCGATGCTCAACAGCTATTCCGGTTGGGCGGCGTCGGCCATCGGCTTCAGCCTGTCGAACGATCTGCTGATCGTGACGGGGGCGCTGGTTGGCTCCTCCGGGGCGATCCTGTCCTATATCATGTGCAAGGCTATGAACCGTAGTTTTGTCAGCGTGATCCTTGGCGGGTTCGGCACGACCGACGGCCCGGCGATGGAGATCGAGGGCGAGCAGGTGGCGATCGATGCGGAGGGCGTGGCCAATGCGCTGAACGATGCGGACAGCGTCGTCATCGTTCCGGGATACGGCATGGCGGTCGCGCAGGCGCAGCAGGCGGTCAGCGAACTGACCCGCAAGCTGCGGGCGTCGGGCAAGACCGTGCGCTTCGGCATCCACCCCGTTGCCGGACGTTTGCCGGGCCACATGAACGTTCTGCTGGCCGAGGCGAAGGTGCCCTACGACATCGTGCTGGAGATGGACGAGATCAACGACGACTTCGCGTCCACGGATGTGGTGATCGTCATCGGCTCGAACGACATCGTGAACCCCGCGGCGCAGGAGGATCCCAACAGCCCCATCGCCGGAATGCCGGTTCTTAAAGTGTGGGAGGCCAAGCAGGTTTTCGTGTCCAAGCGCGGGCAGGGGACCGGCTATTCCGGGATCGAAAATCCGCTGTTCTACAAGGAAAACACGCGGATGTTCTATGGCGACGCCAAGGACTCCATCGGCCGCCTGGTCAACCTGGTCACCTGAGACGCAAACGCCCCGCATCACTGCGGGGCGTTTTGTTTTGGAACGGGTGCGGCCCGTCCGGCGTTGGCATGAAAACAGGAGGTTTATATGCTCAAGTTCATCGGCGGCACCATGGGTGTCATTTTTCTGATCGGTCTGGTCGTCGTCATCCTGCTTCTCAAGCTGATCTTCTAATCCGGCACGCGGGCAAGATCGTCCAGCCAGACCTGCGGCGATCCGTCGGACGGGGCGCGCCAATCCCCCCTTGGGGACAGCGCGCCCCCGGCAGACACCTTCGGCCCGTTCGGAATGGCCGAGCGTTTGAACTGGCTGAACCCGAAGAACCGCTTCGTGAACACTCCAAGCCACGATTTGATGGTCGCCCTGTCATAGGCGACCTTTTTCGCGTCCGGATACCCGTGCGGCCAAAGACCGACCTCAAGGTCCGACCACGCCCGTTCCGCCAGAAAGGCGATCTTGCTGGGGGCGAACCCGTATCGCAACGTGTGAAACAGAAAGAAGTCATGCAGCGCATAGGGGCCGATGATGCTTTCCGTCCCCTGCAACTCCGCCCCCGGCACCAGTTCGGGCGAGATTTCGGTGTTCAGAATCGCGGTCAGGATGTCGTCCGTCGCGGCATCGAACTGGTTCGAGGTGACGGCCCAGCGGATCAGATACTGAATCAGGGTCTTCGGCACACCGGCATTCACGGCATAATGGCTCATGTGATCGCCCACGCCATAGGTGCACCAGCCAAGCGCCAGTTCCGACAGATCGCCGGTGCCGATCACGAACCCGCCGTGATGATTTGCCAGCCGGAACAGATAATCGGTCCGCAAGCCCGCCTGCACATTCTCGAACGTCACGTCATAGACGGGCTGCCCATCGGCGAAGGGGTGCCCCATGTCGGCCAGCATCTGCCGCGCGGCGGGACGGATGTCGATCTCCGCCCCCTCGACCCCCATCGCGCGCATCAGGGCCCAGGCGTTGCCCCTCGTCTCCTCGCCTGTGGCAAAGCCGGGCATGGTATAGGCCAGAATCGTGGACCGGGGCAGGCCAAGGACATCGCAGACTTTCGCCGCAACGATCAGCGCGTGGGTGGAATCGAGCCCGCCTGAGATGCCCAGAACCATCTTGCCCCCGCCGGTGGACAGAAACCGGCGGCGCAAGGCGTCGACCTGGATGTTGAACGCCTCGAAACAGTCCTGATCGACCTTGTCCGCGCGGTTGGGGATATAGGGAAAGCGGCGCTGCGGGCGATGAAACCCGATATCGCCATTCGCCACTTTGTGCGCGAAGGTGATCCGTCGGAAGGCCGCGTCGCCCGTCGCATCGTTGAACGTGCCGGTGCGCATCCGTTCCGACAGGATGCGGCCCGTGTCCACGTCGGCGATGCACAGCTCCGGCGACGTGTCAAAGCGCGCCGATTGGCCCAGCATGTCGCCCAGTTCATAGATTGCGCCCTGACCATCCCATGCCAGATCGGTCGTGCTTTCCCCGGCCCCCGCCGCGGAATAGGCATAGGCCGCCATGGCCCGCATCGATTGGCTGATGCACAGCGTGTGCCGATCGTCCGCCTTGCCAATCGTTATGTTGGACGCCGACAGGTTCGTCAGGATCACCGCCCCCGCCAGCGCCGCGGCGGTGGACGGTGGGGTGGGGGCCCAGAAATCTTCGCACACCTCCATATGGAACACGAAGCCGGGCAGGCTGTCCGCCTGAAAGATCAGATCGGCGCCAAAGGGCACGTCGACCCCGTTCAGGCGGATCTGCCCCGTGGTGCCGCGCCCATGGGCGAACCAACGCTTTTCATAATATTCGCGGTAGTTCGGAAGGAAGGATTTCGGAACCACACCCAGAACCCGACCGCCGCCGATCGCAATGGCGCAGTTGTAAATCCGGCCGTCGCGCCGCAACGGGGCCCCGATCAGGGTGATGGGCGACAGATCGGCCGTGCGCGCCGCAAGGACGCCCACGGCCTTTTCCGCCGCTGTCAAAAGCGCATCCTGCATGTGAAGATCGTCGATGGCATAGGCGGTGACGCACAGTTCCGGGCACACCATCAGATCGACATGCGCACGATGGGCTTCCTCCATCCGCTCGGCAATCGCGTCGGTGTTGAACCGCACGTCGGCGGGTCGGACCAAAGGCGTCGCGGTGGCCACGCGGACAAAACCGTGCGTGTGAAGGGAAGCGAAGGTGCGCGGATCCATGGCAATCTCCCGTATGCCCGTCCGGTTCTATCGCATCGGGCGGGGGGCGCAATGGAAACGGGTGGGTTGGATTGCGGGGAAAAAGCCGCTAGACTTTCGGTCGGAGGACGACCTTCGCATTCGGTTTCACCCGGGACGGCCCGGCCATATGGGAAACGCCATGCGCACCGCTCCGGATCGTCTTCGCCACGCCATCAGTTTCGAGGTCATCGGCCTCATCCTCGTGATCCCGTTGGGGGCGATGGGGTTCGGGATCCATGCCGGCGATGTGGGGGTGATCGCGGTGGTGGGGGCGACGATCGCCACCTTCTGGAACTACGCCTTCAACCTGATGTTCGATCACGGCCTTTTGCGGATGCGCGGACGGCTGGACAAGCGCCTGAGTGAACGTGTCCTTCACGCGCTGCTGTTCGAGCTGGGCCTTCTGGTTGCGACGCTGCCGCTGATCGCATGGTATCTGTCCGTGAGCCTTATGGACGCGCTGATCCTGGATCTGGCTCTCGTCGTCTTCTATCTGGTCTATGCGTTCGTGTTCAATTGGGCCTATGACCGGATATTCCCCATCCCGACGGATCCGGGGGCAATCCCCCCGCAACGCCCCGGCCTGTCGCAATGACGTCAAAATAATATGGGAACTTATCCGCGTCGGCCGCGTTGGGCGGCCGACCCTGCGAGGAGTGTGCCATGTCGGCCTGGATCAAACCCATTGTATTCGATCATGGACCGGCTGGCACTGCAGTATCCTATGAAAGCACCGACGACGCGCTGGCGGCCCTGAACGGGGACTGGCCGACGCGCAGCGGGCGCGACTATCTTTCGGCCAAGTCCATGTGCGAGGCCGCGGTGAAGGGGCGCGAGTGCCACTCCCGGGCGCGCGATGCGTTTTTGTTCGCGGCGGAAGAGGTCGGCCTTTTTCCGCGATTCTGATCTTCATGCGATCAGGCGGGTCTTGTTCTTCGGTCGCGCCTGCGGCAGAGGGGTCCGATGGCCCGCCGCAAGACATCCCCTCGTATTCCCGGTCCCAAAGTATGGGCCATTGCCGTGGCGCTGGTTCTGGCGGGCTGGGTGTTCGGCAGCGACGATCCGCAGATGCGGCAGACCTTTTTCCGCATGGCCGAAGACCTGCTGAGCCATCGCTCCGCCCCGCCCGAGGTCGTGGCCGGCGGTGCGCGCATTCTGGACGGCGACACGGTCGATCTGAACGGCACGCGCATCCGTCTTTACGGCATAGACGCGCCGGAAATGGCCCAGACCTGCACCTTTGGCGCGCGGGACTGGTCCTGCGGGGTGGAGGCGCGGGACGCCTTGGCCGCGATGATCGGCGACCATCCTCTAAGTTGTGAAAAGCGCGATACCGACCGATATGGGCGCACCGTCGCCACCTGCAGCGCGAACGGGATCAGCGTGAACACCTGGATGGTGCGCAACGGTTGGGCCTTGGCCTATCGCCAATATGGCGGTGCGATCTATGACGCGAACGAGCGCGCCGCCCGTGACGAAAAGCGCGGCATATGGGCAAGCGAGTTCACCGCCCCATGGGACTGGCGCGCCGCCCAGCGCAATTGATCCGGATGGTCGTGCGGGGAGGGGGTGGTAGGCCCGGAGGGAGTGTTGATTCTGTGATATTTCAGGCGGTTGCACAGTAAATGGGGCAGGGTGGCAGTCACAGGATATCAATAGGTTAGGCTTGCTACTGTAAACCAATAACCGCCACTTAATCGACCGAACATTCCATAAACACCTGTTGACGTATGGGGGGGCTTTCACGTTAAGGGTGGAGGATAGTTCCTCTAACGTTCTGGTGCTGCCATGCCTGACGATGCCTACCCAATCGATGTGATTCACGTCCCGCGCCAGATGCCGCTGGCGGCGACCCCCGTTCCGGCGGGCTTTCCGTCCCCCGCAGGGGATGATCTGGAGGATAGCATCGATCCCATCGCATGGGTCGTGCGTCAGGAGCGGTCAACCTTCTGGTGGCGGATCGAGGGCGACAGCCTGGAGGGCGCGGGGATCTTCGATGGCGATCTGGTCGCCGTCGATCGCGCCGGCCACCGGCGCAAGGGCCGGATCGCGGTGGCGGTGGTCGATGGCGCAATCACCATCAAGCGGCTGGCGTTGCGGGACGGGCAGTGGTTCCTCGATCCCTGCGCACGGCGCGAGGGCTACAAGTCCATCCCCGTGACCGAGAGCACCGAGATCTGGGGCGTAGTGGCGGGCGTCGTGCGCCGCCTGCCGATCGAATGACGGGGCGATGATCGTCCCCGGCACCGACCCGATCGCCCTGATCGACTGCAACAACTTCTATGTGTCTTGCGAGCGGGTGTTCGACCTCTCGCTGCACGGCATCCCCGTGATCGTCCTGTCAAACAATGACGGCTGCGCGGTGGCCCGGTCGGACGAGGCGAAGGCCCTCGGAATCAAGATGGGCGCGCCGGTCTTCAAGATGCGCGATCTGATGCTGCGCCACGGGGTGCGGGCGCTGTCGAGCAACTATACCCTCTATGGCGACATGAGCCGCCGCGTGGGCGAGGTGCTGCAGGACTTCTCCCCCCGGCTGGAGACCTATTCGATCGATGAGACATTCGTGGACCTGTCGGGCTTCGGGGATCGCATGATCCCGCAGGCGACGGCCATGCGCGCGGCGGTGCGGCGGGCCACCGGGATCCCGACCTGCGTTGGCATCGGCCCGACGAAGACGCTGGCCAAGCTGGCGAACTTCGCGGCCAAGAAGAACCCGATCTTCGGCGGCGTCTGCAACTTCATGGATGAGATGATCCGCGACTTCGCGCTGGCCCGCATCGCGGTGGGCGAGGTGTGGGGGATCGGCAGCGCCACGCAGGCCAAGCTGGCCGCGCAGGGCATCCGCACCGTGGCGCAGCTGCGGGACATGCCGCTGGCCCTTGGCCGCAAGACGGGCACCGTGGTGCTGGAGCGCACCGTAGCCGAGCTACGCGGCGTCCCTTGCATCGACTTCGAGGACGTGGCCCCGCAGCGCAAGGGCATGGCCGTCACCCGATCGTCGGGCACCCCGATGATGACCTTCGACGTGCTGGCCCAGGCAATCGCGGCCCACGCCACCCGCGCGGCGGAAAAGCTGCGCCAGCACGGGCTGGTGGCGGGCACGATCACGGTCTTCTACCACACGAACAAGCACAAGCCCGACCGGCCGCAGACCTCCGCCTCGCGCAGCGTGAAGTTGTCGCCGATGACCAACAACACCTTCGACATGGTGGCAGCGGCAATGCGCGCGGCGAAGGCAGGCTGGAAGGGCGATCCGGCGGGCGGGGTCTATGGCTACACCAAGGCCGGGGTAATCCTGGGCGATCTTCTGGCCGAGGCGGAGGCCCCGCAGTTGCTGTTCCCGCCCGACCGCCCCCGTGACGCGCGTCTGATGGACGCGCTGGACACGATTAACGATCGGTTCGGGAAAAAGACGCTGGTGCTGGGTCGTGAGGGATTCGGGAAGTCATGGGTGACGAAGGCGAACCTGCGGTCACCGCGCTACACCACGCGGATCGAAGAACTTCCGGTTGTAAAGGTCTAAGATTTGTCTAGCATATCCTGACTTTTATTAATTAAGCCGAGGCGTACATGCGGATTAAAGACGTTGTAGTTTTGAAAAATGTTTCCGAACTTGTGCCTGGGGAACTGTTTTCGTGGAGTAATTTCCATGATCGATACCTCGGGTTTGCTATTTCCCAAGAAGGTGAACGTTGCAAAGTACTCTTGCTTGGCAAAGGCAATGAGACCTCTCACGAGGGAACAAAGCTTTATAATGATGAACTTGTTATTTCCTTTGGAAATGATTGGATTTTAGAACCTATCCATAAATGGCAGAACATCATAGTGCCTGGTGAAGGTCGCGAAATCGGAAAAGTCATCATTACCAAGGATGGGGTTTATCTAAAATATAGGTTCACTCCGCACGGCGGATTTGTTGAGGATGCTTGGATAAATCCCGCCGACCTTTCGGTAATTCAGTACCCGCCGCAAGATAGGGCGGTTCCATCAGGGTATGCAATTTGGAGAAACATGGAGGACAGTCTTGAGACAAAGGAGCCATTATTCGTGATGATGAGCGCACCCGTACAAGCCTGACAACCAGTACTGAAAATAGGTTAGGGGGCAGCCGCCCATCGGTTGCCCCCTTTGGTCTTAAATCAGCCGTTCCACCACGCCGACATTCGAGATGATCAGCTCTGCCGCATCCGTCGCGCCCGCACTCCCTACGGTATACTTCAGCCGGACCTCATCCGCCTCGAATGCCCCGAAAAGACCGCGGATCTCCGGCGTATCGTTGATCGACAGCACGAACTTACCCCGGATGCCCGCCAGTTGCTCTGCCATCTTTGCGAACTGGTCGCGACCGAACATGTCCTTCCCATAATCATCTTCGCCCCCGAAATAGGGCGGGTCGAGGTAGAATAGCGTGTCCGGCCCGTCATAGCGCCGGATCAGTTCGGACCAGTCCAGCGATTCGAACACCACCCCTTCCAGCCGCTCATGCGCGGCGTCCAGTATCGGCTCCAGCCGTGCGAGGCTGAAGCGCGGTCCTTGGTCGGCGGCAACACCGAACACGCCGTTCAGCTTGCCGCCGAAGCCAAGCCGCTGGAGATAAAGAAACCGCGCCGCCCGCTCCAGATCGGTCAGGGTGCGCGGGTCGGTAATCCGCAGCCGGTCGAACTCCCGGCGCGAGGCGATCTGAAACCGCATCACGTCCATCAGCTGGGGATAGTGGCGCTGCAGGATCCGAAACAGGTTCACGATCTCGCCGTTCAGATCGTTGGCGACCTCAAGCCGGGGTTTGAATCGGCGGCGGAGGAACACCCCGCCCATGCCCACGAAGGGTTCGGCATAGGTCTTATGGGGGATCGCATCGATCTTGGCGATGATCTTGGGGTGGAGGGCTTTCTTGCCTCCCAGCCACGGCGCAACAGGCGCCGCAGGTCTTACTTGCATCATGGTATGATTCTGCTCCATGGGATGCCCGCCCTCGCGAGGGGTGCGGGCGACCTTGAAGCACACTCGGGTCGGCGCGGTCCGTTGTGAGAAATGTGGCCGCGTGGTGATGATCGTTGACGCGATCAAAGCCCCCGCCGTGCAGGGCACGGCGAAGGGCATTCGGTTGTCGTGATGGTGAAATGCTCTTTGGGCGCTACCTTTAGAGATGTTCGTCATTCGACGCGCAGAACCTGGAGGACCGCATGTCCGAAGAACCCCACATCTCTGCCACCGTGAAACGCCGCAACGCGTTCGAGGAAACCCACCGTGCATCCCGTTCGATCATCGACGCCGAACAGTCGGCCCGCGACGAGAAAACCGCGCGGCTTCGTAAACTGCGCGAAGAAGCCACGAAGGGCGCGAAGGGCTGATCTTACCGGGCAGGTGCCGACCTTCGACACCCCGCATCCATTGTGGCGATCAGCGCCTGCCCCGTCACCACCACCCGATCGCTGCCCTCATCTGCCAGCGCCGTTGCATGGGCTGCGCGGGGCGCGCGGGTGGCATCGCAGAGCGCATCACCGCTGGTTCGGGGGGCGCTTGTGCAGCCAGCTGCGAGCATCGCCAGGGCGAAACTGAATATCCGCATTGTCTGTGTCCTTTCGTGTGTCCGCGTAGCCATGCGCGGCCTTGTCCTGTTCCACCTTGCGCCCCGAGGCGCGCCCCCGCTGGAAGGCCGCGAACAGGCCAGCCAGCGCGGCGATGATCCCGCCGAAGATCCATTGCACCCCGAACATCACCGCCGCCTCGCAAAGCGCGACGTGATGAAGGTGCCGATGAACACGACCGCGCTGCCGAGGAAGGTGGCGATCTGGTCGAGGTTCAGCGTCAGCGTTCCCGCTTCCGCGTCGTGCACGGCATAGCCGTAGCCCGCGAGGAACGAGGACGCGGTATAGAGCGCCATCCGAATGATCAGGAACATGGGTCAGCCCTTTCCGAAGATGCGCCGCAGCGCGGCGGTGACGGCGATGACGAGGCCCGCGAAGGGGGGAGGGGCCGTCAGCACCGGCGGGGCGTCCAGAGCTTTCAGTTTCAGCGTCAGGCGGCGGCGCAGCTCATCCCCCACCACCACCGGATCATCGACGCGGGTCATCCCCGGCAGGACCATGAAGTCCCACTTGTTGCGCTGCGCGATGCCGAGGTTGGCCTGCACCTCCGCATGGCTCAGCGTGGTTTGCCGCGAGACAGGGATGCCGTAGCGGCGGCAGTAGTAGGCCGTGCGATCGAGCATCGCCTCGACCTGCGCCTCGGTTAGGGGATTGCTGCCCCAATCCAAGGGCCGTTCCTGCGCCCCGGCCATGGCATCGCAGGCGATGCCGATCGCATGGCTGTTGGCGTTCAGGGTATGGGCGGCATACTGGCCGGGGCGCAGGGGCGGGATGTTCGCCTCCACCGGGAACTGCCCCCGCTGCACGGTGCCGTCCGGCTGGATGATCTCGTGATAGCTGTCGGCCTCGATCTGGATCATGCCGGGGGCACCCGCCGTCCAATGCCAATGGACACGTTTCATAAGGATCACCTTACTTTCTCGCTGAAATGCGCTAAATTTGTGGAAGTGGTGCTTGACTAGTAGCGCCATCGGCGCTATATCTATTCTTGTCGAAGGGGCAATGAAGCCCGCCAAAACAGGAGATCGACATGACCCATGCTGAACAGAGCCTTGCTGACGACAAGATGCGCGCCGAGATCGCGAACCTGATCGCCGCCACGTCGAAGTTGAACGCCGAGACTTCCAAGATCACCCGCGAACGCTTCTGGATCCCATTCACCGTCTTTGCCGGTGTGATCGTGGCGATCGTGTCGATCGTCCCCCGGCTGATCCAATGACCTCCGAAGAATTCAAGGAGGCCCGGCGCAAGCTGGGCCTTACCCAATCCGAACTTGGCGCGCTGCTGGACACGGCCCCGCAGACGATTCGGAAATGGGAAATGGCCGACACACGCTCGACCGCGCGCAGTGTGAACCCCGTCGCGGCTCGCGCGATGGAGTGGTTCCTGTCCGGCTTTCGCCCTGACGGGTGGCCGGAGCCCAAACCATGACCAATCTCGTCAAAGCCATTCTGCACAAGGACAACACGAGTGCGTTCGGTTTAACCTTTCCAGATTTGCCAGGATGCTTCGCAGCGTCCGACACATCGGACGGTATCCCCACTGCTGCCAAGGAAGCCTTGGATCTGTGGCATGAGCAAACCCGGGACCTTTCCCGCTAGCCCCCCCCCACGTCCGGCGCAGCAGGTTTAGCAAAACGCTGATCCGCCATTCGCTAGACGCGGGATACCACGGCGCGGGCAACATTTAGCCGTAGCCCAACGGCGCGGAAACTCATAGCTGGATAGCCTTTTCCGAGTTCCTGTAGGCGTAGCAATAAAGGCAGCAAATATATTTCCACCAGATTAATGTGCTATTAAGGGCACAAATGGCGCTTATATCCCCTTAAGGGACGATTAACCTTCGCTCACAACCTCAGATTGTTGACGATGGAACCACGAACCCTCGAACAATCAGTCAGTAGCGGAAATCATCATGGCAACTTTCGACTTTGTGTACCTTGGCAACAGAGGTGCGGACAACGCGGCCCTCATTGGAGAATACGGATCCGCCGATGCCCCACTTCTGGAGACCAACATTTCCCCTACAACGTTCGGCGGCCCAGACACCAGCAACCTCAGTTCAGGTGACGCGCTGTCTTATGTGGTGGACGGTGCAAACGTTTCATCCACAGTCGCGTCGGTTCGGCGATATAATTCAGAACTCACTCTGACGGATGGCAGTGTCCAGACAGTGAACCTCTTCCTGGTGCAGACCGCGGCGGGGGATGTACTGATGGTACCCGGCAGCCTGACTGCTCCGTTCTTTGCCGATGGAGCAGGCCTCGTTTCGGTGGAAGTTCTTTCCTTTTCAACGAACGCCGGGGGTGTAACAAATATTACGCCTACCCAATGGGCCTGCTTCGTCAAGGGAACACACATCGAGACGGACAAGGGCAAGGTGCCGGTCGAACAACTCAGCGTTGGTGATCTGGTCATGACGGCCGATCATGGCCTGCAACCCATCAGATGGATCGGTTCCAAAAAACTGGACGGTATTGATCTCAGCGAAAGCACAAACCTTTACCCGATCCGGATCCGTCGCGGGGCGCTCGGGGATGGCCTTCCGACCTCCGACCTGCTCGTGTCTCAGCAGCACCGAATTCTCGTACGCTCGAAGATTGCGATGCGCCTCTTCGGGTCCTCCGAAGCACTCGTCGCGGCAAAGCACCTGACGCTGCTTGAAGGCATCGAGATTTTCGACACGACGAAGGAAGTCGAGTACTTCCATATCCTGTTCGATGGCCATCAGGTGATCTTCGCGGAGGATACCGCCACGGAATCGCTGTATGTCGGGCCGATGGCACGGCAGGGTGTTGGGCCTGAAGCTCTGGAAGAAATTTACTCCCTTTTCCCTGAACTCCGCAACTACCGCGATGGCATACTGCCGCAGCCGGCAAGGCCGTTTATCCCCAGAAAAGTCGCTATGCAGATCGTGCACAAACACATCGAAAAGGAACGGTCCATGCAACCCGCAGCGTGACATACGTTCGTTTGTTGCTGCTCTGCATCTATACTTGAAGCCAAAATCAATGGGCGCATGATTGTGCCCATTGTGCTCACTCGCGTGATAGCAACTGATACACGACCGTATCCGTCCGATCGAATACGGTCTTGCCGTCACAGTCATATTCCAGCGCCAGATAAAGTTCGATCCGACCGGGGCGCAGGTTGACCGGCGGGGCCAAGCGCAGCCGCAGGCGGGTCTGTTGTTCGGCCAGGCGCTGCGTGGCGGCGGGGATCGCAGAGCCGGGGGTCATCACGCCCCCGTCTTCGGTGAACAGCGATTGCCCCCCGAGGAAGTTGCAGCTGGCCCCGAGTGTCGTGCGCTCAATCACCAAATTGAACACCACCTCCTCTCCGACGTGCACCGGCTCGGTGACGTAGCTGAGGCCGCGCGGCTGGCGGATCACCCGGTCATCGCCCGTGGCCTGCGCCACCTCGCCGCGCAGTTCCGCCACCTCCAGCGATATGGCGGCAACCTTTTCCGGCACCTCGATCATGGCCGAGGCCCATTGGGATATGGGCGTGAAGATCAGCACCACCACCGCCCCCGTGGCCCATATGACGAACCCGGTCAGAGCAATGATGATGCGGTTCGAGAGATAGGCCCATGCCTTCGCCAGCCACGCGGGCGGAGCGTTCGTCCGATCCGTCACGCCACCGCCCCCACCACGTTCACGACCAGATACCCGCCATTGGGCACCGTCTCGATCGCCCCATCCGCGCGAATGATCTCGAACTCCGCCTCATGCAGCCCCGGCACGGCGGTGTCGTCGTCGTGCCAGAAGTAGACGACTACGTTGTCCTCCCGGATCTGGCAGGGCTGGCGGTTCACCACCACCGGCCCGCCGTAGGGGCGCCGCATCGAGAACGTCACCCGGTCCCCCAAGCCCAGGTCGATCAGCCCCGCCGCCGTCTCCACCACACGGGCCAGCGCGGGCGAGGTATCGCCCTGCTTGATGGTGAATGTGTCGGCCATGGTGCCCCTCGATGTCATGTGAAGCGCCGACCCGGATCACGGGTCCGGCTACGGCTGTGTTCGGCACGGGCCACGCGGCCCCGGATGATGTAAGGAAGGGCAAGCCCCGCCACGACCGCCGCCCCCACCGTGGGGGCGGAGAGGCCCAGACCGGCCCGCCGCAGGGCGAGGGCCGAGGTAGAGGCGCTGACCGCGCCCATGGGGACCAGCACCGCCACGCTGCGCACCGCGCGGGCCAGTGCGGCGGCGGCAGGTGCGGGCATTGCACCCGTCACCCCCGCCGTGCGCACGGCATGTCCAGCCCCCGCTCCCTGCGCCGCCGGAGTGGCCACGCCGATCGTCAGCGTCTGGCGCAGCACATAGCGCACCAGCACCACGCCCGATTGCGCGGCATAGGGATCGATACCCGCCCCGCCGCCCGCGCCGGGATTGGTGAAGCCCTCGGGGCGCGACAGGGGCGTTCCGTTCTCCACCGATCCATTGCCCCCGGGGGCCAGCACCCACCGCGCGCTGGTCCAATTGACCACCACCCCCGGCGCACCCGCTCCGGGCACACTGTAAGCCGCATCCCCGCCCGCTGCCGTTGTGGACCCGCCACCACCGCCCGCCCGTATTCCGCGCCCGCCACGCGAATTGCGGCCGCCATTATTGCCGGGGTTGCCGATACCACCGATGGTGATCGGGACGTTGCCGCCAGTGCCGCTGGACCCGCTGCCGTTACCGCCATTGCCGGAATTGCCGCCACCCCCGCCGGGGGCGGTCAGGCCGAAGGCCGAGGTGGTCCCCCCAAGCGCGGCGGCAGCCGAGGGCGCGGATCCCACGGTGATCGCGATGTCCCCCGGCGCGATGTCGAGCCACCGGGTCAGGAGATAGCCTGCGCCGCCACCGCCGCCTTCCGGGGCCGATGATCCCGTGCCTCCCGCGCCGACCAGTATCACCTCGGCCCGCCCCGCGCGCGTGGCGCGCAGGGTGCCCGACACGGGCAGGACGCCCACGCGATACCGGATCGGCCCATCCTCAACGGTGGACCAGCTGCCTAAGCTTTCGTCAAACATCGGCATCCTCCACCGGCGGATTGGGATCGATGAATTCACCGTCGCGATAGAGCCAGCCGATCCACGCGCCCCCGGTCAGGGGGACGTGATCCGGCCAGTCGGGCGTGGCCGCGTCCGCTTCGATCACGTTGACCACGATCCCGCCCTCGATGCGGGCCAGCTGCATTAGCCCACCACGACGTTCGAGGCGGGCACGGTCAGGGTGATCGAGGTCACCCGCGCTTCCTCGCCATTGGTGACGGTGGGATTGGGCATGATCGCCTCGCCCCCACCGTCCGGCGCGCTGACCGGGCCGCGTAGCACCCACGCCCCCGTGCTGTCGCGCAGTTCGTAACTGGAGGCGATGCCGGTGGCGGTCACGGGGGCATCGGCGGGCAGGCCCGTGGCCGAGATCACCCCGCCCGCCGCCGCATCGAAGGCGAGGTTCGGCAGGGTGAAAAGATCGACCCCGCCCGCATCGCGGAACACGGTCACCCCGCCATAGAGGCGGGTGCGCAAGGTGTCGGCCAGCGCATTGCGGGCCTCAAGAGACAGGTCGGGCATGGGATAGGCTCCAGATATGAAAAAGCCCGCCGGGGGCGGGCGTTTTGGGATCAGGCGGCGGGCGCGGGATCGGGCGGCGTGTCGGTGATCGGCTCGCCGCCCAGTTCCTTGATCCGGGCGTTGGCGAGGGCCAGCTTTTCCGCCATATCGTCCAGCGTGATGCCCAAGGTCAGGCAGCGCTGTTCCAGCTGTTCTTTATGCCACTGCAATTCGCGGTTCTGTGCGACGATGCCCTTGACGCTCATTTCGTGGTCTCCTTCGTGGTGGTGGCCGTCTTATCGGCGGCAGGTTCGGCGGTGCTGGCCGGATCTTGGACCGCGCTGTCATCGGGATAGGCGTAATCGACCACGCCGTCGCCAAACGATCCGCATCCCACGCCTTCCGCGTTATAGAAGCGAACGCCCGAGCCGTCGCGTTCCTCGCGCACGGCGTCCGCAAGGGTGATGACCCGGCCAGTTTTCAGATGCACCTTGTAGCCCATGGGCTGTCCTTTCGTGGTGAAGCGCGGGCGCGGACCATTCCGCCCCCCGCGATGTCAGGACGACAGCGCCGCGCGCGCCGAAGCACGGCGGGCGATGATGTCGTCGGGCACGGGCTTGCCGCCCTCCGCCGCCCGGATGACCATCCAGTCGGTGTCGGCCAGATACGCTGTCGCCTTCGCGCGGGATTGCGCGTTGGATTCGGCGGTGATCTCCGAGGCGGTGCGCGGGTCCGTCCATTGCTCTTGGGTGACGTCGAACACCGCCCACGGGCCGGGGCGTGGGGGGTAGGGGATCAGTTGCCCGTCACGCACATAGTCGAGGAGCGGATCGGGGCGGCGATCGAAGGCGGATAAAGCAACGCATTCGCCCACCTCGGCATTCGCGATCTGCGCTGCGTCGATCGACACATGTGTGCCGCTGCCGAGGATGGCACCACCGCCCGTTTGAACAATGATGAACTCGATCATTTCATAGATGCCACTGCCATGAGGTTGCGTTGCCCAAGGTTCAGCACGGGAGCGCCTTGCCCCCCGAACCACATCACCCGGATCGTGTGACGCCCCCGTCCGACCGAAAAGCTGGCCGAGACCGCCATGAAGTCCTGACGGTTGCCGACATCGCCCTGATTGCCGGTAATCCGCTCCCACCGGACATCCCCATCGCAGAGGATGCGGATCCCGAAGCCGGGGTTTCCGGTGCCGTCCTGATAGTAGTGCTGCCCCGTCCAGGAGACCGCGCACTCTGCCGGGGACGACACGTCAAACGTGACCGAGTTCGCCTCCCGCCATTGATTGCCCCCGCCCGTCAGAGCGGAAAACAACGTTTGCGACACCGGCACGGTGACTTGATTGTCCCCAATGTTGAACGTCTGAACAGCCAGTGTATCAAGCGCACCATTTTGTGCGGTGATTGATCGAGCCGCCGTTGCGTTGGCTGTCACCGACCCCGCCGCCAGTTTGGAGGCAAGGATTGCCCCCGCCGCGATAGCATCCGCCGTCACGGAGGCGACATCGAGCTTGCGGGCCGTGATCGCCCCATCCACAATCAACTCGCCGCTGTTGCGCAGACGCATTTCGAAGCCCGCCAAATAGGCCCGCCCCGCCGTGGCGTCGTTGCCAAGGGTGATGTTCAGGGCGTTCACCCCGTCCGGCACCCGGAACACCGCGCTCCGCTCCGCCCAATTGGACGAGGTGAAGTGCGGCAGATCCCCGGCGGCGTAGGAGATGGACGCGAGGAACCCCCCGCTCTGATCCCCGATGCGAAGCTTGGAGTTGGCCGATTGCCCATCCCACGAGGAATCGCGCACCCCGTAGAACCGGATGAAATACTCCGCCCCCGGCGTGACCGGGAACGAGGGCATCTCATAGGCTGTGCCCGACCATTCTCCGGCAACGACGATCGCCGCTTGGCCGCGATAGCCGGTCTGGCCCGACGCGCTGGACCAATCACCACGCCCGCCATTCGCCCCCGATCTCGGAAGGAAGGGGCTGGTGGCCAGCGCGTCCGCCCCGTCGAACAGGTTCTCCAGATTGGAGACAGCCAGCTTCGACGTGGCGATGGCCTTGGCGGCGATCTGTTCCGCCCCCACGGCCCCTGCGGCGATCTTGGCCGCCGTGATCGCGTTGGCGGCGATGGCCCCCGCCGTGACCGAGTTTGCCGCAAGGGCATTCGCGCTCACGCTGCCCGCCGCCAATGCCCGTGTGGTCACCGCGTCGGTGGCGATCTTGTCGGCCACCACCGCGCCCGCCGCCAGAAGCGCCGTGCTGATCGAGGCCGACTGGATCTCGCGCGCCGTGATGGCATTGGCCGCGATCTTGTCCCCGGTGATGGCCGAGGCCGTGATCTTGGCCGTGGTGACCGCCAGAGCGTCTAGCTTGGCCGTGGTGATGGCCCCGCTGGCGATCTCGGCCGCAGTGATCGTCCCCGCCGCGATGGCCGCTGCCGTGACGGCATTGGCCATGAGCTTCGCCGCGGTGATCGCGCCGTCCACGATCAGTTCGCCCCCGTTGCGCAGCCGCATCTCGAACCCGGCCAGATAAACCGTGCCCGAGCTGCCGCTGTTGCCGAGGTGGATGTTGAGCGCATTCACCCCGTCCGGGACGCGGAACACCATGCTCCGCTCCGTCCATGTGGAGGAAGTGAAGTGCGTCACATCGTTCGCGGCGTAGGATAGCGAGGCAAGAAAGCTGCCGTTCTGATCCCCGAGCCGCAATTTCGAGTTGCCCGATTCCCCGTCCCAGGACGAATCCGAGGCGGCGTAGAACCGGACGAGATACTCCGCCCCCGGCGTGACCGGGAACGAGGGCATCTCATAGGCCACCCCGGACCACGATCCCGAGACCATCAGCGCCGATTGGCCCCGATAGCCGGTCTGTCCGGCGGCGTCCGACCACGCGCCCTGACCCCCATTCGCGCCCGCGCGGGGCACGAAGGGGCTGGTCGCCAAGGCATCCGCCCCGTCGAACAGGTTCTCAAGGTTCGCGATCGCCAGCTTCGTCGCATTGATCGCTTTGGCCGCTATGGCATCCGCCCCAATCGCCCCGGCGCGGATATGCCCCGCCTCGATCGCATTGGCGGCAATCGCCCCCGCCGTGACCGCGTTCGCCGCCAAGGCCAAGGCCGTGACGCTTGCCGCCGCGAGCTTGCCTGCCGTGACCGCAAACGCCGCCAGCGTGTCGGCCACCACCGATCCGGCGGCGAGGATGGCCGTGCTGACCGATCCCGCCGCCATCTTCCCCGTGGTGATCGCCCGGTCGGTGATCTGGGTGCCGGTGATCTGCCCGGTCAGCTTTGCCGCCGCGATGGCCGCGATCTGATCGTTGCCCAACTGCCCCGACACATCCGCCGCCGGAACGCTGGCCGTCCAGCCGCTGCCGGTGTTGCGGTAGAGCTTGCCGCCCTCCGTGGTCAGCGACACCACCCGCCCGAGGACGTGCGGCGCCCCCGGCAGGGAGGTGACCCGCTCGATCGGACGCAGCCCGTCCGCGAACTTCGACAGCGACAGGGCGGCGTCCGCGATCTTGTCGTTGGTGACCGCGCCCTTCGCGAGTTTCCCCGCCTCGATCGCCGCATCCGCGATCTTGCCCGTGGACACCGCCCGGTCGGCAATCTGCACCGATCCGATCTGGCCGGTCAGCTTCGCCGCCGCGACGGCCGCGATCTGGTCGTTGGTTAGCTGACCGGTGACGTTCACTGCAGGGACATCGGCGCTGTAGCGGGTGCCGTCCCATGAGTAGAGCTGCCCCTTGAAGGTGATCGTGGTGGCGGTGCGGATCGTCGGAAGAGTGTCGCCCTCCACGTTCTGGATCAGCGCCAGCCCCTGGGCAATCTTGGTGGCGTCGATCGCCCCATCCGGCACCCCGGCGAAGATCGTGGTGACCCACGCCTTGCCGTCCCAGCGATAGAGCACCGCCTCGGGCATCTTCAGGACGATCTTGTCGGGCGTCGGCTTGGCCGGGAATGCGGTGACCGTCTCGATGCCCACCTTCGTGGCGATGTCGGTGAAGTTGTCCCAGACCTGCTGGCCGATATCGTCGGGCTGCAGCTTGACGTCCGGGGCTTTCACCAGCACCGGGTCGGCCCATTGCGGATCATACCCGCGCAGGTCAGGCCGGATGCGCGCCTCATAGGTCTCCCCCGGCACAAGGCCGTCAGAGATTGTCACCGATCCCGCCATGGCGTCGGCCACGGTGCCGCGCAGCACCTCGACGCTGCCCTGACGCCGCACCTCCCACAGGACCGCCGACAGCGCCTCGATCTCGTCGGTGTTCCACTCCAGGCGAAGCGCGGGGCGGCGGGGCTGGCCCTTGGCGTCGCCAAGGATCACCCCGGTGGCCCGAAAGCCCACCATCTCGATCTGCGGCACGTCCCCCCAGACGATGGGCGTGGGGGTGTAGGGTAGTTCGAACCCCGGCTTCCAGTCGTAATCCTCGGGGTCGCGCTCGCGCAGCGTGACGCTGACCAGCTGCGTGACCGGGTTGGTCGTGGTGGCCGAGACCTCGAACACCTTGGCGATGTAGCCGTTGCGCTCGCTGGTCCAGGTGATCGCGTCCAGCGGCTCCAGCGCGCCATAGTCCGGCGGCAGGACGAGGACATGACGGCGGAAGCGGCGTTCCTCCTCGACATAGGCCCGCGCCAGGCGCTGCACCTGCATCGCGTAGGGTGCGGCGGCCAAGGTGAGATCGGCGAACAACTCCTTACCGCGATCGGCGGCCACATAGTCCGAGCGGATGTAGAGCGGTGCTTCCACCGCCTCCCACCCCGAAGCGGGATCGGGAAAGCTGGCGGAGACGCCATTGAACGTGTTCTCCAGCGTCGGGAACATGTCAAACATCTGGTTGGCGGTCGTGACGATATCGCCATCGGTCATATGCGCCACCGGCACACCCGGCCCGCCGACGCGGATCCGCCACGTCCCGCCGCTTTCGGTCAGCTGGACCGACGCCGCCTTCGCCAGTTCCTCGATCACGCCCGCCGGTTCGTCCGACAGCATCACCTCATAGGACGTGCGCCAGGCTGGTTCGGTCGTGCCATCGGCATTCGTGACGACCCGGTCGCAGGCGTCCATCGCCGCCATCCAGTTCGTCAGGGGCAGCTGATCGTCCCGCGCCCGCCCGCCATAGACCACGCCCCCCGGCAGGGTGATCCCGCGCAAGAGGTTGTAGATCTGGACGGCGGTATTCTCGGACCCCTCCCATGTGGCGGGCTGCAACCAGCGCTGCGGGCCGTTGCCGCCCACGCTGCTGTCGCGGCGGGGATCGTAAAGCCCCGCGCCGTCCAGAATGAAGGTGGCCTGCGGGAAGCCTTGGAAGCCCTCCGGCCACCAACCATAGGTCATCACGGCATAGCAGATGCCGGTGCCGACCATGTCGGTGGTCCACGGGCGCGCATGGGGCGGGTGATACCGGGACACCAGCATCGGATCGGCAGCGGTCTGGGTGCCGTCATGGAACCGCACCCGCGCATAGCCCGTCCGGCCATCGATGCTGATCTCGCGCCCGTAGTCGGGATGCACCTGATCGGTGATTTCGACCGCCTTACCGTCGATCATCATGCCGACCAGCTTCTGCCCCGGACGCCCACCGAGGTGGATCACTTGGTTCATGATCGGATTGGGCGTCTTGTAGCCCGCGATCGAATGCGAATAGGGAGGGCACACATGCGAGCCTTTGACGGCATAGCGCCCCAGCACGAAGCTGTCGGGATTGATGTCCCCGCGCCCCGCATCCTGCGCCCGGATGCCCGCAGACTGCCCCGAGGACGGCTTGCCCGCGAGGGCGGCTGACAGCGCCGTGGCCGCGACCGAGGTCAGAAGCTGCCCGCCGATCGTTCCCGTCAGCGTGGCCTTTGCCCCCGCCATCCACGCCGCCGACAATCCCCCCGTGGCCCAAGCCAGACCGACGCCCAGACCGATGGCTCCGACAACTTTGGCCACCTTGCTCATGTCATACCTCGATGATGTGGGTCACGCGCGAGAGCGGCAGCGCCGCAAGTCCCGCCTCGCTCAGATGATGCGCGGCCTCGCCGCCCCAGATGCCCATCGCGGGGCCATCGCTGCCGTCCACCGCCACCAGATCGCCCGTCCGGGGCAAGCCGGTGCGGACGGGCAGAACCGCTGCGAAGAAGGCCACGTGATCGGTCAGGCCCCGGCGCTTCATGATGCGCAGCCCCCCGCGCAGCGTGGTGTAGCGCCCGATCAGCCCGTCCGAGACATCATGCCCCGTGCGCAATTCGACCCACCGGGCCGCAAAGGTGGCGCAGTCATGCTGGCCATAGGCAAACGGACGTGCCGCTGCCTCCGCCAGATAGCGGTGCAGGTCGATCATGGGATAGCCTTTCAGAAGGGAGGTCAGGCGTTCTTCGCACCCCACGGATCCCCGTTGGAGCCGGAGATCTTCGCGTATTGCAGGAAGGGGTCGTTCGGACGCCGCGCCCTCAGGCTTTCGTCCGAGCGTTTGCGCGGCAGGGACCGCGTCAGCATGACCGCGTTCGACAGGATCGACAGGGCAATCTTCGCGTCCCCGCCCTCCGCCGGGGTGGTGATGTTCACACCGGACACCTCCCCATCCACCACCATGATCGGCGGGGCCAGCAGGCGTTCGTCTTCGGTCGAGAACTCCGCGCGGTGGATCTCGCAGGGGGCCAGACGGACATCATAGCCGCGCACCACCAGCTCCACTTCCGGCGCGATGCCCGAGAAGGTCAGCTGATGCTCCCGCACCTGCACCCCGATCTCCTGCACGAACTCCGGCAGGGCCTTACCCGCCATCACGCCCGCGCCGTAATAGGTGCGGACCGTGCCGCCTATCGTGAAGTCCTGATGATCATCGCCCGTCCAGAAGCCGAGGGTGGCGTTATTGCCGGTGGCCCGATCGCGCGCTTCGATCCAGACCAGATGATGCGAGATGATGCCCGCGCGTTCGGCACGGGCAGCGGCGATGGCCGCAGGAATGTCGCGCATGTCGTTACCTTGGGGTTTGGATGACGTCGAAGCCCATGCCGCTGGTGATGCCGCCCTGAGACGTGCCGGGCGTGGCCGAGCCGGGAACGATCACCGCCTTTGAGAACGGGCGGGCCAGCACCACCGGCGTTCCGATCGACGCCCCAGGACGCAGGGCCGGGGTGACCTCAAAGACCGGCGTCGTGCCGCTGCCGCTGGCCACCGTCCGCATGCTGACGATGCGGTGAAAGGCATAGCGCACCGGGTTGCTGCCATAGGCGAACGAGAACCCGTCGCCCGCCGACAGGACATAGCCCGCAGGCAGGCCGGTCAGGCGCATCTCGCGGGGATTGGCAGGCAGTCCGCTGATTGTCGGTAGCGCCGATCCCAGCACCTGCCCCAGAGGATCGAGGCGGGGAAAGGCGCGGGGCAGGGGATGCACGAAGAGACTGCGCCCCGCCTCGCGCAGGATCGACAGCCGCGCCATGGTGGCATCGGCATCGTCCCAATAGGCTGGCGCAAGGGTGATCGAGGCCCGCCAGCGCCGCGCCCCGAGGCGGGCAGTCAGCCCGTCCCCGTCTTCGGTGAAACCGCTCGAGATGACGTTCTCCGTCAGGTCGAACTCGCAGGACTGGATCTTGAGACCGGCGAAGAAACTCTCCGCCGGCATCGGGAAAGGAAAGGCCATTATCCTCGGCTCCTTGGATTGGCAGCGTGATGGCGAACCTTGCTTCCAAGCCCGCTGTCATAGTCCTCCAGCATTCCGGTGCTGATCGCCCCGGCCCGCTCATCCACCACCGCGTCGAAATACTTCGACGGCACGATCTGCACCCGCGATCCCCCTTGCGACCTCCCGACCGCATCCGCCATCCTTTTGGAGATGTCGTTCGGGATCACCTGCCCACCTTTCGGCAGGTTGACGATCTCGCCGCCACGTTCGTGCAGACTGGTCCAGCCCCCGCGCCAGTTGTTCGTGCCGTTGGCGTTGCGCCCGATGCCGAAGCTGCCGAGGATCTTGCCGAAGCCCCCACCGGAGCCGAGGCTGTTGAACATCGAGTTGAAGGCGCTGTTGGCGACGATATCCAAGAGGCCGCTCAGGATCGACTTCAGCACATCCTTGAAGCTGCCGCCCTTGGTGATGAACTCGGACAGCGCCCCGCCGATGCTGTCGCGCCACTGGTTCGTGGCCGACTTCAGATCCTTCATATTCTGAATCTGGCGCATCTGCTGGTCGATGATCTGCCCGTTCGCGGATCCGGCATCGACCCCGGCCTCGAGCTGCTTTTGCCAGATCGAGGTTTCGAGATCATTCATCCCCGCCGTGGCCCGCGCCTCTGCCAGCTGGGCGGCAAGGTCATTCAGCACGGTCATCGAGGCGATGCCTTGCGTAAGCTTGATAATCTCGCGCCCGATGGACGAAGCCGCACCCACCCCGGCATCCCGCAGCGCCTGCCATGTGGTGACCTGCGCCTCGGTCATGCCCTTGGTTTTCTCAAGCGCGGTAAACTGCTCGCGCAGCTTGCCCACGACATCGGCGATCTTCTTGGCTGCACCACCACCACCGCTGGCCGGATCGACCGGGGGCGTTCCGGGGGGTGTTTCGGGGAGATCGGGCGGACGTTCCGGCCCGAACATCTCTGTCCGGGTGATGGAACGCCATATGGCCCCGACCGGAGCGAAGGCGTTCTTGATGCGGCTGGCCGATTCCTCCATCGACGTAGCGAACCCGTCGCCCGCGCTATCGGCGGCAGCGGTCATGTCTGCCGAAAACTGATTGGCCGAGGACAGGGCATCGTCCAGCGCCCCTTTCCACGGGGCGTCGATCTCCCACTTGAAACCGCCGATCTCCAGCATGTTGATCTGGCCGAAGTCGGAGATGACCGAGGTCAGGAACTTGGCCCACAGATCCGACAGCGAGGCGATAAGCCGCTGAAAGTCGGCCTTCACTACGCCCCACACGCCTTGTAAGGCAGGCGGAATGGCCCCGGCGCTGTCGATCATCGCCGTCCAGATTGCCCCTGCCAACGCGCCCATATCCGACAGAGCCTGCTTGAAGCTGCCGGTCGCGCGCACGAGGTCGATGAACTTGCTTACAAGGTAGCCCGCCGCGACGACAAGCGCGCCCACGCCGGTGGTGATGATGGCCCCCCGAAGAATGACCAGCGCTTTTGATACGGCGGTCACTGCCGCCGCCGAGAGATAGGCCGCCCAAGATGTGGCCCCAAACGCCATGTTAAGGCTGACCGCCGAAGGCACCGCGACAGCTGCGGCGTTGGCAAATGTCACGCTGAGCGCCGCTGCGTATCGGGTGATGATGACCCCCGCCACAATAGCGGCGGTGGCGGCGACCTGCTGGAACACCGCCGCGATTGTGCTGCCATGCGTGGTGACGAAGGTCGCCAGCGAGGACATGGCATCGGCCACCGCGACAAAGGCATTGGCCACCCCACCCGAGGCCATGAACACCCGGTCGAAGGCGCCGATCAGCGTGACGAAGCTGTTGCGGATCAGGGTGATCCCGTCGCCGATCGTCGCGGGCATGTCGCCCGCCTCGCGGCGCAGATCTTCCAGACTGCCCAGGAGGGCGCGCGAGATCACGTCCGAGGTGATCTTGCCGTCCTTCTGCATCTGCCGCAGGCCGCCCACGGTGGTGCCGAGTTCAGCCGCCAGCGCTTTCGCGATCCGGTCGCCGTCCTTCAGGACGGTGTTGAACCCGTCGCCCTCCATCTTGCCCGTCGCCATGGCGTCGGTGATGGCCTTGGTGACCGAGGCCGCGCGTTCCCCGCGTGCGCCGTTAATCACCAGGGCGTTGTTCAATGCCTCGGTGAAGTCGAGCTGGCGTTCGGTCGAGAACCCCAGCTCTTTGAGCGCGGTGCTGTTGCCAAGGAAGGCTTCGGTCGTCTGCCCCAAGTCGGAATAGGACTTCCGCGCCATCTGGCTGATGCGATTCATGACCGCCGGGGCCGCTTCCATGCTGCCCACCGCGTTACCGACGCGCGCCGACAGGTCTGACCATTGATCGGCGGCACGGGCGGTCGCGCCGACCGAGACGATGGCGGCGAAGGCCACACCGATGCGCTTGGCAATGCCCATCATATTTGACTGGAAGCTGCGGGCGCGCTTTTCCGAGCGGGAGAGACCCGTTTCGAAGCTGGCGCTGTTCAGCCCCAGATTGACGCGCAAGGCGGCGATAACGGAAGATGCGGCCATTTACGCCTCCATAACTGCCCCCCAATTCTTGGCGAGGGTGTCGCACATGGTCTGTTGGATCTCGGGTGTCTGGGTGGCCCCTGCCTGCAGGCCGCCGAAGACCTTCTCATAGGCAGGCAGCTTGCCCGCCATTGCGCCGCCGGTCAGCGCGGCGGTGTTCCACGCCTGTCGGTTGCTCATCTCGATCTGGATATCAATCCGCGCCCGTGCGCCCCGCATCAGCGTGACGTAAAGGCGCGGGGTCAGCGTCCAGAACCCCGCCGGATCGAACCCCGCCGCCGTGTATTCAGCCAGCAGGGCCAAAGGCGTCAGGGGCGTGTGCCGGTCTTGGCCCGCGTCGTTTTCCGCCCCGGTTTCGGGGCCGGGACGTTTCCCCCATCGCCCTCCTGCGGCATCATCAGGGCCGCCGCTTCGGCGATGGCGTTGATGTTTTCTGCAAGGATATGCCCTGCGAGCGGCAGCGTCATGTCGGGGTGGAATTGTTTCAGCCCCGCCCACATCAGCGCCCGCATGTCGCGGGCCGACACCTCGCCGCTTTCCATACCGTCAAGCGCCTGAAGGGCGTTTTTGCCGGTCTGGTCCTCGAAGTCGCAGAGCGCGTTGAAGTCCAGCGCCATGGTGTAGGTTTTGCCGTCATGCGTGACGGGCACTTGGCCTTTGAAGCTGTTTGCCATGATCAGGATCCTCCACTCGCCGGGGGACCGGCCAGCGTGGCCTGTCCGCTGCACTTGATCGTCAGGGTGGCCGTCATTTTCGTGTCGGAAACGATGTCGCCCCATTCGTAGCCCGTCACGATCCCCTTAAAGGTCATGGTGACCTTGTTCGGGAAAGTGATCTGGAACTCGCCCGAACCGGCTTGGAACGCTGCCAGAAGCGCGTCCTGCACCGCCGGGACATATTGAATGGTGACGCTCGCCTCGCCCATTTCAGCCAGACCGGCGATGAACTCCTTGGTGCCGTTCGGGCTTTCCATATGCGTGGCATCGACCGTGTCGCGGGTCATGCCGGGCGGCGTCAGGTTGGTGATCTCGGCCACTTTCGTGAAGGTAGTCGCCTTCTCGATCTTGATGCCGAAGGTGGACAGATGCCCGATCTGGGCTTTGGTTTCACTCATGATGCGCTCCAATGCGTGGCGAAGTCTTTGGAAATTCGGAAGGGGCGATCGGGCGCGTCGGACTCATGGCCGTCGCGGGTGCCGAGCAAGAACACCCCCTGAAAACGGTCGTCGTGATAGCCGTGCAGCCATGTCTGGACGCGACGGGCGAGGAGCTTGGCCTCATCATAATCCCGCCCGTAGCAATCGACCTGCACGCGTCCCTCCCAATGCCCGTCTGGGCCGTTGAGGGTCAGGGTATCGAGGTTGTCGATTACGTTCAGGACGATACCCGGCCAGCCTTTCCCTTGGGGGTGGCTGCCGAAGTTGATGCGGGCGGGCGGCAGATCCTCTGCGGCGTGACGCAGTATGGCAAGGAGGTCCTCTTCCATCATCCACCCCCATCTCGCGCGGCCTTGCGCGCCGCCCGGATCGCCGCGCGCTTGGCCGTCTTGGTGATCTCTCCGCCCATGATCGTGCCGATCCGGGCAAGCGTCGGGACGGCCTCGGCATCCCAAGCGGGCCGCATGAACGGCTGGGGCGCGTGATGGGCGGTGCCGAACTCCTGCAGGTGCGCCTGCTTCAGCGGCCCGGCACCGACATACATCTCCACAGCATGCTTCATGCTGCCGAACATCTTGCGGTGCCGCGTCTTCTGGCGACGCGTCAACCAATCACTCACGCTGACCGAAGGCTTGAGGCGCTTGGTCTTGCCCTCCGGGGCCTTGGCTTCGGCCATATCCGCCATGGGCTGCGCGGCCTCCTTCAAGGTCCGGCGCATTACCCCCTTGGCGGTGGAGGTTTTCATCTGGTTCAGCGCCTTGGCGAGGTCGGCCAGCCCTTCCATCTTCATCGTCGTTTTCACAGGTCGGTCCTCGCGCTGGCGGTGATCTCGAGAAAGGCACTCCGGCCTACTTCGCGAAGGCCGATGATTCGGAACACGCGCCCGCCCTCACGCAGGGTGTCTTTGGCGGTGATGGTGCGGGTGAACTCGGTCGAACGCAGAGTGAAGCGGGCCGAGACCTCGCCATAGACCGTCGCGGCCTGCGCCTTTTCATCCGATCCGACATCCTCCCGTGCCGCCCGCTGTGGAGGGCCGTAAGGGGCAAGCGGACCTGTTTTGGTGGAAAGGCCGGTGGTAACGGTGCCTGCGCGCAAGATCTGCACCCGGCGGTTCATTGCCTTGACCATTACGCCACCTCGCGCGGGCGGCGGTAACGATTCTGGCGGATCAGGCTGCGCACTCCAAAGGACAGCACCGGGGCCTCGATCTTGCCCTCGATCGCCAGATCCGCATCGCACCATTCCTTGGCGAGCAGGATCACCGCGCGGCGCAGCCCGAGCGGGACCGCGTCGGTGGTATGCCCCGCCGTCACCCGCACCCGAACCTCGCGATCCACAACCCCGCCATCGCGCCAGACTAGCTGAGGTTCGTCATGGCCACGGGCGAGGCGGTAGCGAGACGGATCGACCGCCTCCCACGTCTGGCCGTCGCGGTGCAGGACTTCCACCGAGGCGATGGATATGACGGGGGCGATCGGCAGCCACCAGCGCGACCACGCCCCCTCGGGGGCGGTTAGTTCCAGATCCCGCCGTGCGAGGATTCGCCCCGCGCCGCGCTCCACCACATCGGTCGCGGCGGCGAGCTTGTCGGCGATCGCCATCAGATCGTCGGGATCGGCCACCGGCACGGAGGCCAGGAACTGTTCGGGCGTGACCGCCGGGGGATATGAGGCGATCACGCGCATGGCTTACTTCCCTTTCTTGGCCGTGCCCTGCTGGGGCAGATCATCTTGATTTTCGCCGGTGGGCGGGGTGGCCCCGTTCGGCGGTTCGGGTCCGGTGCCGTCGCCCGCCGGGGCCGGATCGGCGGTATCGGGATCGCCACCTTCTGCCGCGTCCAGTTCCGCCAGCCTTGCCGCAAGATCGGCCTCGCGCCGGTCAAGATCGGCCTCGCGAGCATCGAGCCGGGTGGTGATTTCGCTCTCGCGCTGTTGGATGCCGTCTGCCAAACCCTGCAGGCGCTTTTCCTCGCGGCCAGCGAAGGCTTTCACTTCCGCCATTGCCTCGGTCGCGGCAGCCGTGTCCATTTTCAAGTTCAGCGTGGTGGGGGCCTTGACGTGCTTCACCGCGATGCGGCCATGGATCAGGCTATTGGCGGTCAAAGGATCGAACCCCGCCACCTCGCCCGCGTTGTAGCGGCTGTAGGGCTTCAGGAAACGGACAACGGTTTTCTCGGTCATGGTGACCTCCATAAAAAAGCCCCGGCGCTCAGGTCGGGGCGGTGTCAGGAAAGGAACGGATCAGAGCGACCAGCCCACGGCGTTGAAGCCGCAGAACGCCTCATCCCGTGCCGTGGCGAAGTCATGCTCCGAGATCGCGCGCATCAGCGTCAGATCGTTCTGGAAGGCCGAGATCATGTCGCCCTTCGAATCGATGTAGGCCGCTTCGGTGCTGCTGCCGATCTGGAGAACCATGCTGTCGCCGATCATCGCCTCGTTGAAGTCGCCGAAGTAGATCTCCGTCTCGTTGCCGTCTTCGCCTAAGTTGTCGGGGATCTGCGCCGTGGTGCGGATCGGATAGCCCAGAAGCGTCCCGTTCTGCTCGATCGAGGGGAACAGCTTGAAACCGATCGGATCGCGCAGGTTCGCTAGCCAGTTTTTGGCCCCGCCGCGCATCACCCAGCTGGGGTTGATCATCCCCACGCCCGCATCCTCGACCCGTGACACGGCGGTGCGCAGCATCGTTTCCGCCGATCCGGGGGTGGCAGCGGCGGTGGTCAGCCAGAGCCGCGCCGGGATCCAGCTGCGCAGGCCGGTCGGCACCAGACCGCCCGCACCGCGCAGGAAGGCGAGGTCTTCGCGCAGCGCCATGACGTTCAACAGATCGTCCCGCACCGCCTGCGCCATGGCGATGCCCGAATGGCGCAGGAGCGAGTTGCCGATTGGCACGAGGCCCGTCAGCTTCTTGAACCCCATATCCATCGCACCGAAGGCCGGTTCGCTGGGCGGGATCGGTGCGTTCTCCGCGATGTAGCTGGCCGTCGCGGGCGCGATCTGCTTGGCGTGGCGCATCTGACCGGCGGGCATCGGGAAGGTCCGCGCCCCCGCCGCCCGCACCACGACGCGCGGGCGCAGGAGGGCAATAAGCCCTTCGGCCTGCGGGCGCGGGATCGTCACGCCGCCTGCCGACTGCTCGGCCCCCGACAGCGCCGCCGAGAGACCGCTATGGCCCTGCGCTTCGAGATCGGCGGCGGCGTCCGCGCGGCGACCTCCGTGGCGGGCCAGAGCGTGAACCATGAAGCCAAGCTCTACCCCGGCCATTGCTGGATCGGCAGGTGTGGCGGGCGTGGTCGCGCTCGGAGCGGCGGGGGTGTTCGGCTGGTTCTGATCGCCACCCGTCGCGGCAGCGGCCAGCGCGGCCTCGGTGGTTTCCGCGCGCTGGAGCGATACGCCAAGGGCGGTGAATTCAGCCTGCGCCGCCTCAAATTCGGTGATGGCTGCGACCATGGCCGCATCGTCGGCGGCGGTGTTGTCCGCTTCCAGACCGGCGATGGTGGCCGAGGCGGTTTCCATACGCTGCGCGGAGGCGGTGCGCTTGCGGCGAAGATCGGCGATATGCTTGGGCATCGGGTTACTCTCATGATGGCCGCGCAGCGCGCAGCAAGAAGCGCCCCGCCGGATCGGCAGGGCAGGGGACATGTCGGAGGTGACGGGTTAAAGGGTGGCCGCGAGGGCAGCCGCCGCGCGGGCTGCATAGCCCCGCGAGGCGGTGGTGCGGGGCTTCGACGCATAGGTGCCAAAGACCCGATCGTAGAAGGCGGCGCGGGTTTCGGCTTGGTCGGCCAATCCGCGGGCGATCGCATCCGCCGGGGCAAAGGTTGCGCCCCCGTCGCGCGGATCATCGGTGACGCTCAACCGGGCCGCCAGATCCTCAATGGGGATGCCGCGCCCCGCCGCCACCACGGCGTGGAACTGCGCCTCCGCCTCATCCAGCGAGCGCTGCAATTCCGCCCGCCCGAGATCGGTGGTCGGATCGGGCCGCTTGGCGCGGGCATGGGTCGAGGTCAGAACGAAGGTTTGATCCCCCTCGCTGTCCGGTTGCATCGGGGCCGATGCGTTCACCACGATCCCGATCGAGCCGACCACGCTGCCGGGGGTCATGGAGATGTCGGTGGCCTGGCTCAACAGCCAGTAGCCCCCGGATGCCGCCAGCGGCGACACCAACCCATGCACCGGCTTCACCGCCGCGCACTCCGCAACCGCCTGCGCCGCCGCGTCAAGGCCGGTGACGAACCCACCGGGGCTGTCGCCTTCCAAGACCACGCTAGCCACGTCCGGGTTGCGGGCGAGGTCGGTCATCGTCTCGATCAGCCCAACATAGGTGGTCCAACCGAGATACCGCTCGAGCATCGGGTTGTTGAACGTCAGCAACCCCCGCACCGGCACCACCGCCACGCCGCGCTGCACGGTGAACCGTTCCACGGCGGCGGTCATCGCGCCCCCGCGCTGCGCCGCCTCAAAGCCTCCCGGCAGTTCGGCGGAGAGATGGGCATGGGCGTAATCCATCGCCATGGCGACCGGGGCCGAGCCGAGCAGGCTGGCGATCAGGGGCCGGGTCATTCCTTCACCATGGGAATGCCGACTTCCTTTGGGGACACGCCAAACACGCGCGCGACATCTTCAACGGCAATTTTCCGAACCTGAAGCGCCAAGATATCGGCGTCCGAGACCGCGTTCGGGATCGGAAATGGGACTGGATAACGCATCATTCTTTGTCCTCCTTCGGTTTCGGCCCGCCGTCTTCGCGGGTCATGTTCGGGGCGGGGTTCAGCTGATTGCCCTCGGGACGCGGGGCCAGACCGTCGATCCGCCGCGCCTCGTTCGGGGTCATGAACGGACCGCCTACCGCCTTCTGCAGCGATTCGTAGCGTTCCTTCGTCGTCGGGCGCAGCAGCGTGTCGAAGTCATGGCGCAGGAAGAACCCCGACCGCCGTTCCTCTTCGGTCAGGATCGACAGCGCCAGCTGATCCTCCACCTGTTTGCCCCAATGCAGCAGACAGTCAGTCAGGTAGTCGATCGCCGCCTGTTCCGCATTGGCTTTCACCCCGTGTTCGAGGATTTGCAGCTTCGACGGCGGAACGCGCCACATGGAGGCGATTTGTTCGCGATCGACGCGGCGGCTGGCCAGCAGTTCAATATCGGACGCCTTGATGTCCAGGGCGGTGATCTTGTCGTTGACCCCGACGATCGGGAAGCCTTCCACCTCGGGATTGCGGAGCGAGTTCGCCACCCGCTTCTGGGCGCGGGAGAACTCCTCGTCGTTCTCGTAGAGATCTTACATCTGGATATAGGCCCGCATCGTCGTGCCAGAGGCCGCGCGTGCGGCGGCTTCCTGCCCCGCCATCGCCAGACCCATGCTTTCAAATGCCACCTCAATCGGCGACCGGCCCGTCCAGCCGTCCTCCGCGTTGTAGCGCATATGGACCATGGACCGTCCGGGGGCGCGGCGGATCGTGTCGCTTCCGTCGCGGAAGTCATAGAACCGCGCCCGCCCGTTGCGCAGAACCGACACGCCGTTCTGCGCGATCGTTTCGATCAGCTCCAGTTCGCCCGCTCCGTCGCGCGGGGCATAGGCGAAGGACACGCCCCGCAGCGCAAAGGCATAGACCATCATGTAACGGGTCACGATCGCCGGAACGCCGGGGGAGGATTCCACGTTCAGAAGATAGGCGGCGGGGTGATCCCGCACCCGCTGCTCCAAGCCGTCGCCCTGCCGCTGGTAGAGTTTCAGCGTCACCTTGGACAGATCGCCCGCGATGACGTTGCAGCAGGAATAGACCGTCGCGTGGCGCTGCGCCGCCGTGGGAGTGACGCGTTCCAGCGTCTTGACCCGACTGACGCCGCCAAGCCCGCCCCAGCCGATTTCTTTCATCCAACCTGCCGGGTGGCGGGTGCCGCTGACATCTTCGGCCACGGCGCTGGCGGTCAGAACCGGTTCGGCGCGGGGCACGTCGGACGCGGTCGGCCCGCGCCCCATGATCCGACTGAGCAAGCTCATAGCACCTCGATTTCCCGCGCGCGGCGTTTGCGTTCCCCGGCCACCGCGCGGCCCACCGCCATGATGGCCGCGACCGCCGGATCAATCCGGCCTTTCGACTTCTTTTTGTTCGGGCTGATGTTCTCGGCCTTGTCCATGTCCACCATGACGTTGCCGACCGCCCATGCGAGGACGGGGTTGCCGCTGTGGCGAATGCGGGTTTCGATCACCAGCTGCTCGAAGGTTTTCATCGGGCTGGACATGCTGACCGCCCCCTGCCCATGTTCGACCAGCGGGAACTTGCGGCGCTCCAATTCGCGGCGCATGTCCCGCATGCCCCAGCGGTCGAAGGCCAGCTCCTGCAGATCGAACTTGGAGCGGATCAGCTCGAGCCGCTTGATCAGCTTGTCGAACTCCATCGACCCGCCCTTGCCGTTGTGGACCTCGAGCCAGCCCGCATCCCGCCACGCAACGTAATCGCGGTTCTCCCGCTGCGCCCGCGCGATGAACCCCTTCTCGCCCGCAGGCAGGAAGGAATAGGTGATCAGGTAGATCTGCCCCTCATGCGGGACCGCCACCACGATCGAGGTCATATCCGTGGTGCGCGACATATCAAGCGCCGCCCACGCGCGCTTGCCGTAAAGCATTCGCACATCAAACTCAGCATCACCGCGATCCCAGCTGTCCCGCCCGATCCATGTCTGCTCGCCCTCTGTCCAAAGGTTGAGATGCAGGCGACGGAAGTTCGGCATTCGGCCTTGGATGGCTTGCGCGCCGGTCAGGATTTCACGGAAGGATTCCTCGGTGAAGGCCACCCCAAGGTTCGGATTGCCCATCTTCCACGCCACCGGATCAGCGGGATCCGCATCCTGCGGCGGCTCGGCGACATAACCGAAGAAGCTGTCATCCTGCACCGCGCCGTTCACGACACGCTCGGTATATTCGCGGAGTTCGCCGCAGATCGTGTTGCGGTCCGCCCCCGCCGTGGTAATGGCCCAATCGATCGGCTGCGCGCGCGCGATCATCGAGTTGGTGACCACCTCGGCCAATTCGCGATCAGTCCAGCGGTGGACCTCGTCCCGTGCTGCAAAGTGCGGGTTGATGCCATCCGAGGTGCCGCCATCGCGCGACAGCGACTTGATGTAGCCCGAGGTGGGCGGCGTATCGATCTGCGCCCGCCAGGGCCGCATCATCGCCGACAGGGCAGGCGAGGCGCGGATCATCCGCTTGATTTCATTAAACAGAAGCCCCGCCTGTTCGCGGGTGGTCGCGGCACAATAGCCCTGCGGCGCGGCCTCGCCATCGAACAACTGCGTAAAAAGCATAGGCACTGCGGTATCGGTGGTCTTGCCGTTCTTCTTGGCCACCTGATGGTAGGTCGATTTGAACCGGCGCAGGCCCGTCGCTTCGCGCTTCCAGCCAAAGACCGAGCCATGCCGGAACACCTGCCATGGCTCAAGCGCCAGCGGCTTGCCTGCCATTGGCCCCGTGGTGTGGCAGATCATTTTGGCAAAGCGCGTGATCCGAGTTGCTGCCTGCACGTCGAAGTAAAGCCCGCGATCGCGCCCCGTTTCCAGATCGGTCAGATGGCGCAGACAGGCCTTGGTCACCAGATCGCCCGCGATGATGCGCCCCTCGATCACGTCAAGGGCGTAGCGGGAAACCGGGTGATCAATCGGGTGCATTCAGCGCGTCCATCATGTCCTTGAAGAAGTCGCCCTGCGCCCCGACCGACAATCGCGCCTCGTCCACCGGCGTCATGCCAAAGCGCGCCGCTAATTGATTCATGACCGAGATCGCGTCCTGCCGAAGACCCCAGACCGCGCGCTTCTTCTGCTGCAAACCATTGCGGGTCTTCACTTCGTAGTAATGCCCGAAGGCCGCGAGATCGCCGGTGAACCGGATGACGTCCGACACCGCCTCGCAGTAGACGGCGAACGGGTGGTGGTGATGCGGCTCGAGGCGTTTCTTGCGGATCATGACCGGGGCCAGCTCGCGCCAAGTCGCGCGCCCGTCTTCGCTCATCCACTCCGGCGCGTTCGGCACTGCATCCGCAATATCTTCCTTCATCGAAATGACGTTGCCGAGGTTTGGCTTGGCTCCTCTCATCTCGATCCCCTTTCACAATGGGCTTTTTTTCCTAAATCCCCGCGCGTGTGTGCGTAGGTAAGTGCGCCGGTGGGGGCGGGATCGGGGCATTTTTTCGGCACCCCCCGGTGGGGTGGGTCGGATCAATCCGCCCCGTCGCGCCCTGCGCCGTGCCACACCTCGCGGGCCGTCTTGCGGGAGTGGCAAGGCTTGCACAGCCCCTGCCAGTTCCGCCGATCCCACATCAGCCGCGCATCCCCGCGATGGGGCGTGATGTGATCGACCTCCGTCGCCGCCACCACTTGCCCCAGCGAGCCGCAATCGGCGCAGAGCGGGTGACGGGCGAGGAAGGAAAGACGGCCCGCGCGCCAGCGTTCGGTCCGGTAAAACTCGGCACCGGCCCGCGCCGCTGCCCCTGATTTGGCCGCTGCCTTGCGCCCCGCCTGTTTTGCAAGCCATGGGGCGAGATGTTCGGAGCAACGATTGCGGGCCGGTTCAGCCAGATCATCGCATCCCGGCTCGCAGCACAGCTTACGCACGGCGGCTCAGCCAGTACGCAAGACGAACCAACCAATGAGGTCTACATACGTATGTCACCGTGAACCATCCTGCTTTATCGCGAAGAGCCGCGATCCCTACAGGATATCGTCCAATCCAAAGGACCACGAACTTGATCATAAAAGAATCCTTGCGTGACCCAGTCACGCTGCTTCAATCGCCGCTTAAGAAATGAGGAATTGAATGTTACGAGCTTTGAACGGCGCTGCGACGGTAAAATCGACAAGTGGAAAGGCGTATATCGGCACGGCCAACATACGCTTCTATTTCGAGGGGCATTTGAAAACAGGTGATGGCACGTTCACCAGCGACGATGCACTCGCTGCAGGAATGGACAACGGCAGAACAACTTTGGAATGCCAAGGCTATGAAGTGGATATAATCATCACCAGCGTAGATCCCGGAGAGCCAGCACATCTACGAACTTCTGGACCACCACGCCGCCTATAGGATACGAAAAAGCCCGCGAGGCGCGAACCTGCGGGCTTTTAATTGAATAGTACTTTGGTCAGCGGCGCAGGAACTCCAACAGCGCCGTGTTGAATTCCTCGGGATGGCTGACATTGCACCCGTGTGGAGCATCGGGGATCACAACCAGTTCGCTGCCGGGAATAGCAGCGTGAGTGCGCTTTCCCGATCCCTCGAAAGGCACAGTTCCATCCCCGGCACCATGCAGGACCAGTGTCGGAACAATCACAGTAGGCAGATCACCACGAAAATCGGTAGTGCCAAAGGCCTTCATGCATTCCAGCGCGGCGGTCTGGTCCGACTGGCGGCACAGTTCGATAGCTTTTTGGCGATCCTCCTGATCCACCTTCAGGGACGATCCAACGCTGAAAAATTCGGTCGTGAACTGATCGAAAAAGGCGTTGCGATCCGAGCGGAGATTGCTCTCCATCTCGTCAGCCTTTTCTTTTGTCAGCGGGCCATCGGGATTGTCATCGGTTTTCAGCATGTAGGGAGGCACAGCAGAGGCGAACACGACGCTATGGATACGGTCCCGCCCATATCGTGACATATAGCGAGCAACTTCGCCGCCTCCCATGGAAAAGCCGACCAACGTCACATCTCGCAGATTTCGCGCCTCAAGGAGTTCTGACAGATCGCTGGCCAATGTGTCGTAGTCATACCCCGACGACGGCTTTTCCGACTGACCGAAGCCCCGGCGATCATATGCGATGACGCGAAAGCCTGCACCCTCAAGCGCAGGGATCTGCTTTTCCCAGGACTCGCCCGAGAGAGGCCAACCATGGATAAGCACAACAGGGCGCCCATTTTCAGGGCCGTATTCGTTGATGTTAAGCTTTACGGACAATGTAGTTCCTCCGGTGACATATTGCCGGATCAACACTGACCTGCATAACCATGTTCCGTCTAAGCAGCAAAAAGCCCGCGAGGCGGAAACCTGCGGGCGCAATGATGGATGATGTCTTCGCTTATGCCGACGGCGGAGTTAAGCGTCAATCCCCTTTTTACGAAATGCCCTGCATCCGTTCCAGAGCGGCGGCTAGGGCGGCACGAAGGGCCTCACGTGGCTTGCTGAAGGTTGCCCACCCATGCCGCTCCAGCACCGCCGTCACGTCCATACCGCCAAGGCAGACCATATCCACCAACCGCCGATCGGTGATCCCAAGCCGGGTGCCCCGCGCCGAAGGCCGAACCCGCCGCACCGCCATCGCCTGACCCGCGCCGATCCGCCGGTGGATCATGTCCAACTCGCGCCCCTCCGCCAGAAACACGTCCATGAACTCGCCGCCCTTGCCGCCGCCCGTGGTCGGCCCGATCGCCATACACTTCATCCCGCCCGCCGCGTGGCGTTCGGTCAGGGTCGCATACCGCTGCCCCATCTGCACCTGCCCCGGCGTGAAAGGCGGCACGAACGGCACGTCCCGCCCGTGCTTTTTCACATGCGCCCGCCGCGCCTGTTCGTTCATCACCTGCAGCTGGCATTGCGCCTCCCACCGCTGCCCGCCAACCACGGCATCCACATGCCACGCGCCCTTGCCGTCCAGGCGCAAATCTTCGGCCACGTGCATCGCATCGGTCAGCCGCATCGCACCCCGCGCCGGAGCAACCGGAGCCGCCGCCATCGCCTTCGGGGGCGTGGCGTGGGTCAGGCGGAAGTGCCGCGCCCGCGCCTCGGACTGACCGGCCCGCCGAACACGGCCCACCCGATCAGCGCGATCCCGGTCCCGCTGGACCAGCCGATCGGCGGTGCGCCCGACCAAGGCCACCGCGTCATCCCACGCATCCCGCCAGACCCGCGCGGCCAAAGCTTCAAGGCTCTGCTGATCACCCCACGCGCGGATGCCCGCGATTTCCGCTGCCACTGTCGTCATGCCGTCATTCCTTCCTGCTTAGCGAACCGGCGTTCCGCACCCGCCCGCACAATGTCATTCGCCTCGCGCTGATCGGCGGCATAGGCCACGACCCACCGGCGTTCCTCTTCGGTGGCCGTGCCATGCTCCATCCGCTCGCGGAAACGGGCCAGCGTCCCGCTGTTGTTGCGCGCGGCCTCGTTGATCTTGATCTTGTCGAACGGCCCCGGCGGACGCCCGTTCTGGCGGAGGTAGCGGTAAAGCTCGACCAGATGCCCCGCCATTTGCGCGGACGGCCCCTCGATCGACGCGAGCCAGCTGGTCATGATCCGGTTTGCTTGTACCGGACGCTCCTGCAGCCCACGAGCCATTTGCCGGATCACCAACTCGGACGGGCACTGATCGCGCTTTGGCCCGCTCGCATTGTCCAGCACTTGTTCGGCCAACGTCCGCAGGTTCTCGGTGTGCATGTAGGCTAGCCACTCCACCTGCCGATCGAGCATCTGATCGAACGCGCCTGCCGCCATTCCCTTCGGCTTCTGGATCCCCGCATCGCGCAACCGCTCCACAAAGTGCACCCGCACCGCCTGCCGTCCCTCTGGGGCATCGTCGTGGTGTCCTGCCGTCATCGCCATTCCCCTTTCTCAGCCTGCCCACTTATCCACAGGCGCACCCGCCGGTCGGCCCGCGAAACGGTTAAGTCTCGTTTCATCTGATTTCTTCTTTTCTCCTCTCAGTCCGGAAGAAACCGAGGCGAAAAACAGCGCGGAATATTCCGAAACCTTCCGGTTTCTTTCCGGTTCATTCCCATTCTTTCCGGCGGAAGAAACTTGGAAGGTTTTCATGTCACCCCCCGACGCATGGACAGATGCTCCAGCGCGGTCCGCATGACAGTCACCGTGCGGTTCTTGTTCGGGTAGTGATCGAGGAGGAACTGGTCGACCTGCATGACGAATGCCTGATCCTGCGCCATGCGCTCGGTGCCACCGGCGCGCAGGATCTTCGCGGGCAGATCGCCCAACCGCTTGCGCTCGCGATCGGAGGCGAGGTTCTCCAGCGCCTGATCCCGCCGCGTGACGGCCTTTAGTGTCACCTTCAGAAGGCTGGGATTGTAAAGCCGGATGCGCCCGTCATCACAACGACACCGAACCCATTCCGACAGCGGGCCGACCTGTCGCGCGCTCAAATCTCGCCACACGTCGAGCGAGACTTTTACGAGGCTGGCGAGGATGCGTTCGTCGGTCGGAAGTGTCCCCACCGGCGTTTGGTCCTGCGCCTCACAAATCAGATCAAGCGCGATCCCCCGCACGTCCGGCGTCGCCAGCTGGCGGAAGTCGCTGCCCTGATATTCGCGATAGTTGAAGGCGATGAAATGGTGGCTGTCGAGCCGATCATCCGCCGACAGCGGATAATCGAACAGATCCTCATCCGACGCGGCAAGGCGGAACGCGGGGGCATTCATGCGATCGCCTCCAATTCCGCCAGAAACGCGGCAGTGACCGGCCCCGGCGCAACGCGCATGACGATCACCCCGTCCCGCACCACCAATTCACGGGTGATGTAAGTGTCGGGCTGATCGGTCAGGCGCAGGTTCTGGTGAAACGCGGTGACCCGCGCGGCTCCGTCCGGCAGACGGGATGCGTGGCTGTCCAGCGCCTGGACGGCAGCGAGCCATTCGGACGGATCGCGGCGGTAATCGGTCATCATTTGCGCATCGCCTCCATCGTGCCGATCAGCCGGTCAGCTGCGCCCCGCACATCGTGCAGTTCCTTGATGGCTTTTGCCTTGTCATCCGGGGTGCGGGCGGACAGCACGGCGCTCATCGCATCGCCGTATTCTCGGGACAGGTCAGCCGCGCCCGCGATGTGACAGGCCAGCACCTCCGGGTCATCGTCCAGCGAATTGAGCCAGTCGAACACGGGTCGCTTGCCTACCGCTTCTTGCAACGCGATCACGTCCGTGACCGTCCAGTCCAGAATGCCGGACTTCTTTTTCGACAAGGTGCCCTTCGAAACGGGGTGATCCCACCGCGCCTCCAGAATGGCGACCGCTGCGTCATATCCCCCGCATTGCGCGATGAGCTTTGACATGAAGGCCGTCAGGATCTTGCGCTCATCAGGCATGAGAAACCTCGTTTTCTTGTGGGGGTGGGGGCGGTGCGACATATCGACACTGCGCATTTCGTTTTTTGAAATCTGCGAGTTGGAGGGGCGAGTTGCATGAAGACAATTTCAAGACGCCCCGCCTGTAGGCGGGAGGAAATCATTGCCGGTAAGGCTAACACCTACACTCGCACCCGCAGCGATGATCTTGGGCACATGCCTCATGGGGATCATGCCGTTAGTGCCACCGCTCTCTCGAGAACGCTTCCAATTGGACACTCGAGTGCGGTGAATCCCAAGGATCTTTGCGAGCCGCGTTGGGCCGCCGAGCGTTTCAATGATCGAAGATGCAGGTTCCATAGCTCTCATGTAGCGATAAACGATACATCTGGCAACACTGATGTCGCGATTATAGCGACCGACATAAGTAGGGATAATCGCTACCTTATGCGTATGGCGAAAAAACCTTCATATGCGAACCCTCCGGTCTCACCAATGAATGCTTGGGTGCGCGAAGTTCTTGACCGCTCTGGATGGTCTTACCCCGAAGCTGCCGCCATCCTCACGCGAGCAGGTCTGGGGAACTACGACCGCTCCAAGGTGCAGAAGATGACCGTAGGGCGCAAAGTAACGCTGGCCGAAGCCGAAGCACTTGCTAAAGCTAGTGGAATTCAGGCACCTGTAACTAATCCGGTCGATGATTACGCATCAAAGATACGTCTTCTATCGGACAGCGATCGGGAGATGGTGTTTGCGCTGATTGACCGCCTGCCAAAAGCCGATCCACCAAATTGAGAACGAGCACTTGGCCGTCCAAGGTCAAACTTTCAAATTTGGCACGTGCACCTTGGTCGTCGTAGGTCACCCAGCCCCCCTCGCGTCTTGTTCTCTATAAGTTCACGTCCACCATATAACGGCTTCGCTTTAGAATTATAGATTTTTTTGGAACGCCGAAGAAAATTGTCATGACGTCGAACCACTTTCTTCATTGAAATAAGGCGTTTGGACGACCGACACCGCACCTACCAAGGACGCTTCAGCTTGTGGTTCTCGGGGAGACTAGCGGCAGAGCGCTTACATATCAGGCGCGGAAAATAGTTCGTATCGAATGTCGCTACATTAATTGTTGACCATGTAGCGTATTTCGCTACCTTGCAGCCATCGAACCCGATGGAGGCAACCCGTGTTCCACGTCACAGACAGCGCTTTGCGCACCCCACAGGCCTCGATCAACGCCCGCCGCATCTGGCGCGAGCGGATCGTCCGCAGCCTGCCCAATTTCGCCTACTACCTAACCGTCTTCGCAGGCGCCTCGTTTCTCGCGCTTGCCGTCATCCACATCACCTACATCGGCCTGACCCGTGGCGTCCCCGCTACGCTGGAGCAGGCCGACCGCTATCGGGGGATGTGAAGATGCAGCCCGAGCGCATAACCCCGACCCACCTGACCCGGTCGCAATTCCAAGCCTTCCTGCACATCCGTTGGAAGAACTCAGACGAGGCCGACACGGTATTCATCTCCGACCCGCAATCGAAGGATGACGCTGTAAAGACGGCTCAGAAGGCGACCGTCGATCTTGCAGATCATGTGAACATGCTCGGTCTGACGGGCTGGATTGCATTCTCAGGCTTCGTCATCGCCATGGATCACGTCGCCTTGATCGGTGCCGATGTCCAAGAAGTCGCGCCGAATGTGCGTGTGCAATGACCAGCCGCAAGATCACCCCCGCAATCCGCCAGAAGGCCCGCGCCTATGAAATCTGGTGCCACTGCAATGCGCGCAAATGGGACTGCACCATGGCCGAGGTGGCAGAGGCGCTGTCGCTGACGGTGAAGGTCGTGCGCAGCATCTGCGCCGTCGAAGGCTGGACCCGCCGCCTGCAGGCCGAGGTAGGGCACGAAAACGAAGCCCGTGATCTGATGGAGGAATTCGCCTGATGGACGGTAGCACGATGTTCCCGCCCGAGGATGAACCGAACCGCCCCGGCAAGGTGTCCGACATGGAAGCCGCCGCCCGCAAGGGACGCACCCCCATGCGCGAGACGGAAGCCGACCGCGCCGTGGCCGATCAGGCATACGGGATCGCCGCCGACGAACTGCGCCAATTCATCGAACGCTTCGAGCAGCTGGAGTCCGAAAAGAGGGACGTGAACGAGCAGCAGAAGGAGCTGATGGCCGAGGCAAAAGGCCGGGGCTACGACACCAAGGTGATGAAGAAGGTCATCGCCCTGCGCCGCCGCAAGCCCGACGAGATCGCCGAAGAAGAGGCGATCATGGACATGTATAAAGCCGCATTGGGGATGCAGTGATGGCCGACACACACTTGCTCATCGAACGCCAGCAGACTGCCCCGTTGGCCGATCAGCATGTCACGCAAATCTGGCTGTCAAACGGCACCTGCATCCGGGGCGAGGGGCCTACGTCTGCCGTCGCCAATCTGAATGCGGCATGGGCCTTCCGTATGGCCGAGGAAAACGCGCGACGTGGCGGTGAAATGGCGCAGCCGTTCCCGGTCGATTTCCCTGTGAAGTTTGCCCACCCGCGCGACGTGCTGCTAGCTCTCATCTGCGACCGCCTGGACGGTTGGCCCCAGTTCTCGGACGTGCGGCGCGAGGCCCTGATTGAGCTGTATGGGGAGATCCCCGAGTGAGCGTTACACTGGACTTCGCACCCCGCCTTATGCCCGCGCCGCAGGCGGCGCACTACCTCGGGGTGTCTGCAACGACGCTGCGGGATCTGCCAATCGCCCGTCGCGTATTGGGTGGCAAGCGGGTCTATGACCGCTTTGACCTTGACGCTTATGCATCCGGCCTGCCTGTTGAGGGCGAACAGGTCGAGGTGAACACATGCGCAGGCAGATTCGGGAGACGTGCGTGACACTGAGGCACGTTCAAACCATCCGAAAGGGATCGACGGTCTATCGATATCTGCGGATACCGGGCAAGCCGCGCATCCGCCTTCCTGACCTGCCGATGGATCATCCCGACTTCCTGACGGCCTACGCAACCGCGATGCGGGATGCCCCGACGAAGGTGCGCGCCCCCATCGGCTCGATTGCCGCCCTGATCGAGACATTCATGCGTTCGGAGCGATACCTTTCGCTCTCGCAAAGCTACAGGATGAAACTTCGCAAACACTGCGATGCCATACGCGATCAGGCGGAAGATGCGCAGTTGCGCCATCTTAGGCCTGAAGACATTCAGGCAGACTTGGCTGCGCTGACCCCGGTGGGCGCGCGGGACAGGATGAAGGCCTGGCGCAAGCTCTGCGACTACGCGCTTGAGGTTCAGTTGATCAAGGTCGATCCCACGGTGTCAGTGCGCAGAGCGAAGTATGTGGGAGGGGAGGGGTTCTTGCCATGGTCTGCCGACCAGATCGCCGCCTATCGCGCCCACTGGCCGATCGGCACCACACAGCGCGCGGCTATGGAGCTTCTCTATTGGACAGGATCGCGCGTCAGCGATGTTGTCATGCTCGGGAAAGGCATGATCGACCGGCAAGGCGTTCTGACCTATCGTCAACAAAAGACAAAGACTGAGGCTTATGTGCCCTGGACGTGTACGCTTCCGGCTCACGCTGCGCGTGGGGTAGGGGATCGAGACATGCTGCACGACGCTCTCAAAGCGTCGGACAATGGACATATGACCTTTCTGGCAACACGCGAAGGGCGCACCCGCTCGCATAAGTCACTCGGTCATATGATTGCCGAAGCCGCATCAGATGCTGGCTTTGACAGAAGTGCCCACGGGCTGCGCAAATCCCGCGCCGTATTTCTAGCCGAAGGCGGAGCGAACCCCCACCAGATCGGGGCTTGGACCGGGCACCTGAGTCTTTCCGAAGTTCAGCACTATACCAAATCGGCAAGCCGGAAATTGGCAGTCATCGGAACGGAACAGGACCAGAACTCTGTAAACTCGCCTCAGCCAACTGTAAACCGACAGTCTAAGTAGCTATAGTTCCAGTATATTCTTGTCGGGGTGGTAGGCCCGGAGGGACTCGAACCCCCAACCAAGGCGTTATGAGCGCCCTGCTCTGACCATTGAGCTACAGGCCCGACGGGAACTGCCTACGGCGAAGCGGAAGGCGGGTCAAGCTGCGTTGCGCTGGAACGGGGGATCGTCTAAGGCAGACACGAACGGGTTTTCGGGGGCTGATCCATGACCAAGACGAACGGTTTGACCTATGCCGATGCGGGCGTGGACATCGACGCGGGCAACGCTTTGGTGGACCGCATCAAGCCGGCGGCAAAGCGCACCGACCGACCGGGGACGATGTCCGGTCTTGGCGGGTTTGGCGCACTGTTCGATCTGAAGGCGGCGGGGTATCGGGATCCGGTTCTGGTGGCCGCGACCGACGGCGTGGGGACCAAGCTGCGGATCGCCATTGACACGGGCGTGGTGGACACGATCGGCATCGACCTTGTGGCGATGTGCGTGAACGATCTGGTCTGTCAGGGGGCCGAGCCCTTGTTCTTCCTGGATTATTTTGCCACGGGCAGGCTGGATGTCGATCAGGCCGCCCGCATTGTCGAAGGGATCGCCGAAGGCTGCGTCGCCTCGGGCTGTGCGCTTGTCGGGGGTGAGACGGCCGAGATGCCGGGCATGTATCACAAGGGGGATTTCGATCTTGCCGGGTTCGCCGTGGGCGCGATGGAGCGGGGGGGGAGCCTTCCTGCCGGCGTTGCGGCGGGGGATGTGCTGCTCGGCCTCGCTTCGGACGGGGTGCATTCCAACGGCTATTCCTTTGTGCGCAAAGTGGTTGAAATGGCCGGTCTGGATTGGGCGGCACCCGCGCCGTTCGGCGATGGGTCGGTGGGGGAGGTTCTGCTGACCCCGACCCGCCTTTATGTGAAACCGGCCTTGGCTGCCCTTCGTGCGGGGGGCGTTCATGGCCTGGCCCACATCACCGGCGGCGGTCTGACGGAAAATCTGCCCCGCGTCCTGCCCGACGATCTGGGCGCGACCATTGATCTGAACGCCTGGACCCTGCCGCCTGTGTTCCGCTGGTTGGCGGAAACCGCAAATATGGAGCAGGCAGAGCTGCTGAAGACGTTCAACTCCGGCATCGGGATGATCCTGGTCGTCGCCCCGGATCAGGCGGACGGGCTGACGGATCTTCTACGCGCTGTAGGCGAAACCGTCACCCGTCTGGGCGTGGTGGAGCAGGGGGCGGGCATCCGCTACTCCGGCGCCCTGCTGTGAAACGCGTTGCGATCCTGATCTCCGGCGGCGGGTCGAACATGCTGGCGCTGGTGCGCAGCATGACGGGCGATCACCCGGCGCGGCCGGTTCTGGTCGCCTCGAACGATCCCGCGGCGACCGGCCTGGCAAGGGCGGCGGCGGAGGGGATTGCGACGGCGGCGGTGGATCATCGCCCGTTCAAGGGCGACCGTGCGGCGTTCGAGGCGGCGCTGTTGGAACCCATTCTGGCAGCGCAGCCCGACATTCTGTGTCTGGCGGGCTTCATGCGCGTTCTGACGCCTGGGTTCGTGCAGCGGTTCGAAGGGCGGATGCTGAACATCCACCCGTCGCTTCTGCCGAAATATCCCGGTCTGCACACCCACCGACGTGCGTTGGAGGCGGGCGATACCGAAGCGGGATGCACCGTGCACGGGGTGACGGCGGTTCTGGACAATGGCCCGATCCTCGGTCAGGCCCGCGTTCCGGTGATTCCGGGCGACACGGCTGATACGCTCGCGGCCCGTGTCTTGGTGGAGGAGCACAAGCTCTACCCCGCCTGCCTGCGTCAGTTCGCCGGGGCGGGGCGGTAATCGCCGTCACGCCAGAAGGCGGGCCTCTCGTCGTGAAAGGCAGCGACGCGCTTTTTCGCGGTGCATGTCGTGCAGTTCGGGGAACAGGGCCTTCAACTCGTCCCGCATTGCATCGCTCATGCCGGCAAGGATGGTCGGTCCGAAAAACATCGTCTCCGTGATTGCGCCATCCGCCTCGATGATCTCATGCCCGGCGCAGGCGATGTGGACATAGGTGACATCGAACGTCGGCTCGATCCGAATGGTTGTTCCGTTCACCAGATGGACGGCGGCCACGAGAACCTCGGCCTCGGCGAACTGCGCCTCCACCGCCGTGCCGCGCAGCATCATGCGGTGTTGCTGCGACACGCGCATGTCGCTGGTGTTGCCAAGCGCTCCCGCCTCGATCAGCACGGGGGCGAAGGGGCCGACACCCAAGGTCCGTGACGCCCCCGCCCACAGGATCGGTTGCGGCCCGTTGTCCCGGGTCACCACCAGATCGCCGATGCGCAACGTCTCCACCGCGCGCAGGCCGTTCGGGGTGCGAATTTGCGTGCCGGGGGTGAAGCAGGCACTTGCGGTTTGCGGCGTGGTGGCCAGCGCGTTGAACGGCAGCTTGGTGTTGCGCTTCGGCTCCACCCCGGGACCATAGGTCAGGGTTCCGGGGGCGATGCCATGCATGTCGATGACGAAGTTCCTGCCGCTGAAGATTTCATGCGTGGTGCTGGCGGCTCGTCCCTGAAATTCGTCGTTCTGCGGATTGCCGGACGAGAAGATCACCTTGCCGCTGGCATCATAGACATCGACAAACTGCCCGTTCTGAAAATGCTGCGCGCCATTTGTCTGGCGAACAACAATCTTAAAAACATCCTGATTTGTCCCGAGAGGCTTCACACCTTTCATGACCACCTTCATCTCATCACCATTCCCCCCTTGGGACAGGCTGTCGTAACGCGCAATCTTGTCGCCGGAAATATAGAGGATGACGTCGGAACTCATGAAAAACTCCTTTGACTTCGGATTTTTTCATTCGATGCGGCGAACCCCGGATATACTCAACCAAGATAACTCAGCGCATATGTTTAAAATTATCATGATAACTGTTCTTACAACCAACTTAACAACCACAGGTTTTAATAGCGTGTCATGAACAGCAATAATCAACTTGGGGTAGAATTATGTTTCAATTGCATGTCCAAATAAGTTACCGCCGCGACCGACGAAGGCTGACTGCAAATGGCCAAAATCCCAGTATCCCTGTCTGAAATTTGGCGTCTTCACCTTCGGGCGTGCCGCCGATAAGAATCAGGTGCTGCCGGATGACCCGGCGTGAAAGGCGTTCATGCGTACCATCACCACCACCGATGACCTTGCCGCATTCTGCGAGGTTGCCAAGACCCACCCCTATGTCACCGTCGATACCGAGTTCCTGCGCGAGCGGACCTATTGGTCCAAGCTGTGCCTGATCCAGATGGCATTGCCGGATGGAGAGGCCCTGCTGATTGATCCGATCGAGGGCGAGGGGATGGACCTTGCCCCCCTCTATGACCTTTTCCGTTGGGAAAAGACCGTAAAGGTGTTCCACGCCGCGCGGCAGGATCTGGAGATTTTCTTCGTCGAAGGCGGCGTCATTCCAAAGCCTTTGTTCGACACGCAGGTGGCGGCCATGGTCTGCGGATTTGGCGAGCAGGTCGGCTATGAGACGCTGGTGCGCCGCATAGCCAAACAGGATCTGGACAAGACCTCGCGCTTTACCGACTGGTCGCGCCGCCCGCTTTCGGATGCACAGAAGAACTATGCGTTGGCTGATGTCACCCATCTGCGTGACATCTACGAATATCTTGACCAGCAGTTGAAGAAGACCGGGCGCGAACGGTGGGTGGGCGAGGAATTGGCGATCCTGAACGATCCCGCAACCTACACCGTGCATCCTGATGAAGCCTGGCTTCGTGTCAAGACGCGCACCACCTCGCCCAAGTTTCTGGCCATTGTGCGCGAACTTGCGAGGTTCCGCGAACATTACGCGCAGTCCAACAACGTGCCCCGGTCGCGGGTCCTGAAGGATGACGCCTTGCTGGAGGTCGCCTCCACGCGCCCCGCCACGGTCGAAGATCTGGGCCGGTCGCGGCTGCTTTTGCGCGAAGCGCGGCGCGGTGATATTGCCGATGGCATCCTTGCCGCAGTCAAGGCGGGGCAGGAAACGGCGCCCAAGGATCTGCCGAAGGTGGTCGCGACCAAGGACGCCGCGCAGGTCAATCCCGCGCTGGCCGATCTTCTGCGCGTGCTTCTGAAGGCGAAGTCCGAAACGCTGGGGGTCGCGTCGAAGCTGATCGCCTCCTCGTCCGATCTCGACGCCCTCGCGGCGGGGGAACGGGACCTGCTGCCGCTGAAAGGCTGGCGGATGGAGGCGTTCGGTGATGATGCCCTGCGCCTGTGCCGGGGCGAGATTGCCCTGTCGGCCAAGGGCAATTCGGTGAAAGTCGTGACGCTTTAACGCGCTTGGGACAGGGCGTTTGACGCGCCCTGCACCACGATCCGGCGCGTGTTGGCCAAGGTGGCATTGGTCAGCGCCGTCGCCGCGACGATCTGGCGGGATGTCGTCGTGCCCGTGGGCATGGCCGTGGCCGGGGCGGTCGCGTGGAACTTCAGGATCAAGGTGCCATCCGGCTGAGCCGTCTGCGCGATCAGGGCCGGGCCATACCAGCCCTCGGTGGGGGCGACCCCCGTGGCGCGGACGATCGCCCCGTTCGGGGTGCGGTCTACCTCCACCTCGGTGACCTGAGCGATCAGCGGGCGGGGGTCTTCGGTCACGACGGTCTGGGTGGGCGCGGGCGTGTCGCCCCCGCTGTTCAGCCAGGTGCCGGGGTTCAGGCGGTTGCAGCCGCCAAGTGTCGTGCCAAGGATCAACAGGGCCAAAAGCGGTCGTGTCATCGCCATCTCCATCACGTGCATCCGTGCTACCCCACGGGCCGCCGTTTGAAAAGCGCGGACTGGACGCGGGCCGCCGGTCGGCATACCTCTGCCGCAACGAAGGAGGTGCCGATGGCCACGCAAGCGTTCGAAGATATCGCCGACACATTCGAATTTCTGGACGATTGGGAGGACCGCTATCGCCACGTCATCGAATTGGGCAAGGCGATGCCGCCCATGTCCGATGCGTTGAAGACCCCGGCGACGAAGGTGGACGGTTGCGCCAGCCAGGTCTGGATTCATCCCACGGTCGCGGATGGCACCTTCACCTTTGCCGGCGACAGCGATGCGATGATCGTGCGCGGGCTGATCGCGGTCCTGCACGCCTTGTATGCGGGCGTACCGGTGGGCAAGGTGACCGCGATCGATGCGGGGGCCGAACTGGGGCGGCTTGGGCTGGACCGGCACCTGTCGGCGCAGCGGTCGAACGGCGTGCGAGCGATGGTCACCCGCATCCGTGAGGTGGCGGCGGCAGCCTAGAGCTGCTCCACCGTTACCTTAGCCCCGTCGAACGTGATATACCCGTCCAGACGTTCGGTGGACGGGCCGGTCGCCTCAAAGGCCCAGGCCACGTCCGTCACGGTGTCGGAGGCCGAGACGAGCGAAAAGCGCATCGCCTCTCCCCCACGCCGGTTTTCAAATCCGCTGGCATCCAGAAAGGCCATGGCCACATCGCTGCGTGGAAAGAACAAAAGCGGTGCCTGCGGCCCGTCCTCCATCTCCAACGCCTCGGACGTTTCGGCCAGGATGGCATCGCTGCTGCGCACGACCCAACGCCCCGGACGTCTGCGGATACGAATATCAGCCGGCATGGATACCCCCATCATGTGTGATTGGGCGCACTATACCGGCGGACGTTAGCGCTGTCACCCCACCAAAGGCTGTGTTGCGGCGATGAGCCAGTCCTTCGCCGCATCCCCCACGCGGGGGGCGATGCGGGCCGCGACCTCGGCGTGATAGGCGTCGATCCAGGCCCGCTCCTCGGCCGAGAGGGTGGCGGTCAGGATCAGCCGACGGTCGAAGGGGACGAAGGTCAATGTCTCGAACCGAAGCTGGGTCCGGTCATCCGCCATTCGGGGGGCGGGTTCGACCGCGATCAGGTTCTCAAGGCGGATGCCGAACGCGCCCTCACGATAGTATCCCGGTTCGTTCGACAGGATCATGCCCGGTTCCAGCGGCACCTCGGAAATGCGGGCGATACGCTGCGGCCCTTCATGCACCGAAAGGAAGGCCCCGACCCCGTGGCCCGTGCCGTGATCGTAATCACGCCCGTCCACCCAAAGCGGAAACCGCGCCAAGGCATCCAGATCCCGTCCGGCCAACCCTTTGGGCCAGCGCGCGCGCGAAACCGCGATAAGCCCGCGCAGAACGCGGGTGTAGCAGTCCCGCGCCTCGTCCCCCGGATCGCCGATGGCGATGGTGCGGGTGATGTCGGTCGTGCCGTCCACATACTGCGCGCCGGAATCGACCAGAAGAAGTTGGTCATTCTCGATCTTGCGGTCGCTGTCATGCGTCACGCGGTAATGCATGATGGCCCCATTGGGTCCCGCGCCGCAAATCGTCTCAAAGCTGATGTCATGAAGGGCGTTGGTCGCGCGGCGGAACCCCTCCAGCGCTTCAACCACCGAAATCTCGGTCAGGTCGCCGGGGGCGGTGCGGTCCAGCCATGCCAGGAACTCGACCACCGCCGCGCCGTCGCGCAGATGGGCCTCGCGCATACCTTGCAATTCGGCCTCGGTCTTGCGGGCCTTGGGCAAGCGGCAGGGATCGTCCCCCTCCACGATCTTGGTGCCGCAATCCAGCAGGATCTGCCGGATGGCAATCGGGGCGGTGGCGGCATCGAGGCGAACGGGGCCCGTGAGGCGGCGCAAGGCCGAGTCAATATCGTCGGGCGCGTGCAGACGCACATCCGGCCCCAGATGGGCGCGCACCTTCTCGCCCACCTTTTCGGGGGCGATGAACAGATCGACGGTCGCATCCTTGTGCAGCAGGGCAAAGCCGTGCGGCACCGGATTGCGCGGCACGTCCGATCCGCGGATGTTCAGCAGCCAGGCCAGGCTGTCGGGCAGGGTGATGACCGCCGTCTCGGCCCCCATGGTCGCGGCCAGATCGGCGCGTTTGTCGGCCGCGCTGCGCCCGGCCAGAGATTCTGGCTGAACGAAGGTCTGCCCCATCGGGGCGTCCGGTTGGTCGTCCCAGATACGATCCACAAGATTGGTGACCGGGCGCAGATGAACGCCCGCATCGCGCAGCTTCGTAATCTCGGCATGGGTGTGCAGCCAAGGATCGTAGCCGATGACATCCTTCGTACGCTCGGTGATCCACGGACCCGGCTGCGTCTCGGGCCACGGCACGGGGGTGTAGGCGGCCAGATCCACCTGACCCTTGATCTGGGTGCGATAGCGACCGTCGATGAACACCCCGGCCTGATCGGTCAGCGCAACGCAGAACCCGGCCGATCCGGTGAATCCGGTCAGCCACGCCAGACGTTCGTCCCGCCGGGCCACGTATTCGCCCTGATGGACGTCGGCGCGGGGGATCAGGAACCCTCCAAGCCCTTCGCGCGCCATCTCAGTCCGCAGGGCCGCCAGTCGGTCCGCCCCCAAATCGGGGCGCGCGGTCGTCGTAAAACTCTGCAGCATCAGCCCATCTTCCTCATTCCAAGAACGCGCGCGCGCTTGCGCGGATCGGCGTCGAACAACGAGGCGAGCTGCTCCGTCATCGCCCCCGCCAGCTGTTCCACATCCGTGATGGTCACGGCGCGTTCGTAATAGCGTGTGACGTCATGCCCGATGCCGATGGCGATAAGTTCGACCGCGCGGCGGCGCTGGACCATCGCGATCACATCGCGCAGGTGCTTTTCCAAGTAGTTTGCGGGATTGACCGACAGGGTGCTGTCATCCACCGGCGCCCCGTCCGAGATCACCATCAGGATCTTGCGGGATTCGTTGCGTGCGGTGATGCGGCGGTGCGCCCATTCCAGCGCCTCGCCGTCGATGTTTTCCTTCAGCAGGCCTTCCTTCATCATCAGCCCAAGGTTTGGACGGGCCCGCCGCCACGGCGTATCCCCCCCTTTGTAGATGATGTGCCGCAAGTCGTTCAGCCGCCCCGGGTGGGCCTTGCGCCCTTCGGCCAGCCACGCCTCGCGGCTTTGGCCGCCTTTCCACGCGCGGGTGGTGAAGCCGAGGATTTCGACCTTCACCTGGCACCGTTCCAGCGTCCGCGCCAGAACGTCGGCGCAGATCGCCGCGATGGAAATGGGACGCCCGCGCATCGAGCCGGAATTGTCCAGAAGCAGCGTCACGCAGGTGTCGCGGAATTCGGTGTCGTGTTCGATCTTGAACGACAGGGGGGTCGTCGGGTTCGCCACGACCCGCGCCAGACGGCCCGCATCCAGCGTGCCCTCCTCCAGATCGAATTCCCACGACCGGCTTTGTTGCGCCTGAAGGCGGCGTTGCAGCTTGTTGGCCAAACGGCTGACCGCGCCCTTCAGCGGATCCAACTGCTGATCGAGATAGGCGCGCAGGCGTTCCAGTTCCGCCGGTTCCGCCAGATCCTCGGCGTGGATTTCCTCGTCGAACCGCGTGGTGAAGGCGGTGTAATTCGGATCGGCGGCGGAATGGGGGGCAGGGGGCGGAGGTTCGTCCTGCGTGTCGTTCTCCGGCGCCTCGGCCTCCTCGCCCTCCATCTGGTCCTGCGTCTCGTCCATGGAGACCTGGGCCTGGGTCGCGTCCTGCTGCTGATCCTGGCTTTGTTCGGGCGAGGCGTCGGACTCGTCGGCCTCACCGTCCTGATCGGCGGTGGATTCGGGTTCCTCGTCGTCCTGCTGGGCGTCGTCGGGGGCCTCGTCGCCGGGATCGGCCTGATCGGGATCGTCGCCCAGCTGATCGGCATAGCCCATGTCGGCGATGGCCTGCCGGGTAAGCCGCGCGAAGGCCGCCTGATCGGACAGGACATCGCGCAGATCGCCAAGCGTGCCGCCCGCCTGATCCTCGATGAAGCCGCGCCACAGATTCATGACGTTGTCCGCCCCTTCGGGCAGGGGCCGTCCCGTCGCCAGATGGCGGACGAGATAGCCCGCCGCCACCGACAGCGGCGCATCCTGCGACCGGCGGATCTGGGCATACCCCTTCCGCGCCGCCTCGTGCCCGATCCGCGCGTCGATGTTGGTGGCGGTGCCGGGCATGTCCTCGGCCCCCATCGCTTCGCACCGCGCGGTTTCCATCGCGTCGTAAATGTCCCGCGCCAGGGGCCCGGTCGGGGCATAGCGGGCCGACGTCCCCTCGTCGTGATAGCGGCGGCGCAGCGCATAGGCGTCCGCCGTGCCGCGCGCCAGAAGCACCTCGTCGCGCGTCATGCGACGGGTGACTTGCGGCAGACGCATCCCCTCCGCCGTCATGCCCGGCGGATCGACCGAAAAGGCGACCGTCATGTCGCGGTCGCGGGCCATGGTCCGCGTCGCCTCGGTCAGGGCCTTCTTGAACGGATCGGCGGGATTGTCGGAGGGTTTGCTCATGGCCCCTTACTTCATCGCTGTGGAGGCGGCGCTTTCGGGCAGTTCCTCGCCAAAGCAGCGTTGATAGAATTCCGCCACGGTCTGCCGTTCCAGCTCATCGCATTTGTTCAGGAAGGTCAGGCGGAAGGCATAGCCCACATTGCGGAAGATTTCCGCATTCTGCGCCCAGGCGATCACGGTGCGCGGCGACATCACGGTGGACAGATCGCCGTTCATGAAGGCCGTCCGCGTCATGTCGGCCACGGTGACCATCTGGCTGATCTCCTTGCGGCCCTTTTCGGTGTTGTAATGCGGGGCCTTCGACAGGACGATGTTCACCTCGGCGTCATGCGACAGATAGTTCAGCGTGGCGACAAGGCTCCACCGGTCCATCTGACCCTGGTTGATCTGTTGGGTGCCGTGATAAAGGCCGGTCGTGTCGCCCAGACCCACGGTGTTCGCGGTGGCGAACATGCGGAAGGACGGGTGGGGGCGGATAACCTCGTTCTGGTCCAGAAGCGTCAGCTTGCCGTCGGTTTCCAGAACTCGCTGGATCACGAACATCACATCCGCGCGGCCCGCATCGTATTCGTCGAAGACGATGGCGCAGGGGTTGCGCAGCGCCCAAGGCAGGATGCCTTCCTGAAAGCTGGTGACCTGCTTGCCGTCCACCAGCTTGATCGCGTCCTTGCCGATCAGGTCGATCCGGCTGACATGGCTGTCGAGGTTGACCCGCACGCAAGGCCAGTTCAGGCGGCTGGCGACCTGTTCGATATGCGTGGATTTCCCCGTCCCGTGATACCCCTGGATCATCACCCGGCGGTTGTAGGCGAAGCCCGCGAGGATTGCGAGCGTGGTGTCGGGATCGAACTTGTAGGTGGGATCCTCGTCCGGCACACGTTCGGAGCGTTCGGCAAAGCCCTTCACCTTCATGTCGGTGTCGATGCCGAACACCTCGCGGACGGAAAGTTCCTCGGTGGGTTTGGCTGGCATGTCCGACATGGCGTCCTCTTATCTATGACTGGGTGTTTTGTGGAACATCCTCCGCGCGGGCGCAAGGCCGGAACCCATGGGAAATCCGCCCGTTGATTGGGCAGCATCCATCATCAACGGAGACGGAAAATGAGATTTCAGGACAAGATCGTTGTCGTGACGGGCGCGGGATCGGGCATCGGCGCGGCGACCGCCCGGCGGTTTTCGCAAGAGGGTGCGACGGTCGTTCTGGTCGGACGGACCCAAAGCAAGCTGACGGCCGTGGCGGCGGATCTGGACAGTGCGCGCACGCATGTGGTCGCGGGCGACATCGGGACCGAGGAGGGGATTGCGACCATCCTCTCCGCCGTCGAAGGGCTGGGGGGTCTGGACGTTTTGGTGAACAATGCCGGCATCGCGGTCATGGGCACGATCGAGGATATCTCGGTGGAGGATTGGCGTCGGCAGATCGACGTGAACCTGACCGGCACCTTCATGATGACCAAGGCCGCCTGGCCCCATCTGAAGGCGCGCAAGGGCAATATCGTCAACGTCTCCTCGGTTTCGGGCCTGGGCGGGGATTGGGAGATGCTCGCCTATAACGCGTCGAAGGGCGGGATCTCGAACTTCACCCGCGCGCTGGCGCTGGATGCGGCCAAGGCGGGGGTGCGGGTGAATGCGGTCAACCCGTCCTTCACCAAGACGGGCCTGACCGAGGATATGCTGGACAACAAGGATCTGGTCGCGAAATTCGCCGAGAGGATGCCCCTGGGGGCCCCGGCCGACCCCTCCGATATCGCGTCGGCCATCCTCTTCCTCGCCTCGGACGACGCGCGTTTTGTCACCGGGGTCAACCTGCCCGTGGACGGGGGGCTGATGGCGTCGAACGGCCAGCCCGCGCAATGATCAGTCGCGGAAAAAGCGGCTATCCTTGATCTGATCCCACGCCCAGACGACTTCCTGCAACCGCTCCTCATCGGCGCGGTTGCCGCCGTTCATGTCGGGGTGAAGGTCCTTGACCAGGGATTTGTATTGCTTGCGGATGTCCACGCGTGTCCAGGTGTCGCGCGCATCCAGGATCTCCAGCGCCTTGCGTTCGGTGGGGGGCAGTTTGCGCGTGGCACCGCCGGCCGGACGGGTCGGCGCCGTCGGGGTTTCGCCAAGAATGCCGATCGGATCGTCGATGCCCAGACGGGACCATACATGTCCTTCGTCCGGCTTCTTGGTCGGGCCCCACGCCCGATCCTTGTCAAGGAATTGCTGGAAATCCTCCTCGGTCTTGCCGGTGAAGAAGTTCCACTTCAGATTGTATTCCCGCACATGCTCCTTACAGAACCAGACATATTCGTCCAGATGGTCGGGCGACCGCGGGGCGCGGTAAAGGCCGGGTTCGGTGCAGCCCGCATGGGCACAGGGATGGGTGGAGCTTTCCTGCGCCCCCGACATGCCCCGACGCCCCGTCTTGCGGCGCTTCTTGTCGGATGACACACGCATGTCGAAGTCGAAGGGGGATTTGGTCATCGTAAGGGCCTTTCCGAGTCGGAGGCGAGAGTTTAGTCATTTGACGCGCAAGATGAAGGGGGGACCGCCCATGAAAATCGCGGACGAGATGGAGCGGCGGCTGATCGCCGCCTTCACGCCGACCGAGTTGACCGTGACGGACGAGAGCGACAAGCATATCGGCCATGCGGGGTATCAGGAGGGGGGGCAAAGCCATTTCCACATCCGTGTACGTGCGGCAGCCCTTGGCGACATGACGCGCATCCAGCGGCATCGCGCGATACATGCGGCACTGGGTGACATCGTTCCGCGCATTCACGCGCTGTCCTTGGATGCGGGAGCCTGACATGACCGTCCGCCTGGCCGATTACGCCCCGCCCAGCCATCTGATTGAACATGTGGATCTGTCCTTCCGGCTGGACCCGCAAGCGACGCGGGTTCTGTCCACCATCCGATTCGTCCCAAATCCCGCCGCCCCGTCCGCCACGCTCCGCCTGAACGGCGAGGGGCTGACCCTGATCGCCGCCAGCATCGACGATGCGCCGATCGCCGATGTGCCCGACGCGACCGGCCTGTCGCTGACCGTGCCGCCGCACCCTTTCACCTTCCGCGCCGAGGTGGAGATTTCGCCCGCCACCAACACCGCGCTGGAGGGGCTTTACATGTCGAACGGCATGTATTGCACCCAATGCGAGGCGGAAGGGTTCCGCAAGATCACCTTCTATCCCGACCGGCCCGACGTGATGGCCCCGTTCCGGGTGCGGATCGAGGGGGACCTGCCGGTACGTCTGTCCAACGGGGATGAGGTTGCGCCGGGTGAATGGCACGACCCGTGGCCCAAGCCCGCGTATCTTTTCGCGCTGGTCGCGGGGGATCTGGTGGCGCATTCGGACCGCTTCGTGACCCGATCGGGCCGCGATGTGGCGCTGAACATCTGGGTTCGCAAGGGGGACGAGGATCGCTGCGCCTATGCCATGGATGCGTTGAAACGGTCGATGGCCTGGGACGAGCGCGTCTATGGCCGGGAATACGACCTGTCGGTGTTCAACATCGTCGCGGTGGACGATTTCAACATGGGCGCGATGGAGAACAAGGGGTTGAACATCTTCAACTCCAAATACGTGCTGGCCCGTCCCGAAACGGCAACGGATGAGGATTTCGCCCGGATCGAGGCGATCATCGCCCATGAATATTTCCATAACTGGACCGGCAATCGCATCACATGCCGCGACTGGTTCCAGCTGTGCCTGAAGGAAGGGCTGACCGTGTTCCGCGATCAGCAGTTTTCCTCCGATGAGCGGGGCGAGGGGGTGAAGCGGATCGAGGATGTCCTGACCCTGCGCGCCCGCCAGTTCCGCGAGGATGCGGGGCCGCTGTCCCACCCGGTGCGGCCTGCGGAATATGAAGAGATCAACAACTTCTACACCGCCACGATCTATGAAAAAGGTGCGGAGGTGATCCGTATGCTGCGCCTGCTGGTGGGGCCTGAGGCCTATGACCGGGCGCTCGATCTTTATTTCACCCGCCACGACGGTCAGGCGTGCACGATCGAAGATTGGCTGACCGTGTTCGAGGATGCGACGGGCCGCGATCTGACGCAGTTCGCGCGGTGGTATACCGAGGCCGGAACGCCCGCCGTGACCATGTCCGAAGCATGGCAGGACGGCAAACTTACCCTGACCCTGACGCAAGCTGCCCCGGCGATGGTGATCCCGGTGGCGATCGGGCTTCTGGCGCCCGATGGGGCGGAGGTGCTGCCGACGACCGTTCTGGAGATGACGGAGGCCGAGCAGAGTTTCACCTTCGACGCCCCGACGCGTCCGGTGGTATCCGCGTTGCGCGGATTTTCCGCCCCCGTTCTGCTGTCGCGCCCCGATGCGCCGGAGGAGCGGGCGTTTCTGCTGGCCCACGACAGCGATCCCTTCACCCGATGGGAGGCGGGGCGGTCGCTGGGCAAGTCGGTCATGGCGAACGTCATTCTGGGCGACGGTGTTTCGACCAAATGGCTGGACGCGCTGGCACGCCTGACCACGGATGCGTCGCTGGACCCGGCGTTCCGCGCGCTCAGCCTGCGTTTGCCGGCCGAGGATGACATGGCCCGCACCTTGGCTGCGGCGGGCACGGTGCCCGATCCCGAGGCCCTTCACGCCGCGCGGGGTCGCATGGCGCAGGCGCTGGCCGAACGGCTGGCGGACGACCTTGCGGATCTATGCGCGCCGGTTCCGGGCGCATGGTCGCCCGATGCAGGGCAGGCGGGCCGGCGCGCGTTGCGGATGCAGGCACTTGCCCTGCACTCCCGTCTGGACGGCGGGGCTGTGGCGCAACAGGTCTTCGATCGGGCCGACAACATGACCGAGGAGGTGGGCGCCCTGACGGCATTGCTGGAGGTCGGGGTGACGGCGGCGGCGGATACGTTCCTGTCCCGCTGGCGACATGATCGTCTGGTGATGGACAAATGGTTCACGCTGAACGTCCTTCATGCCAAGGATGCCCCGGCGGTGGTGGCCGACCTGATCCGCCACCCGCTGTTCGATGCCGCCAATCCCAACCGCTTCCGCGCCGTCTTCGGCGCGCTTGCCGCCAACCATGCGGGGTTCCACCGCGCGGACGGGGCGGGGTATCGGCTGATGGCCGACGCGCTGATCGCGCTGGACCCTGTCAATCCGCAGACGGCGGCGCGGGTATCCTCGGCGTTCGAGGGAGTCGCGATCTATGACGCGGCCCGGCAGGCCCGGATGCGCGAAGAGTTGCAGCGGATCGCGGTCACCCCCGGCCTGTCGACCGATCTTCGGGAAATGGTGGCACGGATGCTGAAGGACCGGCGGAATTGATCCTTTCGCCGGGGCGTGCCCTTGCGTTTCGGGGGGTTTCACGCCATTTTCCAGATCACGCCGCCGTTAGGTAGAGATCATGAAAGACCGTATTGACCCCCTTATCGCCGAGCGCGCGCCTTGGCTGTTTTCGGGGCGACCTCATCATCGGCTGGCTTATGCGGCACTGACGCAAGTTTTGGGATATCCCAAGACCTTGGCCTTGGCCGAGGAATACCGCGATCTGACCACGCCCGAACTGATGGGACGCGTGGCCGCGCTGATTGCGCGGGACATCCAGATCACGGGGCTTGAGAACATTCCCCGCAACGGTCGGGCGATGATCGTGGCCAACCATCCGACCGGCATCGCCGACGGCGTGATCCTGCATCATCTTCTGTCGCCGCTGCGCCCGGACCTGTTCTTTTACGCCAACAGCGACATTCTGCGCGTGATGCCGCAGATGGCCGACCTGATCTGTCCGGTGGAATGGCGGCAGGAAAAACGCTCGTTGCAGAAAACGCGCGAGACGATGGAGTATACCCGCAAGGCGATGGAGGCGGGACGTCTGGGGATCATCTTCCCCTCGGGGCGTCTGGCCAAGCGCACGGGCCTGAAGCTGATGGAGCGGCCTTGGATGGCCTCGGCCGCGATGATCGCGCGCAAATTCGACGTGCCGGTCATTCCGCTGAACATCCGGGCGCGGAATTCCACGCTGTTCTATCTGTTCGATCTGGTCCACCCGACCTTGCGCGACATCACCCTGTTCCATGAGGTGCTGAACAAGCACCGTCAGCCGTATCGGGTCGCGGTCGGCAATCCGATCCTGCCCGACCGCATTTCGAACAAGTCCGAAGAGGGGATCGAGATGCTGCGCGCGGAAACGCTGGCGCTTGGCGGGGAATACGCCCCGGCGGTCAGCCTTGTGCAGATGACGAAACTGCCGACGTTCAAATCCTCGGCCCGTCTGACGACATGAAAAAAGCCCGGCAAGGCCGGGCTTTCGCATCAGATCGCGCAGTAATCCTGCGACCGGGTCCATTGCGCCATTTCGGCGCGTTTGGCCGAGGATCGGAAGGGGGCCCAGTCACGCCCCATACCGCGACGCCCCTGCGCGCCCGCCACCATATTGTCGCGCGACACCTGGGCCGAGGCGATGTTGACCGCGCAGGCCAGATTGGCCGAGCCGTTTTTCAGTTCGGACGTCGTCGTGGCATCGCAGTCATAGGCGCGGGCCGTGCGGGGGGCGATCTGCACCAGACCGATCCACTTGCCACCGCCGCCGGATGCGGCCGGGTTCCAGGTGCTTTCGTGCTTGGCCAGCGCCGACAGCATCGCCGTCCAGAATGCACGACGTTCGTCCATGGAGGCGGTGCGGTAACCGGGGCACCATGTGTCGATGTCATTGGGAACAAGGGCAGCCAGATCGGCGTCTTTCTGCGAAACCGCGGCGAGTGTCTGACGGGTCCAGGACGACGCTTCCGGGCGGAAGTCCCACCGCATCACCGGCAAGGAGGCCGGTTCGGTGGTTTTGGTCTGGGTGGCACATCCGGCAACCGGCAACGCGAGCATCGCGCCGAAAACAAGCTTCCTGAACGTCATGGATCCTGAAATGGTGGCACCGCCCGTTGCAGGCGGCCCGGCGCTTTTGGCCGGAATCGTCCCAAGTGGCAACCGTTTCGCGCGGATGCCGGCGGGAATCTGCCGGATGTGCGATCCTGCACAGGGTTGATGCGGGGGACGGAGCGGCATAAAACGTCAGCAATCCATGAGGAATGACGATGCTGGACCTGACCTACGACACCCCGACCCCCAAAGTCATCGCCGGCGCGCGCGAGGATTGGGAACTTGTGATCGGCATGGAAATTCATGCGCAGGTGTCGTCCCAGGCCAAGCTGTTCTCCGGTGCCTCCACGGGATTCGGGGCGGAGCCGAACAGCCATGTGGCCTTCGTCGATTGCGCGATGCCCGGAATGCTGCCGGTCATCAACGAATACTGCGTCGAGCAGGCGGTGCGCACCGGGCTGGGGCTGAAGGCGGGGATCAATCTGCGTTCGGCCTTCGACCGCAAGAACTATTTCTATCCCGATCTGCCGCAGGGGTATCAGATCAGCCAGCTTTACCACCCCATCGTGGGCGAGGGGGAGGTTCTGGTCGAGATGGGGCCGGGGGTCGCCCGTCTGGTTCGGATCGAGCGGATCCATCTTGAACAGGACGCCGGCAAGTCGATCCACGACATGGACCCGAATATGAGCTTCGTGGATTTCAACCGCACCGGCGTCGCGCTGATGGAGATTGTTAGCCGCCCCGATATTCGCGGCCCGGAAGAGGCGGCGGCTTATGTGGTGAAGCTGCGCCAGATCCTGCGCTATTTGGGCACCTGCGACGGCAACATGCAGAACGGCAACCTGCGGGCGGACGTGAACGTGTCGGTCTGCCGTCCGGGGCAATACGAGAAGTTTCAGGCGACGGGCGATTTCAGCCATCTCGGCACGCGGTGCGAGATCAAGAACATGAATTCCATGCGGTTCATTCAGGCGGCCATCGATTACGAGGCGCGCCGCCAGATCGCCATTCTGGAGGACGGCGGGTCCATCGTTCAGGAAACGCGGCTGTATGACGCCGAAAAGAATGAGACGCGGTCTATGCGCTCGAAAGAGGAGGCGCACGATTACCGCTATTTCCCCGATCCCGACCTTTTGCCGCTGGAGATTGAGCAGGCGTGGGTGGACGACATCGCGGCGCGGATGCCGGAATTGCCGGACGCCAAGAAGGCGCGCTTCATGGGCGATTTCGGCCTGACGGATTATGACGCGAACGTCCTGACCGCCGAACTGGATGCGGCCGGCTTCTTTGAGGATGTGGCCAAGGGCCGCGACGGCAAGCAGGCGGCGAACTGGGTCATCAACGAATTGTTCGGGCGTTTGAACAAGGAAGGGCTGGGCATCGACGCCTCGCCCATGTCGGCGGCACAGCTGGGCGGCATCCTCGATCTTATGGCGTCCGGCGAGATTTCGGGCAAGATGGCCAAGGATCTGTTCGAGATCGTCTGGCTGGTGGGGGGCGATCCGGCGGAGATCGCGGCCGCGCGCGGGATGAAGCAGGTGACCGACACCGGCGCGATCGGGACGGCGGTGGACGAGATCATCGCCGCCAACCCGGCGCAGGTGGAAAAGGCCAAGGCCAACCCCAAGCTGGCCGGGTGGTTCGTCGGTCAGGTCATCAAGGCGACGGGGGGCAAAGCCTCGCCGCAGATGGTGAACGAGGTCGTGGCGGCCAAGCTGGGCTTGTGATGGAGCGTGATGCGCTTGCCACCTTGAACGAGCGCATCAAGATGATGGCGGGGTTCAACAACGCCATGGGGCTGGGCCTGATTGCGGTGGGCGTTCTGCGCCCGCTGTCCGAGGGGCGGATCGGGTCGGTTCCAGTCTTTGCGATGTGGATCGTGGCGGGTCTGGCTTTTCACGGGTTCGAGCTCTATATTCTACGATACATGCGGAAGGAGGCTGTCATATGATGTTCCTCGATTACGGCATTCCCTTGATCGCGCTGGCGCTTGGCGGCTGCGGTATCCTTGCGGCGCGCGAGATGTCGCGCCGGTTTGACCGACAGATGGCCGAGGCGGCGCGACGCAAACACCATCCAGCCGAATGAAAAAGCCGCCCCCCGGGGCGGTTTTCCTGTTTCAGGACCGACCTTCGCCTGTGCCACGGGCGGATCTGCCGTCCGTCTTTGCGGGCGCGTCCGATATTTGGCCTTTCCTCGGCGGGGAAATTGCGACAGGACGCGCGAAAGGAGATATCCATGGCAGGTTTCGGTTTTCAGATTGATGCCACCGACGGCAAGGCGCGGCGCGGCACCATCCAAACGACGCGGGGCGACATCCGCACCCCGGCCTTCATGCCGGTGGGCACAGCGGCGACGGTGAAGGCGATGATGCCCGACAGCGTGCGCGCCACCGGGGCCGATATCCTGCTGGGCAACACCTATCACCTGATGCTGCGCCCGACGGCCGAACGGATCGACCGGCTGGGCGGGTTGCACAGGTTCATGAACTGGGACCGGCCGATCCTGACGGACTCGGGCGGGTTTCAAGTGATGAGCCTGACGGCCTTGCGGAAGATGAGCGAGGAGGGCGTGCGCTTCAAATCGCATATCGACGGCAGCACGCATCATCTGACGCCGGAACGCAGCATGGAGATCCAGCGGCTTCTGGGATCGGACATCGTCATGGCGTTCGACGAATGCACCCCCTTTCCGGCGGATGAGGCGACGGCCCGCAAGTCGATGGAGCTGTCGATGCGGTGGGCGAAACGGTCGCGCGATGCCTTCGGGGATCGTCCGGGTCATGCGCTGTTCGGCATCCAGCAGGGCAGCGTGTTCCCCGATCAGCGCGCCGAAAGCGCCGAGGCGCTGCGCGCGATCGGCTTCGACGGTTATGCCGTGGGCGGTCTGGCCGTGGGCGAGGGGCAGAAGACCATGTTCGAGGTGCTGGACTACGCCCCCGACATGCTGCCCCAGGACAAGCCGCGTTATCTGATGGGGGTGGGCAAGCCCGATGATATCGTGGGCGCGGTGGAGCGGGGGATCGACATGATGGATTGCGTCCTGCCGTCCCGCTCGGGGCGGACGGGGCAGGCGTTCACGCGGCACGGGGTGGTCAACATCCGCAACGCGCGCCATGCCGACGATCCGCGCCCGTTGGACGAGGCCTGCACCTGTCCGGCCTGCCGCAACTATTCCCGCGCCTATCTCCACCATGTGACCCGCGCGCAAGAGATCATCGGGTCGATGCTGATGACGTGGCACAATCTTCATTACTATCAGGAGTTGATGCAGGGTCTGCGCGACGCGATCGGGGCAGGGCGGCTGGCCGCCTTTGTGGCCGATTTTCACGCGCAGCGGGCGGCGGGGGATATCGAACCTCTGTGACGGCTGGTTGACACGATTTGTTCGACCCCCCAAATATGCTCGACAGACCCGGGGAGGGCCGAGTGTTGCCGATTGACGGGACCGGAGCCTTCCTGCGAAAGGACAAGACATGAACGACCTATCTGCACACAGCTTTCCCGTGCTGCCGCTTCGGGATATCGTCGTCTTCCCGCATATGATCGTGCCGCTGTTCGTGGGCCGCGAGAAATCGGTCCGCGCGCTGGAGGAGGTGATGGCCGAGGATCGCCAGATCCTGCTGGCCTCGCAGAAAGACCCCTCGGTGGACGAACCGGGCAGCGACGGAATCTACCGCACCGGCGTTCTGGCGAATGTGCTGCAACTGCTGAAATTGCCCGACGGCACCGTGAAGGTGTTGGTCGAGGGCAAGGCGCGCGTGCGGATCACCGATTTCCTGCCGAACGAGAGCTTTTTCGAGGCGAATGCCGAGACGCTGGACGAGACGTCGGGCGATGCGGACACCGTGAACGCGATGCTGCGGGCGGTATCGGAAGAGTTCGAGCGTTACGCCAAGATCAAGAAGAACATCCCCGAGGAGGCGCTGGCCGCGGTGTCGGACGCGCAGGATCCCGCGCGACTGGCCGATCTGGTCGCGGGACACCTTGGGGTGGATGTGGCCCAGAAGCAGGCGCTTTTGGAAACGCTGGTGATTTCCGAACGTCTGGAAGGCGTCTATGGTCACATGCAGGGTGAGATGGGCGTTCTTCAGGTGGAGAAGCGCATCAAGTCCCGCGTGAAGGGCCAGATGGAGAAGACGCAGCGCGAATATTATCTGAATGAGCAGATGAAGGCTATTCAGAAGGAGCTTGGCGACGGCGAGGACGGCCAGAACGAGATCGCCGAACTTGAAGCCCGCATCGCCAAGACCAAGCTGTCCAAGGAAGCGCGCGAAAAGGCCGATGCCGAGGTCAAGAAGCTGAAATCCATGTCGCCGATGAGCGCGGAGGCGACGGTGGTGCGCAACTACCTCGACTGGCTGCTTGGGGTGCCGTGGGGCGTGAAGTCCAAGGTGAAGAAGGATCTGGGCAAGGCGCAGGCCGTGCTGGATGCCGATCACCATGGGCTGGAAAAGGTCAAGGAACGCATCGTCGAATATCTGGCGGTTCAGGCGCGGGCGACCAAGCTGAAGGGGCCGATCCTGTGCCTTGTCGGTCCTCCCGGCGTGGGCAAGACCTCGCTTGGGAAATCGGTGGCGAAGGCGACGGGACGGGAATTCATCCGCATCTCGCTCGGCGGCGTGCGCGACGAATCCGAGATCCGTGGCCACCGTCGGACCTATATCGGGTCCATGCCCGGAAAGATCATTCAGGCGCTGAAAAAGGCCAAGACGACGAACCCGCTGATCCTTCTGGATGAGATCGACAAGATGGGGCAGGACTTCCGCGGTGACCCGGCCAGCGCCATGCTGGAGGTGCTGGACCCGGAGCAGAACGCTACCTTCTCCGACCACTATCTTGAGGTGGAATACGACCTGTCGAACGTCATGTTCCTGACAACGGCGAACTCCTACAACATGCCGGGGCCGCTTCTGGACCGGATGGAGATCATTCCGCTGGCCGGTTACACCGAGGATGAGAAGCGCGAGATCGCGAAGTCGCATCTGGTTGGCAAGCAGGTGGAGAACCATGGCCTGAAAAAGGGCGAGTTTGCGGTGACCGACGGCGCGCTGACCGAGGTGATCCGGTCCTACACCCGCGAGGCGGGGGTGCGGAATCTGGAGCGGGAGATTGCCAAGCTGGCGCGGAAGGCCGTGACGGAGATCGTGCGCGGTGACAAGACCAAGGTCGAGGTGACGGAGGCAAATGTCGGCGACTATCTTGGTGTGAAGCGGCATCGTTGGGGCCTGGCGGAAAAGGAAGATCAGGTCGGCGTCGTGACGGGCCTTGCCTATACGTCCGTCGGTGGGGAGCTTCTGCAGATCGAGGCGCTGCGCCTGCCGGGCAAGGGCCGGATGAAGACGACCGGGAAACTGGGCGATGTCATGAAGGAATCGATCGACGCGGCCTCCAGCTATGTCCGGTCGATCAGCCCTGAGCTGGGGGTGAAGCCCCCCAGGTTCGAGGCGATGGACATTCACGTCCACGTGCCCGAAGGGGCGACGCCCAAGGATGGGCCGAGTGCCGGTCTGGCTATGGTCACCTCCATCGTGTCGGTCCTGACCGGCATTCCGGTCCGGAAGGACATCGCGATGACCGGCGAGGTCACGTTGCGTGGCAACGCCCTTGCCATCGGCGGGTTGAAGGAAAAGCTCCTTGCGGCGTTGCGGGGGGGGATCAAGACGGTTCTGATCCCGCAGGAAAACGAGAAGGATCTGGCCGACATCCCGGAGAATGTGAAGCAGGGTCTGCGGATCATTCCCGTCAGCCATGTCCGCGAGGTTCTTCGCGAGGCGCTGGTCCGGACACCTGTGCCGGTTGAATGGGACGAGGCGGCCGAGGAGGCGGCGGCGGCCCGCCGCATGGCCGAGCAACCGACCCAAGCGCCTGTGGCGCACTGAAAACGAAAGGCGCGCCCAGACCGGTGCGCCTTTTTTCCATGGTGATGGGGGGCGGCTGCGCTATCGTCGGGCGAACCGCAAACGAAGGACGATTCGCATGGCCACCCCGCGCAAGACCCCCGCCAAACCGGCGCCTGAAACCCCAACCGTCGCCGCGACGAAGTTCCCCGAACTGATCGACGTCGTGGTCGAGCGGACGGGGCAGAAGCGCGCCGTCGTGAAGCCTGTGCTGGAAGCGTTTCTGGCGGCGATGAAAGAGAAACTGGTCGAGGGGAGCGATCTGACCCTGCCGCCGATGGGCAAGTTGAAGATGGTGAAGCGGAAAGAGGACGATGGGCCGATGACCCTGAAACTTCGTCCGCAAAATGCGTCGAAAACGGCCAAGTCGGGTCTTGCGGACGACGAGGACTGAGGGTAAACCCCCCTTCATCGGGCGATTAGCTCAGTGGTAGAGCGCTTCGTTCACATCGAAGATGTCGGGGGTTCAAATCCCTCATCGCCCACCATTATTGCAATGACATAATGGTCATTGACCAAACGGCCCCGGGGTATGTCCCCGCGGGCCGTTTTGGGTTTCAGGGTGATCGTGCGTGCCCCGCCGACGTGGGAAGGGCGCGTTGGTGCTGGGGATACCAGCAATCGTGCCTGATCTTGCCAGGTAATTGGCCGAGGAACCGGAATTGGTGTTCTATTGACGCATGATTTGAAACGGTTATGGCGGCAGGAGGGATCGGCTTTGGGAGTGGTCAGAAATCTCTTCCCAAATCGCGTGCGAAGATCAATTTTCCGAATTGGCCCGTTTCATGGCGCGGCGGTCATGTTTCATTTGCCGCAGATCACGCGATGCGGCCTGCATCACCTCGGTTCGGTCCAGCGCCTTGGCCAGCCGAACGAAATTATTCGAGGATCGGAATGGTCGGCGCGATCTTTGCCCCTTCCGTGAGATGGTTCAGGGCGGTTTCAAGATCGCCCTTCTGTTCGGCGCGGTTGCTTTCACCCGCATACCAATGCGGCGACGTCTGATCCCAGATCTGAATGGCGGGCGGCACGGTTCCGCAGAAGAAGCCGGATGCGATCGTTCCGAGGTGCACTGACGTCGCCAGACCGCCGATGACGTTGTGGCCGACGCGGATGTGGGCGTCGGGATAAGCGGCGCGAACCCATCTGTTCACCAACCGGGCGTCCTTTGGCTGCTTGGGATCGAAAAACACGACAGGCCGGTGCGAATAGATGGGGATCTCTGACAGATGTTCGTGGTGCTGGAGGCGTCCGGGCATGGCGTTGCACAGGGGATGCAGCCTGTTTCTGGGCGCAAGAGCGAGGATGCGCGCATCGAGTATGCCGCCGAAATACATGGCCGCATAAGCGCCAACGCTTCCGCCATAGGCGACAATCTCTCGTCCCGCAGCAACGGGGCGGATCTGGTCGGCCAATTCCTCTAATGAGATATCCTGATGATATTGGGTCCGATGGCTGCCGACTTAGGGGGTGTCGTATCCATGTTTCAGAGGGAGGCGGGTCCTGATTCTGTCCGTCTCGGGTGCGAAGGTGACGATCAGCCGATCGCTCGGGCCATCGGGATGTGCGTGACAGACCACCCGGTGCGTGGGCGAGGCGGACAGCATTACGGGCATCTTGACGTCTTCAACTGATCGACGTTGCCGAACGGTGGGAATCACGAGGCCCGATAGCAAGCGATCATCCCTTAGCAACGCCGCGATCCGGGGTGGCGCGCAACGTGCGGGAGCGGGCGGCGTAATGGGATCAGCCAATTTCTCCGGTGAGGTTTGGGCAGAGGGTCAGGCTTATTTGCTTGCGATCATTACAGATTCTTCACTTTGAATTGGACGATTCAATCAAGAATTGGGATCGGTGCGTCATGCATTAAGAATTCACCGGACCGGAATTGAGTTTCGCGACTGGGTGAAATTGGATAATGGTTAACGAGTCATTTATCCAAATGGCGTTTCGCAGGTCTGTCACTCGAAAGGTTCGATCATGCCCACACACAATTGGATGTACTTCGGCAATCGCGCGCGGTTGGACACAACGCCCACGACGAATGCCACCGCCGCACAACTGGCCCCCGCCGTCGGGTGGACGGCAACCGGGTCTGACGAGATGGGGCCCACGGCGGTCACCGGCACCGCATCCGGGACAGAAACATCCTATCGTACGACCTATCAGACGCAGCAATCGCCCGCAGTGGCGGCGCCGGCGCCGTTCAGCTATACCAACCCGGTAACCGGGGCGTCCGTCACCGGGCAGAACATCGTTTCATTCTACCGCGCGACGTTTGACGTTCGTGTTCCCGACAGCAACGGCAACCTGACCACCGTGCAGCGCAGCGGCGTCATGATGCAAATGCGCAATGGGGATGTGTTTTTCCGCCCGTCGTCGGATCAGATCAACAGCTGGGATGATTTGCCGGCGATCAACGGCGTGACGGTCACAAGCGTGACGCCTTTGGCCGACAATGTTCGCGTGGCCCAAGTTGGCTTCAATCCGGCCATCTACAACGTGCCGATCACCTGTTTTGCCGGCGATACGCTTATCGCGACCGAACGTGGTGACGTGCGCGCCCGCGACCTGTCCGCGGGTGACAAGGTCTGGACGGTCGATAACGGTCTGCAGGAAATCACCTGGGTCGGATTGACGACGATTTCGGCACGCCGTCTTGATCTGGACCGCCGCATTCGTCCGATCCGTATCAAGGCGGGCGCGTTGGGCAACGATATGCCGGAGCGGGATCTGCTGGTGTCACCTCAGCACCGGGTTCTGGTCCAATCGAAATACGCCCAGCTGATGTTCGGCATGAACGAAGTCCTGATCGCGGCAAAGCACCTTGTGCTTCTGGACGGGATCGATATTGCCGACGATATCGGGTCGGTGGACTATGTCCATTTCCTCCTGGGGCAGCATGAAATCGTCCTCGCGGATGGGGCGCGGTGTGAATCCATGTTCACGGGGCCGGAGGCGCTGAAGTCGGTGCCCCAGGACGCGCGGGACGAGATCATGACGCTGTTCCCGGAACTGGCCGAAATGGATTATCGTCCGGTCCCGGCGCGACGGATGCTTTCGGGGAAAATGTCGCGCACGGTGATCTCGCGCCACGTCCAGCACGGCCATCGGATGGCCGCGTGACAGAACCCGCAAGGCATCAGCCCCCCCACGGGGGGCTGATGCCTGAACCTTCGGGCGGGCGGCCCGTCCTTGGAATGCGACTTGGTCAGATGGGTTCGTGCATCCGGTCAAGACTGCGACAGGAGGTGGCATTCGCTCTGGTGATCGTCGTCATTCCGGCGCATGGTCAAGGCGGCTTCAGACGGGGGTGGAATGCGTATGACGGGGCAGGAACGTGACGGCAGGGCGACTGCCACGGTCAAGACCCATCCGTTGTCGCGTATTCCCCTGATCAGTGATCTGTCCATCGCGCGCTGGATGCTGTTGCTGGTCCTGATCGCGGCCGTGTATTTTTTCCATGGCTTTCTGGTTCCGGTTCTTGCGGCCATGATCATCAGCTTTGCCAGTTGGCCCGTGTTTTGCCGGGTTCGGACCCGGTTCGGGATCAGCTCGTTGCTGGCGGCAACCTTGTTCATCGCGGTGATCGTCCTGTTCCTCGTGACGCCGCTGACCCTTGCGCTGATCTACGCGTTTCAGGAGCTGCAGTCCTGGATTGCCTGGCTTTTCCAAGTGAATGCCGAAGGGGCGCCCACGCCGCAATGGCTGCTGTCCTTGCCCCAGATCGGGGATTGGATCGACGAAAAATGGGCAACCTATGTCGGCCGACCCGGCGCGATTGCCGAGGTCATTCAACTGACGAGCGGAAACACCATCGCATCGGTTTACCGAAGCGTGGTGACGGTGGGGGGAATTGCCTTTCACCTGGCGTTGAACTTGCTGTTCATGCTGATCGCCCTGTTCGTGTTTTATAAAGACGGTGATAAGATCGCGGCGCAGATCGACGTGGTCGGGGCACGGGTTCTGCCGGACCGTTGGACCCGCCTGTCGCGCGTGGTCCCGCTGACGATCAGTTCGACCGTCATGGGCATGACGGTCATCGCGATCGGTGAGGGGGTTATCCTGGGCCTCGCTTATTGGCTGGCGGGGGTGCCGTCGGCGGTGGCCTTGGGGGTGATCACGGGGTTCATGGCGCTTATTCCGGGTGGCGCGCCGTTGGCCTTTACCTTGGTCTCGGTCTATCTTGTGGCCAGCGGTTCGGTCTTTGCCGGTGTGGCCTTGTTTCTGTGGGGAACGGTGGAACTGTTCATCGTCGACAAAACGATCCGGCCGGTTCTTGTGGGTGGGCCGGTGAAAATGCCGTTTCTGCCGACCTTCTTCGGGCTTGTCGGCGGTGTGAAGACGATGGGACTGGTCGGCCTGTTCATCGGACCGGTGCTTATGGCGCTGCTTGTTGCGATTTGGCGGGAATGGGTGCGGGAGCGGGCACTGTAGGTTTGGTGGGCCGAGACGGGTTCGAACCGCCGACATTTTTGGGTAAGTAAGTGCCTGTTTGCACGAAAAAACGCGGTTCCGCTGCAATATTTTTGCGGAAAAGCGGCCAATTCGGGAAGTGGGGGAGGTATCCACTCCTTCGCGACGGTGCCGATCCATGCGGTTCCAATCCCGGTACGAGCGGCAAGGGACGGCTGGCGCACTGCTGGTCCTGTGGCGACGATTGACGAAGGTGCAGGAAGGCGGATTTCCGACCAGAAGCGCAACGCCGAACGGCTCGCGAAGCTCTCAACCGCATCCACCACCGCGATGAGCAACCTCGCAACCTTGTCCGAGTTCATTGGCGAGATGAATTTGCTGCCGTGGCAGGTGACGGAAGGCGGGGCCGCGGTGCAGAAATGCTCCGTCGTCAGCGTGCTGCCCTGCAAGGGGTTTTCAAAGAATTCACCGAGCGTAGGAGGGGGCGGAACGATGCCTGAACCGGTGAGAGAGCTGACCCTGACGGCCCACACGCTAGCGACAGCAGTGTTGGTGCTGATGCACCTTTTGATCCTGCGGGGTTTCCTGCCGCTGTTCCTGCGTCCGGACGGCACGGCGGTGTGGCATCCGGCGGCCAGCTATGTCCGGCTATCCAGCACGATCGGGGCGCGGGCGTTTTCGGGGCAGGGGATCATGAAGGAGCTGTTTGGGGAGACGCTGATCCATGGCGTTAAACTTGCTGCGACGGACCCCGGGCGGATGAGCACAAACATTCTTTACCTCGTCTTGTTCGTTCTGGTGGCAAGGTAGGATGTCTTCGCCAATCCCGCGGCAATGAACATGTATGCGGCCGTTTCGACGGTTTCCTCGACAACCTGCAGATCGCCGGGCCAGACATCGAGACTCATGCCCATATGGCTCTCAGCGGCGGTGGAAAGGAGCATTGCGATGGCAAATCCCAGAAATTCCATCAAAGGCAGACATGCATTCGCCGCGCATTCTTTCAGGAATGCGATTGGCCGTCCGAACAGGATCAGGAGCAACGCGCCAAATGCGGCTGCTCCGATAATCGGTGCGACCAAAGGACGATACCAGAGCCGGGACGATGAGAATGTCGGTCCGTGGGTCGTCACGCTGATCGGTTCCTGAAAGACAGCGCCCCAGCTCAATTCCCGCAACGTAAGGATTATCAATAAAATCGCAGCTCCGGACCAGATGTATGTCCGGCGGCCTACGTCGCTGCTTGCGGTTCGACATGCCTGAATGGACGCCACAAGCAATACAACGACCTGAGTGTTTTCCAAGACGCCGTTTTCCCAACTGATCCGAACCGGCAGAAACAGGCTGAACGGCCAGGCCAAAATGAGAAGGGCAGCCCCCGCAGCCATCCATCCTTGGTTCCATAGCGTCGCATTGCGTGCAGGTTTTGGTGTTGGCATCGACAGCTCCTTTCAAGGCCGCATACGACTCGCGGTCCGGAAAGTGAAGTCGCGTCGACCCGGACTATCCCACTCCGTCACCGCGCGGGATTTTTTGATATCAGGAGACCATTATGGTCCCAGTCGGGTTAACGGGCCGCGCGCTGGCCTTGGCCGCAACTGATGTTGCCCGCACGACGTTGCGCTCGGCGTCGTGGGGGTTAAAGCAGATCATTGGGTTCAATCATAAGGCGGCGGGCTATGCCAATGCCGGCGACATGATGGCGGCGTTCTGCGATGCGGAGGCCCTGCATCTGGAGGCGATGGTTGCGTTCATAGCATCCGAAGGCTTGGACGATGACCTGCGCCGTCACGACTGGTCCGGCTTCGCGCGCGGCTACAACGGGGCGGGCTATGCGCAGCACGGCTATCAGACCCGCCTCGCTGCTGCTTTCAAACGCTGGCAGGCCATCCCGGACGTGCTGGCGCCGACCCTTCCCAAGATCGGCCTCGGCGCGCGCGGCCCAGCGGTGAAGACCGCGCAGCAGCGGCTGCTGGCGGCCGGGCACGATCCCCGCGCCGTCGACGGCTGGTTCGGTGACAACACCCGCCACGCGACCATCGCCTTCCAATCCGCCCATGGCCTCGTGCCGGACGGCATCATCGGGCCCAAAACCTGGGCGTCCCTCACTCCTCACGTGGATACTGTCTGATGGGCGTGCTTGGGAAAAAACTGCGCGGCGGAGACGGCGGAAGCGTGTTCTTCGACTGCCCGGGGTGCGGGTGGCGTCATAGGGTTACCGTCGGTGACGGCCCCGGACCGAGGTGGGGCTACAACGGGAATCCCGACGCCCCGACATTCACGCCCTCGGTGCTGGTCACATACGACGGGCCCGATGCGGACTAAGATGGCGGACATCCAGCCATCTGCCACTCATTCGTCACCGACGGTCGCATCCAGTTCCTAGGTGACTGCACGCACGCCCTTGCTGGGCAAACCCTCGACCTTCCAAATATCAAAGGAGAATGACCATGAAACTCGCAACCCAATTGTCGGCCCTGCCGACGAACAAGCTGCTGGCTGGCACCGGCGTGAATGTCATAGCGGCCACCGCATGGGCCGAGGTGATGACGACCATCGCACCCTCGCTGGCCGGGCCGGGAATGTCGGCGCTGATTGGCGCGGCAATCGGCCTGCTGGCCGGTTACTTCGTGCCGGACCGCGTCAACGCCCCGCGCAACTGACCCATACCATAGGCCCTCGCCTTGCACGGCGGGGTTTTGATCGCGTAAACGATCATCACCACGCGGCCAAACCTCTCACAGCTGACCGCGCCGACCCGTCAGTGCTTCAAGGTCGCTTCGAACTGCATTGGGAACATCGAAAGAAAAATTGGGAAACTTTGAAAACCAAAACCGCTAAGTTATTGATTTTGGTGGGCCGTGACGGGCTCGAACCGCCGACATTTTCGGTGTAAACGAAACGCTCTACCAACTGAGCTAACGGCCCCCACGCGGCCATATATCGCCCCGGTTGATCCGAATGCAAGGGCCGAACGGTGGCTTTGACGTTCGTTAAGGTCGTTTGCTCAGATTGCCCTCAAGTCGCAATCTCGCGCCGCCTTGAGGGGATCAGATCATGCCAAGCCGTTTTGCCAAATTTCACAAGGGCGTCACGGCGCCCGCCGTCGGGGCCGTTGCCGTCACACCGTCCGACACCCAAGACCTGACCGAGGAGATTCGGGGGGTGACATTGGGCGTTGGGGGGACGCTGAGGTATCTGGGCGGCGATGGGATGACTTATACCACGGGCGACCTGCCCGCTGGCACATATCCCCTTTTTGCCCAACGCATTCTTGCATCAGGCACCACCGCTCAGAAGATCACCGGCTGGATCTGATCAGACATGCAGCGGATCGGCCTTGGCCAGCCGATCGAACTGCATAAGGCTGTCGATCACCCGGTCCATGTCGCGCAAGGCGATCATGTTGGGGCCGTCCGACGGCGAATTGTCGGGGTCTTCATGTGTTTCGATGAAGACGCCCGCAATTCCCAAGCTGACCGCGGCCCGCGCCATGACCGGCGCAAATTCACGCTGCCCGCCCGAGGAGCCGCCAAGGCCGCCCGGCTGCTGCACCGAATGAGTTGCGTCCATGATGACGGGATAACCGGTGCGGGCCATGATCGGCAGGCCGCGCATGTCGGCCACCAAGACATTATACCCGAAGGATGCGCCGCGTTCGGTCAGCAAGATACGCTCGTTTCCGGTTGATGCGACTTTGTCCGCGACATTCGCCATGTCCCAAGGCGCGAGAAACTGACCCTTCTTGATGTTGATCGCTGCGCCCGTCTCACCGGCGGCCAACAGCAGATCGGTCTGACGGCACAGGAAGGCGGGGATCTGGATGACATCCACGACGGTCGCCGCCTCTTTCGCTTGGGCGACATCATGCACATCGGTCAGGATGGGCAGGCCGGTCGCGCGGATCGTCTCCAGAATTTTAAGGCCAGCCTCCATCCCGACGCCGCGTCGCCCGCGTAGCGATGTGCGGTTCGCCTTGTCGAAGCTTGCCTTGAACACGTATTGCGCACCGGCCTTGGCGCAGATTTCCGCCATACGGCCGGCGATCATCTGGGCGTGATCCAGCGTTTCCAGCTGGCATGGGCCCGAGATGACAAGCAGGGGGCGATCGTTGCCGACGGTGCAGTTGCCGATGGTTACGGTTTTCATGGTCCAGCCTTACGAAGACACTTGTTCGCGAAGGATCGCGACGGTCATGGAAATCATCAGATAAATGCCCAGAAACACGAGAAACGACACGAGCGTATTCTCGAAGGCACGCGGATAGGCGGGTTCGTCCGGCAGCACCGGATTGACCGAGCGTGACAGATAGCGCGTTTGGCGCGTCGCCTCCACCCGGGCGGTTTCCATGGCGCGCAGGGAATCGGCCATGATCGTCTGGCGGGTTTCCACATCGGCCTGTGCCACCGCAAGCTGCGCCTGAAGCCGCGCGAGGGAATCGCCGCCCGCCGTGGTTTCCGTCAGCCGCGCGCGAAGGTCCGTCACCTCGCTTTCCAACCGTTCGATGCGGGCGCGAATGGGCTGCATCCGCGCCTCGTTCGGTGCGGCATTGGCCGAAAGCTGCGCCAGTGACAGACGCTCCTGCAGAAGTTGGGTGTCAAGCTGGCTCAATTGCTGCGTCACCAGCGTCACCTCCACATCCGAGGAAATGATGCGGAACCTCTCCTGCAGGTTCACAAGATTTTCCTGCGCCAGCGTCACCTTCGCCTCGGCATCCTCATACCCCTGACGCGCGCCCGCCATCTGGTCTTCGCGCATACGTTGGGTCAGTTGATCCACCTGCTGTTCGGCATATCCGATCAGCGCCTGCGAGAACCGGACCACGTCGCCGGGCTCGGGTGCGGTGACCTCCATTTTCACAATCCCTTCCGTGGGATCGTAGGAAATCTTCACGTTGTCTTCGTAGGTGCTGTAGACATCTTCAAGAGTCGGATTTGCCGGAAGACGCTGCAGCACATCCATATGGTCGCCCGAAAACGCTTCGCGGAACCCCTCATCGGCATCCAGACGCTCCATCGCCTCACGCGATTGCAGATAGCCCTGAACGGCAACGGAATCCTGCACCGTCGAAAGCGATGGCGTGGCCAGCATTCCCCCCAAGCCGCCGGATTCGGTCGGGTTCTGGGCCTGTTGAATGACGAATTGCGATTCGGTGGAGTAAAGCGGCGTGGCGACGGAATGGAAGTAATATCCGGCGATAACCGTCGGAAGCGCCACGAAAAACGCCAGGCGCGCGAACAGATAGGTCACCTTGCGACGACGTCGTTTGGCGATGTCCTTCTGGATCTCGCGCAGGTCGCGCAGGTGCGATTCCTCAGCCCGATGTTCGGTGGACGGAACCTTCATCGGTTCGATCTTCTGCGGCAACTGGACCGAAGTGTCGCCCTTGCCGGACACCACGAGATCCATCATCGACGACCGCTGCAACGGATCGACCCCCGCCCGCCGCAACAGCACGACCAGCGCCTCGTCCGAGGGGCCGGTGATGTTGTGCTTGGCGGCGATCCGGCGGGCCAGGCGCAACTGGCGGCCGGTCAGGCCTTCCGCCTGAACCGCGGCCAGTTCCTCCTCGGTCACGGGGGGGGATGCCTTTTCGGGCGGGATGGTGCCCGGCCCCAGTCCGTCATCCTGCGGCTCGAACAGGTTTTCAGGCTTCTGGTCAGAAACCGGGGCCGCCGCCGCGCTGCGCGTGTTGTAACGTTTAGCTGTGAGCTTGGTATTCATAAAGGCGCCGCGCCTCCTCCAGCGAGTCGAACATGTAAAGCTGGCCGTTGCGCAGAACCGCCGCGGTGCGACAGAACTTTTCCAGCGTGGACGGTTGGTGCGACACGATCACAAGCGTGCCGTTGGCCAAGCGCTGCTGCAGGATCATCCCCGCCTTGCGATTGAACTCGACATCGGTGGTGGACGGCATGCCCTCATCGATAAGGTAGATGTCGAATTCCAGCGCCAGCATCAAGGAAAACATGAACCGCGACCGCATTCCGGCAGAATAGGTCGCGACCGGCATGTCGAAGTATTCCTTGATGTCCGTCAGCCAGCGGCAAAAACTTTCGACATAATCGGGGTCCAGCCCGTAAAGGCGCGCGATATAGCGGGCATTCTCGTTCGCCGTATGCTTGTTGACGATGCCGCCCATGAACCCCAGCGGAAACGAGATGCGCGACTTGCGGGTGATCGTTCCCTCGTCGGGTTTCTCCAGACCGGCCATCATGTTGATCAGCGTGGTTTTGCCGGTTCCGTTCGGTGCAAGAATGCCGAGGGACCGCCCCAGTTCGACGCGGAACGACGCCCGGTCGAGGATGACCTTGCGCTGCGTTCCGGTCCAGAACGATTTGCTGACGGCGTTGAATTCGATCATCGTCCCTCTGGCGGTGATTCACGGTCGTATATTGCCCGATTATCCGGGTTTGGTGTCGAATTCCTTTCTAAATCATGCCGACCGCCATCACAATTCAGATCGCCTTGCCGTCCTGACGCCCCAGGGTTAGGCAGAAGGCAAAGCTGGAGAGATGCGATGACCCCCCTCGACAAGGCCTATGCCGCCATGGCCGCCCATCCCGATGACGACACCGCGCGGCTGGCCTTTTACGAACGGCTGGCGGATGGAGAGCTGGTCCTGCTGCTGGAGGAGGAGGCGACGGGCGGCAACGTCACCCCGCGTATCTTTCCGCTGGAGGATGGCCCCTATGTCCTGGCCTTCGACAGCGAGGAGAAAATGGCCGCGTTCTCCGGGTCGATCGCCGCTTATGCCGCATTGCCGGGCCGGGTGATCGCGCAGCAATTGGCGGGGCAGGGCACGGGGCTGGGTTTGAACCTTGGCGCCGACAGCGCGATGCTGCTCCCGCCCGAGGCGGTGGACTGGCTGGCGGGAACGCTGGGCCACGCCCCGGAGGCCGCCGAGGCGACGCCGGTCGCATTCCACGCGCCGCAGGTGCCGCAGCGGCTGCTGGACGCGCTTGGGCAGAAGCTTGCCCCGGCCGGGGGCTTGGCCTCGCACGCCTTGATCGCAGGCGTTTCCTACTCCGACGGCCGGCGGGGGCACCTTCTGGCCTTCATCGGCGCGCGCGACGGCGCGGAGGAGGCTCTGGCCCGCGCCGTGGGCGAAGCGCTTACGTTTTCGGGGATCGAGGCGGGCGAGATGGACGTCGTCTGCCTGCCAGACGGTCCCGCCGCGCGCCGGATGACCGAACTGGGCCTTCGTCTGGCGATGCCCGCCCCCGTCGCCCCCGAACGCCCGGCCCCCACCGCTCCGGGCCGCGACCCGGAGCGTCCGCCGCGGCTTCGCTGATGGGGTATTGAAATACCTTTTTTGTAAGTCGTTGTTTTCGCTAAATTCTTCTGGCTTCTTGGTGGTTGACCTTCGGGGCGAAGTGAAGGATACACCCTCATCAATCCGCAAGGCGTGCATGAGGCACGTCCGGCCTCACTTTCGATAGGGTTCAGAGATGAAAACCTTCACCGCTACTCCGGCGGACATCGAAAAGAAGTGGATCCTGATCGACGCCGAAGGCATCGTTCTGGGCCGCCTCGCCACGATCGTCGCCAACATCCTGCGCGGCAAGAACAAGCCGACCTTCACGCCGCACATGGACATGGGCGACAACGTGATCGTCATCAACGCCGACAAGGTGCAGATGACCGGCAACAAGCGCGCCGACAAACGCTACTACTGGCACACCGGCCACCCGGGCGGCATCAAGTTCCGCACTGCGGCCCAGGTTCTGGACGGCGCCCACCCCGAGCGTGTGGTGACCAAAGCCGTTGAGCGTATGATCACCCGCAACAGCCTTGGCCGTCAGCAGATGACCAATCTGCGCGTCTATGCAAGCGCCGAACATCCGCATGAAGCGCAGCAGCCGACCGTTCTCGACCTTGCGTCGCTGAACCCGAAAAACACGCGGAGCGCCTGATCATGGCTGACATCAAGACCCTCGACGATCTGAAATCGGCAGTGTCGGAGACGGCTCCGGCCCAAACCGAAACCCCGCTGCGCGAAGCTGTTCGCGACGCACAGGGCCGCGCCTATGCCACGGGCAAGCGGAAGGACGCGGTCGCCCGCGTCTGGATCAAGCCGGGTTCGGGCAAGGTCACCGTCAATGGCAAGGAAATGGCCGTGTATTTCGCGCGTCCGGTGCTGCAGATGATCCTGCGCCAGCCGTTCCAGATCACCAATGTCGAAGGCCAGTTCGACGTCGTGGCCACGGTTGCCGGCGGCGGTCTGTCCGGTCAGGCCGGTGCTGTGAAGCACGGCGTGTCCAAGGCCCTGCAGCTTTATGATCCCGCCCTGCGTGGGGCCCTGAAAGCCGCAGGCTTCCTGACCCGCGACAGCCGCGTGGTGGAACGGAAGAAATACGGTAAGGCCAAGGCGCGCCGCAGCTTCCAGTTCTCGAAGCGCTGATACGAACCGACATCGCAAAAAGGCCCGCTGGTTTCAGCGGGCCTTTTTCATGTCTCAGTCGCGGCGTGTCAGTCGGGGGGCGGCGTTCTTAAGATCCGTGCGGTGAAGGCCGACATCATGCAGCAGCCGATCATCCAGTTGCGCGACATGGCGACTGGCACGATAGCGGCGGTCCCATTCCACCAGCCTGGAGACAAAGCCGGTGACCAGCCGCGCGATCGGCGGACGGGCCGGGGCAACTACGGTGGTAGGCAGGGGCGACATCGGACATTCCTTTTCATGTATTGATACAATGCAGATCATCTGCTACGGATAAATATACATTCTCTGATCAACGCGGCGAGATTATTTTTGTGACAGATACAAATTGGTGCCCTGACCTGACACAATATGAAGGTCCGAAGTATCTCGCGCTATCGCGCGCGCTGCGTGATGCGGTGCGGAATGGAACATTGCCGGCGGAATCACGGCTGCCCACCGTGCGGGATCTGGCGTGGCGGCTGGAGATCACGCCCGGGACGGTCTCGCGCGCCTATCAACTCGCGACGCAGGAAGGTCTGTTGCAGGCGACCGTGGGGCGGGGCACCTTCGTGGCAGCCACATCGCCGCAACTGGGGCCGACGCAACCGTTGATCGTGGACCGCGCTCTGGTCGGGCAGGGGACGGTGGACCTGCGCTCGCCCAGCCTGCCGCATCTGGGGCAGGCGCAGGCCTTCCGGTCGGCCATGCTCCGCGTGGCCGACAAGATCGAGGATGACTATGTCGATTATCAGACCCAGGCCGCCGAGATGGATCTGCGGCTGGCCGTGGTCGACTGGGTGGCGGATCGGCAGATGGGGCCGGTGGACGAGGATGACATCGCCCTGACCTATGGCGGGCAGGCGGGCATCAATCTCGTGCTGAACTGCTGCCTGCGTGGGGATCGCCCCGTCGTGCTGGCCGAAGATCTGGCCTATCCGGGGTTTCGCCATGCCGCCCGCCTGTCGCGGGCCGAAATGATCGGCGTGGCCCTTGACCAGCATGGCCTGCGCCCCGACGCGTTGGAAGCGGCCTGCCGCCGCCATCAGGCACAGATCCTGTTCCTGACGACCGAGGCGCAGAATCCGACGTCCGTCCGAATGCCGGAACACCGCCGGTCGGAAATCGCGGTGATCGCCCGCGCCTATGATCTGCAGATCGTCGAGGATGACTGTTATACCGTGCCGGATTGCCCGTATCCCATGATCCGCGCGCACGCCCCCGAACGGACGTGGTATATCGGCAGCTTTTCGAAATCCGTCTCGGCCGCCCTGCGCTTTGGATATCTTGTCTGTCCCCGGGGCATGGGAAATGCGGGACGTCTGACGGCGCAGCATATCAGCTTTTCCTTGCCGCGCCCGGTCGCCGACATGGCGCTGGACCTTTTTCAAAGCGGCGCGGCCCAGCGTCTGCGGGCCGAGGTGCAGGCCGAACTGTCGGCCCGCCTGACCATGATGGTGGAATCCCTGTCCACGCAGGACATCTTGTGGCAGCCGGGGTTGCCGATCCTGTGGCTGCGCCTGCCGTCGGGGTGGCGATCCTCCACCTTCACCCGCGCGGCGCAGGCGGCGGGCATCCTGATCCGGTCGGCGGACGAATATGCGCTGGTGAACGGCCACGCGCCGAACGCGGTGCGGCTTGCCGTCGCGGGGGGCGTTCCGCGCGATCTTTATGCACGCGCCTTGCAGCGACTGCGGGATCTGCTGAACAATCCACCAGCCGATCTGGCGGTCTGAGGGGAATTGCCCGCACGCGCCACTTCGCTCTTGAACCGTCTCGCGGCCTTGGGCACATTCGCCGCGACACCAGCCCGGAGGGATTCATGGCGCAGACAGGGCGGGGACCGGGGTCCGACGCGCGGGGGGGCCTGTTCCTCATCGCGCCACCGGCGATCTATGCCCTCCTGCTGCTGGCGGTTCCGTTGGCGCTCCTCGCGCTCTACAGCGTCTGGACGGACGGTTATCTGGAGATCGTGCGGGAGTTCACCTGGGCCAATTACATCGAAACCTGGACCAACCCGCTTTACCGCTCGGTCCTGATCCGGTCGCTGGTGGTGGCCTTGCTCGTCACGCTGGCCACGGTGGTGCTGGCCTTTCCCGTCGCCTATTTCGTCAGCTTCCACGTCAAGCCGCAGCGAAAGGCGACATGGCTGTTCCTGATCACCATTCCATTCTGGACCAGCTATCTGATCCGTGTGTTTCTGTGGAAGGTCATCCTCGGCTATAACGGGGTGATGAATGCCGGCCTGATGAAGCTGGGTGTGATCTCGGAGCCGTTGACCTTCCTGCTCTACAACACCAACGCGATCGTCATCACGCTGGCGCACGCCTATGCGCCCTTTGCCATTCTGCCGATCTTCGTCGCGCTGGAACGGATTGACCGTTCCCTGCTGGAGGCGGGGCAGGATCTGGGGGAATCGAAATTCGCCACCTTCCGCCGGGTCACGCTGCCGCTGGCGATGCCGGGGGTGGTGGGGGCCGTGCTGATCGTCTTCATCCCCACCATTGGCGACTACGTGACACCGCAGCTTGTGGGCGGGCCGGAGGGGCGGATGGTCGCAAACCTGATCCAGTTGCAATACCTGCGGCTGGACAATTACCCCCTCGGGTCGGCCATCGCGATTTCGGCGATGGGGGTCGTGGCGATCCTCAGCGCGGTGCTGTTGCTGGCGACGCGCCGTTACACGCGGGTCCGGGCATGAGCGGGGGCCTCTTTCGCATCTATGCGCTGGCCTATCTGGTCTTTCTTTACGCGCCGATCGTCCTGCTGCCGATGTTCGCGTTCAACGACGGAACGGTCATCGCCTTTCCCTTGCAAGGGTTCACGACCCGCTGGTTTTCCGCCATGTGGGAGGCGCCTGGCCTTGGCCCCGCCTTGCGCAATTCGCTGATCATCGCCGTCAGCAGCGCGGTCATCGCCACCGCCCTGGGGATCTTCGCGGCCCGCGCCTCCACCCGTTATCGCTTCGCCGGGAAGGGCCCGCTGATGGGCCTGATCATGCTGCCCCTGGTCCTGCCGGAGATCATCGTCGCGGTGTCGCTTCTGGTGGTGCTGCTGGCCCTCGGGATTCCGCTGTCGCTGTTCACCATCATCCTTGGCCATGTGCTGATGGCTACGCCCTTTGCCATCGCGATCCTGACCTCCTCGTTCCAAAGCCTCGATCTGTCGTTGGAGGAGGCGGCGTACGATCTGGGGGAAACGCCCATCTCGGCCTTCCGCCTCGTGATCCTGCCGCTGGTCATGCCGGGGATCATCTCCTCCCTGCTGATCTCGTTCACGCTGTCGCTGGACGAGTTCATCATCGCCTTTTTCCTGGGTGGAACGCAGGTGACGCTGCCTGTCTACATCTTCTCGCAGTTCCGGTTCCCGCAATCGGTGCCGGTCATCATGGCGCTTGGAACGGTCCTTGTCGCCGCGTCGATCCTGCTGCTTGTCCTGGCCGAATACGCCCGCCGCCGGGGCGTCGCCCGGTCCGGCGGCACCGATACCGGAGGTTTCTTGTGAAGCCCGTTCAGACCATGCCCAACCAAGCCATGCCCAATCAAACCATGATCGAATTCCGCGATGTCCATAAATGGTACGGCGATTACCACGCGCTGCGCGGCATTACCGCCTCCATCCGCGCGGGGGAGTTCTTTTCGCTTCTCGGGCCGTCCGGCTGCGGCAAGACGACCCTGCTGCGCACCATCGCGGGGTTTGAGGGGATATCCGACGGCGTCTTGCTGATCGACGGCAAGGACATGGCAAAGGTGCCGGCGAACAAGCGCCCGACGAACATGGTGTTTCAAAGCTATGCCATCTTTCCCCACCTGACCGTCGCGCAGAATGTGGGCTTCGGCCTGCGCAAGGCGCGACTGGCCAAGGCGGATCTGGACGCCCGCGTGGCCGAGGCATTGGAGATGGTGGGCCTGAAGGGCTTTGGTGCGCGCGCCGCCCATGCGCTGTCCGGGGGGCAGCGGCAACGCGTGGCCTTGGCCCGCGCGTTGATCCTGAAACCCAAGGTGCTGCTTCTGGACGAACCGCTTTCGGCGCTGGACAAGAAGATGCGCGAACAGATGCAGGTGGAACTGATCCGCCTGCAACGGCAGGTGGGCATCACCTTCATCCTCGTGACCCACGATCAGGAGGAGGCGCTGGTCATGTCTGACCGGATCGCCGTCATGTTCGATGGCGAAATCGCGCAATTGTCGGATGCCGAAACATTGTATCGCCGGCCCAATTCCCGCCGGGTGGCCGATTTCATCGGCACGATGAATTTCCTGCCCGCCACCATCCTGTCCGAGGGGGAGGTGGTGGAGATCGAGGCGCCGGGCTTCGGTCGCATGACCGTGCCCGCCAGCCAGATCGCGGGGGCGCCGTCGGATCAGCCCAGCATCGGCTTTCGCCCCGAAACGCTGACGCTGCTGCATGACGGGCAGACCGGGCCGGGTCGCGAGGTGGCAGGCCGGATCGAGGAGGTCGTCTATTACGGCGACATGACCTATTACGACGTGCGGATCGATGGCGCGCAAAAGCCCGTGCGCCTGTCGATGCGCAACACCTTCGGCCGGCCGGTCATGGACCGTGGCCAGCCCGCGCGCGTGGGGTGGAGCCCGGAGGCGCTCGTCCTGTTCCGCTAACGATCCTGCGGCAACAGCCCCAACCCGCGAAGATAGATGCCGATCCCGGTTTCCAGAAGATCATCGGGCGCAAACGGCGCGCGGCGCCCGCCGCGGGTGTAAAGTTCCACCACGCCATGCGCCATGGCCCACATATGCGCCGAAAACATGCTGGCGGGGGGGCGCTTTTCGGGCGGAAGATGGTCCGACAGGCGTGTGGCGGCGCGCTCGAGAACGTCGGTCGCCTTGCGCGCGGCCAGATCCAGATCGGGATGTTCCTGAACCGAAATCCCGCTTTCGAACATCGCCTGATAATGGCCGGGATATTTCCGCGCAAAGGCGAGATAGGCGCGGCCCACCGACTCGAACGCCGCCAGCGCGGTCGGCTTGCCGTCGTCGAACGCAAATTCCATCAACGCGCCGAAAATGTCATAGCCTTGGCGCGCGATCTCCACGATCAGTTCGTCGCGGCCGGTGAAATGGCGATAGACGGCGGCGGGGGTGACATCGGCCTTCTTGGCCGCCTCGGACAAGGTGAAGCCCTGCGGCCCCTTTTCCGCGATCAACCCCAGGGCCGCGTCGACCAGGGCCTGCCGCAGGTTGCCGTGATGATACCCCCGTCTAGTCACGAAGCTCCGGCCCCCCGCAGATGGCCGGATCAGGTGCGCCGATCATCGTGGTGTCCTTGTCGGCATAATCTACCGCCCGCAGCACCGATTGTATCGCCGCAATCCGGGCGCGCCGTTTGTCGTCGGCGCGGATCACCGTCCAAGGTGCGGTGTCCGTATGGCTGCGGGCCAGGGTTTCATCAATCGCGACCGAGTAATCGTGCCATTTCGCAAGGCCTTCCACATCGATCCGGCTCAGCTTCCATTGCTTCAGCGGATCATCCTCACGCGCGAGAAACCGGCGAAGCTGTTCGGCGCGGCCGACTTCCAGCCACAGTTTGACTAGGGTGATCCCGTCCTCCACCAGCATCCGTTCGAAATCGGGCACCTGATGAAAGAACCGCTCCCGCTCGATGTCGGTGCAGAAGCCGAACACTTTCTCCACCACGCCGCGATTGTACCAACTGCGGTCGAACAGCGCCATTTCGCCCGCGGCGGGCAGGCGGCCAATGTAGCGTTGAAAATACCACTCCCCCGCCTCGCGATCCGTGGGGGTGGAGAGGGCGACCACGCTGGCGACGCGCGGGTTCAGATTGTCACGCATCGTGTCGATTGCGCCGCCCTTGCCGGCGGCGTCGCGCCCCTCGAACAGAACGACCACGCGCTTGCCCGTGGCCTTCACATCCGCCGCCATGCGCACCAGCTGACGTTGCAGCGGCTCCATGATCCGGGAGTAATCCTTTTTCGACATGACCGCATCATAGGGATAGCCGGGCGAGAGGATGTCGTGCTTGTCCCCCTTCAGCACCGCATGGCGCAGATCCGTGTCACAGGCGTGAAGATAGCGCGTGATCGCTCCCTGAAAGGGGTGGGGCATCAGAACCTCCTGCCGTTTCGGCTCAGTATCGCCGCCATGCGGCGGGCGTCAATCGGAACGGGCGGCGGCGCGGTCGATGGCAGCGATCACGGCGTCCTGCGCGACATGGTGCCCCATATGCCCGATGCCGGGCAAAGAGGTCAGATGCACATTGGGCAGGTTCTGCGCCATCGGCACTGCCTGCACCTTGTAGGAGACGACGGGATCGTCCACGCCATGCACCATCTCGATCGGCAAGGTCAGATCCTGATATTTCGGGGCCATCAGGTAAAGGTGCGGCTTCAACCGTTTCAGTTGCCGCAGGTTGTTGCGCAGCGTGTCGGGCCGGATCGCCAGCGCTGCCCCAATTTCGTTTGCATAGCCGACGGGCGGCGTCTGCGGCTTGAACAGGTCCGTCACGATGCGATCAAGCGCCCAGTCAGGCAGAAAGGCCGAGGCCAGCGGCTCCAGCGTGGCTTCGCCCACGGGGGTCGCGGCGGCGGTATAAAGATCGCTCAGCCCCCCCTCCCACGGCAGAACGGCGGCCGAAAGCAGCACCACGGCCCGCGTCTCCGGCGCTTCCAGCGCCCAAGCCATTGCCACGGCACCACCGTAACTGTGGCCCAGCACGATGGGATGGGTGACGCCCAACTGCTGCGAGGCCGCCCGCAGATAATCGGCCTGGATCAGCGGGCTGTTGAACGTGGCGTCGGGGGCCGTCGAATACCCCAGGCCCGGCCGGTCGAAGCGGATGACACGGTAACGATCCGACAGCCGCGCCGCCAGCGCGGCCATGTCGCGCGTATTGCCGCTGGCCCCATGAATCAGAATCAGGTCCGGGCCCTGGCCCGACACCTCGGCATGGATAACCGCCCGGCCCACCTGAAGGAATTGCCCTTGCGGCGGAAACCGGGCGTCGATCCGGTCCGCGCGGGCATTGGCAAGCGGGCCGCAGGCGGCCAGCAGGCTAAGCGCCGATATCGCGCAGATCGTAAGGCGTCGACTGATAGATCTCATTGATCCAGTTGCCATAAAGAAGGTGGGCATGACTGCGCCAACGGTTGCGCGGCGGGCGGGACGGGTCGTCCTTGGGATAATAGTTCGTGGGCACCGCAATGGGAGTGCCGGAGGCCACATCGCGGTCGTATTCCTGCTTCAGCGTGTCGCTGTCATATTCGAAATGGTTGAAGATATAGAGCGCGCGATGGGCGGCATCCTCGATCAGGCAGGGGCCCACATCCTCGGACCCCAGAAGGGTGGTCAGGCCTGGGGTCGCGGCGATGTCGCCGCCGTTCATCTCGGTCCAACGGCTGACGGGGATGACGAAGTCATCCGAAAACCCGCGCAGATAGGGGGAGGTGGGGGCAAGATTGTCATGCGTGAAACAGCCGAAGGCCTTGGCGTCCAGCACATCCTTGCGCACCCCGTGGAAGTGGTGGACCATCGCCATCCCCCCCCAGCAGACGCCGAAGGTCGAATGCACATGGGTCTGCGTCCAGGCAAACACCTCGCGCAACTCGTCCCAATAGGTCACCTCCTCGAACGGAAGGTGTTCGACCGGTGCGCCGGTGATGATCAGACCGTCGAACCGTTCCTCCTTCACCTCCTGAAAGGGGCGGTAGAACGCTTCCATATGCTCGGCCGCCGTGTTCTTCGCCTGATGTTCGGTCATGCGGATCAGGTGGAAATCGATCTGCAACGGGGTTGCGCCGATCAGGCGGGCGAACTGGTTCTCGGTCTGGATTTTTTTCGGCATCAGGTTCAGCAGCCCGATCCGCAGCGGGCGGATGTCCTGCATCGCGGCGCGCCCCGGCGACATGACCATGACCCCCTCGGACCGGAGGATGTCATAGGCGGGCAGCGTTTCGGGCAGGGTGATGGGCATGATCGAACCTTTCGTCGGGGCCTATCTATGCCCCCGCGCCCCGCTTGGCCAGTGCATCGGCGATCAGATCGGTGAACCCCGCCTCGTCGCGAAGGGCGGACACATCCTCCGCCCGGACGGTGACACCCCATTTCGCCATCGCGGCATAGCGCGGCTGACGGTGGGCGAGGGCCCGGGCATAGGTCCATCGGATGAAGTCGTCGGGATCGACCTTGCTTTCCGCCACGCCCTTTTCCGACAGATAGGCGGTCCAGCAGGCGGTCAGGAATTGCGGTTGATAGCACATGGGCTTTGGCGCGCGATCGAAGCGACGGATCAGCTCGTCGGTATGCGCCTCGCTCCCCTTGATCCAGACCAGCAGCAGATGCGCCGACAATTCCCGCATCACGCGGTCGTCCGGGTCGTCGGGGTTCACCACTTCGCAGATGGAGCCGCCGGAATCGCAGATGAAGTTGGGATAGCCGTAGATCTCATGCGCGCGGCGGATGAAATGCGTGCTGTCCAGAAGGGCGGATTCCTCGGCCCTCGTGTGCTGCTCCTGGCGGGTGCGGTATTCGGCGATCGGCAGGCCGCCCTTGGCCGGATCGCCCGGCTTGCCCAGATAGGTGGACAAAGGCGACAGGTTGTCGAAGGTGATGTTCGACGCGATCGACACCGAATCCGTCATCAGCAGATCGCGCAGGAACGGCACCTTCATCGCCTCGCGCTTGAAGTTGTCGGCGATGTGTTCGCCCATGTACCGGGTGCCGATGCGGTAATCGATCGAGTAGTGGAACCACGATCCCGTCTGGCGCAGCAGCGTGGAGGCGTGCGTTTTGCCCAAACCCGACATGCCGAACAGCAAGACCCGTTTGCCGGCGGCCGCGCGCCATTCGGATGGGGTGGTATAGATCATCGCGTCATCCTTTGCCGGGTCTGCGCAGGGGTATACGGGAAAGAATGCGCCCGTCCAGTATCAGAAGCCCGATCGCGATCCCCGCGAACCCCGCAAAGGCGCGCGCGGGCAGGGCCTCCTCCAGCACAAGCGCGCCCAGCAGAACGGCCAGGGGTGCGACCAGCAGGGTCACGAGGCTGGTGTTTCCCGCCCCCGCCGTCGCCAGAAGCTTGTAATACACAAGATACGCCACCGCCGTCGCCATGACCGCCAGATAAAGAATCGCCAGCCCCGACGTGGCTCCGGGCATCGGCGGTCCTCCTTCGGTGATCAGCGCCACGGCGCCCCCCACAACCGCCGACCCGCCCAGCATCCCCGCGGCCAGTATTTGCGGCGCGACCCCGCGCCCGATCACCCGCCCAAGCGATCCGGCAATGGCATAGGAGATGGATGACCCGATCAACGCAAGTTGCCCGAACGATGTCGGATCCAGGCTGTGCAGCAAGGACGGCCCGATGACCGTGATCACCCCCGCAAACCCGACGGCCACTCCGATCAGGCGGCGGGGGGTCAGGCGTTCGTCGGCGAAGGCGATGGCGGCGACCACCACCCCGAACAGGGCGGTGGAGGCGTTGAGGATGGACGCCAATCCGCTTGGCACCGTGATCTGCGCCCAGGTGATCAGCGAAAAGGGAATGATGTTGCCAAGAACGCCCAAGGCCAGACAGGAGAGCAGGAACCGCCCGCTCCACGGCACCGGCATCCGGCGCAGGGCGACATAGGCCGCAAGGATGACGAAGGCGCCAAGGCAACGATAGGCGACGACCCAATGCGGCCCGATATCGTTCAGCGCCAGACGGATCGTCAGAAACGACCCGCCCCAAAGGACGGCCACACCCAGAAGCTGGGCCCATGCAAGGCCCGATAACGACCGCTGCGCAATCATGAAAGGATCAGATCACCGTTTGCATCCAGTGGGTCACGACCTTTGGTCCGGGCAATCCGCCCAAGGCCAGATCAAGCGCCGTCAGGCCCGCGGTCGCCAACCACAGCGTTACAAGCAGGGTCAGACGGCACGCCTCGTTCCCACTTATGCGGAAGAGGGGGATCGGCATCGGACCCACCCAGACCGCCCCCATCAGAACGGTATATTCGGCCGTGCCAAGAAACCGCAGGCTGCGGCGCAGGAAACTGATCATGCCCCTCTCCGTTCGTTCGATGCCGGATGTTCTTTGGCCTTAACATGCAGACCCAGCCTGGCACCAGTCAAACGGTTGTGTAGGGGGGATTTTCACGGGTCGTTGCGTGGGGGGGCTATCTGAGCTATGCCGCGCAAAACGAAAGGACGCATGATGGGCAATGATGAGCTTATGGGCCACATCTACTACTATGCCTTCTGGGGCATCGGCATTTTCAGCTGTTTTGCCATCATCGCGTTGGCGTACGTCGTGACCCGCGCCCTTTTGCAGGCGCGGGACAAGAGCTGAGGCATCAGTTCGCGGCGGGAACCTGGGCGGCCGCCTGGGTCACCAGCTCGGCCATTTGCTGGCACAGCGCTTCCTCGGTGGTGGAACGGGCGGTTGCCACTTCGGCCAGCGTCGTTTCCTGCCCCATCGAGGCAACGGTGCCTTCCTTGCCCTTGCCATAGGCTTCAAGCGCGGGGGCGGTGTCCTCAGGCGTGGGGATCATGGCCAGAAGGCGGTTCTGGGTGTCGATTACCTCATCCGTCACGCCGCCTTCGGTCTGGCAATATTCCAGAACCCCAAGCTGGTTCTGGGCGGCGGCATAGGCATCCTCCATCGTCATCTGCGGCGCGGCGGCGTCCTGGGCCAGCGCAGTCCCGGCAAGCATCACGAGTGCGGACGAGGCGGCGAGCATGGTTTTCATCATCAGATCCTTTTTCTGGAAACTGACGCGACGCTAGTTTTCATGGCTCCGGGCCACAAGCGGATCGCGTGGAATGCGCGGCATCTTGCAGAGTGCCGCGCATTCGAGGTGCGAAAAACCGCCCTACCGTTCCGGCAGAAGGCCGCGCGGATGGAACCGGAGGACGACCAGCAGGATCACCCCCATCGTCAACAGACGGATGTGGGCCATGCCGTCGCGCAGGTGGGTCTTAAGCCATCCATCGGCCATCAGGTCGGTGGCGGCGGTCAGAAGGCCGGTGCCGATCGGCTCCACCATCACCCACAGCCACCAGATCAGGAACCCGCCCAGCATCGCACCCCAGTTATTGCCGGACCCGCCGACAATCACCATGACCCAGATGAGGAAGGTGTAGCGGAGCGGCTGATAACTGCTGGGCGTCAGCTGGCTGTCGAGCGTGGTCATCATCGCCCCGGCGATCCCGAGCACCACGGCGCCCAGAACGAAGATCTGCAGATGCCGGGCCTTCACGTCCTTGCCCATCGCACCGGCCGCGGCCTCGTTGTCGCGGATAGCGCGCATCATGCGGCCCCAAGGCGACCGAAGCGCCAGTTCCGCAAGCAGCATGATGGCCGCCAGAACCGCGACGAACAGACCCAGATAGCACAGCTTCACCACGATCGCGGCGGCGGGTGCGATGTCGAACCCGTATCCCGTCGCCCAATGGATGAAGGCAGGGTTCTGCTGCAAGGCCACCTCATACGGAACGGGGCGGGGCAGGCCGATGACGTTCTTCACGCCGCGGGCCAGCCACTCCTCATTCCGCATGACCGAGAGAATAATCTCAGCAATGCCAAGGGTCGCGATGGCCAGATAGTCCGACCGCAGGCCAAGCGCGGTCTTGCCGATGGCCCAGGCCGCCGCCGCCGCCAGCGCCCCGCCGATGGGCCAAGCCAAAAGGACGGGCAGACCCAGACCGCCAAGATTGCCTTGCAACGTGGGATTGATCGCCTCAACCCCCGCGACGCCGGGATCGAACAGGGCGCGGAACACCACGAATCCGAGGATCAGGATGACCGTCGTGGCCACGCCCCGCATCCGGCCCGCCAGCCTGCGCCAGGCCAGAACGGCCAGCCCGATCGCCGCCGCCCCCACCAACAGCGCCAGCAGGATGCGCCAGCCCCCCGCCGCCATCGCCCCCGCAACCGGCGGGGTGGAGGACAGGACGACCCCCAGCCCCCCCAACGCCACGAAGCCCATCACGCCCACGTTGAAAAGGCCGGCATAGCCCCACTGCATGTTCACCCCCATCGCCATGATGGCCGAAACGACCGCCATGTTGAGGATGGTGAGCGAGGTGTTCCAGCTTTGCGTGACGCCGGTGAAGATGAACAGCAGCGCCACACCCGAGAACAGAAGAACGCCGCGCATCATACCGATTTTCCTTTGAAGATGCCCGTCGGGCGGAACAGCAGCACAAGGACGAGGATCGCGAAGCTGACCGCGAATTTGTATTCCGTGGACAGAAGTTGCAGCAGCCCGTCGGGCATCAGCGCCTCGGGCATGAGATATTCCGCCACCTTCTTCCAGGCATAGGTCACCCCCACTTCGGTGAAGGCGATGACGAAACCGCCCACCACCGCGCCGATCGGACTGCCAAGGCCGCCCACCACCGCCGCCGCGAAGATCGGCAGAAGAAGCTGGAAGTAGGTGAAGGCCTTGAAGCTTTTGTCCAGACCATAGAGCACGCCCGCCGTGGTCGCCAGCGCGGCGACGATGATCCAGGTCAGCGCCACCACCCGTTCGGGATTGATGCCGGACAGGCGGGCCAGATCCTCATTGTCGGAAAAGGCGCGCATGGATTTGCCGGTGCGGGTGCGCGTCAGGAACCAGAACAGCAGCGCCATGGCGATCCCGGCCACGACCACGGTGATGACCTGCGTGGTGCGGAGCGCCAGCCCTTCGGCCAGCCCGGTCGCATCGCGGAAATCACGGGCGTTGATGACGAACCGTTCGCCGTCGGCAAAGGTGATGTCCTCCACCCCGATGATGAAGCGGACGACGCCGTTCATGATGAACATGACACCAAGCGAGGCCATGGTCAGCACCACCGGCGCCACCCGCCGGCGGCGATAGAAGCGATAGACCGCGCGGTCGGTGCCCAACACGAACAGCGCGGTCGCGATGATCCCGACGGGCAGGGCCAGCAACGCGGTCGGCAGCGGACCAAGGCTGATCCCGGCCGCCTGCAGGCCGAAGGTCGCCAGGATCGTCGCCATGGTCCCGAAGGCCATCGTGTCGCCATGGGCGAAATTTGAAAACCGCAGGATGGAATAGATCAGCGTCACCCCCAACGCTCCAAGCGCCAGTTGCGCGCCATAGGCCGTTGCGGGAACGATCACGAAATTGGTCAGGGCCACGAGGGCGTTCAGAACATCCATCACTCAACCCCCGAGGAACGTGCGTCGGACATCCGGGTCGGCCATCAACTCGGCCCCCGTGCCCGTGAAGCGGTTTGCGCCCTGCACGAGGACATATCCGCGATGCGCGATGTTCAGCGCCTGGCGGGCATTCTGTTCGACCATCAGGATGGAAATGCCGGTGCGCGCCACCTCCAGGATCCGGTCGAACAGTTCGTCCATGACGATGGGGGACACGCCGGCGGTCGGCTCGTCCAGCATCAGCACTTTCGGCTGGGTCATCAATGCGCGGCCCACGGCGACCTGCTGGCGTTGACCGCCAGACAATTCGCCCGCCGGTTGGCGGCGTTTGTCGCGCAGGATGGGAAACAGGTGATACACCATTTCCAGCGTCGGGCGAATGTCATCGCGGCGCAGGAAGGCGCCCATCTCCAGATTTTCCTCCACCGTCATTGAGGTGAAGATATTCTGGGTCTGGGGCACGAAAGCCATGCCCGCCGCCACCCGATCCTGCGGGGACAGGGCGGTGATGTCGGTCCCGTCCAGTCGGACATGCCCGCCGCGCAGGCGCAGCATTCCGAACATCGCCTTCATCGCGGTGGATTTGCCGGCCCCGTTCGGGCCGACGATCACCGCGACCTCCGCCCGGTTCACGGAAATGGTGCAGCCGTTCAGGATATTGGTCGCGCCGTATCCGCCGACCATCGCGTCTCCGGTCAGGAAGGGATCAGCCATGCATCACCTTGTTTTTCAATCCGGTGCCAAGATACGCCTCGATCACCGCTTCGTTCTTCAGGATGTCTTCCGGCGTTCCCTCGGCCAGGACCGACCCTGCGGCCATCACGATCACCGGATCGCAGAGGCGACCGATGAAGTCCATGTCATGCTCGATTACGCAGAATGTATATCCCCGTTCGCGGTTCAGGCGCACGATGGCGTCGCCGATGGTGTTCAACAGGGTGCGGTTCACGCCCGCGCCAACCTCATCCAGAAACACCACGCGCGCGTCCACCATCATGGTGCGGCCCAGCTCCAGAAGCTTCTTCTGCCCGCCCGAAATGTTGGACGCCCGTTCATCGGCGATATGCGAGATGGTGAGGAAATCCAGAACCTCATCCGCCTTGTCGCGCAGGCGGCGTTCTTCGTCCCGCACGCGGGCACGACGGAACCACGCGTTCATGAGGGTTTCGCCGGACTGCCCCGGAACCATCATCAGGTTCTCGCGCACGGTCATGCTGCCGAATTCATGCGCGATCTGAAAAGTCCGTAGCAACCCCTTGTGAAACAAGGCATGTGGGGGCAGACCTGTGATATCCTCGCCGTTCATCAGCACGCGACCGGATGTGGGCGGAAGACGTCCCGCGATCACGTTGAACAGGGTGGATTTGCCAGCACCGTTCGGCCCGATCAAACCGGTGATCGATCCATCGGCGATGGTCAGCGAGGCGCCGTCCACGGCGCGAAAGGCGCCGAAATGGCGGTGAAGGTTTTCGACCGTGATCATGTGGTCCTCATGAAAGGAAAGCGGCCCGGTGTTTCAACCGGGCCGCATCGTTCGGGTCGCGTGCAGCGATCAGCGGAAGCCGACCGTTTCGACCGCGCCGTCCGTGATATCATATTCGCGGAAGGTGCCACGGCTTTCGCCCGGCTCCACCAGTTCGACATTCGTGGCGCCGACATAGTCGATGTCCTGCCCGTCGGCCAACAGTTCCAGCGCCTTGCCCAGATCGCCCGGGTTGATCTTTTCGCCCGGCGCGTTCGCGATATCGAACATCTTGTCCTTATACACCGCCGGATCGCTGGAACCCGCCGCCTGCATCGCCAAAAGAACCAGCGCCGCCGCGTCATAGCTTTCGCCGACATAGACGGCCGTCGGATCGAGTCCTGCGGCTTCGGCCAGCGGACCGAAGGCATCGACGTTGTCGCCTTCCGCCGACGGCACATCGCCGAAGGATCCGTCAAGGTCGGTCCCGAACGTGTCCAGCAGCGACTGGCCATACATCCCGTCGGGGAAGAAGAACGTGTCGAACGCGCCGGTATCGAGCGCGCCCTGAACGATCCCGCGGCCGCCCTGATCGACATAGCCCGCAACGACCAGCAGTTCCCCCCCGGCGGACGCAAGCGCGCCCACCTCGGCGGAGTAGTCGGCCTTGCCATCGTCATGCGCGGCCTGGATCGTCACCTCACCCCCCTTGGCGGTGAAGGCGGTGGCGAAGCTTTCGGCCAGACCTTTGCCGTAATCGTTGTTGGTGTAGGTCACGGCCACGCTGGAAATGCCGCGGCTGTCGATGATGTCGGCCATCACCTCGCCCTGACGGGCGTCGGACGGGGCCGTGCGGAAGAACAGGCCGTCATCCTCGACCTGCGAAAGACCGGGGGAGGTGGAGGAGGGCGACACCATCACAACGCCGTTCGGACGCGCGACGTTCTGAAGGATCGCGCCGGTCACGCCGGAGCAGTCGGCCCCGATGATGGCGCGGACCTGCTCCGCCGACACGAGACGTTCCGCAGCGGCGGTGGCTGCCGTCGCGTCAACGCACGTGGAATCCGCGCGCACGGGCACAACGGTGGACCCGTCCAGAAGCTTGCCGGATTCGCTGACCTCGGTCATCGCCATCTCGGCTCCGGCGGCCATGGCCGGCGTGATCGATTCCAGCGGCCCGGTAAAGCCGAGGATGATCCCCATCTTCACCTCTTCCCCCTGCGCCATGCCGCCCATCAACGCCACCGATGCCGTCGCCATCATAAACTTTTTCACGGTCGTCCCCCCGACTGAAGCAAATTTCTGCCAAAATAGACGGTGTCCGCAGGAAAGAAAAGCGTGATGCCGCCCGAGTTTGTCCTTTGGTAACGAAAGCCTAACAAATGTCTTGATCGAACAGGGGCCATGCCTATATCGCAACCAGACGACATGGACGAACTGCCCATTATTTGAACAGCGCCATGCATGTTGTGCATGACAGGTGTTCCAAATGGGTAGTCCTAACGCAAGGTTAAAGGGATTATCCCCGCCTGACGCCACTGACGAAAAGCAAGAATAGGAAGCAGCGATGGCCGACTTCGTTGACAGCACCGCATTCAATTTCGAACAAGGGCAGCGCTCGCGCAAGCTCTTTGCCGCCGTCGTGCTCGCGGCTCTCGATGACGCGATTGCCGATGACAAGAAGTATGGCAATGGCCCGGATCAGATCGCCCGCTGGGCCCGGTCCCGCGATGGGCGCGAAGTTCTGTCTTGTGCCGGCATCGATCCGAACGAGCGGGTTGTCAAGGGGTTGATGGAATTCGTGGGCAAGGGGATCCGCACCTCGGTCGCCCTGTCGCGCGAGGAGAGCGAGCGTCGCCACGCGTTGGAACTGGATCAGGCCCAAGCGGCCTGATACGCCATCGCCAGACGTTTTTCACGCCTCGATCTTTCGGGGCGTTTTTTATTTCAAATCCCGCATCGCAAGTTCGCGCGCAATTTCGGCGCGGACCATCTTGCGAATGTTGCGGGTGATCTTCTCTCCGAGCGGGCCCTGCAATTCCTCGGCCAGAAGGTCGCGGACCAATTCGTGCAGGACATCCTCGTCGATCGGGGCAAGGCGGTCGTGAACCTCGCCCGGTTGGGCGGGGACGCGCAGGTCCGGGGTCAGGACCAGAACCGGAAGATCCGCCGTTCCCGCCGTCAACCGGCGCAGCGAGGCGAGAACATCGTCCGTCGGATCATCGACCTTCATACGGTCACCTTTCCGGTTGAGGTGTCAAAGCGCGAAGGCGCGGGGGGCCGTGAAATCCGACATGACCGGCGCGCTCGCGTTGAACGCCGGACGCCAGCTGATCGCCCCGTCCACCTTGTAGCCGATCCGCGCCACGCCGAGGTTGCGTTCCATGAACAGCGCGCCGATCCGCCCGCCTTCCTTCAACTGGTCAACGATCTGCGGGGGAACGTCCTCCACCGCGCCTTCGATCACGATGACATCATAGGGACCATGCTTGGGCGCACCGGCGGTCAGGTCGGCGGCCAGAACGACCGCATTGTCCACCGATTGCCGGGAGAGACGTTGTTCGGCCTCCTCCGCCATGCCCGGACCTTCCACCGCGATCACCGCATCGGCCAGATGGGCGATCACCGCCGCCGAATAGCCGTAGCCACAGCCGATATCCAAGGCCAGTTCATCCTTGCGAATGGCCAGCGCGTCCAAGAGCTTGGCGAAGCTGCGCGGGTCCAGAATGACGCGGTTCGGCCCGATGGGAAGGTTTTCCCCCGTATAGGCGACGGCGCGCAGGTGGTCGGGGACGTAGCATTCCCGGGGAACGGACAGCAGCGCCTCGATGATGGAATAGGTGGTGACATCCGAAGGGCGGACCTGCGTGTCCACCATCACGGTGCGAAGGGTAGTGAAATGGGGCATGCGAACTCTTCCCGAACGGTGGCGCAACAGCCCCTTCCTGACATATCCCGCGCCGCGCGACAATCCATGCGTCAAACGCCGTAAGCCTTCAGTGCCCGCATCTCGTACGGCTTCATGACCGGGCGACAGGGCGGGCCATAGGCGTCCCATCCGTCCTTCAGGGCGGGAAGGGCGCGGCACACCGCCTCGCACGCCTCGGCGCCGATCATGTCACGGCCGGGTGCGGCGGGGTTGAAGCTGGCGGCAAAGGAATCGTCGGCATAGAAAATCTGATGCCGGTCGAACAGGATGAGATGATAGTCGATCATCCCCCCCTCCCGGATCCAGATCGTTTCCTCATTCACCAGAAGGCGGGCCGGGATCAGAACCTCTCGCGTGCCGAACAGCAGTTCCGCGCGCCAGTCGGACACGAGGATGGGTTGCTGTTGCGAGACGATGAGACTGCGACCGTTTCCAATGACGCCCGAGGAGATGCGGACCGGCGCAAGACGTCCGCGCCCTTCGGCCATGATCGCGCCAAGCCAGCGCACCGGCTGAAATCCATCATCCTTGGTCATCAGAAGATCGCCGACGACGATATCCTCCACCGGCATCGGCCCGTGATAGGTGTCGACCATCGTCCCGCGACTGACGCAGGCGGGCAATGGGACAAAGCTTTGCGGATCAGGTGCCAATTGCACGGCGGAACACACGGAAAAAGGGATCTGCCGCTATGGTAGCGTATTTCCGGGTCGCGGCAACGAAAAGACGGCCCCCGAAAGGGGGGCCGTCCAAGGTATGTCGTGAAAATTAGAAGTTGTAGTTCACGCCAATGCGGATCGTGCTGAATTCCGGCGTCGCTTCGGTGCGGTACACGCCCGTGTCGGACACATATTCGTCCTTGCCGTAGTTCGCGTATTCGTATTCGCCGCGGACCGACCAACGGTCGTTCAGCATACGCTCCAGACCCAGGCCGACGACGTAGCCGTCGATGTCGTCCTTTTCGTCGATCACGCCCAGGGGGCCGACAACCTTGTATTCCGAACGGGCTTTGGAATAACCGGCAAAGCCGTACAGCAGCGTGTCCGGGCGCACGGTATAGCCGAGCTGGCCGCGCAGCGTGCCCGCCCATTTGATCTTGCTTTCGGCGCGATAGCCGTTCTCTTGGGTGAAGTCGCTCACCTCACCGGCGCTGAACATCGCTTCGACACCATAGACGAAGTTGCTGCCCGGCTGCTGCCAGCGGTAACCGGTGTGGATGTTGGCGACGGCACCGTTCACGTCGGCGCTGCCGGCAACCGTGCGGGGGAACGAACCCGGCGCATCGGCCAGTGGGCGGATGCCAACTTCGTCATCGGCGCCGAAGGCATAGCCGAGGCCCGCACCGACATATCCGCCTGCGAAGCTGGGCGGCGGCGGGGGGACCACGACCGGGGTGACGACCGGTTCCGGCGTGACAACGACCGGGCCGCCGGCGAAAGCGGGCATTGCGAAGGCGGCAACCACGGTGCCGACGAAAATGGAACGAGCCATGGGCATGATCAGTACCTCATACGAGTGAGAACGGGGGAGCGTTGTGTATACCCCGAAGTGTATAGCAGCAGATGATCGGATCATCCCCATTGCCGTCTCAGTGGTAAATTTTGTTAATCTTGTGGCCGAACTGCATCACCGGGTATCGAATTCGATCCGAGCCTCGCCCGCCTGAAGCCCCCCGTCGGCGCGGTCAAACCGCAGATAGGCCAAGGCGCGGTGACCGGACCGGGTGAACAGACGCCCGGCGGCCCGGCCATCCGCCGTGATGTCGCTGCCCGTGTCGGACGGACCGTCGACCGTGACGCGCACCAGACCCTTCTTCAGCTCGGTCTTGTGTTTCATGCGGGCCGTCACTTCCTGCCCCACGTAACAGCCCTTGCGGAAATCGACGCCGTGCAGGCGTTCGAACCCCATTTCCAGGATGAACGTATCCGGTCCCAGTTCCGTGCCGCTCTCGGGGATCAGATGCTCGACCCGCAGCGCGTCCCAATCCACCCCTTCCTCCGGTGTTTGACCTTCATAGCCGCGCCAGCCCAGCGCCGGATGCCGGGGATCGGCGAAGGCGCCTGGCGGTGGGGTGCCGAGGCCGCGCGTGACCTGCCGCTGCGCCGGGGCAATCGCGACATCGGCCCGCAGGCGGTACATGTTCAGCCGCTGCAACGTGGCGGCGGCGATCGGGGTGGGAATGTCGATCAGCAGATCATCACCCGTGCGGATCACGAAGAAATCCGCCAGATATTTGCCCTGCGGTGTCAGAAATCCGGTCCAGACGATGCCGTCTTCGGTCAGCGCCGCCACATCGTTCGTCACGAGGTTCTGGAGAAAATCGAGCCGGTCCGCCCCGGTCAGGGTCCAAAGGGTGCGTTCGGTCATGACTGATCCTTGAATTGCAGATTGTAGAGGTCGGCATAACGGCCGCCCCGCTGCAGAAGATCGTCATGCGTGCCCTGATCTACAACCCGGCCCTGATCCATGACCACGATGCTGTCGGCTTCGCGGATGGTGGACAGGCGGTGGGCGATGACCAGCATCGTGCGGCCATGGCTTTCCTGGGCCAGCGCCCCCGCCACCACCGCCTCGGACTGCGCATCCAAAGCCGAGGTCGCCTCGTCCATCAGCAGGACCGGCGCGTCCGACATCAGCGCGCGCGCAATGGCCACGCGTTGCCGCTGCCCCCCCGACAGGGCGGAGCCGCGCGGTCCGGCATGGCTGTCCAGACCATCGGGAATGTTGCGCACGAATTCCGTCACATGCGCGGCATTCAGGGCGGCGGTCAGCGCGTCTTCGGATACCTGGCGTCCCAGAACGACATTCTCGCGGATCGTTTCGTCAAACAGCGCGGAATCCTGCGAGACGACGGCAAACTGGCTGCGCAGATCCTCAAGGCTGAAGGTGCCGATATCCTGCCCGTCCATCAGGATCTGGCCGCCCTTGGCGCGGGCAAGGCCGGTCAGCAGGTGGAACACCGTGCTTTTCCCCGCGCCGGACGCGCCGACCAGCGCCGTCATCTTGCCCGCCTTGGCGGTGAAGCTGGCCCCGTTCAACACCGGCAGATCGGCATAGGCGAAGGTGACGTTGCGCAGTTCGATCGTGGGTGGCGTGCCGCGCGGTTTCGCGGTGGCCGGCGGGCGCGGCGTGGGCATGAGGTCGAACAGACGGAAGATGCGGGTCAGACTGGCCGCCGCCACCTGCCAGAACCCCGACATGTCGCCCAGTCGGCGCATCGGCTGAAACGTCAGGGCCATGGCGGTGAAGAACGACATGAACTCGCCCACCGTCCGCTCGCCCGACGCGATCTCTCCGCCCGCCAGCATGAGGACGGTGAAAAAGCCAAGGCCGGTGATCACGTCGATCAGCGCGGGGATCGAGGCGCGGCCTGTGGCGGTCTTGACCTCGGCCCGGACGATGCTGCCGACGATGCTGCGAAAGCGTCCGGTCTGATAGCTTTCCATCCGGTTCAGCTTGATCGCCTGAATGCCGTGAAAGATCTCGTCCAGCCGTGTGGCGCGCAAACCCGCCTGCAAGCGCGTCTGACCCACCTTGCGCCGGATGTAGCGCTGAACGATCACGGCGGGCAGGATCAGCAGCGGCGCGCCGATCAGGGCCGCCAGCGTCCACCACACGTCGATCGTGAGGGCGACCACCAGAAGCCCGGTCAGCGCGATCGCATCCCGCCCCACGCCGGTGATGATCGAGGTCCAGACCCCTTGCACCGCGCCCGTGTCGCCCTGCACCCGTTCGATCAGGGCGCCGGGTGAATTGCGTTGGAAAAACGATTGATCCAGCGTCAGAAGGTGGCTCAGAAGATCGGCCTGCATCGCCGTCGAACTTTGCTGCGCGATCCGCGTCAACAGCGCGCGCGACAGGATCGACGTGGTGGCCCGCACCAGAAACAGTCCGAAAATTCCCAGCCCGACCCACAGCAGCGCGCCTTCGCCGCCCGGTGTGAAGACGCGGTCGAACAGCGGCTTGATCATCCACGACAGGAACCCAAGGGTGGACCCCTCGATCACCATCAAGAGGAAGGCCAGCAGCATCTTGCCCTTGTGACGGTGCAGGTATCCGCGCCACAACCGCCCGAACAGACGCGACGACGCATAGCGTGGGTCCTTCGTGGTCGTGTCGTTCAATTGGTTGTCGTTCAATTGGGTGTCGGACATGGACCTCTCCGCCTTGGGCCTTGGGTCTAGCCTGCACGGCCCCCCCTGACAAGACGCGGGCTGGGGCTGACCCATTGACGGGGCGCGACGCCGGGCGTAGCCCTTTCGGACATCCACTTGCCGGAGTTCGGAATGAGCCTTGCCAACGGTCGCCACTATCTCGCCATTCCCGGACCTTCGGTCATGCCCGACCGTGTGCTGGCCGCGATGCATCGCGCCGCCCCGAACATCTACGAGGGGGAACTGGTCGAAAGCGTGGCCACCGTCCGGCAGGATCTGAAATGGCTGGCGGGGTCGTCGTCGAACCTTGCCATCTATATCACCAACGGCCACGGCGCGTGGGAAGCGGCGAACATGAACATGTTCTCGCGTGGGGACAAGGCGCTGGTGTTGGTGACGGGGCGCTTCGGCGTGGGCTGGGCCGCCGCCGCCCGACAGATCGGGGTGGAGGTCGAGGTTCTGGACTTCGGGCTCAAATCCCCCATCGATCCCGCGCGGGTGGAGGAGGCCTTGCGCGCCGACCCGTCGATCCGCGCCGTTCTGATGACGCATGTGGACACAGCCACCTCGGTCCGCAACGACGTGCGCGCGGTGCGTGGGGCCATCGACGCGGCGGGGCACGACGCGCTTTTGGCCGTGGATGCGGTCGCGTCTTTCGGCTGCGATCCGTTCGAATTCGACGGTTGGGGCGTGGACGTGATGATCTCGGCCAGCCAGAAGGGGTTGATGACCCCGCCGGGACTGGGGCTGGTCTGGTTCTCGGACAAGGCCAAGGAGGCCCCGCGGACCGACCTTGTCACCCCGATGTGGGATTGGGGTCCGCGCACGGATTTCTCGTTCTTCTATGAACAGTTTGCGGGCACGGCACCGACCCACCTTCTGCTGGGCCTGCGCGAGGCGCTGACCATGATCCGCGAAGAGGGGCGCGAGGCGGTGTTCGACCGCCACGACGCGCTGGCCCATACCGTCTGGGCCGCGTTCGATGCCTGGAGCTTGGGCAATCCGAATATCGGCCTGAACGTCGCCGATCCGGCCTTTCGCGCCCGCGCCGTCACGGCGGCGCGGTTCGGCGCCCCGCACGGCACCGCGATCCGCGCCTGGACGGAAAAGAACGCGGGCGTGATCCTGGGGATCGGGCTTGGCATGGCCGAACCGACGGATCCCGCCTATCACGGGTTTCTGCGCGTGGCGCATATGGGGCATGTGAACGCCCATATGACCTTGGGCGTTCTGGCGGTGATGGAGGCGGCGATGAAGGCCCTGGACATCCCGCATGGCGACGGGGCGCTGGCGGCCGCCGCGCAGGTCGTGGCGGATCGCGCGTGATCAGGCGCTGATCCTGAGGCCGCTGCGACGGGCCGCCCAATCGCGGGCGGCCTGACCGAAGGCCGCGAACAGCGGTCGTGACACCGGATCCAGCGCCGCACGCCATTCCGGGTGCCACTGCACCGACATCGTGAACCCCGGCGCATCCTTGACATAGAGGGCTTCGGGCGTGCCATCGGGGGCGTGCCCGTCGATTACCACGCGCTGTCCCGCAGTCTTGATCCCCTGGCCATGAAGGGTGTTGGTCATCACCTCCTCGTGCCCCATCAGGCGATGGAAAGGGCCGTTCGGGGTGAACCGGACGCTGTGGCGCAGCGCGAACTTCTCCTCCTGCGTGCCGTCAGGGGGCATCCGGTGGTTCTGCCGCCCCGGCAGATCGCGGATCTCGGGATAGAGGGTGCCCCCCATCGCCACGTTCACCTCCTGAAACCCGCGACAGATGCCAAGAAAGGGTTGGCCGCGTTCGACGCAGGCCCGGACAAGGGGCAGGGTGACGGCATCGCGGTGGCGGTCAAAGCTGCCATGGGCCGGGGTCTCGGCCTCACCATATTCCTCCGGGTGGACGTTGGGCCGCCCGCCGGTCAGAAGAAAGCCGTCGCACAGGTCCAGAAGTTCGTGGGTGGATACGAGGCGGGGGTCCGAAGGGATGACGATCGGCATGCAACCTGCCGCCTGCGCCACGGCCTCGCTGCTGAGGCGTCCGCTGACATGGGCGGAATACCCCTCCATCAAGGATTGGTTGTTCCCGATGATTCCGATGACCGCTCGATGTGCCGACATGGTGCCCCGCGCCTTCCGCCATAAGGGGCCAGAATAAACGCGAAACCGCGCGGGGAAAAGCGCAGCTTCGTTTCACCACCGCTCAAAATCGCGGCACGGCGGGGCATTCGCGCCGTGCCGGAGGCGGTTCACTGCGGCTGAGGGGCTGGACCCTCCGACGGGGTGTCGGTATCGGCAGGTTCGGCGGGCGGGGTGACCGGTTCCGCCGGAAGGTCGGGGGCGGGGTCGTCCGTCGTCGCCGGTTCCTCGGACGTGGCGGGTGGGTTGACCGGGGTGTCGGTCGTCTCCGCCGGTTCCGGTGCCTCGGCCTCCGGGGCGGCGGGGAGGGTTTCCTGCTCCACCACGGCGGGGGTTGCCGTTTCCGCGACCGGCGCTGCGGCGCGTTTGGGCGCCGGGGGTTTCGGCGCGGGCGGCGGCAGCGTGTTGCGTGTGGGGATTTCCCCGGCAGAGTTCAGCACGATGACCTTCGTTCCCGACGGCACGCGCGAATGCAGGTCGATGATGTCTTGCTGGATCATGCGGAAACAGCCCGAGGAGGCGCGACGCCCGATCGTGCGCCATTCCGGCGTGCCGTGGATGCGATATCCGTAATCCCGCCCGTCCAGCGTCAGGTAAAGCGCCCGCGCGCCCATCGGGTTCGTCGGACCGCCGGGCTGCCCGTCACGCCACTTCTCCAGCGACGGCTGGCGGGCGATCATCTCGGCCGGCGGGGTCCAGGTGGGCCACCGCCCCTTGCGCGACACAAGGGCCGTGCCGGACCAGCCGAACCCGTCCCGCCCGACCGAGATGCCGTAGCGGATCGCCTTGCCACCTTCTTGCACAAGGTAAAGGACGGCCCGGTTCGGGTCGATGATGATCGTTCCCGGCGCCTGGTCGGTGGCATAGGGGATGATCTGCCGACGATAGGCGACGGGGATCTGATCCTCGGGGATGGCCGGGATGTTGAACGACCCGTCCTTGCGCGCGGCATAGGCGTTCTCGAAGAATTGCGGCTCGGTGCTGACGGCGGGCGGCTGCTCCGTGATCTGGGTGATCTGCTCGCAGCCCGCCAAAAGGGCGACCATCGCGGTGGCGGTGAGAATGGATTTGAACGTCATCGTGCGTCTGCCTGTTTGGTTCGCCTTAATAATGCGGCACCTGCCCTGAAGGACAACCCCACGATCAGGAGAGGCGCACCAGCCGGTGCTTTTTCTTCCCGATCGACACTTTCAGATCATCCCTCAGCATGTCGGGCGTGACGGTCAGGTTCGGATCGTCCACCACGTCGTTGTTGAAGCGCAACCCGCTTTCGGCCACCAGCCGCTTGGCCTCCTTGCCCGAGGTGACAAGGCCGGCATCGACCAGGAACCGCACGACGCTCAGCCCCTCGGCCAGGGTGGTTGCGGGCAGGGTGACCACCTCCAACTCGCCGCCGACGCCGCCCTGCTCGAAAACCGCGCGGGCCGTCGCCTCGGCCGCGGCCGCCGCATCCGCGCCGTGCAGCAGGGTTGTCACCTCATTCGCCAGACGGACCTTTGCCGCGTTGATCTCCGCCCCCTGAAGTGCGCCCAGACGGTCGCACTCCTCCACCGGCAGTTCGGTATAGAGTTTCAGGAACCGGCCCACATCGGCATCGGTCGTGTTGCGCCAGAACTGCCAGAAGTCATAGGCCGACAGCATGTCCCCGTTCAGCCAGATGGCCCCGCCCGCCGACTTGCCCATCTTGCGCCCGTCCGAGGTGGTCAGAAGCGGAGAGGTCAGGCCGAAGATCTGGTTGTCCAGCACCCGCCGCGTCAGGTCGATCCCGTTGACGATGTTGCCCCACTGGTCCGATCCGCCCATCTGCAAGACGCAGCCATAGCGGCGGTTCAGTTCCAGAAAGTCATAGGCCTGAAGGATCATGTAGTTGAATTCGAGAAAGCTGAGGCTTTGCTCCCGGTCCAGACGCGATTTCACCGATTCAAAGGACAGCATCCGGTTGACCGAGAAATGCCGCCCGATGTCGCGCAGGAATTCAAGGTAGTTCAGATTGTCCAGCCATTCGGCGTTATCAAGCATCATGGCGTCGTTCGCCCCGTCGCCATAGGTCAGGTATTGCGCGAACACCTTCTTCATGCCGCCGATGTTTTCCCCGATTTTCTCGGGTGTTAGAAGGGGGCGTTCATCCGCCCGGAAAGACGGGTCGCCGACCTTGGTCGTACCGCCGCCCATCAGGGTGATCGGCTTGTGGCCCGTCTTCTGCAGCCAGCGCAGCATCATGATGTTCAAAAGATGCCCCACATGCAGCGAGGCCGCCGTCGCGTCATAGCCGATATAAGCCGGAACGACCCCTTTCACCAAAGCCTCGTCAAGGCCCTGATAATCGGTGCAGTCGGCCAGATAACCGCGTTCCATCATCACGCGCAGGAAGTCCGATTTCGCATGGTAGGTCATGGTTGTTCTCGTGCTTTATATCGTGCAGGTCAGGCTATAACCGCCATGGGGGGAATTGACCATGTTGAAATCGGGGCCGGTCTGGGCGCTTGGGGCGATGTCGGGCACCTCGCTTGACGGGGTGGATGCGGCGATGGTGCTGACCGATGGCGACCGGATTCTGGAGTTCGGACGCAGCGCCTATCGCGCGTATGATGACGCGGAGCACGATGTCCTGCGCGCCGCCCTGGGTCTGTGGGAAGGGGCGGAGGTTGCCGCGGCAACCCAGGTGGTCGAGCGGGTCCATGCCGAGGTGCTGTCAGGCTTTCCCGAGGCGGAGATCGTGGGCTTTCACGGACAGACGCTGGCGCATGATCCGCGTGGGCGGGGGACTTTGCAGGTCGGGTCCGGCGAAGGGCTGGCGGCGGGGCTCGGCCGTCCCGTGGCTTGGGATTTCCGCAGCCACGATGTGCGGATGGGGGGGCAAGGGGCCCCGCTGGCGCCGTTCTTCCATCACGCCTGTGCGCGCTGGTCGGGAATGGACCGTCCTGTTGCGTTCGTAAACCTTGGCGGGGTCGGGAACATCACCTGGCTCGACCCGCGACGTTCCGCGCCCGACATGAACGGCGCGCTGCTCGCCTTCGACACCGGCCCCGCGAATGCGCCCATCAACGATCTGATGCGGGCACGCCGGGGGCTTGATGCGGATATTGACGGGGCATTGGCCGGTGCGGGCAAGGTGGATGAGGGTGTTCTGAGCGCCTTCACCCAGCACGCCTATTTTCGAGACATTCCCCCAAAATCGTTGGATCGCAATGATTTCCACGGCATTCTTCGGGCCGTGGATCATCTTTCGGATGGCGATGCCTGCGCCACGTTGACCCGCTGCGCGGTAGAGGGGGTCGCCCTTGCGCTGGACCACGCGCCCGTGCCGGTGGACCGGGTTCTGGTGACGGGCGGCGGACGCAAGAACCGGACGATGATGGACATGCTGGCGCAACGGCTTCAGGCCGACGTGCATGGCGTGGAGGCGTTCGATCTGGACGGAGACATGCTTGAGGCGCAGGCCTTCGCCTATCTGGCGGTGCGGGTGGCGCGGGGGATGACCTTGTCGGCCCCCATGACCACGGGTGTTCCGCAGCCGGTGACCGGCGGGCGGATGGCATGGCCGCCCGGTTAAGGGCGGCCCGCCTCCTCAGCGTTTCAGGATCGAGCGGCCGGCGTATTCAGCCACTTCGCCCAACATCTCCTCAATACGGATCAGTTGGTTGTATTTGGCCAACCGGTCCGACCGTGCCAGCGATCCCGTCTTGATCTGACCGCAATTCGTGGCAACCGCCAGATCGGCGATGGTCGTGTCTTCCGTCTCGCCCGAGCGGTGGGACATGACGTTGGTGTAACGGGCGCGGTGCGCCATATCGACGGCGGCGAGGGTTTCGGTCAACGTGCCGATCTGGTTCACCTTCACGAGCATGGAGTTCGCGCAGCCGCGCTCGATCCCTTCGGCCAGACGTTTGGGGTTCGTCACGAACAGATCGTCGCCCACCAGTTGCACCGATTTGCCCAGGCGGTCGGTCAACAGTTTCCAGCCGTCCCAGTCATCCTCGGCGCAGCCATCCTCGATGGAGATGATGGGATAATCGCCACACAGCGCCGCAAGGTAATCCACGTTCTCGGCCGAGGTTAGGGTCTTGCCTTCGCCCGCCATGACATACTTGCCGTCCTTGAAGTATTCGGTCGCGGCGCAGTCGAGCGCGAGGTAGATATCCTCACACGGACGGTAGCCCGCCTTTTCGATGGATTTCAAAATGAAATCCAGTGCTTCGCGGGTGGAGTTGATGTTGGGTGCGAACCCGCCCTCATCCCCGATCCCGGTGGAAAGACCGGCTGCCGAAAGTTCCTTCTTCAACGTGTGGAAGACTTCGGACCCCATGCGCACGGCATCGCGGATATTGTCCGCGGCCACCGGCATGATCATGAATTCCTGAATGTCGATCGGGTTGTCGGCGTGTTCGCCGCCGTTGATGATGTTCATCATCGGAACCGGCAGGATGCGCGCCGACGTGCCGCCGACATACCGGTAAAGCGGCTGCATCGTGAATTCCGATGCCGCCTTGGCCACGGCCAGCGATACGCCCAGAATCGCGTTTGCACCCAGACGGCCCTTGTTCGGGGTGCCGTCCAGCTCGATCATCGTGCGGTCGATGCCCGCCTGTTCGGTGGCGTCGAAGCCGACCAGCTCCTCGGCGATTTCGCCGTTGACGGCGGCCACGGCCTCCAGCACGCCCTTGCCAAGATAGCGGCCCTTGTCGCCGTCGCGCTTTTCCACCGCCTCATGCGCGCCGGTGGAGGCGCCCGAGGGCACCGCCGCGCGGCCCATTGCGCCGCTTTCCAGCGTCACGTCCACTTCGATCGTCGGGTTGCCGCGGCTGTCAAGAATCTCGCGCGCGTGGATGTCGATGATCGTGCTCATGAACCTGTCCTTTTATGGCCTGATGGGGTTCTAGCCCGCCGTCATGACCGTGAAAAGCCTGTTCGCGCGAACATCAGCCTTTCCGCGGAACGCCATAAAGCTCCATCCGGTGGCCCTTCAGGGTATAGCCCAGCTTCTGCGCGATCTTTTCCTGAAGCGCCTCGATTTCGGGGTCCACGAACTCGATCACCTGTCCGGTATGCAGGTCGATCAGGTGATCGTGGTGGTCCCGCTCGGCATCCTCGTACCGCGCGCGCCCGTCGCCGAACTCCAGCCGGTCCAGGATGCCCGCTTCCTCGAACAGTTTGACCGTGCGATAGACCGTGGCAAGAGAGATGCGCGGGTCGATCACGGCGGCGCGGGCGAACAGCTCCTCCACATCGGGATGATCCTCCGCCTCGCCGATCACGCGGGCCACGGTGCGCCGTTGTTCGGTCATGCGCAGGCCCTTGGCCTCGCAGCGGGCGATGATGTCGTGGGGCATGGCGCGCTTTCTGTTTTTCGGGGCGTTTAGACGATCGCCCATGGGTCGGGCAAGCCATAGTGTCGTGACTTGTCCGCGCTGTCACGATAGGAGGCGGGGGAATGATGATGAGGTTCCCATGACACCCGCCGCCCGCCTGTCCGCCGCGATCGAGATACTGGACCGCTGGCTGGCGGGAATGCCGGTGGAAAAGGCGCTGGTGAACTGGGCGCGGGCCAGCCGGTTCGCAGGGTCGGGCGACCGGAACGCGGTGCGGGATCTGGTGTTCGACGCGGTCCGCTGCCGCCGCAGCCATGCCGCCCTTGGCGGGGGAGAGACGGGGCGCGGATTGGTTCTGGGCGGGGTGCGGGCGCGGGGCGACGATCCGGCTGCCCTTTTCACAGGCGTGGGCCACGCACCCGCCGCGATCACGGAAGATGATGCGGGCACGGCGCCGTCGGGCAACGCGGCGCTGGATTGCCCGGACTGGCTCGCGGATGAGCTGCGACAGTCGCTGGGCGATCGGTTCGCGCCGGTGATGGAGGCACTGCGCCATCGCGCGCCGGTCTTCTTGCGCGCGACCCGCCCGGATGCCGCCCGGTCCCTGGCACAGGATGGGATCGCAACCGTTCCCCATCCGTTGGCCGCCAGCGCGTTGCAGGTGACGGACGGCGCGCGCAAGATCCAGACCTCGGCCACCTATCTTTCGGGCGGGGTGGAGTTGCAGGATGTCGCCTCGCAGGCGGTGATCGCGGATCTGCCGCTGGCGGATGGCCAACGGGTGTTGGATTTCTGTGCAGGTGGCGGGGGGAAGGCGCTGGCCATGGCCGCGCGGGCGCGGGTTCGGATCGATGCGCATGATGCCGCGCCGGGTCGCATGGCGGATTTGGCGGCGCGGGCCAAGCGCGCGAAGGTGACGATCGGGCAGGTCGACACCGCGACCGCCCTTGCGGGGACGTATGATCTGGTGTTGGCCGATGTGCCCTGTTCCGGGTCGGGCAGCTGGCGGCGGGCCCCCGAAGGGAAATGGGCGCTGACCGCCGATCGTCTGACGGATCTCGTGGCCATTCAGGCCGGGATACTGGATCAGGTGGCGGGGGTGGTTCGTGCGGGCGGGCATCTGGCCTATGTGACCTGCTCGGTCCTGATGCGCGAGAATGCGGGGCAGATCGCGGCGTTTCAGGCGCGGCACTCCGGTTGGGATCTGGTGCACCAGCGCAGCCTGACGCCGCTGGATGGCGGGGACGGGTTTCATCTTTCTTCGCTTCGCAAGCAGGGTTAATCAGGCATTAACCTCTGACTGGCACAGCGGCAGGATGACACGCTTTTTCGTTCCCCTCCGCTGGATTGCCGTCTTGCTGGGTCTTGGCGCCCTGATGTTGCCCCTTGTCCTTCTGGTGCAGGAGGTGCGGATGGCCGAGGTGGTTCTGGCGATCACCTTTACCTTCTGGACCATGGCCGCAATCGGGGCGGTGGCGGTGGGGGTGCGGATCCTGCGCGAACGGGCGCTGATTGCCGCGCTGGCCGCCTTGGCCGAGGATGATCCGGTTCCCAGCTTTGCCACGCGGGGGTGCGGGGCACGGCTTTGGGCCAACCGCGTCGCGCGGACCGCGCCCGTGGACGACGATCTCATGTCCCTGATCGCCGAACCCGATCTTGCGCTGTTCCGTTTGCGAAAACGGGCGGCGGTGAACGGATGGGCCTCGGACGACATCGCCACGACGGCGGCCGTGGTGCGCCTGTCGGTGCACCGGGCGGGGCCGGATTGTTTCGTCTGGCGGCTGGAGCGTCGCAGCCCGCCGGCGCTGCCGGACAACCCTGCGCCATCTGCCCCTGATCCGTTCTTCGATCAGGTGCCGCTGGCCCTGCTGCTTCTGGCATCCGACGGCACGGTGCGGCGCGCCAACGCCACCGCGCGCGAACAGCTTCATCTGACGGACATGCGGGCCGGGGTCGGTGATCTGTTCGAGGGGCTGGGGCGATCTGTCGTGAATTGGGTGCACGACGTGGCCGAAGGCCGGGTGCCCCCGGCCGCCGAAGTGCTGAAGCTGAAACGCGGCACGGGCGAGCGGTATGTCCAGATCGCGGTCCGCCCGATGCCGGTGGACGGCAAGGCCGGGGTCCTTGCGGTCCTGATCGACGCGACGGCCCTGAAGGTGCTTGAGGCGCAATTCAACCAAAGCCAGAAGATGCAGGCCATCGGTCAGTTGGCGGGCGGTGTAGCGCATGATTTCAACAACCTTCTGACCGCCATTTCGGGCCATTGCGACCTGCTGCTGCTGCGTCACGATCCCGGCGATCCGGAATATTCGGATCTGGTGCAGATCCACCAGAACGCCAATCGCGCCGCAAGTTTGGTCGGCCAACTTCTGGCATTCTCGCGCAAGCAGACGCAGAAGCTGGAACCGCTTGATCTGCCCGAGGTGCTGTCGGATCTGACGCATCTTTTGAACCGGCTGGTGGGGGAACGGGTGCGCCTGCGCCTGTCCCATGCGGCGGGCCTTGGCCGCGTGCAGGCCGACCGGCGTCAGTTGGAGCAGGTGATCATGAATCTGGTGGTCAACGCGCGCGACGCGATGCCCCAGGGGGGCGAGATTCGGATTGAGACCGCCAGCATCACGCTGAAGACCGAGATGCGCCGCAATCAGGCCGTTCTTCCGGCGGGCGACTATTCCGTGATCTGCGTGGGCGACTCGGGCGTGGGCATTCCGGCCGAGAATCTCGACAAGATTTTCGAGCCGTTCTTCACGACCAAGCGCGTGGGCGAGGGGACGGGGCTTGGCCTCTCCACCGTCTATGGGATCGTCAAGCAGACCGGGGGCTATATCTTCGTGGACAGCGCGCCGGGGCAGGGCAGCACCTTCCACATCTATCTTCCGCGCAGCGTCGATATGGTGGAGGCGGCACCCGCGCCCGCGCCCCTTCTTACCCATCGTCAGGGGGAGGGCGTGGTTCTGCTGGTGGAGGATGAGGCCCCGGTCCGCGCCTTCGCGTCGCGCGCGTTGCGCCTGCGGGGATACACCGTGGTGGAGGCCGCGAGCGGCGAGGACGCGCTGACCATTCTTGAGGATGCGACCCTGCGTGTGGATCTGTTCGTGACGGATGTGGTGATGCCGGGCCTTGACGGGCCGGCTTGGGTGCGGATCGCACAAGGCGACCGTCCCGATGCCCGGGTGATCTTCGTCTCCGGTTATGCCGAGGAGACGTTCTCGGACGAGCAGGCGCACATTCCGAACTCCGTGTTCCTGCCCAAGCCGTTTTCGCTTACGGAGCTGACCATGACGGTGCAACGCCTTCTGGGCTGAGACGGTCGTAAAGATCGAAATCCCGCGCGCAGGCCTTGTGCAGCAGGGCCTCCGCCTGATCCGACAGGTCGAGGGCGCCGGGAGGGGAGACGTTCAGGCGCGGCAGGGTGATCGCGCAATCCAGACGATCCTCAAGGAACATGACGAAGGCGTCGATATCCTCATAGCGGAACAGGTGGTCCACACCTTCGCCGTTCCGGGGGCGCAGAAACCGTTCCTGCGATCCGACATCGGCAAAGGCCGGTTGCGGATCGGCGGCATAGGCGGTGACGAAATCGTCGAAGGTCATGCCGCGGGTGGCCTTGCCGGCCTCCACCGCCTCGCGCGTGCGATAGCGGAACCAGCTTCCCAGCCAGTCACGCGGTTCGCGCATCAGGGCCACCGTTTCGAAATCGTGCCCCGAGGCCATTTTCAGATAGGGGCCGATGAACCGGCGATAGCGTTGAACGGGCGTGTGCTTCAACACCGGGGGGCGCATCACTGGCATGGCCGACAGCGATTCGAGCGCGGTCTCGATCGCGGTCGATCCCGTCTTGGGCGTGGCGAGAAAGACGAGGCGACGTTCCCAGAAAACCAACATACTATGGCCCTTTTGCGATGGTGCGGCATGTTTTCGTCAGATTGCGTAAACGATTGGTTAAGCAATTTCCGATGTAGATCAATTTGATGAAAATGCTTGATATCTCATAAGGCAGCGCGCATATAGGCGTGAACAAAAAGGGAATTCATGGGCGATTGCCCCGTGGCCCCCTGCTGTGCGAGAAGGGATGACACGAATGACGACGGGGAGCCTGTTTGAAGTGAACGGAAAGCGTGACATGGACAAGGCCAGCATGGACAAGGCCAAGGCACTGGAAAGCGCCCTGGCGCAGATCGAACGCCAGTTCGGCAAGGGTTCGATCATGAAGCTGGGGCAGGACAACGCCGTTCTGGATGTGGAGGCGACCTCCACCGGCTCGCTTGGTCTGGACATCGCGCTTGGCATCGGCGGCTTGCCGAAGGGGCGGATCATCGAGATTTATGGCCCCGAAAGCTCGGGCAAGACCACGTTGACGCTCCATGCGGTGGCGGAAGAGCAGAAGAAGGGCGGCATCTGCGCCTTCGTCGATGCGGAACACGCGCTCGATCCCGCCTATGCCAAGAAGCTTGGCGTCAATCTGGACGATCTTCTGATCTCGCAGCCCGACACGGGCGAACAGGCGCTGGAGATCGTGGAGACCCTGGTCCGCTCCGGGGCGGTCAGCATGATCGTCGTCGATTCGGTGGCCGCCTTGACGCCCAAGTCCGAGATCGAGGGCGATATGGGCGACATGCAGATGGGCTCGCAGGCCCGTCTCATGAGCCAGGCGATGCGCAAGCTGACCTCTTCCATCGGTCGGTCGAACTGCATGGTCATCTTCATCAACCAGATCCGCATGAAGATCGGCGTGATGTTCGGCTCGCCCGAAACGACCACGGGGGGCAATGCGTTGAAGTTCTATGCGTCGGTCCGTCTGGATATCCGCCGCACAGGTGCGATCAAGGATCGGGATGAGGTCGTCGGCAACTCGACCCGCGTGAAGGTCGTCAAGAACAAGGTGGCGCCGCCCTTCAAGGAGGTGGAATTCGACATCATGTATGGCGAGGGCATCTCCAAACTGGGCGAACTGGTCGATCTGGGCGTGAAGGCCGGCGTGGTGGAGAAATCCGGCTCCTGGTATTCCTTCGGGGACGAGCGCATTGGTCAGGGGCGCGAGAACGCCAAGCAGTTTCTCAAGGCCAATCCGCAGATCGCGAATTCGATCGAAGGCAAGGTCCGGGCCACGCACGGGCTTGATTTCAGCTTCAAACCGGGTGCGGACGACCTCGTCGAGGAGTGAGGGCCTTGTTGCGCGGGGCATAGGGGGGTAAACGGATCGGGACAGAATGACAGGGGCCGCTATGCCTTCGCTGAATGATATCCGATCCACCTTCCTCGATTTTTATGCGCGCAACGGCCACACGGTCGTGCCCTCCAGCCCGCTGGTGCCGCGCAATGACCCGACGCTGATGTTCACCAATTCCGGTATGGTGCAGTTCAAGAACTGCTTCACCGGAGAGGAGCAGCGCGACTATGTCCGCGCGACCAGTTCGCAGAAATGCGTGCGCGCGGGCGGCAAGCACAACGACCTCGACAATGTCGGCTATACCGCCCGCCACCATACGTTCTTTGAAATGCTGGGCAATTTCAGCTTTGGCGATTATTTCAAGGAACAGGCGATCCCCTTCGCGTGGGAATTGCTGACCAAGGATTTCGACATTCCGAAGGATCGCCTGCTGGTCACCGTCTATCACACCGATGACGAGGCGGCGAACATCTGGAAAAAGGTCGCGGGGCTGTCCGACGACCGGATTATCCGCATTCCGACCAATGACAATTTCTGGATGATGGGCCCGACCGGCCCGTGCGGCCCCTGCACCGAGATTTTCTTCGATCACGGTGACAAGATCTGGGGCGGCCCCCCCGGTTCGGCGGACGAGGATGGCGATCGGTTCATCGAGATCTGGAACCTCGTCTTCATGCAGAACGAGATGTTCGAGGACGGATCCATGCGTGCGTTGGACATGCAGTCCATCGACACCGGCATGGGGCTGGAACGGATCGGCGCGCTGTTGCAGGGCAAGCACGACAACTACGATACCGATCTGATGCGCAGCCTGATCGAGGCAAGCGCCAATGCCACCTCCACCGATCCCGATGGGCCGGGCAAGACGCACCACCGTGTCATCGCCGACCATTTGCGGTCCACGTCGTTTCTGATCGCGGATGGGGTGATGCCGTCGAATGACGGGCGCGGATATGTGCTGCGGCGCATCATGCGGCGGGCGATGCGCCACGCGCACCAATTGGGCGCGCAGGACCCGCTGATGTATCGGCTGGTTCCGGCGCTTGTGCGGCAGATGGGGGCGGCGTATCCCGAACTCGGCGCGGCGAAGGCACTGATCGAAGATACCCTGCTGCAGGAGGAAACGCGCTTCCGTCAGACGCTTGATCGTGGCTTGCGCCTTCTGGACGATGAGTTGGGCGGCCTGCCCGACGGGGCGGCCCTGCCGGGGGCGGCGGCGTTCAAGCTCTATGACACCTACGGCTTTCCGCTGGATCTGACGCAGGATGCCCTGCGCGAAAAGGGGCGGACGGTCGACGTGGCGGGGTTCGATACCGCGATGGCCGAACAGAAGGCCAAGGCGCGCGCGTCCTGGACCGGTTCGGGTGAGACGAAGGACGCGGCGATCTGGTTCGATCTGGCCGACCGCGTGGGCTCCAGCGAATTTCTGGGCTACGACACCCTGACCGCCGAGGGGCAGGTTCAGGCGCTTGTGCGCGAGGGGGCCGAGGTGCCGCAGGCGACGGTTGGCCAGAAGGTTCAGATCGTTCTGAACCAGACACCTTTCTATGCCGAAAGCGGCGGGCAAGTCGGCGACACGGGCGAGATTGCCACCGACACCGGCCGCGCGCGGATCACGGACACCCGCAGGGCGCAGGGCCTGTCGGTCCATTCGGCCGAGGTGGTCGAGGGCGAGATCCGGTCCGGGCAGGGTGCGGAATTGCGTGTTGACGGGGCGCGTCGGGGCGCTGTTCAGGCGAACCATTCCGCCACGCATCTGCTGAATGAGGCGCTGCGGCGCACCTTGGGCGATCATGTCGCGCAGCGGGGCAGCCTGAACGGGCCCGACCGTCTGCGGTTCGACTTCAGCCATTCCAAGGCCCTGACGGCCGATGAGATTGCCGCCGTGGAAGGCGAGATCAACGCGATGATCCGCCAGAACGACCGGGTGGTGACGCGTGTCATGACGCCGGACGACGCACGGGCCCTTGGCGCGCAAGCGCTGTTCGGCGAGAAATACGGCGACGAGGTGCGCGTGGTATCCATGGGCCGCCGTGACGGGTCCGGGAAAGGCAGCGACGGCGCGACCTACAGTCTGGAGCTGTGCGGCGGCACCCATGTCGGCCAATTGGGCGAGGTGGGACTGTTTGTCCTTCTGGGCGATTCGGCGTCGTCGTCGGGTGTGCGGCGGATCGAGGCACTGACCGGTGAGGGGGCTTTGGCGCACTTGAACGCGCAGGCACGTCAGTTGGCCGATGTGGCGTCCCTTCTGAAGGCCGCCCCGGCCGAGGTGGTGGATCGCACCCGCGCCTTGGTCGAAGAACGCCGCGCCCTTGCCAACGAGGTGGCGCAGCTTCGCCGTGAGGCGGCGATGGGCGATGCGTCCGAGGATGAGCGCGAAATCTCGGGCATCCGGTTCACCGCGCGCAAGGTCAGCAACGTGGCCGGCAAGGATCTGCCCGGCATGATGGACGAGATGAAGACCAAGCTGGGATCGGGTGTGGCGCTGATCATTTCCGACAATGACGGCAAGGCGGCCGTTGCGGCGGGGGTTACGGCGGATCTGACGGCACGCGTCTCGGCGGTCGATGTCGTGAAGGCGGCGGCGGGTGCGTTGGGCGGCAAGGGCGGCGGTGGCCGTCCCGATATGGCGCAGGCCGGTGCGGCCAGTGCGGAGCAGGCCCCGGCCGCGATCGACGCGGCGGCGGCGGTATTGGAGGGGAAATGACAGCACTCTGGATCACGCATGTCGAGGTGACGGACGCGGAAAGCTATGCCCGCTATGCGGCCGGGGCCGGCCCGGCGATCGCGGCGCATGGCGGTGTGTTCCTGCACCGCAACGGTCCCTATACGCAGCTTGAAGGTCGGGAGAGGAAACGCAACGTCGTGGTCCGTTTCCCTTCGATGGACGCGGCGGTCGCCTGTTACAACTCGAGCGAGTATCAGGCCGCCCTTGAACATGCCCGAAACGCGTCGGATCGCGATCTGGTCATTGTCGAAGAGCTTGAATAAGAAAAGCCGCCCCGAAGGGCGGCTTTTTTATCAACCGGCGGCGCGCGACTGACGCTTGCGCTCATGCGGATCGAGATACCGTTTGCGCAGGCGCACGACTTTCGGTGTCACTTCCACCAGTTCATCATCGTCGATATAGGCGATTGCCTGTTCCAGCGACATCTTGACGGGCGGCGTCAGGCGAACCGCCTCATCCGTGCCGGACGCGCGGACGTTGGTCAGCTTCTTGCCCTTCAGGGGGTTCACTTCCAAGTCGTTCTCGCGCGAATGCTCGCCGATGATCATACCTTCATAGACGGCTTCCTGACCGCCGATGAACAGCTTGCCACGCTCCTCAAGGTTCCACAGCGCATAGGGGACGGCAGTGCCGTTCTCCATGGAGATCAGAACCCCCTCGCGACGGCCTTCGATCGGACCCTTGTGCGGTGCCCAGTCGTGAAACACGCGGTTCAGAACGCCGGTGCCGCGCGTGTCGGTGAGGAACTGCCCCTGATAGCCGATCAGGCCGCGCGACGGGACGTGCGCGATGATGCGGGTCTTGCCGGCGCCCGCGGGCTTCATCTCGGCCAGGTCGCCCTTGCGGGGGCCGGTCAGCTTTTCGATCACCGCGCCGGTGAATTCGTCATCCACGTCGATGGTGACTTCCTCGATCGGCTCCATCCGCTGACCGTCTTCGTCGCGGAACAGAACGCGGGGGCGGGAGATCGACAGCTCGAACCCTTCGCGGCGCATGTTTTCGATCAGGACGCCCATCTGGAGTTCGCCACGACCCGCGACCTCGAACGCCTCGCCACCGGGGGTGTCGGTGATCTTGATCGCGACGTTGACTTCCGCCTCTTTCATCAGGCGGTCGCGGATGACACGGGACTGGACCTTGTTGCCGTCCTTGCCCGCCAGCGGCGAATCGTTGATGCCGAACGTGACCGAGATGGTGGGCGGGTCGATCGGCTGGGCGGGAATGGGGGCCTCCACTTCCGGGGCGCACAGCGTGTCGGCCACGGTCGCCTTGGTCATGCCGGCCAGCGTGATGATGTCGCCGGCCTCACCCACGTCGATCGGGTTCTGCGACAGGCCGCGGAAGGCCAGAACCTTGGAGACGCGGAACTGTTCGATCCGGTCGCCCTCGCGCGACAGCGCCTTCAGCGTATCGCCAGCCTTGACCGTACCCGCCTCGACCCGACCGGTCAGGATGCGCCCGATGAACGGGTCGGCCGAAAGCGTCGTCGCCAGCATCTGGAACGGCTCGTCACGCTTGGCGATCTGCTTTGGTGCGGGGACGTGCTTCAGAACCAGATCGAACAGCGCGGACAGATCCTTGCGCGGGCCGTCCAGCTCCATATCCGCCCAGCCGGACCTGCCGGAGGCATACATCGCCGGGAAGTCCAACTGCGCGTCGTCGGCGCCCAGGTTGGCGAACAGGTCGAACACCTCGTCCAGCGCGCGATCGGGTTCGGCGTCGGGCTTGTCGACCTTGTTCAGCACCACGATCGGGCGCAGGCCCAAAGCCAGCGCCTTGGAGGTCACGAACTTCGTCTGCGGCATCGGGCCTTCGGCCGCGTCCACCAGCAGAACCACGCCGTCGACCATGCTGAGGATACGCTCCACCTCGCCGCCGAAATCGGCGTGTCCGGGGGTGTCGACGATGTTGATGCGGCTGCCGTTCCATTCGAGCGAGGTGCATTTGGCAAGGATGGTGATCCCGCGCTCACGTTCGATGTCGTTCGAATCCATGGCCCGTTCGGCCACGGCCTGGTTGTCGCGGAACGCGCCCGACTGTTTCAGAAGCTCGTCCACCAGCGTGGTTTTGCCATGGTCAACGTGCGCGATGATCGCGATATTGCGGAGTTCCATCCGGTGCCCTTTGAATGCTGTGGCGCCGCCATACACAAGGGTGGGGCAAAAGACCAGACCCAGTTGCGCAACGCATGAAAAAGGGGGCCGTTTCCGACCCCCTGTCACTCGTAAAACAGTCGTTTTGGTTTGTCGTGCAGATCAGCCGATGCCGATGAACGACAGGATTGCGACCACGATCACGACCAGACCGACGATATAGATGATGCTGTTCACAATACTCTCCTTGCAAGAACTCAATCCTGTAACGTTGTCGCGATCGGCTTGGTTCCCTCATCCTTCACGTTTCCAGAAACCGGGTTGATCGGACAGGAATCCATCGCCGTCAAAGCGCAGGGGGCCCGACCAATCCGGCGCCTCGTAGTCGTAATTCAGATCGTCCTTGCGGCGGTAGTGCTGCGGCCATTCGGCCAGACGCGGTTGCCCCAGATCGAATTGCGCGGCGGGAATCCCGACCGAATGGCGGATTTGCGGACCGGCCCTGTGCAAATCCAGCGCGTGGGTGGCCGGGGTGAACGTGAAGTGGAGATGCCGCAGGTGCCCAAGGCCCATCGGCCTGCCGTTCAACGACCATCCGCGCGCATCGCGGCGAATGCGGTGCACATGGCGCTGGCCCGCCATCTCGGCCTCCACCCGGGCGAAGACCCTCTCATCCAGAACGCTGACCTGATAGCTGACCCAGGCGCGGCCTGCGGGCAGGCCGATGACCGCCATTCCTTCAAGGCGCAATTCGTCGCCGTCATGGCTGATCAAGGCGGCGTCATGCCCCTCGCGGTCGATACGTTTCCAAAGTGCCGTCGCCATGATGTGCCCCCTCTGACGGCAGCATGGCGCAAAAGCGTATCGTTTCCGTGACGAACAAGGCCCGGAGTTTCCTCCGGGCCTCAAGATCAGTTCAGGGCCTTGTTCAGATATTCGTCGACCTTTTCAAGATAACCCATCGTGGTGAGCCATTTCTGATCCGGCCCGACCAGCAGCGCGAGGTCCTTGGTCATGAACCCGTCCTCGACCGCTTGAACGGTCACTTTCTCCAACGTGTTGGCGAAGTTCGCCAGGGCGGCGTTGTCGTCCAGTTTCGCGCGGTGCTTCAGGCCACCGGACCAAGCATAGATCGACGCGATGGAGTTCGTCGACGTTTCCTTGCCCTTCTGGTGCTGGCGGTAGTGGCGGGTGACGGTGCCGTGCGCGGCCTCGGCCTCCACCGTCTTGCCATCCGGCGTCATCAGGACCGAGGTCATCAGCCCAAGCGAGCCGAAGCCCTGCGCCACGGTGTCCGACTGCACGTCGCCATCGTAGTTTTTGCAGGCCCAGACGTAACCGCCCGACCATTTCATCGCCGAGGCGACCATGTCGTCGATCAGGCGGTGTTCGTAATGGATGCCGGCCTTCTTGAACTTCTCCTCGAACTCTTCCTCATAGACCTTCTGGAACAGGTCCTTGAAGCGCCCGTCGTAGGCTTTCAGGATGGTGTTCTTGGTCGAAAGATAGACCGGCCAGCCCTTGACCAGGCCGTAGTTCATCGAGGCGCGGGCAAAGTCGATGATCGACTCGTCCAGGTTGTACATCGCCATCGTCACGCCGGAACCGGGGGCCTGGAAGACCTCACGCTCGATCGTTTCGCCGTCTTCGCCGACGAACTTGATCGACAGCTTGCCCTTGCCGGGGAAGCGGAAGTCGGTGGCGCGATATTGGTCGCCAAAGGCGTGACGGCCCACGACGATCGGCTGGGTCCAGCCCGGCACCAGACGCGGCACGTTCTGGCAGATGATCGGCTCGCGGAAGATCACACCGCCAAGGATGTTGCGGATCGTGCCGTTGGGCGAACGCCACATCTGCTTCAGGCCGAATTCCTCGACCCGCGCCTCGTCCGGGGTGATGGTCGCGCATTTGACGCCCACGCCGTATTGCTTGATCGCGTGCGCCGCGTCGACGGTGATCTGGTCGTCGGTGCGGTCACGCTCTTCGATGCCCAGATCGTAGTATTTTAGATCGACGTCGAGATAGGGGAGGATCAGCTTTTGCTTGATGAAGTCCCAGATGATCCGGGTCATCTCGTCGCCGTCGAGCTCGACGACGGGGTTGGCTACCTTGATCTTCGACATATTCGGTCCTCGGGTCATGAACGGATTCGGGGGAAGGTGTAGCGCGGGGCGCGGCGAAAGGAAAGTATGCAGATGTATACGGTTTAGGCGCGTCCGGCGAAAAACGGCAAGGCCCGGGCGCGCAGCCACGTCCATAGGGCGGGCAGGGTGCGGGATACCTTTGTCCCGACGCGGGCGTCGAACTGGGCCAGGGTGACGTCATATTCCGTCCATGATCCCCCGCCGTTTGCCATGTTCAGCAGGACCGGGGGAAGGCGGTCCAGCGATTTGGCGAACATCGCATCGGCGGTCGTGCTCGCTTCAAATTCCAGCCACAGATCAAGGAAGGCATCGCGCTGATCGTCGGGCAACAGGCCGAACAGGCGCTCGGCGGCGCGGGTCTCCGCCTCGGTCTGCGCGTCATGGGCGGTTCCGTCGCCGAAATGGAGGGGAACGTCGCCCGTGTCGATCTCGACCAGATCGTGCAGGATCAGCATTCGCAGAACGCGGTTCAGATCGACACCGGCGGGGGCCTGATCGGCCAGCACCATGGCGAACAAGGTCACGTGCCAGCTGTGTTCGGCGGTATTCTCGTGCCGCGAGCCGTCGGCCAGACGGCTGGCCCGCAGCACGGTTTTCAGACGGTCCGCCTCTTGCAGGAATGCAAATTGCTGCGAAAGGCGGTCGGTCATCAGCGGTTGCTCTCGCCCAACCGCCGCTTGACGTATCCGCTGACCGTGTCGATCATCGGCTTCATATGCGCTTCGTCGTCCTTGAAGAAGTGGTCGGCCCCTTCGATGACATCGTGGGTGATGGTGATGCCCTTTTGCTCGTGCAGCTTGTTCACCAGGCTGACCGTATCGGCGGGCGGGGCCACGCGGTCGGCCGATCCGTTGATGATCAGACCGGAGGACGGGCAGGGGGCGAGGAACGAGAAATCGTACATGTTCGCGGGCGGGGCCACCGATACGAAGCCCGTGATCTCCGGTCGGCGCATCAGAAGCTGCATTCCGACCCACGCGCCGAAGGAAAAGCCCGCGACCCAGCAATGCTTGGCGTTCTGGTTCATCGCCTGAAGGTAGTCCAGCGCCGAGGCCGCGTCCGACAATTCGCCGATGCCCTGATCGTACTCCCCCTGGCTGCGCCCCACACCGCGGAAATTGAACCGCAGCACCGTGAAACCCAGATTATAGAAGGCATAGTGCAGGTTGTAGACGACGCGATTGTTCATCGACCCGCCAAACTGCGGGTGCGGATGCAGCACGATGGCGATCGGCGCGTCACGTTCCTTTTGCGGATGATAACGGCCTTCCAGGCGCCCTTCGGGACCGGCGAAAATGACTTCGGGCATGGATACGCCTTCTTGCTCGGCAGATGTTGACTCAAATGCTCGGTTAACTTAGAACCATTCCAGAAGGGATTGACATTTGCCGCCCCTCGGGTTGCAAAGCAAGTAAGGGGGAATGGCTTCCCCGTCAATCATTTGGCATCAAACTCTTGGGGCGCGGACCGCGATGAAACTTTCGACCAAAGGCCGGTATGCGATGGTCGCGCTGGCGGATCTGGCGCTGCAACGCGGGGACGCGCTGGTGTCGCTGGCCGAAATCTCGCGCCGTCAGGACATTTCGTTGCCCTATCTGGAGCAGCTGTTTGTCAAGTTGCGCCGCGCCGGACTTGTTGAGGCGGTGCGCGGACCGGGCGGCGGCTATCGTCTGGCGCGCAGCCCGGACGCCATCCGTGTGAGCGAGATCATGGAGGCGGTGGAGGAGCATGTGAATGCCATGCATACGGGTGCGGGCGCGTCGGGCGGCGTGTCGGGCAGCCGCGCGCAATCCATGACGAACCGCTTGTGGGAAGGGCTTTCGGCGCATGTCTATGTCTTCATGCACCAGACCCGCTTGTCGGACGTGGTGCGCAATGAGATGACGCCCTGTCCCGCCGTGCCCGCCCTGTTCCGCGTGGTGGACGAGGAATGAGCCCGCGCACCTACCTCGATTGGAATGCGACGGCCCCGCTGCGGGCCGAGGCGCGGGCCGCGATGGTGGGGGCGATGGACATCGTGGGCAATCCGTCTTCGGTCCATGCCGAGGGCCGGGCGGCAAAAGGGCTGTTGGAAAAGGCGCGGGGGCAGATCGCCTCCGCCCTTGGTGCGGATGGCGCGGATGTGGTGTTCGTGTCCGGCGCGACCGAAGCGGCGGCCTTGGCCTGCGCCGGGCGGGGATTGGTCTGCGCCGATGTGGAACATGAGGCGGTTTCAGCCTGGTGCGAGGCGGGTCTTGAGGTCGATGCCGCAGGCCAGATCCGGGTGACGGACCCAGGCCGCAGCGCGGTGCAATTGGCCAATTCCGAGACGGGCATCGTGCAGGATCTGCCGCAAGGGGTGGCCGTGGCCGACCTGACGCAGGCCTTTGGCAAGATGCCCGTGGCGTTCAACTGGTTGGGCTGCGACATGGCGCTGATCTCGGCGCACAAGCTGGGCGGTCCGAAAGGTGTCGGGGCGCTGGTGCTGCGGCGCGGGTTGGATGTCACGGCCACCCTGCGGGGCGGCGGGCAGGAGATGGGACGTCGTGCGGGGACCGAGAACCTGATCGGCATCGCGGGCTTTGGCGCGGCCGCGGAAGCCGCCGCGCGCGACATGGCCGACGGGGTGTGGGACAGGGTCGCGGAGGTTCGAAACTGCCTGGAAAACGCGTTGTCGGAAGGCGGAAATACCACTATCTCGGTCGGCAAGAAAGGGGCACGACTGCCCAATACGATCTGCCTGCTGACCCCCGGCTGGAAGGGGGAGACGCAGGTGATGCAGATGGATCTGGCGGGCTTTGCCGTTTCGGCGGGATCGGCCTGTTCCAGCGGCAAGATACGCGCCAGCCGGGTGCTGCGCGCGATGGGGTTCGACGAGGCGGCGGCGTCATCCGCGCTGCGCGTGTCGATCGGGCCGGATGTGACAGAAGATCAGGTGTTGCGCTTCGCTGACGCCTGGAACAAGGCGCGGGCACGACATATGGCGCGCGCCGCGTGAAGGAGAGAGTGATGGCTTTGGAAGACACCCTGCCGGACATCGAAGTGCGTGACGGTGTCGATCGCGAGACGATCGAGACGGTGCAGGCGATGGCCGGCAAATACAAATACGGTTGGGAAACCGAGATCGAGATGGAGTACGCTCCGAAAGGTCTGAACGAGGATATCGTTCGCCTGATCTCGGCCAAGAACGACGAACCGGAATGGATGACCGAATGGCGGCTTGAGGCCTATCGCCGGTGGGTCGGCATGACGGAGCCGACCTGGGCGATGATCGATTATCCGCAGATCGACTATCAGGATCTCTACTACTACGCCAAACCCAAGAGCATGGAGGTGAAGCCGAAATCCTTGGACGAGGTCGATCCGAAGCTGCTGGCCACGTATGAAAAGCTTGGTATTCCGTTGAAGGAACAGGCGCTTCTGGCGGGCGTCGAGGGGGCCGAGGCGCCGCAGCGTGTGGCGGTGGATGCCGTGTTCGACAGCGTTTCCGTGGGCACGACGTTCAAGGCGGAACTGGCCAAGGCCGGGGTGATCTTCTGTTCGATCTCCGAGGCGATCAAGGAGCATCCGGATCTGGTGAGGAAGTATCTGGGCTCGGTCGTGCCGCAGTCGGACAACTTCTTTGCCACGCTGAATTCGGCCGTCTTTTCCGATGGTTCGTTCGTGTATATCCCGCCGGGTGTGAAATGCCCGATGGAGCTGTCGACCTATTTCCGCATCAATGCCGAGAATACGGGGCAGTTCGAGCGGACGCTGATCATCTGCGACAAGGGCGCCTATGTCAGCTATCTTGAGGGTTGCACGGCACCCAAGCGCGATACGAACCAGCTGCACGCGGCGGTGGTGGAGATCGTTATCCTGGAAGACGCCGAGGTGAAGTATTCCACCGTCCAGAACTGGTTCCCCGGGGACGAGGACGGCAAGGGCGGCATCTATAACTTCGTCACCAAACGCGCGGATTGCCGTGGCGACCGGGCGAAGGTGATGTGGACGCAGGTGGAGACGGGATCGGCGATCACGTGGAAATATCCGTCCTGCATCCTGCGGGGCGAGGCAAGCCAGGGCGAGTTCTACTCCATCGCCATCGCCAACAACGCGCAGCAGGCCGATACCGGGACCAAGATGATCCATCTTGGCAAGAACACCCGGTCGCGCATTGTTTCCAAAGGGATTTCGGCAGGGCGCGCGCAGAACACCTATCGCGGGCAGGTGACGATGCATCCGCGCGCGCTGAACAGCCGCAACTATACTCAATGCGACAGTCTTCTGATCGGCGATCAATGCGGGGCCCACACGGTTCCCTATATCGAGGTGAAGAACAACTCCTCCCGGGTGGAGCACGAGGCCACGACGTCGAAGGTGGACGATGACCAGCTTTTCTATTGCCGTTCGCGTGGCATGGATGAGGAGGAGGCCGTCGCGCTGGTCGTGAACGGATTCTGCAAGGAGGTGCTTCAGGCCCTGCCGATGGAATTCGCCATGGAAGCGCAGGCGCTCGTCGCCATCAGTCTGGAAGGCTCGGTCGGCTGATGCCCATGCCGATGCAGGACCGGCTTCATGCCCATCGCAAGGGGGCGCCCATAGCCTTTTCGGCGATGGAATGTGTGCATGCCTGCATCGATGGCGTGGCGGTCACGTTCCATCTGAACATGGCGCGCGATCCGGTGCAGAACTTGCACCGGCGCGGGGCGTTCTATGAGGCGGAGGAACTTGGCGTCGTCCGTTCCTTGTTGCCCTCGGGGGCGGTCATTCTGGATGTCGGGGCGAATGTCGGGAACCATGCGATCTGGTTTGCCCAACATGGCGGCGCCGCGCGGGTGATCGTCGTGGAGCCCAATCCCTTGTCGCTGGAGCCGCTTGTGGCGAATGTGCTGGGGAACGGGTTGGGCGATGTCATCGACCTGACCTCGGTCGGCTTTGGATTGTCGGACGTGAATGCGGGCGGGTTCTTCATGAAGGCGCATGACCGCAATCTGGGGGCCACCAAGATGTTCGCCGATCGGGGTGGGGATCTGGATGTGCGGCGGGGCGACGATGCGTTTCCCGACCTGCGGCCCGACTTCGTCAAGATCGACGTCGAGGGGATGGAGATCAACGTGCTGCGCGGATTGGGCGAGATGATCGCCCGCGCCCGTCCTGTTCTGATGGTCGAGGTGGAGGAGGCGAATGTCGCGGCCTTCGCCGACTGGATCGAAACCAATTTTTACGAAGAGTATCGCGCTTTTGGCGTGGGTGAGAGGGTGGCCAACCACATTCTTGTCCCGCAGCGCGCGTGAACGAGGAATAAAATGCTCAAGATCAACAATTTGCATGTGAAACTTGAAGAGGAAGACAAGGTCATCCTCCGGGGTGTCGATCTGACGGTCGAGGCCGGAAAGGTCCACGCCATCATGGGGCCGAACGGCTCGGGCAAGTCCACCTTGTCCTATGTCCTGTCGGGGCGCGACGGCTATGAGGTGACCGAGGGGTCGGCCACGCTGGAAGGCGAAGAACTGCTGGAGATGGACCCGGAAGAGCGTGCGGCGGCCGGTCTGTTCCTTGCGTTCCAGTATCCCGTGGAAATCCCGGGTGTGGGCAACATGACCTTCCTGCGCACTGCGTTGAACGCGCAACGCAAGGCGCGTGGCGAGGACGAGATTTCGGCGGCCGATTTCCTGAAGATCGTGCGCGAAAAAGCGGCCTCGTTGAAAATCGATGCGGACATGATGAAGCGCCCGGTGAATGTCGGCTTCTCGGGCGGTGAGAAGAAGCGCAACGAAATCCTGCAGATGGCGCTTTTGGAACCGAAGATGTGCGTTCTGGACGAGACGGATTCAGGTCTGGACGTGGACGCGATGAAGCTGGTGGCCGATGGCGTGAACGCGCTGCGCAGCGAGGGGCGGGCGTTTCTGGTCATCACCCACTATCAGCGTTTGCTGGACCACATCAAACCGGATGTCGTGCATATCATGGCCAACGGGCGTATCGTCTTGACCGGCGGACCGGAGCTGGCGCTTGAGGTTGAGAAGAACGGCTATGCCGACATTCTGGCCGGGGTGGCGGAATGACTTTGCCGCAAGCGAAGCTGGACCAGTTGTCGGCCCGGATCGCCGGGCTTCACTTCCCCTCGACCGGGTGGCAGGGCAAGGCCCGCGCCGATGCGTTGCAGCGCCTGACGGCGATGGGTCTGCCAGGACCGCGTGACGAGTATTGGCGCTACACCGACCCCAAACGCCTGAATGCGGAAGGGGCGACGTCGCCCGTCGCGCAGGGTGAGGTGGCGTTCGACGGGATCGATGCCCTGACCCTCGTGTTCCGCGACGGTGTGTTCGATGCGGCGGCATCCTCCGATCTGGCGGGTGAGGGGCTTGAGATTTCGCGCCTGGCAGACAGCGTCACCGATCTGCATTGGGCGTCCGAAATCTACGGCAAGCTGGAGGAGCAGGGTCAGTCGCCGGTCGCGCGTCCCTTCGCCACGCTGTGCACGGCCTTTGCCACGGATGGAATCCTGATCCGCGCAACCGGTGCGGTGGCCCGTCCGGTTGCGATCAAGTACTTTGGTGAAACCGCAGGTTCCGATGTGATCCTGCACCACGTTGTCAAGGTTGAAGAGGGTGCGGAGGTCACGCTTCTGGAAAGCGGCGACGCCGCCTCGCGCCTCATAAGCGTGCTGGAGGTCGATATTGCGCCCACGGGTCGGTTCCACCATGTGCGTATGCAGGGCCGCAGCCATGATCGGCTTGTCAACACCCACATCTTCGCCCGCATCGCCAGCGAGGCCTTGTTCAAGTCGTTCACGGCGTCCTTGAACGGCACGTTGACGCGGAACGAGGCGGTGCTGGACATCGTCGGCGATGACGCGGTGGCGCATGTCGCCGGGGCTTGCGTGGGCGACGGCGATACGTTCCACAACGACGACACCGTCTTCATCACCCATGCGGCCGAGCGGTGCGAAAGCCGTCAGGTTTACAAGAAGGTGTTGAAGAACGGGGCGACTGGGGTGTTTCAGGGCAAGATCCTGGTGAAGCCCGGCGCGCAGAAGACGGACGGCTATCAGATCAGTCAAAGCCTTCTTCTGGATGGCGACAGCCAGTTCCTGGCCAAGCCGGAACTGGAGATCTATGCCGACGACGTGAAATGCTCGCACGGGTCCACTTCCGGGGCGATCGACGATACGGCGCTGTTCTACCTCCGGTCGCGCGGTGTACCGCGGCGTCGGGCGGAGACGCTTCTTGTCCTGTCGTTTCTGGCCGAAGCGTTGGCCGAGATCGAGAGCGAGAATCTGATCGCCGATCTGCAAGCACGTCTTGAAGACTGGCTCGACCGGCACGAGGGCTGAGCCATGCCATCCATGCTTCTTCCCCTCATGGTGCTTTCGCTGCGCGATCCGCGCGGCGGGATCAGGATCGTGTTGAACCTGCCATGGGGGGATCAGGCGCGGTGGGCTTTGTTCGGTCTGGCCACCATCTGCCCGGCTATCATCCTGGTCTTGAGCTTCGCGCTTGAACCGGAGATGGTTCAGATGGCCGGCGGTCAGATGCTGTCGCCCTTTGCGGTGTTCGGGGTGCAGGCGGCGGCGGTTCTGCTGTTCGTCTGGTTGACCCATGTCGCGGGGCGGTGGCGCGGCGGGCACGGCTCGTTTGCCGGGGCGTTGGTTACGCTGTCCTGGTTTCAGCTGTGTCTTGTGCCGGTGCAGGCCGCTCTCCTCCTTATTGGCACCGTATCGGTGGGGGTGGCGGATATTGCCGGCACTCTGTTCGTGTTGTGGGCGGTCTGGATGGTGACGAATTTCATCTGCGAGCTGCATGGTTTCAAATCGCTTGCGCTCGTGCTCTTGGGGATGTTCGGAACGATGGCGGTCCTCATCCTCGGGCTGTCTGTTCTGGCGGCTTTGGTGATTGGACCTCCGAATGTATGATATCGACGCCATACGCCGCGATTTCCCGATCCTGGCGCGGCAGGTGAATGGCAAGCCGCTGGTGTATCTGGACAATGGCGCCTCGGCGCAGAAGCCGCAGGTGGTCATCGACGCGGTCACTCAGGCCTATTCGTTGGAATATGCCAATGTGCACCGGGGACTGCACACCCTGTCCACCATCGCGACCGAGAAATACGAGGCGGTGCGGGGCACGGTCGCGCGGTTTCTGAATGCGTCCAACCCGAACAATGTCATCTTCACCTCTGGCACGACGGAGGCGATCAACCTTGTGTCCTATGCCTGGGCCGCACCGCGATTCGCGGCGGGGGACGAAATCGTCCTGACGGTGCTTGAGCATCACGCCAACATCGTCCCGTGGCATTTCCTGCGCGAACGGCAGGGGGTGGTTCTGAAATGGGTGGAGTGCGACGCCAACGGAGCTGTTGATCCGCAGGCGGTGATCGACGCGATCGGGCCGCGAACGCGTCTGGTGGCCGTGACGCAGATGTCGAACGTGACGGGGACGCGGGTGGATGTGGCGGCCATCTGCGCCGGTGCCCGCCAGAAGGGCGTGCCGGTGCTGGTGGACGGGTCGCAGGGGGCCGTGCACGGGCCGGTGGATGTTCAGGCCATCGGCTGCGATTTCTATGCCATTACGGGCCATAAACTCTACGGGCCATCGGGGTCGGGGGCGCTTTATGTTGCGCCGGAGCGGATGGGGGAGCTTCGTCCATTTCTGGGCGGCGGGGACATGATCGAAACGGTCACCCGCGATACGGTCACTTATGCCCGCCCGCCGCTGATGCTGGAGGCGGGAACGCCGTCCATCGTGTCGCAGACGGGTTTCGGGGCGGCGTTGACCTATCTCATGGGCGTGGGGATGCCCGCCATCGCCGAACATGAAGCGGCGTTGCGCGACTATGCCCGGCAGGAGTTTTCGAAACGGAATTGGGTGAAGGTTCAGGGCGACACGCCGGACAAGGGTGCGATATTTTCGTTCACGCTGGATGGGGCGGCCCATGCGCACGACATCTCCACCGTGCTGGACCAGCGCGGGATCGCCGTGCGGGCTGGAACCCATTGCGCCCTGCCGCTTTTGCAGCATCTTGGCGTGGGCGCGACCTGCCGCGCGAGCTTTGGAATGTATAATACCACGGACGATGTCGACGCGCTGATGTCGGGTCTGGATCTTTGTCGCGATCTCTTTGGTTGAAGGGCGCTTGCCACCGCCTTTCCGCCCTGCTAGAGACCACCGCAAGGCACCCATAGCTCAGCTGGATAGAGCGCTGCCCTCCGAAGGCAGAGGTCGCACGTTCGAATCGTGCTGGGTGCGCCATTTACCGTTCATAGCGTTTGTCGCGGCACATTCGGTGCTTGGCCTGTAGGGCATTGATCGCACTTGGATTCGCGTTGGTGTGGCTTCGGGCTTGCGTCCGTTTGGCCTGACGCGCGGAACATCGCACCTGTTCGGCCGTTTCCTCTGCAGGAGGACCCTGAAATGGCCAACAAACCCAAACCCGCACACGTGAAACGTGATGAGCCCAAGCGGCGCGAGAATGCTCAGGCGGAGGCAGAAGGTTCCGCGCATGATCCAAGCGAGTTCGACGCCATGAACCCCGCCAAGACGAAGGGCAAACCGAATTCGGATGTCACGGAGCAGAACTGATGACGAAGGAGATCGACCAGCGCGCCCAGCGTCATGATCCGGCGTCGGTCAGAACCGACTTTCCGGATCAGCGGTCTGCGGAAGAGAGCAAGCAACCCTCGGACCTGCCGACGGGAGAGACGGTCGCGACCTCGACGGATAAATACAATCAGCGTGATGACGGCCACAGCCGGGCCGTGGATGATACGCCGTTGCGGGACATAAAAGAGGGACGCGGCACCGATCGGGAGTGATGGTGGCTCGGCACGCTCCGGCCAACTCCGAGACCATCGCCATTGGCTGTCCTGTGACAAGCCGACATCTGGTTGATAAGCGGGGGATTCTGGTCCGTTCGCCCATCGCCACGCCGGTTTCTCTCGTTCATTTGGCGACATGCGTCGGGGCCTTTCGGGTGGGGTGCCCTTGCGGGCGGTGGATGGCATGACTAAGACTTGTGCTGAAGCTCCGGCATGGTTCCGGCAGGAATAAGGGACAGGCGAATGAAAGACCCGATCGACACTTACATGAACATGCTGGTCCCGATGGTGGTCGAACAGACCAGCCGGGGCGAGCGGGCCTATGACATCTTCTCGCGCATGTTGAAGGAGCGGATCATCTTTCTGTCCGGTCCGGTTCATGACGGCATGTCCAGCCTGATCTGCGCGCAACTCCTTTTCCTTGAGGCGGAAAACCCCTCCAAGGAAATCAGCATGTATATCAACAGCCCCGGCGGCGTCGTGACCTCCGGCCTGTCGATCTACGACACGATGCAATACATCAAGCCGAAGGTTTCGACCCTTGTGATCGGGCAGGCGGCATCGATGGGCAGCCTGCTTCTGACCGCAGGAGAAAAGGGCATGCGGTTCAGCCTGCCCAACAGCCGGGTCATGGTGCACCAACCCTCGGGCGGTTATCAGGGGCAGGCCACGGATATCATGATCCATGCGCGTGAGACCGAGAAACTGAAGCGTCGTTTGAACGAAATCTACGTCCGTCATACGGGCAACGATTACGAGACTGTCGAGGCCGCGTTGGAGCGTGACAATTTCATGTCGGCCGAAGACGCGAAGGCCTGGGGCCTGATCGACGAGATCGTGGAAAACCGCGGCAAGGTCGACGCCACCGTCTGACTTCCGTCGAATTTGCGATTGTGAAGGCCGGGGGACTGGCCTACATTCTACACCCAATGCCCGGTCCGGACGTGTCGGGCCGGCGCTATCCAGAGGACGACCATGGCCAACACCACCGGCGGCGACAGCAAGAACACCCTTTATTGCTCGTTCTGCGGCAAGAGCCAGCACGAGGTGCGCAAACTGATCGCCGGGCCGACCGTTTTCATCTGCGACGAATGCGTTGAACTGTGCATGGACATCATCCGCGAGGAGACGAAGGCCAGTGGCCTGAAATCGACCGGCGGCGTGCCGACACCGTTGGAAATCTGCAAGGTTCTGGACGATTATGTCATCGGTCAGATCCATGCCAAACGCGTTCTGTCGGTTGCGGTTCACAACCATTACAAGCGGCTGAACCACTCGTCGAAGACCGATATCGAACTGTCGAAGTCGAACATCCTGCTGATCGGCCCCACGGGCTGCGGCAAGACGCTGCTTGCGCAGACCTTGGCCCGCATTCTGGACGTGCCCTTCACCATGGCGGACGCCACCACCCTGACCGAGGCGGGGTATGTGGGCGAGGATGTTGAAAACATCATTCTGAAGTTGCTTCAGGCGTCCGAATACAATGTCGAGCGCGCGCAGCGCGGCATCGTCTATATCGACGAGGTCGACAAGATCACGCGCAAGTCGGACAACCCGTCGATCACCCGCGACGTCTCGGGCGAGGGGGTGCAGCAGGCGCTGTTGAAGATCATGGAAGGAACCGTGGCATCGGTTCCGCCCCAGGGTGGGCGCAAGCATCCGCAGCAGGAATTCCTGCAGGTGGATACGACGAACATCCTGTTCATCTGCGGCGGGGCGTTTGCCGGTCTGGATCGGATCATTGCCCAACGCGGCAAGGGGTCGGGCATCGGCTTTGGCGCTGACGTGAAGGATCCCGACGCGCGGGGCGTGGGGGAGCTGTTCGCCCAGTTGGAGCCTGAGGATCTGCTGAAATTCGGCCTTATCCCGGAATTCGTCGGACGTCTGCCCGTGATCGCCACCCTGAACGATCTGGACGAACCGGCGCTGATCACCATTTTGACGGAGCCGAAGAACGCATTGGTCAAGCAGTATCAGCGTCTGTTCGATATCGAGGGCACGCAGCTGACCTTCACCGACGACGCGCTGAGCGCGATCGCCAAGCGCGCGATCAAGCGCAAGACCGGCGCGCGTGGTCTTCGTTCCATCATGGAGGACATCCTGCTGGACACCATGTTCGACCTTCCCGGCCTGTCGAATGTGGGTGAGGTTGTGGTGAATGAAGACGCGGTGACCAAGGGCACGAAGCCGTTGATCGTGCATACCGAAAAGAAAGAGCCGGCCTCGGCAGGATAAGTCACGTTTCGGTGGCGGGGCTGTCCCCGCCATCCGTATCATGCCATAGACATGGCAACTGGCGGAGGGGCCGATGCTGAAAACTCTGATGCGCGTCTTGACCTGGTGGAATGGTCAGACGATCAACACCCAGTTCTGGACATGGCGGTTCGGCCAGAAGGTGGGCGAAGACAGCCAGGGCAACGTCTTTTATCAAACCAAGGACGGCAAGCGGCGTTGGGTGATCTATAACGGGGAAGCCGAGGCAAGCCGTGTGGACGCGGCTTGGCATGGCTGGCTGCACCACACGTTCGCGGCCCCCCCCACCGTTGCGCCGTTTGTTCGACGGGAATGGGAAAAGCCGCATCAGGAAAACCTGACCGGAACGCCGGCAGCTTACGCGCCCGCCGGATCCCTTCGGCGCGAAGCTCCGGCGCCGCGTCGCGATTACGAAGCATGGCAGCCTGAATGACTTACAACACCGCAGAAGTATTTGTCGGCGGCGCGGTTCTGGCCGCCGCTGTCGGGTTCATCGTCTATGCCGGGCAGATTGCCGGATTGGGCGGCACGGGGTCCAGCTATCCCCTGCACGGAAGTTTCCGAACCGCCGACGGGATTGGGGTCGGAACCGACGTGCGGCTGGCGGGCGTGCGGATTGGCACCGTCACGGATATATCGCTGAACCCGCAGACATTTTTCGCCGATGCCACCATCAGCGTGCCCGACCATATCCAAGTGCCCACGGACTCCTCCCTTTTGATTTCTTCCGAAGGGTTGCTGGGTGGAAACTTCGTTGAAATTCAGCCTGGCGGGGCCTTGGAAAACCTCGCCCCGGGCGAGGAGATTGAAGACACGCAAGGATCGGTAAGCCTGATCTCGCTCCTCATGGCGTTTGTGGGCAATCGTGGAAGTGATGACAATACGGCGCAGAGTGCGCCGTCGGTGGATACTGCATTGCCATGAAGCTGGCCGTCCCCTTTGTCTGTGCCATGATGGTGGCGGGGGCCGCTTGGGGGCAGGCCTCTGGTGCGGTGTCAACCACGGGCGGGCAGCTGCGGTGGATCGACAAGGTCACTGGCGCGACCGATGACGTGAACCTGTCCCGCGGACAATCGGTCACCTTCGGTTTCCTGACCTTGCAGATGGATGACTGCCGTGCACCGGCCAACGATCCGACATCGGATGCGTTCGCGCATCTGACGATAAACGACACCCGCACATCGGTGCCGGTGTTTTCGGGGTGGATGATCGCGTCCAGCCCGGCTATATCGGCGTTGGAGCATCCTCGCTATGACGTGTGGGTTCTGTCCTGCACGAACTGATCCGCGACCTGCGCCCGCGTGGGCGCATATTCGCTTGGGGCAAACACTCCGTTCCCCCGGATCGCCGCCTCCAGCCGTTGCACATACTCCATTTTGGGGATTTCGACGCCCCCCAGAGTTTGCAGATGGGGGGTCAGAAATTGTGTGTCGAACAGGGTGAAGCGCCCCGCGCGCAAGCGATGAACCAGCCAGGCCAAAGCGATCTTCGACGCGTCCCGCTCCCGCGAGAACATGCTCTCTCCGAAGAACGCTGTTCCCAGTGCGAGGCCGTAAACCCCGCCAATCATGATGCCATTGCGCCATACCTCGATCGAATGGGCGTGGCCATGGCGGTGGAGGTCGTTGAAAACGTCAAGAATGGCGGGGTTGATCCAGGTTTCCGGTCGGTCCGCACAGGCCAACACGGTTTCTGCAAAATCCGTGTCCACACGAATGTCGTAATCCGACCGTAGAAGAGCTCGGCGCAAGGATCGGGAAATGTGAAACCTGTCCAACGGAAAAATCCCCCGCAGGGGGGGATCGATCCAGTGCAGGGTCTCACTCTCGCGGCTTTCGGCCATCGGGAAAAGCCCGATGGCATAGGCGCGCAAGAGGAGATCGGTCGTCAGCATTATTTGCCGAACGTGGCCTCCAGCCATTTTTCAAGCCAGTGGATGTTGTAATCCCCCGATTGGATATCGGGGTTTTCCAGCAGGGCATGGAACAGCGGGACCGTCGTGTCCACACCATCGACGATCAATTCGCCCAAAGCGCGGTTCAGGCGCGCCAACGCCTCATCCCGATCCCGCCCATGCACGATCAGCTTGCCGATGAGGCTGTCGTAATAGGGGGGGATCGAATACCCGCTGTAGAGTGCGGAATCCATGCGGACCCCCAACCCACCCGGCGCGTGGTAGACGTTCACACGGCCCGGGCACGGCGCGAAGTTCGGAAGGCGTTCGGCGTTGATCCGCACTTCGATCGCGTGGCCGTTGATGACCAGCTCGTCCTGCGTAAACGACAGCGGCAGACCGGAGGCCACGCGGATCTGCTCGCGCACCAGATCGATGCCATAGATCGCCTCGGTGACCGGATGTTCGACCTGAAGGCGGGTGTTCATCTCAATGAAATAGAACTCGCCATCTTCATACAGGAATTCGATCGTGCCTGCGCCGATGTACTTGATCGCGGCCACGGCGTCGGCGCAGATCTTGCCGATCTTGGCGCGCAGTTCCGGGGTGATGCAGGGGCCGGGAGCTTCCTCGAACACCTTCTGGTGGCGGCGTTGAAGCGAACAGTCGCGTTCACCCAAATGAACCGCATTGCCCTTGCCGTCACCGAAAACCTGAATCTCGATATGGCGCGGTTTTTGAAGGTATTTCTCAATATAGACTTCGTCGTTGCCGAAAGCGACCTTGGCTTCGGAACGGGCGGTGCGGAAGGCGACCTCAAGCTCGGCAGGGGTGCGGGCCACTTTCATGCCGCGCCCGCCGCCACCGGCAGTCGCCTTGATGATTACCGGAAAGCCGATCGCTTCCGCAACGCCGATCGCCGTCTCGTAATCCGGCACGCCGCCGTCGGATCCGGGAACCACCGGAATGCCCAGGGCTTTCGCGGTTTCCTTGGCGGTGATCTTGTCGCCCATGATGCGGATATGTTCCGCCGTCGGGCCGATAAAGGTGATGCCGTGGTCCGCCAGCGCCTGCGCGAACCCTTCGTTTTCCGAAAGAAAGCCGTAACCGGGGTGAACCGCCTCGGCCCCCGAAATCTCGCAAGCCGAGATGATCGCCGCCTTTTTCAGATAGCTTTCCGACGACGGCGCCGGGCCGATGCAGACGGATTCGTCGGCCATGCGCACATGCATCGCATCGCTGTCGGCGGTCGAATGCACAGCCACCGAGGTGATGCCCATCTCGCGGCAGGCGCGGATGACGCGCAGGGCGATTTCGCCGCGGTTGGCGATCAGGATTTTGGAAAACATCCGTGCCTCACTCGACGATCATCAGGGGCGCGCCGAACTCCACCGGGGTGCCGTCGGCCACGACGATGCGCTTGACCGTGCCGGCCTTGGGCGCGGGAATGTGGTTCATTGTCTTCATCGCCTCGATGATCATGAGGGTCTGACCTTCGGACACGGTCGCCCCGACCGTCACGAAGGGGGCGGCGCCCGGTTCGGCGGCCAGATAGGCGGTGCCGACCATGGGCGAGGTCACGGCACCCGGATGCTGGGCGGGATCGTCCGACGGCGTGGAGGCGGCGGTCGGGGCGGGGGCGGACACGGGCGCCGGGGCGGCCATGGCGGGCATCGACGGCGCGGCGGCCGTCGTCACGACATTCACCTGCTTCACGACGCGCACATCCAGACTGTCGTCCTCGCCATATTCACGCTTGACCGACAGTTCGGTAAGTTCGTTGGCGTTCAGCAGTTCGGCAAGGGCCTGAATGAAAGCGACGTCGTTTTCGGAAGAATGTTTGCTCATACCATCCTCGGGGATCCGGCCGTTCGGCCTTGTTGCAGGGTCTTGCACGTCCAGCGCGCATCATGCGGCCTTATACGCGACGAATATCCATAGGGAAAGCGCTCAAATCCCTGTCTTGCAGGACCGGGATGCGCAGGATACCCACGGTGGCATCAGGCCGACGCGGAGCGAGCGATGGAACAGATGATCGACAGCGTGATCGGCTTCGTCGAAGCGCACAGCGCATGGGCGTTCTGGATCGCCCTGTTTTTTGCCTTGGCCGAAACGATGCCCGTGATCTCGATCCTGATACCCTCCACCGCCATCCTTGTGGGGGTGGGGGCCTTGGCCGCCACGGGCGGGGTGGATCTGTTTCCAATATGGGCCGGCGGATCGATCGGCGCCGTTCTGGGGTCCACCGTCAGCTGGTGGCTGGGGCGGCGGTACGGTCTGTGGATCCTGTCCCAATGGCCGATGTCGCGCGATCCGCTGATGGCCGAGCGCGGGCGCGCGGCCTTTGCCAAATGGGGCGGGTCGGCGCTGTTGATCGGTCATTTTTTCGGCCCCCTGCGGGCGGTTGTCTTTCTGCTGGCGGGCATTTCGCGCATGCCGTTTCTTCGGTTTTCCGGATGGAATTTCGTCGGCTCGCTTGCCTGGGCCTTCGTCATCCCGAAATCGGGAGAGATCGGGGGCAACGTTCTGGGCTGGCTCTGGTCGCATATCGTCGGCTGACACTTTAACCGAACGTTCGACCGCCTATATGGGGGGAAAGAGGACGTTCCCATGCAGAAATATTCGATACTCGACCTGTCGCCGGTGCCCGAAGGGTCCACGACGGCGGACGCGTTGCAAAGCACGCTGGATCTGGCCCGCCATGCCGAGGCCTTGGGCTATCACCGCTTTTGGCTGGCAGAGCATCACAACATGCCGGGGATCGCGTCCGCGGCGACCTCCGTCGTCATCGGGCATGTCGCGGCGAGCACGTCGCGCATCCGATTGGGGGCAGGTGGGATCATGCTGCCGAACCATACGCCCCTGATGATCGCCGAACAGTTCGGAACGCTGGCGACACTTTATCCCAACCGGATCGATTTGGGGGTGGGGCGTGCGCCGGGCACGGATATGCAGACGGCGCGCGCGCTGCGCCGTAATATGGATGCCGGGGACAATTTTCCGCAAGATGTCGTCGAGCTGATCAATTATTTCGACGATGCGGCCCTGGATGCGACCGTCCAGGCCATTCCGGGAACCGGAACCCGTGTGCCCGTATGGATTCTCGGCTCGAGCCTTTATGGCGCGCAGTTGGCGGCCTACTTGGGTCTTCCCTATGCCTTCGCCTCGCATTTCGCCCCGGCGGCGCTGGAGGCGGCGGCCGAAACCTATCGCCAGACCTTCCAGCCGTCCCGCTTCCTCGACACACCCTATTTCATGATGGCGGCGGGCGTGTTTGCCGCCGACACGGCGGAGGAGGCGGAGTTCGTCAAATCCTCACAACTGCAGGCCTTTGCCAACCTGCGTCTTGGCCGACCCGGCAAGTTGCCGCGTCCGGTGCGGGATGTGGAGGCGGTGGTGCCCGCCCCTTATCTTGCCAGCGCGCGCGAGGCCTTGTCGGTTTCGGCCACAGGCACCCCAGATACCGTCCGGGACGAGCTGCGCGCGCTGGTCGACCGGTATCAACCGGACGAGATGATCGTGACGAGCATGATCCACGACCCCACTGCCCGCAAACACAGCTTTACCCTTGCCGCGGAGGCGCTGCGCAACCTGTGCGCCTCGCCCGCCTTGGCATGAGAGGTCATTCGCCCCGAAGATAGGCGATCTGGGCCGGATGGATCTGGCCCAACCACGTTTCGGTCAGCGGCTCGCCCGAGGGGGAGGCGAGATAGGCCCGGACGTCGAGGGTCTGGGCATCCGACCGCACATCGAAGGTCATCCGGAACGTTCCGTCCTTGCCCACCACGGGAATGGCACCGGGGTCGATCGCCTCGGTGCCCTCGGGCAGGTCGATGTGGAACTCCACATCCTCGGACGTCAGCCCTTTGAGGATGTCGCCCGTGAATTCCACCTGCACCTTGATCTGATTCTTCGGACGCTCATTCCCCGGATATCCGCCTTCGCCGATGCGGGTCGCGGTGGTGCGGGCGACCGTGTAGGGGATCGGCGCGTCCTTTCCCCAATGCATGGTATAGTTGAAGTCCATCTCCTGCCCCGCCGCCGGTTTCTGCGCGGGGTTCCAGAAGGCGACGATGTTGTCGTAAACCTCGTCATCGGTGGGCAGTTCGACCAGGGTCACGGCCCCGTCGCCCCAATCCGAGGTCGGCTCGATCCAGACCGAGGGACGGCGATCGTAGAAGATGCCATCGTCCTGATAGTTTTCGAAATTGCGGTCGCGCTGCATCAGGCCGAACCCGCGCGGGTTACTGTCGGCAAAGCTGGATGTGACGACGCGGTCGGGGTTGTTCAGCGGACGCCAGATTTCCTCGCCCCTGCCGGTCAGCATCAGAAGACCGTCGGTGTCATGCACCTCTGGCCGCCAGTCCGACGCGGCGAAACGGTTGCTTTCCGAAAACCAGAACATCGACGTCAAGGGCGCGACACCCAGCCGCTCCACGCCGTCGCGGAAGAACAGGCGGGTTTGCACGTCGATGATCTGACCCAGACCGTTCTGGTTCGACATCCGCATGCGATAGGCGCCGGCGACGCTGGGGCTGTCCAGCAGGGCATAGACGACGACATCCGCCGTTGGGTCCTGCGGCTCCTCCAGATAGAATTCGGTGAACCGCGGAAACTCCTCGGGCTGGGACAGGCCGGTGTTTATCGCAAGGCCTCGGGCCGATTGACCGTATTGGCGGGCAAACCCGTCCGTGCGGAAATAGGACCCGCCGAGAAACGAGATCCAGTCCGTCTTCAGGTCCCGGCGCATGATGCGAAAGCCGGCAAAGCCCATGTCGTCGCCCAGTTCGCGGGCCGGGCTGTCATCGGGCATCTTGAAATAGTCGCGGTGATAAGTGAATTCGCGCGCCTGCCCATTATCGACGCCGAAGATGCGGACGGGTTGGCGGAAATAGGTGCCGAGATGGAAGAACTGAACCGGTGCCTCGCCCACATCGACCGTCTGGTCATTGTCGAAGAGAATCTTCCAATGGGCCGTGAAATCAATCTTTTCCAGAATGTCGGGGTGGTGGATCGGCGCCTCGACATAAGGGCGGGTGGACAGATCGCGCGCGCGGTCGGCCAGAATGTCGAAGCTGAACGGCGCCTCCTCTCCGAACCGGGTTTCGGACGTGGCGGGCACGACCGGGGCGGTCTGGGCATGGGCGAGAGGGGCCAAGAAGGCAAGGCTCAGGGCCGTGGCGGAGAAAAGCCGGGACATGGAAACGGACAAAGCAGACCTCACAATGGATCAGGACGCGATCAGGTGCTTGAGAAACGCCCCCTTGCGCAAGGGGCGATGTGTCGCGACAGGTCAGATGCGGCAATAATCTGCGCGGTTTAAGCCCCTGTTAGGGAGTTTTGTGGAAAACGGGGGCAATGGCATGGGGGCGCAGGTGGCACGACTGAAACTGGGAACCGCACGATCCGACCTTGCCGGGGCCGATACGGAATGGCCCCGGGCGCTGACCCGCGCGGCGCGCGACGTCCTGGGGCTTGAGGCGGTGGTTTCGGGGACGCCCTCTGCCGCCGGGCCGGTGGAAGACCTTCGCAAGACCGTCGCCGAAGGGGCCTTGGTGCTGCCCCTCGCGCGCGAGGATGGGGCGGTGGGGGCGGCGGTCATCGGCGCTGGATTGGCGCAGGGGGTGGTGGAGTGGCAGTTGTCGGGTCGCATCACCGCGACGCAGGCCGCACGGACCCCGACGCGCACGGATGCCATGTTGCTTCAACCCTGGCTCGACCACACCCTCGCCTTGGCGGAGGAAGGTCTGGCGCAGGATGACGATCTTGCCACGCTGGAGGGGTTTCGCGTTGGCGCGGGCTTGGGCCGTCTGGCCGCGCTGTCGGGGGATTATCGCCAAGTGGGCGGGAGCGTGGGGCTTGGCGGTGGCCTGCGGACGGGGGACGTTCTTCTTTTCCTTCCCTCCCGCATGTCCGCGAGCGTTCGATCCGATCGTGATCGGCGGTTCAGCCATGACCTGCGCCAACAGGTCCTGTCGACGGAAGCCGTGATGCAGGCGGTTTTGTGTCGTATGACCCTGCCGCTGGCCACGGTCATGGCCCTGCGCGAAGGCGCGACCCTGCCGCTGGCGGGGGCCACCGTGCAGGATCTGGCGATCGAGGGGACGCGTGGCGCGTCCTTGGCGCGGGGACGTTTGGGGCAGCACCGGGGGATGCGCGCCGTGCGGGTGACACCCGCTGCGGAGGAGGCGGCACCCGGCAACGTGGTCACCTTGCGGGATGCCTCCTGATCAGACGTCGTGCAGGCGTTCCAGCATCGGGCGCAGATGATCCAGCTGATAGCCGTGACGTGCGGGCAGGGCGATCAACTCCTCCACCGGCAGGTAGCGGGCATTGGCCAGCGCCCAAACCACCGAACTGCGCGTGCCCGACGCGCAATAGGCAAAGACCGGGCCCGTTGCCTCCGTCATTGCCTTGCGCTGCGCCTCGACGTTGTCCATCGTCATCTGGCCGCCGATCACCGGGTTCGCGACAAACGTCAGGCCCGCATCCTCGACAGCTTGCCGCATGGCATCGGTTTGAAGATCTTGGGTGATTTCGCCGTCGGGCCTGTTGTCGATCACGGTCGTATATCCCGCGTCGCGGATCGCCGTCACATCCTCGGGCCGGATTTGCGGCGATACGGCATAGGTGTCGGTGATGGGTCGAATGTCCATGACAGGCTCCTCCGGTCGGGTTGGACCGAGCGTAGCGGGGCAGCCGGACGGGCGCAATGGCCGTCAGGACAGGATGAGGCCGAAGATCACCAGCATCAAGCCCAAGGCCGACACGCCCAGCGCGACGGTGTTCAGAATCGTGAGCTTCTGGAACCGGGCCTGAAGGGCAGCATCGTCCAGCCCCTCATTCCGGGTGCGCAGCGCAAGCTGGATGCATCGGACCAGTCCCAAGATACCGGCAAGACACAGCGCGGCCCCGCCATAGACCAGCCACCCCATTCCACGCCCCCTTCCAATTTGGTGCGACAGGGCGTAACCCGTCCGCAGCCCACAGGCAAGCCGACGGAGGGATCATCATGGCCACACTGACACCGGAGGCGCAGGACATCCTGTTCCGCACCGCCCGCACCCATAACGGATGGCAGAACGATCCTGTGACGGACGACCTGCTGCGACAGGTGATCGAGCTTGCGTCGAACGGCCCCACGGCCTTCAACCAGCAGCCCCTGCGCGTGATCTTCGTGCGTTCGGCCGAGGGGAAGGAAAAGCTGCGGCCCGGCCTGATGGGTGGAAACGTGGACAAGACGATGGCGGCCCCCGTGACCGCGATCCTGTGCTATGACCTTGGCTTCTGGAAGCACATGGCCGACGCGGCGCCGGGGTTCGACGCGGCGGGTATGTTTGGAAACGCGCCCGACATGGCCCACGACAGCGCCCTGCAGAACGGGGCGCTTCAGGCGGGGTATTTCATACTCGCGGCGCGCGCTTTGGGGCTGGATTGCGGGCCAATGTCGGGCATCTTCAAAGACAAGATCGCCGAAGCGTTTCTGGCCGACCACCCGGATTGGGAGGTGGGAATGCTGATCAACCTCGGGTATGGCGATCCGACGGCCCTGCGTCCGCAGCGCCCGCGCCATGCACCTGAATTCACCGCAAAGACAGTATGATACGGAACGAACATGAGTGACCCCCTCGACAGCTATAACGTCACGGCCGATGAACTGCGCCAGTTCATCGAACGGTTCGAGCAGTTGGAGTCCGAGAAAAAGGACGTGAACGAACAGCAAAAGGAGTTGATGGCCGAAGCCAAGGGCCGCGGTTACGACACCAAGGTGATGAAGAAGGTCATTGCCCTTCGCCGCCGCAAACCGGACGAGATTGCCGAGGAAGAGGCGATCATGGACATGTACAAGGCCGCCCTGGGTATGCAGTGACCGTCAGGGGGTCAGGAATGTGACCCCCGGCATGGCCGCGATGCGGCCCAGATCCTGTTCGTAAAGTTCGCCCATGCGGTCAACCATGCCCTGATCCCAGGCGGGCATGTCGAACTCCGCCTCGACCATGTCGGGGCGGATGAATCGCGCAACATGGTCCGCGATCACGGCGCGACGGTCCGCCGGACCTTCCGCCAGCGCCGAACGAAGTCGGTGAAGGCCGTCTTCGTCCATCAGCCGCGCCAGAAGATCGTCCCAGCCGGTCAGTGCCGTGCCATCCTCGATCCCGGTCATCGCGGCCAGGATGTCGGGCGTCAGACAAGGGGCATCCTCGTCGCACCAGACCGTCAGACGCAGATTGGAGTTGCGGGCCACCATGTCGCCGATCATGTCCGACCAACGCAGCCCCAAAAGGTCGGTATTGCCGACGAATGTCGCGTAATCCTTGCCATGCTGCTTGGCCAGCAGGTCCGGCAGGAACAGCGCGGGGTTGCGGATGGACAGGAAGAACTCGACCTCATGTGCGGCGAAGATGTGTATCAGGCCGCGCACCCGTTCGGCCGCCGCGGGATAAAGCCTTTCGCGCAGCGCCCATTGCGGAAAGGACAGGAAGCTGTCCCATGCAAGAACCATACGCTCCGGCAGGTCGCCGTCATCGACGATCTGTTCCAGCACCATATCCTGCGTCGCCTGAGAGGCTGTCTGTCCTTGCAACGCCCCCGTCGTGTCCCGCAGCAGCGCGCGGTACGTATCGGGATCCGGGACGACGACATCGTGATTGTCCAGCATCTCTGCGTTCCGACGAAGACATCGGATGAGACGTTCCTCGTCCGTGCAGTGAACCCCGATGTGAATGCTGATCTTCATGGCGTCGCTCTCAGTCATGATGTCGGGTATACCTTCGGTGCAGGCGCTCGGGAACCAAAATCTGATATCCTCTCTTGCCAAGGAAATTTGCATTATCTACACAACGCCCAGTGCCTCTATAGCTCAGCTGGTAGAGCGGCTGATTTGTAATCAGCGGGTCGGCGGTTCGAGTCCGTCTGGGGGCACCATTACACCTTACATCGGTATGTTTAATTGGCCCAAGTGCCCCATATTTTCGGGCCGTGGGGCACTTACCAATTTATGCGGTCCAGCGCCGCCATCGCATCGAGCGCCAGAACGCGCCGTTTGGCCCCCCTCGTGTAGATCGCCGTCGTGTTTGGATTCGTGTGCGCAAGCACCGACATGATCTGATGATCCGAGCATCCGACTTCGGCCAGCAGCTCTGCCAAGGCTTTCCGCAGGCCGTGGGACGAACGCTCGACAAGGCCCGCAGCATCACACCAGCGGCGGACCCGCTGCCTTAGGCTTTCTACGGTGCCGAATGGCCTGCCGCGCTCCGACAGAAGGTAAGTTTCACCTTGCACCACCATGTTGCGGACCGCGCGTTGCAGGGGAGGGGCCATCGGCAGGGTGACCGGTGCCGAGCCTTTCTTCCCAGGTTGCCACTCCAGCCATGTAATGCCATCGCGCTGGACCTCGTGGCCGCGTCCGAGAATTCGGGCATCGCCAATACGGCAGCCTGTCATCATCAGCAGGGTAAGCCATAGGTGCGGCATGGTGCCGGCGGGATGCGTTTCTCGAAACGCCTTCAAATCCGACGCGGTCCAGGGTTTCGTTCCGCCGGCACTGATATGGATCTTCCGAATTCCCTTTGCCGGGTTCGTCTCGACGCCATAGGTGTCGCGGCGTTCGATTGCGAACTCATACATCGCGCGGACAGCCTTCATCGTATTGTCAGCTTCCGCAGGGGTGCGGATCATGTGATCCCTTACCTGCACGAACGCCGCTTGCGGCATGTCGAGATGCAGATCCCCGTAGGGTGTGCCGTCCCGATCCGGGATGTCGCATAGACGCGTGAGCTGGCTCCGCCGCTGACGCAATGTGCTCGCTGATTTCAGTTTCGCATCGACCTCCGCCGATAGGTTCATCAGATATGCATCAACCAGCCAGCGCAGAGAGTGCGCCGGGACCGAGGGCTTCACTTCCGGCGTCCATTTCCCACCTGCGCGCGCGGCGTAATAGTGTTCAATAAAGTCGGGATGATCGGGACCGACTGGAATGGTGATCTTGATCGCTTTGCGCCCTTCAACGCGCACCCTGTGACGGATATTGCCGGAGGGCAGGCGCTCCATGAACCACCCGTCGAACCTGTGTTTCATATCAGCTATCCCGCCCATCGTTTAAGATCTGTAGACACTGCCGGTGCGGGCTTCACGTCCGCAACGGTCCTGATGATACGAATGGTGCCATCGGAAAGAATTTCGACAGTGCCAACCTCGACCCCTGCTTCTTTTGCGGCCTCGATCGCGCGTACCACGCTGGCTTTAGTGAAGGCTGCGCGCCCCATCATCCCACCTCCATCGTGTAATCCGTCGCCCGCTCCAGCCGCTTCCGGCAGGGGGCGATCCAGTCGTATTGCGTTCGGTCGGTCCAGCCGGGTGTCCAGACAATCCAGCTGTAGGCCGTGGCGCTGGTAATCTTCGCGTCCAACCGCCCCTTCACCATCACCACCCGTTCGGTGAACTGTAGAATGGCACGGGGCCGGTAGGGGCCGAATAGGTAGCGGTGCCGCCCCATCCCCTCGGTAAAGGCGCTGCGGACGATCAGGGCGCAGCCCTTGCAGCTCGTCTCGATCGCACGGAGTGCGAAGTCCTCGCCCAAGCGGAAGGGCGGATTGGTGATTGTCCAGTCCACCATGGGCGGGGGGAGCATTTCCAGATAGGCCCGAACGGGATAGCCCGCGCCGTAGTCGTGAACGTCCGACGCTTCGACCTGTTTAAAGTATTCCCGGAGAGGTCGAACCATGTGCCCGCGATTGGCGGCCGGCTCGCGCACCTCGTCCGCCCGTTCAGCCAGCCCCTCGGCAAAAAGCCATTCGCACAGGGCGCGCGTGGCCCATGGGGGCGTGGGATAGTCGTCCAGGCTGTGATGCGGCTCCACCCGGCGCTGCATGACGGCGGTGCTGGTGTTTTGGGTCATACAGCCGCCTGCAACTTTGTAAAATTATGGTGAATTCCTGTGATCAGACCACGGAACAACATCCGTTTTGTCGCGTTTGGTGGGCATCGGATCATCCTGATCTGAGCAATATTGATGGCGTGGTATGTGGAAAATGGCTCTATGATCCCGTCTGGCTGGCAGGAGTTCATCCTAGGTGATGCGTTGCACGTCAACATCCTCATTGTTTTAAACGCTGTCGCATCGGCCGTTTTCGTCTGGAAAATGTCGGGCTGGAAAATCGCATTTCCGAAGTTCAGTAGGGCTGTTATTCGTATGCCGAAAGCAATTTTGGCCATGCGCCATAGGTCAGATCGGCGATCTGCTTGATAAGCTTTGGGGGTGCGCCACCCCAAAGTATCCATGCGCATCGCTGGATTAGTTATGCCGTATGCGGATCCCGTGTGCGGCTTTTTCATGACGGCCATCATTGGATGCGTCCTCCGAAGGTCAGGAAATGCTTGGTGGCGTCGGGCGCGATCGACAGGCTGCCGATGATGGCGATCGCGGCGAAGAAGATGGTGGCGATGGCGATGACGGCGGCCCATCCATACGGCCCTCCCGGTTCCAGCCGTTTGGGCGGATCGTCTGGCGTGATCTGCGCCATGTCAGGGCGAATAGAGGGCGCGCTGCCGCCGACCTCGCGGATCAGGAAGCGGTCCAAGGTATGGGTGCTGTGCGACAGGATCTCGACCGCCGCCTTCCGTTCCGCATCCGTGGTGACACGGCTGTAGAGCGTAGAGCGGGCCATATCCGTTTCGGACTGTGTGGGGGTGGGCGCGGTCATGGCGATCCTCGGGGAAAAGGCCCCCGCCCGAAGGCGAGGGCGTTTGAGGTCAGAGCAGTTGCGGGATCGTCCCCCTCCCGCCGGGGATGGGATCAGGCCAGCGCGGCCATGATGTCGTCGGGGGCGCCGTCCTCGATGTCGGACAGGTCATGGTCCTGCGTGTCGCTGCGCAGGCGGCGAGACCAGCCGCGCTTGTTGCAGGTGTTGCGGACGGCAATCAGCTTGAGGTCCAGCGCCTCGGCCAGTTCGCGCAGGGTCAGGTCCCAGTCGCGGGCGGTGGCGTAGGACCAGATGCAGAAGGCTTGCGCCTCGCGCCGGACGGCATCGGAGATGTGGCGGCGGGTCATGCTCACATCCCCCGATAAAGTTCGGCCTGATCCAGCGTGTGGAGCAGGATGGCGGCGGTGCGTTCAAGCGCGCAGCCGCCCAGCACCCCCGCTACGGCGACGGCGGCGAGGATCAGGGCGGTGCGGAGTAAGGTGGGCAGGCTGCGGATCAGCGCCTCACGCCGGATGCGGCGGGCGTTAATCAGGGACTGCGGGGCGCGCAGGGCCGTGGATACGGCGGGGCGCGGGTGGTCGGGGATGTTGAACAAGGGTCTGTCTCCATCGGGGTTCGATGGACGTCACAGAACTACGCATTATGCGTATTGTCAACGATAAAAGTACGCATATTGCGTATAGTTAGAAAATGTAGAACGTGGCGATGTTCAGAATTGACGACCGGTAATGAGTTTGTTTAGCGTGAACCAAATAAGAACGAACAGGCGGAGTTATGGAGATCGACGAGGATGCAGCGTTGCTTTGCGAGATGAAGAGAGCGCGCGCTGAGACCGGGCTCCCTCTCGATTTTTGGGCGGATTTAACCGATGGCTTGCCTTATAGCTTGGCTGCAATCTTATGCGGAAGATCGTCGGTCTTTCCGAAGTACATGAACTCTAGCGTTAAGCCATAGGCCTTACGAAGCTTTTTCGCAGCGTCCAGTGACAAGTCACGCGAAGCGTTTTCGAATGGGCCATATGTCTGCTGTGTGAGACCTGCCTTTTCGGCAAATGTCTTCTTGTCGAGGTCCATGATCGCCCTCACTCGCGCCAGCCGAGCGGCGACCGCTTCCCGTTGGTCCCCCATATCTTCCAGCATTTGCCTTGCCCCGTATAATAATGGGCAATCATAACTACGCATATTGCGTCTCGCACTGAGTGATTGGCTTATTGACAACGTTACGCAATATGCGTAGCGCTGTGGTATGGAACGTATATTCAGCATCTGGCCTACTCTGGTTGACCTGGCGAGGGACATAGACCGACCGTATCCCACGGTCGCCTCTTGGAAGCAGCGAGGCTCAATTCCGCCACGGTATGATCGTTACCTCATTCAAGCGGCCGCGAAACGCGGGGCCGTATTAACTTTTGAAGACCTCGCAGTCGCGCGCGAAGCCGGTTTCATGATTGAAGACCAGCCTTCCAACGATGGATATGCGCCCGCCGCCAACCCCCAACAAGAAAACGAGGTTTCCCGTGCCGGATGAACGCATGATCCTGTCGGCCTTCATGTCGAAGCTGATCGCGAAGGTCGGCGGGTACGAGGCAGCCTGTGCGGTGCTGGAGGCGCGGTGGGGTCATCCCGTCTCCAAGGGCACGTTGACGAAGAAGAAGGCCGGCCAATTGGACTGGTCGGTCACCGACGTGATCGCGCTCCAAGAGGCGGCGGGGGAGCGTCCGGTGTTCGCCTGGTTGTCCTCGCTGGATGATGACCCGGAAGTCTTGGCCTGCCATATCGTGGGCGCGGCGGACCTGTCGAAGGAATACGGCGAGGCGATGAATGCCGTCCTGACCGCGCATACCGCTGCGGAGAGGGCGCGGGCGATTAAGGAGCTTCATGACGTGCGCGAGACGGCAGACAGGCTGATCGACACGCTGGAGGCGCGGGAATGAGCCAGAAATACACTCGCGTCTATGCTCTCGGCCAAGCCGAATGGGTGGCCGTCTGCGCCGAAATCGATCGCCTTGCCGCGCGCCTGCCGGATGGGCGGTCGCGGGTGGTCGCATTCCAGGCGGCTGCGCAGGCGGCGTCGGATCGGGATGGATATTTGACAGAACGTGTGGAGGTGCATGGCGGCATGGCGGTGACCATCGCGGTGCCCGGGCCGCTGACGCTGGCATTCGTGGCCGAGTTGGAGGGCGGGCTTTGACCGGGGTCCGGTATCAGACGCTGTCCGTCGCCACTTTGCGGCAAGCCTGGATGGACGAATCCATGTCCGTTGCAGAAGCTGCGGCCTCAATTGGGATCACACGCGCGGCGCTTCTCGACCGCGCCCGGCGTCGCGGGTTTCCAAAGCGTAAGACCGGTCGCTGTTTCTGCGTCCCCGTGGTCAAATTCTCGGCCATGTGGGATGCGGGCGTTCAGCCCTCGCAGTTGCGCGCGCGCTATGGGACACCGTTTTTATCCACTCTAACCGAAACCGCACGGCGGCTTGGCCTGCGGAAGTTCGCGCGGGGTGGGAAGCGCATCACCATCGATGATTACTTCCAGATTAAGCTCGGTCGCGAAATGGCGGAATGCGCCGTTCGGGAACGGGCCATGGCGAGGTCGGCATGAGCCTTCATTCCATTCTCCGCTCCGGCTATGTCCGCCGGTTTCACGCGAACCCCAATCTGGCGCATGTGGGCGATACGGTCGCGCATCATCACGCCCTGGTGGCGCAGATCATTTTCGCCGCGCATCCCGCGCCATCGATCGATCTGATCCGCGCGGCGCTGCATCACGACTGTGGTGAGATGATGGTGGGTGATCTGCCAGGGCCGTTTAAAGACGCGGCCCCGGCGCTCGCCCGCCAGCATGAGGCGTGGGAGCAGGACGCATTGGAGGGGATGGGGCTGCGCTGGACGCTGTCGTCCAAGGAGCGGGCGTGGCTGGCCTTTGCCGATCGGCTGGCGGCGTTCGTCCATGTGCAGCACGTCGCCCCGCATGTGCTCATGGGCGACGGCTGGCCGGAAGCCCGCACGCGATTGGCGGAGCGAGCGGAAATGCTCGGTTGGGGTGCCGTGCGAACGCTGGTCAATTTGCGGGTGATGGGATGACCAGCGCCGTCCGCAGTTTCCAGCCCGTCGACACCAGCGAGCTATTCCAGTATCCGATCCCGGCGACGGAACGGCTCGACAGCCATTTTTTCATGACGTGGCATTACAAGCGCTGGATGGACAGCGACTTCCGCAGCCTTGCCGATCGCGAGGTGCGGGCGGTCGCGTTCGATCTGTTCTGCGTGGCGCAGGGGCAGGCGCCCGTCGGCACTTTGCCCACGGATGACCGTATCCTCGCGCAGCTGGTCGACGTGCCGCTGGACGTGTGGCGGGGCCTGTGCGAGCGCACGGTCGGGCCGCTCTACAATTGGAAAAGGTGCCAGTGCGACAACGGCAAGGTGCGTCTGTATCACCCTGTCGCGCTGGAGATGGTCGCGGGCGCGGTGAACCTGCGCGAGGCCCATATGGACAAGCGCGCGGGAGATCGTGAGCGCAAGCGGCTGGAGGCGTTGCCCGCGCAGATGGTCCGGGCCGGTGCCAGCAAGGGCATGGCGGAAGACACCCTCTATGTCATCCGCCTCGATCAGTTCCTGCTGGAGCATTTTGCCGAGAAGCAGCGCCGCCCGAACGTCGTTCGCGAGGCGCTGGAAATGATGGCGATGCAGGTGGTTCCGGCATGACGGTTTTCCTCCGCGTTTCCTCCGTTGGAAAGAACTGGAAATTCCCCGGAAGGAAACCGGAAGGAATTTGGAAGGATTGCGCCGATCCGCGCGCTTTTTTTGGTCCGGTTCGTTCCACTCTGAAAGGACACGAGAGGAAACGAGAGGACAGGAAAACCTTGGCCGGAACGCGGAAGGAAAACGGCGGTCGGCTGTGGATAAGTGGTCAAGCTGAGAAAGGGCGCGGACGATGACGACAGGACAGCATGACGACGCCACTGAGGGGCGGGAAGCGGTGCGGGTGCACTTCGTGCAGCGGTTGCGCGATGCGGGGGTGGAGCGGCCCAAGGGCATGACCGAGGCCAGCTATGCCGACATGATGAAGGGGCTGGTCGAGTGGCTGGCCTATATGCGCGTCGACAATCTGATCACGCTGGCGGAACTGGTGCTGAATGCCACGCCTGCGTGGAAGGGCAAGTGCCCGTCCGAACTCTACATCCGGCAGACCGCGAACAACCTGCAGGGCAAGCCCCCGGCGGAGAACCGTATCTTCACCAGCTGGCTCGCCTCGGTCGAAGGGCCGACGGCGCTGGCGGGTGGGTATCTGGTCGAGCTGTTCCGCTTTCTGCGGGCGCGGGGTGTGCCGCCCTCGGCCTATGACATGCGCAAGATCCACGAGGAGGCGGATGCCAACCAGCGCACCCGCATTCTGATCGAGGGGCGGATCAGCCGCGATACCGCCACGCCTGAGGATCGGCAGTGGATGGCGGCGTGGGCGGCCGACAAGCGTATGGCGAACGACATTGTGCGGACGGGGGCGGAACGCCGCGCCGCAAGACAGGAGGGAATGACGGCATGACGACGGTGGCAGCGGAGATCGCGGGGTTCCGGGCATGGGCGGAGGAGCGCAGCCTCGAGATGCTGGCGCGGCATGTGGTGCGCGATGCCTGGGCCGATGCTATGGCGAGCCTTGACGGTGTGATCGAACGGCTGGGGCGGCGCGAGGCGGACCGGGTCACGCGGGCGGCGCAGCGGGGGCAGGTGGAGCGGGCCGAGGCGCGGGCGCGGCACTTCCGGTTGGTCCATGCCGCCCCGCCGGTGGAGATGGAGGTGGCGCCCGTGGCCCCGGCGCGCGGGCCGATGCGGCTGGTGGATGCCGTGGAGGCCTCGCCTGATCTGGCGCAGGATGATCGCGGCGTGTGGCAGGTGGATGCGGTGGTGACCGGCCAGCGGTGGGAAGGGCAGTGCCGCTTGCAGGTGATGAACGACCAGGCGCGGGCGGCGCATGCCAAGCGTGGGGACAACGAGGCGTTCATCCCGCCGTTCTCGCCGGGGCAGGTGGCGATGGCGCGGCGCTATGCCATGCTGACCGAACGGCATGCGGCGGGCGGGATGAAGTGCTCCTCGGTCGAGGCGCGGACCGATGGCGGGGGCGGTGACGGCGGCGGGTTCATGGATGCGTTCGTGGCCGAGGGGCGCGAGCTGGACCGGATTCACGCCCGGATCGGGGCAGGGCAGGCGATGGTCGTGCGGCGGGTGCGGCCCTCAGCGCGGGGAACACGGCTCGGGATTGCCGATCGGCGGCTGGTGGACATGGTGTGCCTGGGCGGGATGGACCTGACGGCGGTGCTGGAGGCGCATGGGTGGCAGACCGAGACGAAGCATCGGCTGGTACTGAAAGACGCGCTGGCGGCGGCGCTGGATCGGATGACGGGGTATTCTGATCGTGGGTCGAACAAAGGGGATTGACGCTTAGTCCTACGGGATGCATATGATTCGTCATCATCCACCATTACGCCCGCTTCATGCCCGCAGGTTCGCACCTCGCGGGCTTTCCCATGTCTGGAGGCTGCGTCGATGTCGAAGTTCGAGACGCGCGCCGAATATCGCAAGCTCTACAAGTCGGCGCGGTGGAAGCACGGGCGTCTGGCGCATCTCGCGGTGGAGCCGTTGTGTCGGTACTGCCGCCAGCAGGGGATCACCAATGACGGGTCGCTGACCGCCGCCGGTCTGCGGCAGGCCGATCCGCGCCGGTGCTTTCTGGTGGTGGATCACATCGTGCCGCATCGCGGGGATCTCGCGCTCTTCTGGGATCGGGCGAACTGGCAGACGCTGTGCCCCGACCACCACGACCGCGCCAAGCAGCGTGAGGAGGTGCGGGGGTTCTCGGTCGAGAAGGGCGCGGACGGGTGGCCGATCGATCCGCTGCACCCCGCGAACCGCTGACCCCAGGGGGGTAGGTCGAAAGGTGGGACTGGCTCGCCTAAGGACCGGTGGACGTAGTTTGTGTGCGCAAAGCCGAAATTGGATAGAAAAAGCCACAGATTAGAGGGGTAATAGCATGGCGCGAGGTCGTCGTCCCAACGAATCCTCCGTCGTGCCGCTCAAGGATGACGGGGTCAGTGGCCATAACCTCCAGGAGCGCGCCCATGCAAAGGCCGCGCAGCTGCGGCCGGAGGGAATGATCGACAAGGTCCGCTGGGTCTACGACCGGCTGGCCCCGCCGCTCTGCCACCCGACCAAGGATCGGCTGAACGAGGTCAACATCTTCATGTTCGTCCAACTCTGCCGCTCGGTGGTGCGGTATGAGGAGTACATCGTCCTGCTCGAGGAACTGGGCGAGACGTATCTGAGCAAGGGGCGCGCGGGCGACCAGCTCAAGTCACGCCCCGAGGTGGCACAGCTCAACGAGACATGGCGGCAGATCCGGGCGCTGGCCAGCGACTTCGGCATGACCCCGGCGGCGGAACGCGCGCTCGGGGCGTCGGCGCAGCTTGGATTCCGGTTTGGAGAAGGTGACAGCGATGGAGACTTCACCTGACGACATCGCCCGCTACAACGCCGATCCGGTGACGGCTTGGGCGCAGGACGTGGTGGACCGCAAGATCTTGGCGGGCCCGCATGTCCGAGATGCGGCGGCGCGGCATCTGCGCGATCTGGTCGAGGGTCCGGCGCGGGGGCTCATCTGGGATCTGGCCGGGGCCAAGAAGGTTATCGGCTGGTTTGCCCGCAACCTGCGTCTGAACGGCGGGCAGTTCGAGGGGGTGCCGTATGTGCTCCATCCCAGCCAGGCGTTCCGCATCGGCTCGCTCTTTGGCTGGAAGTGGAAGGCCACAGGCCTGCGCCGCTTCCGGCGGTTCTACGACGAGGAGGGGAAGGGCAATGGCAAGTCGCCGATGCTGGCCGGAATTGGCCTCTACCTCATGGTGGCCGACAACGAGCCGCGCGCGGAGATCTATGCCGCCGCCGCCAAGAAAGAGCAGGCGGCGGTTCTGTTCCGTGACGCGGTGGCGATGCGGGATCAATCGCCCGCGCTGTCGCAGCGGGTCACGACGCAAGGCGAGAACCCGGTCTGGCAGCTGACCTATATCGGCAAGGATGGCGGCAAGCGGTTCTTCAAGCCGATCGCCAACGAGAGCAAGAGCGGCGGGCAGTCGGGCCCGCGCCCGCATGCCGCGCTGTGCGACGAGGTGCATGAGCACCCGAGCCGCGACACGATCGAGATGCTGGAGCGGGGCTTCAAGTTCCGCAAGCAGCCGCTTCTTTGCATGGCGACGAACAGCGGGTCCGACCGCAAATCGATATGCTGGGAAGAGCATCAGCACGCGATCAACGTCTGCGCGGGGATCGTGGACGATGACACGACCTTCGCATTTGTCTGCGCGCTGGATGAGGGCGACGACTGGGAGAATGATCCGTCGTGCTGGGTCAAGGTAAACCCGCTCTTGAACGTGACGATCACCGACGAGTTTCTGGCGGCGCAGGTGAAGCAGGCCAAGCAGATGCCGGGCAAGCGCAACACGATCGCGCGGCTGCACTTCTGCCAATGGACGCAGGCCACGACGGCGGCGATCAAGCGCGAGGCATGGGAGGCCTGCCGCGGCGAAGTCGATCTGGATGCGATGGCCGCAAGCACGTTCCCCTGCTACGGCGGGCTCGACCTCAGCCAGACGCGCGACTTCACGGCGCTGACGCTGACCTGGCTGATCGATCCGACGAAGGATGCGGAACGGTTCGTGTCGCATACGTTCTTCTGGACGCCGAAGGACACGCTGGCCGAGCGGGCGGCGAGCGATCAGGCCCCCTACGAGCTCTGGGCCGATCAGGGCCATATCGAACCCGTACCGGGCGAGCGCCTGAAATATGCCTGGCTGGCCGAGGCTCTGGCGGGGATCAACGCGCGGTTCGCGCCGGCGGCGATCGGTTGCGACCAATACGGGCTCGAGCGGTTGCAGGAGAACCTCGACGACATCGGCGTGGTGCTGCCCGCCGAGATCCACCCGCAGGGGTTCCAGAAGCGGATCCTCGAGAAGGACAAGACACTGCCCGAGGGCCAGCAGGAGATTTACTTGTGGATGCCCGACAGCATCAACAAGCTGGAGACCGCGATCTATGAGACGCGCATCCGGATCGCGCCCAACCCCTTGATGGACAGCATGGCGGCCAGCGTCGTCTATGCCGAGAACAGGACCGGACACCGCATGTTTGACAAACCCAACGCCTTCGGGCGCATCGACGGGATGGTGTCGCAGGCCATGAGCGTCGGCATGGCGCTGTGCCGGTCGCCGAAGGAATCCCGCAAGAAGAGGCAGGACGACTACTTCCGCAGCCTGGTCGGCGCATGAAGCGGCTCCTGCGCAAGGCCGCCAATCTCGTGTTCCGGGGGCGGGACATGGAACGCGTCTCGACCGGCGGCGGCGGCGGATCGGAGGCGGGAGAACAGGTGAACGAGACCACGGCCCTCGGCTTGTCCGCCGTCTGGGCCTGCGTCAGTCTTCTGAGCGGCACCATCGCCTCGATGCCGCTCATGGTCTATCGCACGGGGCGGGACGGCAAGCGTCAGCTGAATCGGGGGCATGCGCTCTATGCGATCCTGCATGACAGCCCGAACTACGACCAGACGGCGATGGACTTCTGGGAGTTCATGAACGCCGCCCTGGAACTCTGGGGCAATGCCTATGCCCGGATCGTGCGTGGCACGGCGGGGCAGGTGATCGGCCTCGTGCCGATCGCGCCGTCAATCGTCTCGGTGCGTCGGCGCGGGTCGGGCACGCTGGAATACCGCTGGTCAGCGGAGGGGGTGGCGCATGTCGAGACTGACGAGAACGTGCTGCACATCCGGGGCTTTGGCGGGCATCCTCTCGGGGGCATGTCTCCCCTCAGCTTCCAGCGCAACACGTTCGGCATGGCGCAGGCGATCGACAAGACGGTGGGGGCCACGTTCCGCAACGGGATGCGGCCCTCGGGGGCGCTGGTGTTCTCGGACTTCCTGACCCCCGAGAATCGCGAAATTGCCGAGACGCGGCTGGTCGATAAGTTCATGGGCGCGCAAAATGCCGGGCGTCCCATGGTCCTAGAGGGCGGGGTGACGTGGCTGCCGATGACCATGAACCCCGACGATGCGCAGATGGTCGAGGCGCGGGGCATGTCGATCGAGGACATCTGCCGCGTCTTCGGGGTGCCGCCATTCATGATCGGCCACAGCGGCGACATGAAGGGCTGGGGCACGGGACTGGAGCAGCAGACGCTGGGTTTCCAGAAGTTCACCCTGCGCCGTCGGTTGAAGCGGATCGAGGCGGCGCTGATGAAGCAGCTGCTGACCCCCGCCGAACGGGCGGCGGGCGTGGTCATCGAGTTTAACCTCGAAGGCCTGCTGCGCGGCGACAGCGCGGCGCGGACGGCGTTCTACGCCTCGGCCCTGTCCAACGGCTGGATGACGATCAACGAGGTCCGGTCGCTTGAGAACATGGAGCCGGTGACGGGCGGGGATGTGCCCCGCATGCAGATCCAGAACGTCCCGATCACCGAGGCGGGCAAGATCAAGGAGATCACCCGATGATGGAAACGAAGGACTTCGCGCTTGAGCTGAAGGAGATCAGCCCGGACGGCGTGGTTGAGGGCTATGCCGCGATCTTCGGCAATATCGATCTCGGCGGCGACCGTCTGTCGCCCGGGGCGTTTGTCGAGGGTCTGGCGGCCGCCACCAAGGCCAAGCGGACGATCAAGATGCTCTGGCAGCATGATCCCTCCGCCCCGATCGGCGTGTGGGATGATCTGGTGGAGGATCGGCGCGGCCTGAAGGTCAAGGGCCGGATGATCATGGACGTGCCCAAGGCCAAGGAGGTCCATGCCCTGATGAAGGGTGGGGCGATCGGCGGGCTGTCGATGGGCTACCGCGTCACCCGGTGGGAATACGAGGAGAAGATCCGCGTCCTGCACGAGGTCGATCTCTACGAGGTCTCCGCCGTGACCTTCCCGATGAACGAGAAGGCCCGGATCACCGCCGTCAAATCGGACGGGATCGAGGACATCGTAACGAAGCTCGCAGCCGGGGATCGGCTGACCGAGCGGGAGTTCGAACGCATGGCCAAGGGACTTGGCCTGTCGAACTCGCAGGCGGAGCGCGCCGCGCGCATCCACCTGAAGGGGCAGGGGGAACCTGCCACAGCGGCGAATGACGTGGCCCAATTCCTGGCCGCGCTCCGGGCCTGAGGCCCATCACCCATATCTGGAGGTTCCCCATGGAACAGAAATCGGTCGCCGAGATGGCGACGGAAATCAAAACCGCGTTCGAAACCAAGCTCGACGGCGTCAAGGAACAGGCCGAAAAGGCCTTGGCCGATGCCGCCGCCGGCAAGGAGCTGAACGCCGCGACGAAGGAATCGCTCGACGTCGCGCTGACCGAGATGAACGGTCTGAAGGCGCAGATTACCGCGCTGGAGCAGAAGGCCGCGCGGGGCGGTGGCGATGATGTCGACACCCGCACCTTGGGCCAGAAGTTCGCCGAGCAGGACGAGTTCAAGTCCATGTCGAACATGCCGCGCAACGGGCAGGCGGTCAGCATGGAAGTGAAGGCCGACATCACCACCGCTCGCAACGACGCGGCGGGCTCGGTCGGGGCCGCCATTCTGCCGAACCGCCTGCCGGGTATTCTGGCCCTGCCGCAGCAGCGCCTGACCATCCGTCAGCTCTTGATGCCGGGCCGCACCGACGGGCCGCTGATCCAGTATCTGCAGGAGACGGGGTTCACCAACAACGCGGCCCCCGTGGCCGAAGGGGCCCTGAAGCCGCAGTCGGACATCAAGCTGGGCGACAAGAGCATCACCACCAAGGTGCTGGCGCACTGGTTCCGCGTGTCGAAGCAGACGCTGTCGGACGTGGCCCAGATCGAGTCGCTGATCGACACGCGCCTGCTGTTCGGCCTCCAGCTCGTGGAAGAGCGCCAGATGCTCTATGGCGATGGTACGGGCGAGAACCTGTTGGGCATCGTGCCGCAGGCCACGCCCTATGCCGTGCCGACCGGGGCGCGGCCCGCGAGCCAGACGCTCGATGTGCTGCGCCTGGCGATGCTTCAGGCGGCGCTGGCCGAATTCCCCGCCACGGGCCACGTGCTGAACCCGATCGACTGGGACAACATCATCGGTCTGAAAGATACCGACGGGCGCTACATCATCGGCAATCCGCAGGGCACGGCCACGCCGACTCTCTGGGGCATTCCGGTCGTCGCAACCCCGGCGATGACGGTGGGCAAGTTCCTGACCGGGGCCTTCCAGCTGGGCGCGCAGATCTTCGACCAGTGGACCAGCCGCATCGAGGTCGGGTTCCAGAACGACGACTTCGTGCGCAACAAGGTCACGATCCTGGCCGAGGAGCGTCTGGCGCTGGCGGTCTATCGCCCCGAGGCCTTCATCTACGGCGACACCGCCGTCGCACCTGCCGGGGGCTGATCCGCGCCGTATCACGGGCGGTGCCGCCGCCCGTGATCCTTCCCCACAGGAGAGATGACATGGAGTACAAGGTTTTGCGTCACCATGACGGTGATCGCGCCTACGCCCCCGGCGATACCCGCACGGCGGTGCCCGGGGATGTGGCCCATTTGGTCGGCAAGGTTCTGGTCGAGGCCAATCTGGAGAAGGGACCGGTCGTGCCCCTCGGCACCGATGGCGCAGCCGAGGGGCCGGACCCCGCGCCCGAGCCGGAGCAGGCGGCGAAAGGGCGGAAGCGGACATGAGAGGGCATCCTCCGGTCCGCATCACCGATCCCGCGGCGGAGCCGATCCCGCTGGCGGATGTGATGGCGCATCTTCGCGTCGACGGGCCGGAGGAGGGCATCTACATTGCCGGGCTGGTTCTTGCGGCCTACGAGTATCTCGACGGTCCCTCCGGCATTCTCGGACGGCATCTCCTGCCACAGGTCTGGCAGCAGGACTTCGACGGCTTCGCGGCCGAAATGGTCATCGATCTGACACCGGTGCGCGCGGTGCGCAGCGTGACGTGGCGCAACGCTTCGGGCGCCATGATCCCCGTCGAGGGGGCGCGGCTGATGACCTCCGCCGGGCGGGTGTTTCTGTGCGCGCCGGTGGGGCAAGACTGGCCCGCCGCCCCGCGCGGCGAGACCGTGGTTCGGGTTACGGTCGAGGCGGGCTATCCCCGGATGCCGATGCCGATCCGGCAGGCGATCCTGCTGCTGGTCGGGCATTGGTATGCGAACCGCGAGGCGGTGGCGGGTGGGGGCGCGATGACGGCCATTCCGCTTGGGGTCGAACGGCTGATCACGCCGTACCGACGGCCAGCGGTCTGATGCGGGCGGGCGCGCTTGATCGGCGCATCCAGATCCTGCGATCGGACCGGGTCGATGACGGTTATGCCGAGGTGGAAACGGACTGGGCACCGGTAGGCTATCCGTTGTGGGCCAGCCGCACCGATGTCAGCGACGGCGAGAAGATGCAGTCGCAGACGAAACTCTCGGAGCGCATGGCGCGGTTCGTGGTGCGCAGCACGTCCTTCACCCGCACCATCGCCTCGACCGATCGGCTGATATGCGAAGGCCTGACCTTCTACATTCTCGGCGTGAAGGAACTTGATCGCCGGGCATCGCTCGAAATCACCGCCAGTGCGAGGTCGGACCGTGGCTCGGCGCGGTGAGGTCTGGATGAAGCTCGACGGTGTTAAAGAGCTTCAGGCCGCCATGGAGCAGATCGCCGTCAAGTCGACGCGGACGGCGGTCATGCGGCGGGCGCTGACCAAGGCGGCCGAACCGATGCGGGCCAAGGCCGAACTCTTCGCGCCGCGTCGGTTCGGGGATCTGGCGGACGCCATCCAGATCAGCGCCCGTTCGGTGGGCGAGGTGGGCAACGCGGCCTACTCCGCCTTCATGAAGGATGCGGCGATGGATGCCAAATCCCTCGGCACCACCTTCGATGCCGCCAGCGCCAAGGCCGGTGCGCTGGATGCCATGATTTCGGCCCGGCGCGAGGCCAAGGCGCGGGGCGTCAATCCGGCGGTGGCCATCTATATGGGACCAGTCGTCAGCGCGGGCGTCTTCTACGCCGTGTTCCAGGAGTTCGGAACGAAGCACCACACGCCGGACCCGTTTATGCGACCGGCCTTCGATGCGGAGGCAGGGCCCACCATCGAGCGGGTGAAGCCGCTGCTGCGGCAGGAAATCGACAAGGCGGTCGCCCGTATCGCCAAACGCGCGGCACGAGGACGCTGACATGGAAAAGGCCTTCCGGACACTCGTCCGCACGTTGACCGACGTGCCGGTCTCCTTCGGCATTCTGGCATCCGGCACCGATGCCCCGGCGGTGGTGCTGAACACGATCAGCGACACCGAGGATCACCACATGCGCGGGCCGGACGGCCTGTCCCGCGCCCGCATCCAGCTCGATGTTTACGCCCCGACTTATGGCGCGGCCAAGACTTTGAGCGAAAGCCTGCGGCGGGGCCTGAACGGGCATCGCGGCGGGATCTTCCAGGGCGTGTTCCTCGACGGCGTGAGGGACCGCTACGACACCGGCGACACGACGCCCCTGCATCGTGTCTCGCTCGACTTCCGTATCCTGTATCAGAGGTAACACCATGCCCGACACATCCCCCGCCGGCCTGATTGGCTACGGCTCCACCGTCCGCATCGGACGCGGGGCCAACCCCGAATGGACCGATCTCGACCTGATCGGCGACATCGAGATGCCCGACGAACAGGTGGACGAGATCGATGTCACCCACATGCAATCGCCCGGGCGGCGCAAGCAGTTCATCCCCGGCCTGATCGACGGCGGCGAGGTGGCGGTGCCGATGAACTACATCCCCGGCAGCGCGAGCGATCAGATGCTCAAGGAGCTGAAGGCCTCGGGAGAGGTCGTGCTGATCGAAATCACGTTGCCCGCGGTTGCGCCGGCGGCCGCGATCCCGGAAGTCTTCGCGGGCTATCTCAGCGGTTACGCCCGCACGGCCCCGGTCAACGACAAGATGACGGCGACGGCGACGTTCCGTCTGTCGGAGGCGGTGGAGGTCTGATGAAGAACCGGTTTTTGGGAGAGGTAACCGTCGAGCTTGACGGTGAGACCTACACACTGCGCATGGATATGAATGCCATGATCCTCTTTGAGGATATGACCGGGAAGGACCCGTTCAAAGCCTTTGAGATGGCCGAGGAAGGCAATGCCGACATGAGGCTGTTGCGATCGATCGGGCATGCCATGCTGATGAAACACCATCCCGACGCGACAATCGAATTGGCCGGAGAAATCATCTCGTCGGACATAAATGCAATCGGACGGGCTTTGCAGGCCGCATCGCCTGAGGTTGGTACCGGTTCCGGGGTCAAACCTGCGGGAAAGACGGGGGCCGGGCGGACGCGCGTCCGCTGACCATTCCGGCCCTGCTCAAAGCTTATGTCGAGGCGGGGTTCGATCCCGCCGCCTTCTGGGATCTAACCTTGCGGCTCTACCAGATCCACATGGCGGGGGCGGCGGCGCGTCTGACTCGCGAACGCGAGCAGAGCGTGACCGCCGCCTACCTCGCCGCGGGGCTCACCCGCATGAAGAAGATGCCCAGGCTTTCTGACCTGCTCAAGCCTCCGGGTGCGGCGGTCGATGTCGGCTTGGCTCTGGGGCTGATGCGCCAGCAGCTCCCAAAGATCACCCTTGCCGATTGGCAAAAGAGAGGCACGACCCATGTCATCCAGCGTCATCGGCAATCTGCGGGTTAACCTTGGCCTCAACAGCGCGCAGTTCCAAGGCGGGATGCAGGGGGCCACGCGCCACGCGCAGTCGTTCCAGGCGAAGATGACCGGGATCGCCACGCGCATCTCGGTAGCCTTTGCCGGGATATTCACGGCCCGCACGGTGGCCAACGCCGCCGATCAATGGTCGGACCTCTCGGCACGGGTTGGTAACGCCGTGGGCAGCATGGAAGCGGCCCCGGCGGTCATGGACCGCATCAGCCAGATGGCGCGGAAATCCTATTCTGATTTGGGGCAGACGACCGAGGCCTTTCTCGGCAACAGCACCGCGCTGAAGGAGTTGGGGTTCTCGACCGAGAAGCAGCTCGACTTCACCGAGGCGCTGAACAACGCCCTGGTGATCAACGGGGCGCGGGGCGAGCGTGCGGCCTCGGTCACCAAGGCCATCACCGACGCGATGGCGACGGGCAAGATGGAGGGCGACGGGTTCAACACCGTCCTGAAGGACGGCGATCGGATCGCAAAGGCGCTGGCAGCCGAACTCGGCACCACCGTGGGCGGTCTCCGGCAGATGCAGAAGGATGGCAAGATCACCGCCGATGTGATCTCGCGCGCCCTTTTAGGCAGTCTGGAAGATCTGCGCCGCGAGGCGGGCGACATGCCCGCGACGATTGGCGACGGGATCACGCTGATCCGCAACAGCTTTGTCACGCTGGTCGGCGCGTTCGACCGGGTGTTCATGGCCTCGGGCGGGGTGGCCAATGCCTTTGTTGCAGTGGCCGATGCCATGTCGTCGCTGGCGACCTTCGTCACGACCCACGGCAACACGATTGCGGCGGTGTTCCAGCAGATCGCCGTTACCGCCGCGATTGCGGGCGGGGTGATCGCCACGCGGTATGCCTTCGCTGTCGGGGTCAGCTTTGTGCAGGCCTCCATCTCGGCGGTCCAGCAGACCATCGCGCTCAACATCGCCCTCGGGGCCACCAGCCGGACCTCGGCGCTGGCGGCGGGTGCGGTGAAGCTGCTCTCCGGTGCGCTGGTCGCCCTGCGTAGCGCGCTGATCGCCACCGGCATCGGGGCGGCGGTGGTGGCGGCCGGGTATCTCGTCAGCAAGTTCATCGATCTGGTGCGGGCATCGGGCGGGTTCGGCAACGCGCTCGGTCTCCTGAAGGACGTGGCCGTTGACGTCTGGGACCGGATCGGCGCGGGGGCGGCCAGCATAGTCGCCTTAATGGATGCCGCATGGCTCGGGATGAAGTCCGAGTTCAGCTATGCGCTGCATGACATGCTGGCGACCTTTGCCGGGTTCCTCGGCAAGGTGAATGCCTCGATCAACAAGACCTTCCGCACGAACCTGTCGGAATCACCCCTCGCCGATGCTCTGACCGATCTGAACCGGGCGGGCAACGATGCCGCCGAAGCGGCCACCGATGCATCCGCGCGGGCCACCGCGGCCTGGGAACGCGCCCGCGCGCCTCTGGAAAGCCTGGCCGCGATCCGCGACCTGCTGACGAAGCCCACGGATGACATCGTTCCGACGATCCCTGATGTCCCCGGCGGAACGCCCCCGGGCGGGGCGGGCGATGGGGCCGGAGGCGGGGCGGCGAAGAAGATCAAGGAGGTCGTCGACACCCTGCGCCAGCAGTTCACCATGCTTCAGCAGACCAAGGGCATGACCGAGGCGCAGGTCACCACGTGGCAGGCGCTGCGGGATGCCGGCGTAGGTGCGGCCTCGGCCATCGGGCGCGAGATCACCAAGCTCACGCAAGGCATCGCCTCGATGACCGTGCTGAATGATCTGGCCACGCAGCTGAACGAGGCCCGGGCCACGGCCAACATGACGGACCTCGAGACCTCGATCTGGCAGAAGCAGCAGGAGGCCGGAGTTGATGCGCAATCGGCGAATGGCAAGATCATCGACCAGCAAATGCGCCAGATCCAGAATATGAAGGATCTGAAGTCTGCCACGAACCAATGGCGCGACAGCATCGGTGGGGCGTTGTCCGAGTTCATTACCAAGGGCGGCAGCTTCAAGGATGTGCTGAAGTCCATCCTGAGCGGCCTCATGGATATCATCGCCAACACCGCCTTCAACTCGATGTTCAACAGCCTCGGGTCGGGCGGAGGCTTCGGCAAGATCCTCGGTAGCTTCGGTATCGGAGCCAATGCCAACGGCACGAACAACTGGCGCGGCGGCTGGTCTTGGGTGAACGAACGGGGAGGGGAGTTGATGAACCTGCCCAAAGGCACGCAGATCATCCCCCATGATATCTCGGAGCGCATGGCCGACAGGTCCGGCGGGGATGGGGGATCGCGTGTGCAAATCGTCCCGTCCAAATACTTCGATGCCATCGTCGAAGAGCGGGCCGGGGCAATCAGCGCCGGGATGCTGGAAGAATACGACAGCGGGCTTGGAGGCAGGGTTCGCCATCACGCCGCCAACCCGAGGAGCCGAGGATAATGGCCTTCCCCTTCCCGATGCCGGCGGAGAACTTCTTCGCCAGTCTCAAGATCCAGTCCTGCGAGTTCGATCTGACGGAGAATGTCATCTCGAGCGGCTTCACCGAGGACGGGGACGGGCTGACCGCCCGCCTCGGGGCGCGGCGCTGGCGGGCGTCGATCACGCTCGCGCCCGCCTATTGGGACGATGCCGATGCCACCATGGCGCGGCTGTCGATCCTGCGCGAGGCGGGGCGCAGTCTCTTCGTCCATCCTGTCCCTCGCGCCTTCCCCCGCCTCGACCCCATGGGTCAAGTGCTGGGAGCGGCGCAACCGACCATCAGCGGCCTGCCCGCCAATCCCCGCGAGATGCGTCTGACCGGTCTGCCTGCAGGCTACGTTCTGTCAGCGGGGGACGGGTTCTCCTTTGCCTATGGGGCGAACCCCGTGCGCTATGCCTTCCACCGGATCGTCAGCATGCGGACCGTGGCCAGCGGCACCGGCACGACGCCGGTCTTTGAGGTCACCCCGGCCCTGCGTCCGGGGGCGTCGATCGGAACGCCGGTGGTGCTGGCGCGACCGTTCTTCAAGGCGGTAATCGTTCCCGGCTCGGCCTCGCCCGGCACCTCGCGGGGCGGAGTCACGCGCGGCATGGGCTTCGACGTCATTCAAACCCCGAGGTAAAGGCCATGCGCGACATTCCTGCGGCCATCGCCGCCGCCCGTGCCGAACGCGCGGGCATCATCTCACATCACTTAGTCTGGATCGAAGCGCGCGATCGGGCCACCGGCAACAGCGCCACCCTCGGTTTCTGGACCGGCGACGATCATCAGGACTTCACCGTTGGCGGCACGGTTCGCACCTATTACGGCGCGGGCGTCATGGCCGGAAAGGCTCTGCCGGAGTTCGTGCAAGAGATCGGGGTTCAGGTGCGGGAGCATCAGCTGACCTTTTCGGGCATCGCGCCCGAGGTGGAGCTGGCGGTGCGCGGCTATGATGTCCGTCTTGCCCCCTGCGAGATCCATCGCGCGGAGTTCTCGACCGAGGACGAACGCCTGCTGGCCCCGCCGATCATGGTGGTGGATGGAGAGGTGTCAGGGGTGAACATCACCACCCCGGCGGAGGGCGGGGATGCGAAAATCGCCCTTTCGATCCTGTCGAACGCGGTGATGCTGACACGGTCTCTGCCACGAAAGCGTTCGGACGAAAGCCTGCGGGCGCGGCGTCCGAACGATCCCTTCCTGCAATACGCAAAGATCTCTGGCGCGAACGGCGACCCATGGGGGGGATAGGGACGCCATTCTAAGTTACGGATCGTTAGATTAGTCGGAGGACAAGACGTTGTCTTTGAATGCGGGTGGCATTGCCTCGGGTACTTCTGCCTCTTCTAGCGGTTGCGGCGTGCCATTCAGCGCAGCGTTCATCTTCGCCACATCCAGTTCCCCTTCCCAGCGGGCGACGACCAGCGTGGCCACGGCATTGCCGATGAAGTTTGTCAACGCACGGCATTCCGACATGAAGCGGTCGATTCCGAGGATGAGGGCCATGCCCGCGATCGGAACGGTCGGTACGACGGACAGTGTGGCCGCCAAGGTAATGAAGCCTGCGCCCGTGATGCCGGCAGCACCCTTGGACGACAGCATGGCCACCAGCAGCAGCAGGATCTGCTGACCCCAGGTCAGGTCGGTGTTTGTCGCCTGTGCGATGAACAGAGCGGCCATTGTCATGTAGATGTTGGTGCCATCCAGATTGAACGAATATCCGGTCGGCACGACCAGACCCACGACCGAGCGCGATGCTCCCGCGCGTTCCATCTTCTGCAGCAGCGACGGCAGCGCCGCTTCGGACGACGATGTGCCCAGAACCAGCAGCAATTCTTCCTTGATGTACTTGATCAGCTTCCAGATCGAGAAACCATTATACCGCGCCACGGCGCCCAGCACGATGAAGATGAACAGAAGTGCCGTTACATAGAAACAGATGATCAGGAAGGCCAAGTTAGCGACCGACCCGATGCCGTAGCGCCCGATGGTGAACGCCATTGCGCCGAAGGCGCCAATGGGGGCAGCCTTCATCAGTATCGCCACCAGCTTGAATACCGGATAGGTGAGCATTTGCAGAAACTCTGTGACAGGCTTGCCGCGGTCACCCACCATCGCCAGCGAGATGCCGAACAAAACGGCCACGAACAGCACCTGCAGGATGTCACCCTGGGCAAACGCCCCCACCAGGGTGGACGGAATGATATTCATCAAAAAGCCGGTGATCGTCGTCTCATGCGCGGCGGTCTGATAATTCTGAATGGCAGCGGTATCCAGCGTGGCCGGATCGATGTTCATACCGGCACCGGGAGTGACCACGTTCGCAACAATCAGGCCTATGATAAGTGCCAGTGTCGAAAATGTAAGAAAGTAAATCATCGCTTTACCGGCGACCCGTCCGACTTTTTTCATGTCGGTCATGCCAGCTATGCCGGTCGTGACGGTCAGGAAGATCACAGGCGCAATGATCATCTTCACCAGCTTGATGAAGGCGTCACCCAGCGGCTTTAGGCTGGCCGCGAATTGGGGGTAGAAATGCCCGAGCAGGATGCCCAGCGTGATTGCCACCAGCACTTGAATGTACAGCTGCCGGTACCAAGGTTTGGGCGTGGGCGGGGGTCCCGCTGTTTGAGAAAAGTCCATATGTCCTCCAGTGCATACCGGATATGCGGTAGCGACGAGTCTCATAGACGGACGTCATATCATCAGCAATAGCCAGACTGGTAGCTTCAGCGCCGATCGGCGGACTAAAGTTTGCGGGCTTTAGGGTCGCGAAACTGATCAATGGCGCCGTTCCGCCTCATCGTATTCAGCTCTTCATCGATAATATCATGAGGTATCCCATGATCGATCTGCACCGCTATCTGGCGGAGGCGGCGGCGCGTCCGTTTGCTTATGGCCAGCATGATTGCGCCACCTTCGCCGCCCGCTGGGTCGAACAGCGCACGGGGGAGGATATCTCGGACGGGCTGATCGGGCGATACACCACCCTGCGCGGCGGGCTGCGGATCGTGAGGCGGCGGGGGCTGGCCGATCACGTCGCCTTCTTCGCCTCGGTCCTTTCTGTTCGCACCGGACTGCCCCGCACAGGCAATCTGGTGGCCGTGGAGGGCAGCGACGGCCCCGCAATGGGCATCTGGGGCGGCGAGGCCGCGCATCATCTGAGCGAGGCGGGACTGGCAGCGCTGCCCCTGTCGCGCGTCACTCACATCTTCGAGGTATGACATGAGCAAGGTGGCCAAGGTTGTCGGAGCCATCGGTCTGGGCGTTGGACTGGCTTGGGCCACGGGCGGCCTGTCGGCGGCATGGATGGCGGGAGCCAAGGCCACGCTGACGGGAACGATCGGCGGGCAGCTGCTGACCTCGGTCGCGGCCACGGCCTTGTCATCGGCGCTGGCCGGTAAACCGTCTTCGGGCCAATCGGCGGGCATCCGGGCGCAGGATGCGGGACGCGGGGACATCAACCCCGACAGCTTCGTGCTGGGCCGGTATGCGGTCAAAGGTTCGCATGTCTGCCCGCCCTATTCCCATTCGATCGCGGGCTACAAAACGCCCAATCCGATCATGAATCAAGTGATCCACCTCGGTGGGCGTCCTGGGCAGAAGCTGGTCGGCATGATGATCGACGGCAAGGCGGTCGAGATCACCGATCAGGTGCATCCCGACTATGGGCGTGAGATCGGCATCGATGGCCGGACGGGCTATGCGCGTGTCCGGTTCTATGACGGCACCCAGACCGCCGCCGATCCGATGCTGGTGTCCCGGTATCGCCCGCCCCATGCGCGCCCGTGGACCACCGACATGGTGGGGACCGGCATCTGCTATGCCGTGATGACCTATGGCTGGTGGCCGGAGGGGTTCCAGGGCTTTCCGCAGGCGACCTTCATTCTGGACGGCGCGGGGCTTTATGATCCTCGCCGCGACAGCAGCGTGGGCGGCAACGGTCCGCAGCGCTGGTCGCAGCCTGCGACGTGGGAGGGATCGGAAAACCCCGCCGTGCAGATCTACAACCTGCTGCGCGGGGTCACCCTGCCGGGGGGCGTGGTCTATGGCGGGCGGGCGCGGGCCGATCAGCTGCCGCTCCCGAACTGGATGGCGGCGATGGACGCCTGCGACCGGCCCGTCACGAATGCCGATGGCACGACCGAACCGGCCTGGCGCACGTCCTATGAGGTGATGCTGTCGGACGAACCGGCGGGCGTGATCGAGGAGCTGGCCAAGGCGGCCTCCATCCAGCTGACCGAAAGCGGTGGGACATGGCGGATCCGCGTGGGCGGACCGGGTGTGCCCGTAGCGCATATGACCGATGGCGACATCGTCACGACCGCCAACCAGATGTTCGACATGTTCCCGACGCTGGAGAACACGTTCAATGGCGTCTCCGCCAGCTTTCCCGATCCCGCTTCGGGGTGGGAGGCGGTGGAAGCGCCGCTCTACATCCGCTCGGACTATGTGGCCGCCGATCGCGGCAAGGAATTGTTTGCCGACCTGACGCTGGCCGCTGCGCCTTATGCAATGCAGGTGCAGCGTCTCGCGCGGGCCTATGTCGAGGAGGAACGCCGGTTCCGCCGTCACGTCCTCGTCTTGCCGCCGGATTATGGCGCGCTGGAGCCGCTGGACGCGATCACCTGGACCAGCGAGCGCAACGGCTACATCGCCAAGGTGTTTGAGGTCGCGGCCACTACGACCAATCCGGTCACCCAGCTGGTCAGCGTCACGCTGCGCGAGCGCGACCCCGAGGATTACGACTGGAAGCCGGGGTTTGAACTGCCCTACACGCCGACGCCCATCGTCTGGGGGGACGTGCCGCAGATCGAGATGGCGCACTTCGATGTGGAGGGCGCGTTTCTGCCGGATGGTGACGGCAAGCCCCGCCGCCCCGTCCTCGTTCTGTCATGGGACACCGACGAGTTGGAGCCTCTGTCGTCTGTCCATTGGGAGGTGCGCCTGCAGGGGAGCGCTGAGGTTCTGCGCGATATCGCCATTCCGATGGCAGGTCAGGCCATCGTGCGCGATGTCCTGCCCGATCAGGTCTATGAGGCGCGCATCCGTCCCGACCTGCGCGGCTATGATCCGCAATGGACGGCGTGGAAGATGGCCCGGACGCCCAATATCCGCCTTGGTCGGGACGATGTCGCCTATGACGAACTGACCGAGGAGGTGCGCGGCAGTCTGGAGGAACTGCGCGATTGGGCCGCCGACAATCTGAACGGCCTGACCTCGCAGGTCCGCGCCGAAGTGGACGCCCGGCTGGCCGCGATTGCGGACCTCGCCGACACCATCACCGCCGAATCCGATGCGCGGGCGGAGGGGGCCAGAACGGAGGCCGCGCGCTTCCGGTCGATCCTCGATCAGATGGAAGGGCTCAAGACCTATGTCGCGGCCCTGTCCTACGAGTCCTACGCCCAGATCAACGAGACCCGGCGGGTGCTGGCCGCGATCGACGTGGGCGGCGTGGCGGGGTTCGAGGAACGGATCACCGCCGCCGCCTCGGCGGTGGGCGCGCTGGCCGAACGGGTGGTGACCCTGACGGCGGAGAATGACCGGCTGTCGTCGCAGATCCTCGCGGTCGATACCGCGCGGGTGGATGGCGAGGAGGCGCTGGCCCGGCAGATCAGCGGCCTCTCGGTCGGCACGGTCACGCAGTTCGACACCGCCGTGACGTGGTATTTCGACCGTGAGGCCGAAGGCTGGAGTGGCGGGGCCGTGGTAGTGCCGGGCTATCTCCGCCCGGCGACCCTGCTGGTCTCTCCTGACGGGCTGGCCGTCGATGTGGCCCGTTACGAACAGGTGCGGATGCGCCTGCGGCGGTCGGGCACGCCCGCTTGGAGCGAGAGCCGGATCGAATGGCGCGAGGTCGGGCAGGATTGGGACGGGGCGCGTCAGGCGGCGATCCCCGAACCGGTCTGGGGTGAGGGCAATGCGGGTCTCGTGACCCTCACCCTCCAGTCGTCGGCCTTGGTCGATCAGCTGCGCCTCGTGCTGCCCACGGGCGGTGCGGGATATGTGGAGATCGACTGGATCGGGATCGGGCGTCCCGCGCCGGGGGCGTCATCCGCCGATCTGATCAGCGAGCGCCGCGCCCGCATCACGGCAGATGAGGCGCTGGCCTCCGATCTGACCGGGGTGGAAGCCCGCCTGACCGATACCGATGGGCGCCTGACCGGCACCGTGCAGGTGGTGGAGGGCATCGAGAGCCGGGTGCGGGAAACCGAGACCGGCCTTCTGGCCCAAGGTCAGGCGCTGGAGACGATGCAGGTCGATCTGGGCGGCAAGGCCTCGGTCGAACTGGTCGACCAACGCATTGGCGAGATCGAGGCCACCGGCGCTGTGGGCATCTCGGCCCTGGCAGGGCAGATGGCACTGATCCGCAACGAACAGGTGCCGTTGGCCCTCGACGTGGTGGATGCGGCCTACGCCGCCTACCTGCGCGATATGGACGGTCGCAAGATCGTCGCGGAAACGTTGCAGGAAGCGAACACCCGGATCGACCAGACGGCGGAGCGGCTGGCGGTCACGGCGGAGCAGCTGCGGCAGGTTCGGACCGAACTGCCGGGACTGGCCACGGGCCGGGCGCTGGATGTGCTGCGCAGCACCGTGTCGATGCAGGGCGATACGCTGGCCGTGCAGAATACGGCCCTCACCCGTCTGACCGCCGATCTGGCGGGCAAGGCGGGGGCGGAGGCGCTGGACAGCCTGACGCTGGACGTGCGGCGGCAGGGTCAGGACGTGTCGGCGCAAGGCGATCAGTTGGCGCGGCTACGGCTGGATGTGGACGGAAAGGCCACCCAGACCTCAATGACCGCGCTGACGGGGCGGGTCGATGCCACCGAACGCGGCATCGAGGCGCAGGGCAGCGCGCTGACAGACGTGCTGTCAGAGCTTGGCGAAAAGGCCTCGTCCCGCGCGGTCAATGATCTGGCCACGCGGGTGCGGGACACCGAAGGCGATATCCGGGCGCAGGGCGACAGCCTGACGCGGCTGGATACTCGGGTCGGCAATGTCTGGGCCGAAGGTCTCTTGCGGATCACCACCGAGGCGGGGATCGGCGGCGCAACCTCGCGCATCGCGCTTGCAGCGGCGGCGGGCGCGAACAGCGCCACCCCCAGCCGCGCGGGGATCTACCTGCAAGCGGCGTCCGGTGGGCGCAGCGAGGCGTTGGTGGATGCCGACCTCTTTGGGGTGGTGTCGGGCGACACGTCGCAACGGCCCTTCATCGTTGCGGGGGGCCGCGTCTACATGGATGCCGCCTTCGTGCGGGATCTGTCGATCGGCACCGCCAAGATCGGTGACAACGCCATCACCATTCCGGTCAGCCAGTATCTGACCGGCTCGATCATCGGCGGTGGCGGGGAATGGCGTGAGGCGAACAGCGTCATCGTCACGCTGCCCGCGCGGGCGGATATGTCGGTGATCTGGACCGGCCAGCACTTCTATCAGAACGGCTTCGCCTCGCCCGGCCTCGGGGTCCGCATCCGGGTCAACGGCGACATCCGGTCGGTCCGCATCACCGGCAATCAGGGCGACGTGGGCAACCGGCAGGACTTCATGGTCTTCGCCGCCAGCTTCACCCTGCCCGCCGGTCGCCACGCCATCGCGGTGGAGTGGTTCGGGGGGCAGGCCGGACCGGACCTGCATCTCGCCCATCGGGCGCTCATCTGCATATCGAGCATGAAATGATCCAATACCTGATCGTTGATCCTGCCTCCGGGGCCATACTCGGCTCCGGGGCCGCCCACACATGGGAGGATGCTACGGCCTCCACCGGCAGCCTTGGCATCTGCGTCGATCTCGCCTCGCTGCCCTTCGAGCCGGCCCCCGACCGGCACCGCGTGGTGGAGGGGCAGATTGTCGATGCCCCACCGCCCGATCCGGGGCCTGCGCTTGCGGCGGCGCAATCTGTGGGCCGCGCCTCGGTCGCCCGTGCGGCGGAGGCGGCGCGCACGGCTCTCATGCCCATGCGGGATCTGCTGCGCGAACGGGACGCCGTGTCCTGGCTCGCCGCTGCGGATCCCGACTTGGCGGATTATCCGCTGATTGCCGCCGAGATCGGGGTGACCGCCAGCACCGGGTCACAGGTGGCGCAGGTCATCCTGCACGACCTCGCCGCCCGCGCCCCGCGTCTCGCCCGTCTGGAGGGGCTGATGCAGGAAGCGGATGTCGCTATCGCCGCGGCGGATGATCCCGCCGCCGTGCCCCCCATCGTCGCGGCCAGCGCAGCCGCGATCACTCAACTGACCGAGGATGTCCCATGAGTCTCGTCGCCTATTCGACCGGCACCGTCACTGTCGGGGCCAATGCCACCACCGTCACCGGCGCGAGCACCGCCTGGGTGTCCGCCGGGGTGCGGGCCGGGGACATGCTGTGGATCGCGGGCCTGACGGTCCGCATTCAGGACGTCGTCAGCAACACCTCCCTCAAGCTTGCCTTCCCGTGGCCCGGTGCGGCGCAGGGCGGAGCCAATTATGAGATCGCCTTCACCCCCGAAGGGCAGCGCGTGGTCGCTAACGCGCTGGCCGTGTTGGAGGCCGTGCGCAACGGCAACGTCTCGGCCCTGTCGAGCCTTGCGGGGGCCGCAAACCGCCTGCCGTATTTTACAGGCGCGGGGGTGATGTCCACCACCGCCCTGACCCCGGCGGCGCGGACGCTGCTGGACGATGAAGACGTGGCCTCGATGCGCAAGACGCTGGGGCTGGAGGTGCAGACCACGCAGACCGACACCACGGCGGGCCGTCTTATGACGGTGGGCGCGTTCGGAATCGGCGGCGAGCATAACTTTTCCGGCGATCTAAACTCCGTGCCGATGGGGGGGTTCGGCAATTCGGGGCTTGGCAGTCCTCCCGCCAACGCCCCGGAGGCGGGAAATGCCCGGTGGGCGGGGTTCACCTTCGGATCGGGCAATTCCAAGCTGCAGGTCATTGCCCGAACCGACTCGGGATCCGGCGCTTTGTATCGGCGGCATGCGACGGTCGGAAACCTCTCCCCGATATGGAATATGATCTACGATCAGAACTCGATCCTGGGCGGGGTCAGTCAGGCAAGCGGCAAGCCCACGGGCGGACTGATCGAACGTGGGTCGAATGCGAATGGCGATTATGCCCGCCTTGCTGATGGCACACAGATCTGCTGGAAATATCGGGCCGTCAACACGACCGAGACCGCAGGTCGAACCGGCGGAACTGTGAGCTGGGAATACCCTGCCTCGTTCATTTCTGGGCCAGCAACATTTTACTCTATCGAGGTGCCGGGGTCAGAGCAGAACATGGTTGACCGCGCTCTCGCGGGGGGCATTCCGGTTCTGATGCGGTCGCTGAATGCGCGCTGCATAATTGCTTTCGGCAACCCTGCCTCGACCCCCTCCAGCATAAGGGTGGACGCCATGGCCATTGGAAGGTGGTTCTGATGCACATTTCCTTTTCCCCGGTGCGCCGCGACGAACAGCTGACCGCCTCGATCGAGGGCGACATCCTGACCCTGAACGGCCAGCGCCTCGATCTGTCCGGTGTGGCGGATGGGCAGACCCTCCCGCGATCCGAGATTGACAGCGACTGGATCGGCGGGCCGGTTACACGGGTGGATGGCATGTTGCGCATCACCCTGATCCTGCCGCATGGGGCCGATGCCCCGGAGGAGACGCTGTTTCCAAAGCCAGTGGTGGTCACGGAGGATGGCCCCATCCCGCTGCCGCCTTACGACATCACCCCGACCTGACGCCCGCCCCTTGGCGGGCTTTTTCATATCTGGAGCCTATCCCATGCCCGACCTGTCTCTTGAGGCCCGCAACGCGCTGGCCGACACCCTGCGCACCCGCCTCTATGGCGGGGTGACTGTGTTCCGCGATGCGGGCGGGGTCGATCTCTTCACCCTGCCGAACCTCGCCTTCGATCCGGCAGCGGGCGGGGTGATCTCGGCCACGGGCCTGCCCGCCGATGCCCCCGTGATCGCCACCGGCATCGCCTCCAGCTATGAGCTGCGCGACAGCACGGGGGCGTGGGTGCTGCGCGGCCCGGTCAGCGGGCCGAATGGCGGGGGTGAGGCGATCATGCCCAATCCCACCGTCACCAATGGCGAAGAAGCGCGGGTGACCTCGATCACCCTGACCGTGCCCGCCTCGAACGTCGTGGTGGGCTGATGCAGCTGGCCCGGATCCGCGACGGGATCGTGGTCAACGTGATCGAGGCGGACGCGGCCACGCCCGACTGGCCGGATCACGTCCCCCTGACCGGGGGCGCGTGGATCGGCTGGCTCTATCGCGACGGCGCGTTCGTCGATCCCAATCCGCCGGTGGAGGATGCCGATGTTTGACGAAAGCCTTGGCAGCTGGTCCACGGTGCAGGACGGGCCGATCTGGTATCGCGTGGGCGTCCTGCCCGTGTCGGGCACCCTTCGCGCCACGCGGGCGGGACGGGCCGAGGTGATGCTGGTCGGCGCGGGGGGCACGGGGTCATCCTCGCCCGAAGGCGGCGGTGGCGGCGCGGGCTATCTGTTGACGCGATGGCTCGACATCGCGCCGGGGGACATCGCGATCACCGTGGGATCCGCGCCCTCGGCCTCCGCTGCGCTTGGCGGCACCACCTCGGCCTTCGGCCTGATCGCCCCCGGCGGGGGCGGTGGCAATTCCGGCAATGGTGGGAACGGCAGCGGATCCAGCGGCACCAGCGGCAGCACCCCGATCACCATCGGCGGGATCGGGGATCCCGGCAACAATGGCGGCCGCAATTCCCGTGGCGGGCGCGGGGCGCGGGCGGGCGGTGGTGGCGGCTCCACCACGGCGGCGGGCGGGGATGCGGCCACGGGTGTGCCCGGTGCGGGTGCGCAGGGGGTTGTGGTCAATTGGACCGGCCCCCGGTGGGTGCTGGCCCCCGGCGGCAACGGCGCGGTCGAACAGGCCTCGCCCCTGCCGCGCCCCGAGGGCTTCGCCAATCCCGGCGCGGGCGGCGGGGCGGGCACCGATCCCTATGCCGCGCAATCGGGCGTGGTGCTGGTGCGCTATGTGCTACGCCAGGCGCTGACGATCGGCGTGGCGTCGCCAGCGACGCAGGGCGCGGCAGTGGGCCATGCCGTGCGCGCGGCGGGGGTGGCGGGCGCGATGCCCACGCCTGCCGCCGCCATGCTGGCCCGTGCGGTGCGCGCCGTGGCCGTGCAGGCCCCCGTGGGGACGGTGCGGACCTCGGCCTATGGCCTTGCCCTGCGGAAGGCGAGTCTGGGCCTGTCCGCGCCCCCGGTGGGGGCGGCGGTCGTGGCGGGCATCGCCCTTCCCTACATCATCCGGGGCCGCGTGGCCTTTGCCGAACACAGCCGCAGCTGGACCAGCGATCCGGGGCGGCGCTTCACCTGACATCGAGGATCCTCATGGCCGATACATTCACCATCAAGCAGGGCGACACCTCGCCCGCGCTTGCCCGTGTGCTGGAGACGGCGCAGGGGCCGATCCCGCTGGAGGTCGGGGACCGGGTGACCTTCTCGATGCGGCGGCCCTATGGCGGGCCGGTGATCGTGGATCGCCAGCCTTGCCAGATCCGCGAGGGCAACGTGGTGGTCTACTTCTGGCACGACCGTGACACCGCCGTGCCGGGGCTGCATGAGGGAGAGTTCCAGATCACCCGCGCGGACGGGTCGATCGAGACGGTGCCGAACGGCGGCTATCTTGTCGTGAACGTGGTGGAGACGGTCGCGTGAACCTCGACCTCATCATCGAAAGGTTCGGGCTGGTCGGCTTGGTGCTGATCGGTATGGCCGGCGCGCTGCTGATCCTGTGGCGGCGATTGACGGAGGTGCAGGACGCGCGGATTGCCGACCAGGAGCGCAACGCCGAACGGCTGGCGAAGCTCTCGACCGAATCCACCACCGCGATGCGCGACGTGGGGGGAGACCTCACGACCTTGGCCCAGGTCATCAAGGATCGTCGCAATGGGTAGGCTCATGGACATCCTGACCGGACGCCGCGCGGCCGAACGGCGCGAGGTTCGCGATCGGTTTGAACTGCAGGCCGACATCGCCGTGGCCGTCGTGCAGGCCGAGGCGGACGAGCTGCGCCGCAAGCGGGACGCCCTGCAAGGCGTCCTGGACGAATTTACCGAACGCAGGAGGGGGCGGAACGATGCCTGAACTGGTGAAAGACTTGGCCCTGATGGCCGACACGCTGGTGACGGCGGTGCTGGTGCTGCTGCACCTGCTGATCCTGCGGGGGTTCCTGCCGTTGTTCCTGCGCCCGGACGGCACGGCGGTGTGGCATCTGGCGGCCAGCTATGTCTGGCTCTCCAGCGCGATCGGGGCGCGGGCGATCTACTGGGCCTATGCGCCCGAGGTGGTGCGGACGTTTCTGGGGCGGGGGATCGTGAACGTGCTGTTCGGGGTGGCGCTGATCTATGGCGCGTATCTGGTGCTGAAGCTTTTGTGGCTGATCATCCCCGACATCGACCGAGGCAAGTATTCGATCCTGACCGCACCATGGTATCCCGCGTCCAGCGAATGGCGGATTAGTGTGCTGCTGAACCTGCTGCGCCGGACGCGGGGGTAGTTTATAGCCCCCGGTAACTCGTGTTATAGTGACAGCCATCCCGCGAGCGAAAGTCTTTCAGACCAGTTTACTAACGAAAGTTATGGCTATTTAGCATATGCGAACGATTAGTTAACAATCTAACAACTATAAGTTGAACGAATCGCCAATCCTTTTTTATCTCTCACCCTTCAGGGCAAATATGTAAGGACGATAGCGATGGTTGAGGCGGTTAAACTTCCGGTCGATTCGACTGTTGACGCGACCCAAATGGCGCAAACGATGTTCGGGAGCGGTGTGCAGCTTGTCTCTGCACAGTATTCCGGGAATGCGATCTCCAAGGGCATCTATACGAACGGTGACGCTGTCTCCCCGGGCGTCGTTCCATCGAACTCCGGGGTCATCCTGTCGACAGGTCGCGCGTCAGATTTTACAGCAGATACCGGGTCCGGAGACGCCAACCAGCGCGGTGATCTGACAACCGAAACAAATGGTGTCGATAACAATCCATATCTAAATGAGATTGCTGGCGGAGAAACGTTCGACGGTGCTATCCTCGAAGCATCGTTTATCCCTCAGGGATCGACACTGACTATGCAGCTTGTATTCTCGTCAGAAGAATATCCCGAGTATGCAGGCACAGGTTTCAACGATGCTGTCGCGATTTTTGTCAATGGCGAGCGAGCTGTGTTGTCGATCGGTAACGGCGATATCTCGATCACCAACATCACGAGGGGTGGTACGAATGCCGACGGCAATCCGATCACCCCAAGCAACGAAAACCTGTATGTCGACAACGCGGGAAGCCAATACAACACCGAGATGGACGGCTTTACCATCACGCTGACATTGAAAGCGCCTGTCAATCCCGGCCAAGTGAACAACATCTTCATCGGCATCGCGGATGCTGGAGATCGACAGTTTGACTCAAACCTCCTTATTGCGGCCGATAGTGTGCAAACCGCTGTCATTGCTTCTGATTTCAACGGCGAAATGAACGTCGGAACGTCGAAAACATTCGATGTCCTGGCGGATGCACAGGCAGGCGCCGGTGCGACCCTGACAATCACCCAGATCAACGGGCAAGATGTGGTCGCTGGCGATAGTGTCGTGCTTGTGTCAGGCACCGTTGTGACGTTGAACCCGGATGGGACCCTGACATTCGATGCATCCGATACTCCCGGCACGGAGACGATCAGCTATACTATATCGGATCAAACCGGCACGACCGACGTAGGGTTTGTTACGGTCGAGGTCGCGCCTTGCTTCACGCGCGGGACACTGATCGAAACGCCCACAGGTCCGGTTCCGATCGAGCAGTTGAGGTCAGGCGATCTTGTCGAAACGAGAGACAATGGTCCCCAACCGATCCTGTGGCTCGGCCACAGCGCTATCGATGAGAAGGGGTTGAAACATAACCCGAAGCTGAAACCTATACGCATCAAGGCCGGTGCTTTGGGGGTGGCTTTGCCGTTGGTAGATCTGGTTGTGTCACCGCAACACCGCATCCTCATTCGTTCAAAAATCGCGCAGTCGATGTTCGGCATTGGAGAGGTTCTTGTTGCAGCCAAGCAGCTGTTGTCTATCGAAGGCATCGACGTTGTCGAGACCGCCAGCAGTGTCGACTACTACCATATCCTGCTGGCGCAGCATGATATGATTTTCTCGAACGGTGCGTGGACCGAGTCCCTTTTCACGGGCCCCCAAGCGTTGAAATCCTTGTCCGAGGAAGGTCGGGAAGAAATTATGCAGATCTTCCCGGAATTGCGCGGTGAAGACGGGCGTCCGAACCCGGCGCGTTTGTTTCCGAAGGGTCGTTTGTGCCGTGAGTTGGCGGACCGCCATGCGGAAAGCGGTCTGGCTCTTGCCTACTAAGGCGCGACTGCGCTTTGCATTGACTGCCTAACAAACTGCTTCCGATTGTTTTTGAAAACCCCGCCTCGTGCGGGGTTTTTGCATATCAGGAGACCATCATGAAACGTGTCCAATGGTATTGGACGGCGGGTACCCCGGCATGATCCAAGTCGAAGCTTGCAACGTTGATAACGCTTTAGATGTGGTTCAGAACGCCCTAAGGTTGTATGCTTTGCCTTCTTGAGGGAGGAACGACTTGCCACATAGAACACTTGCCTACTCTGTACACTATGCGACGGGATCATTCACGGGTCCGGATGACGCATCAGTGTTGTACGAATTCTCCGATGTACTGGCCCGTTACGGCGTTCCGATGCCGGAAGGTGAACTCAATGAAAGCCGCCTGCGCAAAGCTATATCAGACGCTGGCCGGCAAGATCAGATTACCTTCGATCTGAGTGACTGATAGTCTTGTGCTAAGTTGGCTTGAAGCGCTGAGATGAAGGCGCTTACGCCCTCACCTCACCATGATGTCTCAGCCCTTTTGACGTCTAGGGAGTGGCCACGAAGAGTTTAGGCCCCCATAGAACGATCACGGAGCCGATAAGCAAAAGTACCCAGTGATAGATTGTTCGCCAGGGTTCGCGCTTGAGAAAGCCTAGCCTGGTATGTGCGGAATTCTCTACGGCATCATTTTTGCGCGCATTGTCGGCGCTTTGCCGACCTTGATCATGTTCCATGAAGATTGGTCCTGAACAGATTACCGCGTAACGCGGATTAAGTGGTGAACCTGTTCAGAGATGGCGGGGCACGTGATCGATAGCCTGCGGGGCATAGCTCAGCGTATGAGCATTCATGTCGCGCGGCGCGAGGGAGTCGGGATTCAGAAGGCCAGATCGGGGGATCCGATAAGGCGGCCGGTGGTACGAATTTTGCGGGTGTGGTTTTATCCTCGCCGACCCTAATGCCCTGAGGGTTTTTCAGCAGTGCAACCTTGGTAAGTTGCAGCTGTGCGGTGACTATCTCGGCGGAGCGATTATGGGGAATGTCCGGCGGGGTTAGTGCAAAGCCGATCCACGCCGCGGCCAGTAGAAGGGCCGTTGCAATCTGTCTCAAGCATATGAGGATTGGGTAATTCACGTTTAGGCTTTAGCGGATCTCAGGATCTTTCGAGACTGGCGGTGCTGCGGTCGTATCCGCTTCACCTTCGGCTATGCCTCTTTTGAACGCACTGAAGCCGCGTCCGATCTCGCCCATCATTCCGGCGACTTTTCCTTGTCCAAAGATCACCAAGGCCACAACGGCGACGACCAGGATGTGTGAGAGACTGAACGCACCCGACATGTGATTCTCCATTGTCAGTGAGAGCGTGTCATACACCGTTCGCAGCCGACCGCGAAGTATTCCGATTGACGGAAGTCAGCCCGGAAAACGCTACCACCCCCCCCCGCCTCATGCGGGGTTTTTTCATATAAGGAGACCACGATGATCCCAGTTGGGTTCAAGGGCCGCGCGCTGGCGCTGGCCGCGATCGATATTGCCCGCATCGGACGGCGCATTGGCGTGGGCGAGGACGAGATCCGCGCCGTGATCGAGGTGGAGACCTCGGGCGGCGGGTTCGACCGCCAGGGCCGCCCTAAGATACTGTTCGAGCCGCATGTGTTCTGGCGCGAGCTTGGCGCCGGGCAGAAGCGCACGGCGGCGGAGGGGCAGGGGCTGGCCTATCCCAAGTGGGGGACACGGCCTTATCCGGCGGACAGTTATCCCCGCTTGGAGCTGGCGATGAAGATCGACGCCCGAGCGGCGCTGCGCTCGGCGTCGTGGGGGTTGGGGCAGATCATGGGGTTCAACCACAAGGCGGCGGGCTATGCCAATGCCGGGGACATGGTGGCCGCGTTCTGTGATGCGGAAGCCCTGCATCTGGAGGCAATGGTGCGGTTCATCCAGTCCGAAGGGCTGGACGATGACCTGCGCCGCCATGACTGGTCCGGCTTCTCGCGGGGCTACAACGGGGCGGGCTATGCGCAGCACAGCTATCACACCCGCCTCGCTGCTGCTTTCAAACGCTGGCAGGCCATCCCGGACGTGCTGGCGCCGGACCTTCCCAAGATCGGCCTTGGGGCGCGGGGCAAGGAGGTGAAGACCGCGCAGCAGCGGCTGCTGGTGGCGGGGCACGATCCCCGCGGCGTCGATGGCTGGTTCGGCGCGAACACCCGCGCGGTCGCCATCGATTTTCAATCCGCCCATGGCCTCGTGCCGGACGGTATCATCGGGCCCAAGACCTGGGCCGTTCTCAACACGGAGATTGTCGCATGAAACTCGCAACCCAACTGTCGGCGCTGCCGACGAACAAGCTGCTGACCGGATCGGCCATTGGCCCGATCGCCACCGCCGCATGGGCGGAGGTGATGGCCGCGGCCGCGCCCGCGCTGGCAGGGCCGGGCATGTCCGGGCTGATCGGCTTCATTGCCGCAATCGTGGTAGGATACTTTGTGCCGGATCGGGTGAACGAGGGGCGGTGAAGGTCAAAAGCAAAACCGCCCGAAAGGGCGGTTTTCCTGACCGACTGGCGTTTGTTCAGATGACAACCTGAGAGTGCTGAACGACGGTCCAATCCTCGTGAGCGCGACGGCGGTACACAGAGGTGCAGGTCGCATGGAAGCGTGTTTCGTCCTTTACGGCCTCTACCTTATAGCCGATCACAATAAGGCCCTCCTGAGGTCGCTTGATGACCTCATCGGAGAAGGTGACGGTTTCCCACTTGGGAGTGCCTGACACTGTATCAGCAGCATCGCTCCCTGCCACTAGATGGGGGGCATGGCTTAAGGCCATTACGCATTCGTCATCCACCCTTGAGTGATACCGTTCCTCGGACGCTTCCCACAGGCTGCGCTCAAATTCCCAAACACGCTTATCGTCCATCATGCTCTCCTTGTGTAGGATAGCAACAGTTCGAAGATGGGTCTGTTCCAGACAATCGGCGATGCTGGCGGCCCGCGCGCTGGCGGGGTCTGACACGCACAGACTGACAGGCTTCATCGCAACAGTTATGGCGGGGTACTTCGTGCCGGACTGGGTGTACGGGGCGCAGTAAAACAAAAACTTTATGAATGATGGACTATTCTAGGCTACAGGAGGCAAGCCTACTTGGCCGGAAAATGACATCTGACAACATGGACGGCGACATGATCCTGCTCTAAGGTCCGCGTGATCCACCTAGTGGACGCTGCTATTGCAAGGATTAGATATGAAAATCGACAGCGAAACGGATGCCTATGATCACGTCATACCGCCAATCTCGAAGCGGGCACGCGAAGCATGGCTGAAGGCGCTCACGAATCTTGTAGCGGTTCATAGTCCGCTGGCTGTGAAAACATTCGACCGGATCGATGGGCGCTCGGACCTTACTTCAGCGGATCGTATCCGATTGGATCGCCTCCGGCCTTGGATTGAAAATATGAAGTCGCCTTCCAACGGTGATTCTGTCGAAAATGGCGAAATTCCGTTTGGCGTGATGGGATATCGGTGTCCCGATCACGTCGCAGCGTCCAGAAACATCGGTGACTGGGTGCAGACTATCGCTATGATGTCGCACTTTACCCGTCGTCCGAACCTCGATTACACCGGCGAGCGTGAGCTTGTTGATTTTTTCAGCGGTCTTCGTGATGGAGTTCCCGCTGATCGCCAAATTTCTGGACCGAGCAAGACAATTCGATTAATCGAAATAAATCGGGATGCAACCTTTCACGATAAATTGCCAGAAACGGTATGGGCGTTTGTTTTCGGGTGGTATTTTAAGCTACCGTCTGGAAAGCTTGAATTTCCATTCCCCAAAAATATACGTCCTATTTTTATTTCGTTCCACATCAGTAACGTAAACCACATCACTGATGAGGCAATTTCGTACTTGAAAGATCATGCCCCGATTGGTTGCCGAGACCTACACACGGTTCGTCTTTTGAGAAAGAAAGGTGTCGAATGCTATTTTTCCGGTTGTGTTACGACCACAACTGGTGGCTTGTTCGAAAAGGCCAAGACTCCAAGTGATATGCCGGTTGCGTATGTTGACGCTACTGTCAACAAAATTCCCGACGAGGCTGTCGCACTGACCAACCTGCTGGACGAAATGAAAACTGCTTCGTTGGCAACATCGCTTTGCATGGCCCGTGATCGCCTCAACGATTATCGAACCAAATTTTCTAAAATTGTAACCTCAAGACTTCATACCTATCTTCCCTCGGAATCGATGGGAGTGAATATTGATTGGCTTCCGGTCCATGCTGACGATCGCCGTTTCGACGGCCTTGCTGGTCCGAACGAGATGAACCATCGGCAAATGGAAAACCGCATCGAAGAGATCGTCCGGGTTCTTTTGGACGCTGTTCTCGCCGGAGCGACACAGACCGAAGTTTACGACGCCTACAGACGTGAAGTCGCGCTGGAGATCGAACGAGCTGACAACTTGGTCTCGCAGTAAGCCTCGCATACATTATTTTAAGGATCACGCCTGTGGCACGTAATCTTATCTGGCAATATCACATCGACACTAAGCGCAGCTATGACTCACCCCATCGCAAAAAAATGGCAATGGCATCAGCTGAGACCGTATCTGCTTACGCCATGAAGCTAAATGCCGATTACGAAATGGCAAATCATTCGAAATGGTGGGTCAACGGAATGCATGGTGGCCCTGCCATGGAAAGATTCCAGATACTTGAGGAGAGATATGATGTCTATGATCATATCCTTTACCTGGATACTGACATTCTTATCGCGCCAACTGCTCCCAGCATTTTTGAGGAATACGCCACGGCCGATCTTGCAGGCATCAAGCAAGGGCATCAGCGTGACAAAGCGCTGATGGAGAATGGCTGGCTTAAGTCTGAGTTTCCCAACGCATCTCGCTACCACAACAATTACACTAACGGTGCAATATTGATGATGTCGCGTGACTTCCGTCAGTATCTTCGTGGTGTTTTCTCACCCCTTGATATCCAGGAGGATAAGGGTACGCATTGGGATAGGGATGGCATCAAGGTCCGTTGGCCTGTTTATGACCAATCCATGGTGTCATATTGGATAGCAATGTCGCCATTTTCTAGTACCCCAATCGATAGGGCTTGGTTCAAAGGGCCTCACTTCTTTAACCATGGGGGGCCCAAGACGGAAGAAAACCTTAAAAAGTATTTTGATAAATACTATGAGATCCGAGAGCAGTGGATACCCTCGGATTATCTGGGGCAGGAAATTAGCATATCAAAGTAATTCAAACGGGTCGATATCTTCGACCCGTTTTTTAAATGAAATTGGGAAATTTTAATTCTATCATTTTTCATTTTCCCTGGCTTTTGCACGTAAATCTTCAACCGTCATATCAAAGCACTCAGCCCATATTTCCGGTCCGCATGAGCCTGTAATTTCTTCTGCGCGCCGTAGTATGTGCTTTGTGCCGGACCGTTTATAGATTTCAATGTATTTATTGCGAGCATAGGAAGTGCTTCTAACTGGGTGAATAATTTTATTTCGTGTATGTGCGTGAGAAAGCTCTTCGTAAAGAATAGGCAGGCCTGTAGAGAAGAAACCTAGAAATTGCGACCTAAATTCTTTGTACAAGGACTGTGTGGAGAAGCCATTATTTTTAAGGGTAGTGGCTGTGAACGCTTCATCATTTGCGTGTAACGGAATCAATTGTTTTGAAGTTTCATAAACTTTGGCCTCCACTCCGCTATCGTAAAACGTACGAGCCTTGAAGAGAAATTCAACTGCATTCCGACTTAAACGGGAGATTGGATACAACATCCCATATACTTCGTCGGGGTATTGGGCGCACATTGTTTTATGCCAGCCCCAATTGGCTTTTCGATGACCGACCTCGTAGCCAAAAAGATCGGTGTCGATCTGTTCGGACTCTTTGAGGAACGCCTCCGTGTCAACGTTGAAGGCAACGTCATCATCAATAAGCCAATAAAATTTGTAGCCGGGTTGTTGCGCATAGGCAGCGTAGTAAAAATAGTCACCACACTGCCACGTGCAGCGATTGAAAAAATGGAGCCCTGACGAGACAATAAATTCCTTTGTCAAATCTATAACATTCGCGTCAGGCAGTAAGTTAGTTATCGCCTCTCGCTTTGTTGCTCCGTCATTGGTGCAATCCAGCACAACATATACATCCGCGACATTCTGCCTGCCGATACGTTCCATCACATAGCCTAGACGCTCCGCATCGCCGTTTGAGCGGATCAGTATGGCAGTCGTCGTCATCGCAGATTCCAGTTATTTTTTGCACTTTATAGCATGGAGGCGTGAAGTAAAGTGGCCTGAGCGCTCAGGTGACTGACATGCGCCACGCTGCTGCCATAGCGGCGTGGCGCTGACGTATGTTCTTTACACTTCATAGGACACTTCATAGGCTCGTATGATGAGTATCATCACCTGCAACGGTTTGGGGTTTTGTCGAAGAGTGTCCCATTGTCGTGATGGCTCTACGCCCAGCATTCAGGATCGCCCTCGAGCACACCTTTGGGTCGCACGTTGCGTCGCCGAATGCAGGTTTGATCGCTCACCGATGATTGCGCACGTAGCATAAGTTAGCGTGTTTTGTACGGCCAGACTTAGGCGCACCAATTTCGCCACCTAGAACAGAATGCTTTCTGCTATATGTAAACGGCGGGGTAGGGGGTTTCGCCGAAATCAGTCAGCATTGAGGGACGGCCGGCCTGCGCCAAATGGCGTGGGGCACCGGGAAGCTAACTCATTGAAATTGCGAGGCACACTCATTTGGGCTGATGGGGCACATGCCCGTTAAATGCAAGGGCGTGTCACGGATTTAGCTGATCCGTCTGGGGGCGCCATCTTTTAATGACTTAGCGGTTTACCAGTCGGGTAGTTGTCTTGGGTTGCTTCGTTGTTCCGCTGCGCGGTTTATCGACTTTTCGGATCGTGTTAGATCGCTTGCGAACGTAGCCTTCGGTCGTTTGACATCGGCGGGGTTGGCTTGATGTTGGAAGTCCATCGGTGTGGCACCAAGTGGTAGATAACGGGCACGGCGCTTCGGCTACCGCGCGTCCCTAGATTCAAACGACGGGCGTCATCACGAAGATACCTTAGAGTTCCCAATTGGCCACCATCACGTGAATCGACATGGCCTTAGAGCCGATGTTCATGTCGTGGCCGGGGTGTTTGGATATGCCGGCGGTGGGGTCACAATGGAGGCCTTTCCAGATAATACCGACCGCATGATGGACGAAGAAGCTGCTAGTCCGCTAGTCTTCTCCAGCGTTCTTCCAGCACACGCCTGACATTATGCAGCAAAGTGAATATCTGCTCATGCAATATCGTTCGTCCGGCGCGTGTTCCGGTAAGGATACTGTCTAGGTGGCGGAACATCTCTGGAATCTCGGGGTCATTCAAGCCGAATTTAAGCCTGATATAGGCGTCCTGCTCTAGGATTTGGCGGCAGATCATCATCTTGCCTTTCCCGTCTTCGGCGTGCGGAAGGGCCTCGAGTGCCCCCACATAGGATGCAAACGTCTTTCGCATCTCTTCGATCCAGAGCCCGGTAAAGTCGATCAACACACGTTTGCGCGTGAAAGCATTGGCGGACAAGGCTATGAACACAGTCCCAAGCGCAACGGCCAAAGACCCCACCCAGATCGCCAGAACCGGAGTTGGCCCGAAGATGTGAAGGCGCGGATTGTGGCGGAAACGCTGGTGCCGGGTGCTACGGTCAACGATGTTGACCGGCGGCATGGCCTTCCGGCAAATCGCATCTCGTCGTGGCGGACGCTGGCGCGCAAGGGTCGGCTGGTTTTTTGCCGGCGCCGGAGGATCCGTTCGAATTCGCGGCCCTGATCCTCGGACCTGCGGATGATGTTCCGCGTTCTGTCGGCCCTGCTGTGACAGGCCCGGAGATTGCGTTCGGAGTCGTCGTAATCCGTCTGGAAGTTGGCGCTTCGGCGGATCGGATCGCGTCCGTAGCGTGTGCCTTGGCGGCCCGCGCGTGATCTTCCCGTCGAACCGGGTTCGGATCATGGTAGCGACGAAGCCCATCGACTTCCGCAAGGGCCATGACAGCCTGGCCGCGATGGTCAAAAACGAGCTGCGCAAGGGTCCGTTCACCGGCACGGTCTTTGTGTTCCGGGCCAAGAAAGCGGACCGATTGAAGCTGCTCTACTGGGACGCCACCGGGCTTGTGATGGCTTACAAGCGGCTCGAAGAGCACAGCTTCACCTGGCCTGCGGTGAAGGACGGGCTGCTGGTGATGAACCACGCACAATTCGAAGCCCTGTTCTCCGGGCTGGACTGGCGGCGGGTTCGGGCCATCGAAGCGAGGGCACTGGAGGCGGTGGAATAGTCCTTTTTTTATTGGGTCTCACACCACTTTTTGCGGGTGTTGGCCGTGGCGGATGATAGACTGCGGCCATGCCGGAGACCGCTGATCTGCTTGAGGAAATTGCCACGCTGAAGGCGATACTTATCGCCTCGAAGGCGCATAACCTGCGCAAGGACGAGCGTATCGAGCGGCTGGAGAAGCCGGTCGCGGCCTTCAGGCACGCAGCCTTCGGACGCAGGTCCGAGAAGAGCGATCCCGGCCAGTTCGAGCTGGCGCTGGAAGACATGGAGACGGCCATCGCCGCAATCCACGCCGAAGAGGATGCCGAGGACCGCGCGGCCAAACGCTCTGCCAAGCCAAAGGCCGCCAATCGCGGATCGCTGCCCAAACACCTGCCGCGCATCGGAGCGGTGATCGAGTTGGACAGCCTGACCTGTGTCTGTGGCGGCTGTCTGCACCGCATCGGGGAAGATGTGTCGGAGCGGCTAGACATCATCCCGGCCCAGTTCCGCGTGATTGTCACCCGCCGCCCCAAATATGCCTGCCGGTCCTGCACAGACGGTGTGACGCAGGCATCGGCCCCGGCACGGCTGATCCCCGGCGGCATGCCGACCGAAGCCACGGTCGCGCATGTGCTGGTCAGTAAATACGGCGATCATCTTCCATTGTATCGTCAGGCCCGGATCTACAGCCGCAAGGCGTCGAACTCGACCGCTCCACCCTTGCAGATTGGGTCGGGCGTGCCGCCTTCGACCTCCGTCCCGTCCACGATGCGCTGATGACGGACCTGAAGCGATCCACCAATCTGTTCATGAACGAGACCCGCGCCCCAGTCCTTGATCCGGGGGGCAGAAAGACCAAGACCGGATACTTCTGGGCCTTGGCCCGCGATGATCGCCCCTGGGGCGGCACGGCGCCACCGGGTGTGGCCTTCATCTATGCACTTGGTCGGGGCGGGCAACATGCCGAACGGATATTGCAGGGCTTCGGCGGTATCCTGCAGGTCGATGGGTATGCCGGATACAACCGGCTGATCGCGCCTGACCGGATCGGTCCAAACATCCAGCTTGCCTATTGTTGGGCCCATGCCCGCCGCAAGCTGATCGAGGAGATCACCCGCACCGGCTCCGCGCCGATTGCAGAGGAAGGTGTGGCCCTCATCCGCGAACTCTATGCCATCGAGGCCGACATCCGCGGAAATGACCCCGCCACGCGGCTTGCCGTCCGGCTGGGACACTCAGCCCCGATCCTCGCCCGCATCGACGCCTGGTTAAGCCACCACCGCGCCCGCGCATCCGCTAAATCGCCTCCGGGCGAGGCGCTGGCCTATATCGCCAGATACCGCGATGGTCTCGGCCGCTTCCTCGCCGATGGCCGCGTCGAACTGGACAGCAACACCGTCGAGCGCACGATCCGCCCTATCGCGCTGAACCGCAAGAACGCCCTCTTCGCCGGCCACGACGCTGGCACCGAAAACTGGGCCGTCATCGCCTCGCTGATCGAGACCTGCAGAATGAACGGCGTCGATCCCCACGCGTGGCTGACAACCACGCTCACCGCCATCGTCAAAGGACATAAACAGAGCCAGATCCAAGACATGCTACCGTGGAATTACGACGCCCACGTGTTATCGGGACATCGCTTACGTTTTTCCATGTGAGGGGGCGACCATGATCCTAGTCGGATTAAAGGGCCGCACGCTTGCGCTGGCTGTGGTCGATATCGGCCACGACGGAACGGCGTGGGCGAGGAGCAGATCCGCGCTCCGATTGAAGTTGAAACCTCGGGGGGCGGGTTCGACCGCCAAGGCTGTGCCAAGATGCTGTTTGAGCCGCATGTCTTCTGGCGCAAGTTCGGGCCGGGCAGATGCGCACTGTGGCGGGTGAGGCAGAGCCTAGCCTATTCCAAATGGGAATGCGGCCCTGTCTGGCAGACAACACTCCACGCTTGGCGCTGGCCATGAAGATTGATGGCCTTGTGCCGGATCATCGGGCCCATGACTTGGGCCACGGGCGTCTTGCAACGCTCCCTCAGGCCGGAGGGCTTGTTCTTTCGCCGCAATACCGCGCAACGCGGATGTTGGAGTGCGTCGGATCAGAACAATCGCTTCCCCGGCGATACCGGCTTTGATTGGTTGACACTTTATACCCATGCAGGGTGGCGCCGACCACGAGGACGATACCAAGTCCCGAGTTTAACAGTAACATCGTGGCCTGCGTATGCAGACATGCCGATGACGTGGTGTCCGGGGGATATCCCTCCGGATCACCGATCGACCTCGCTCGCATGTCCAGCACCCTGAAAATGGCGAATCGTTTATATGATGGCCATTAGGTCGGTGTCCGGCGCGCGCAGCGATAGCCTTTCCGTCAGGACTCACCTTTCAGTGCGAATCATGAAAAATATTAAGTAACTGATATATATCATATATTCAAAAGATTAATCAAGTTAAAGCCACAGGGAACACAAATTTTACTTTTTGTAAAATTATAAATCAATACTCAGTTAATTATAATTTAACTTGTTGCATTGCACCCACATATCGCTAGTGCATCTTTATCACCAATAAAATATAAAACTTTGTTATAAAATAATAAAATATGTTTTAGCTCGATGATAGGTGCTTTTTAACAAATCGAAAATCACCAGAGCCACTGAAAGGTGTATTCTTTGGTGCACAAACAACCTCAGATTGATAGCGCCCGCGCCTGGCCGGGTAACTTGGAGACGTAATCCATAGCTATTGAGGATGTACCAATGGCCTTCATTACTGAGCTGCCCTCCAATGTGATCACAGTGGACGGATCCGGCGTACCCATCGTAAACGTCGGTTCAAACAACATCTTGAATGACTTCTATGGGCCATCTTCGTCGGTAGGCGAAATCCGCGCCGACAGTGATGACGCGACGGCTGACGCAGGGGAGCAGGTGTTCGTCGACACTGCCGGCGGAGAAATCACAGGGACATACGCTGGACCGGTCACCATCTCCACAGCGAATGTCACCGTAAGTCTTGCAGGAATTGAGGGGATTAACGTCGGAATCAATCCCGTCTCCGGGCACCTCATCGCGGGGGACGACGGGACCGCCTATGTCGTTTCGGACAGCGCGCTTTCCGCCGACAACCTCGGGGCAACCGCAACGATCTCCATCGGCGGGACAACTGTCGGTGCGCAGGCGCCACTCTCTCAGTTGAACGGCGCCCTGATCACGAACGTGAACACTGCCGGACAAGCTGCCTATCAAGCAGCCTATAACACCAGTTTCAACAGCCAATCGCCGGCGATCCCGTTGGCTGTCAGGCAGACAACGGCAGCATTAGCAGGCACCACGGCTCAAGCGCCGTTCAACTTGGTCGCGACTACGCTTCAGGCCAGCGCAACCGCAATCCAGACGACCGCGAACCTTGCCGTGATCAACGTCTCGGTCGGCACGGGTACGCTTGAGGTTACGCCAGTCTGTTTTGTTCGCGGCACGATGATCATGACAGAGCAAGGTGAGGTTCCGATTGAAGATTTGAAGGCCGGCGACATGGTCCTTACCATGGATCACGGCTTCCAGCCGATCCGCTGGATCGGGTCGACGCGTCTGTCTGCGTTGGATTTGATACAGCGCCCGAACCTGCGCCCGATCCGCATTCAAAAGGGGGCATTCGGCCCGAATTTGCCCGAAGCCGATCTCTCCGTCTCTCCGCAACACAGGGTGCTCATCCGATCCAAGGTGGCGGACCGGATTTTTGCAACCAGGGAGGTTCTTGTTGCCGCGAAGCAGCTTTTGCAGCTGCCTGGTATCAATGTGGAGTCGCAGATCATCGAGGTTGAATATTTCCACATGATGTTCAGCCAGCATGAGGTTGTCTATGCCAACGGGCTCCTGTCGGAGTCTTTGTATCTGGGACCGGTGTCCATGCAGGCCCTTGAGCCAGCGGCACGTGAAGAAATCAGCGCCTTGTTCCCCGGCGTGTTTGAGGGCGATCGAGTTTTCCCGCCAGCGCGGCATCTCGCCTCAGGCCGACTTGGTCGCCGCCTTGCGGTTCGGCATCTTCAGAATGGCAAGAACCTGTTCGAACCTGCCTGATACGTAAAATCAACATGACAGTGGAAAGCCCCGCCATGTGCGGGGCTTTCTCGCCTCCATGATCCCAGCCGGACCCAATGGGCGCGCGCCGACGCCGCACGGGGGTGGGGGGCAAGGCGCGTCAGGGGCTTATCGGTCGGAATTGGAAGGGCGAACCTACGGTCGCGGCTGCGCGTCATCGCGCGTTTCTGGCGTAAGGTGCTGTTCGCGCGCATCTTCCAGATCCTCGCTGTGGGACCAGACGCTACCGATTAAAAACGCCAACGCCGTTCCGACAATCACAGCGGCAAAGAGGCCCAAGATCTTGGTTTGCTTCCCGGATTTCGGGGTTCGATCATCTGGCATGGTGTATCCTCCTCAACGTTACGCCAGCTACTGCTGTATAGGTGGGGCAGATCACGGAATTGGAAAGTAACGAGGCGGGCTATGCCCAGCACGGCTGCTACACCCGTCTCACGATCACGCTTTTCCAATGCTTTTCACCGAAACCGTGGATAATTCACCCTGCCGGGTTCCGGAACATTTTCGCCCATAGGCGCGTTGCCGCCGACGTAACCTAGGAGGGACTATCATGGTCACACGTCCGGCTGTCACACCCGCAGCTGATCTGGAGCGCGCCTATTCCGGCTCTCGGGTCGCATGGGGCGCCATTTTTGCAGGCATCGTCGTAGCCATTGCGACCATGGCCGTTTTGGGCATCATCGGCCTCGCACTCGGCTTCTCGCTGGTCGAGGTTGGCGAACAAAATCCCGGCAATGGAGCTTTGACCACAACTGGGATCTGGACCTTCGTGTCGCAAATCGTCGCGTTGTTCGTTGGCGGTTTCATTGCGGCACGTCTTGCAGGCCTGTTGCCGACCGGTGCTGCGGTCTTGCATGGCGCGACGGTTTGGGGCGCAGCCACCATCGCGGCGATCTGGATCGCAACCAGCACGGCAGGTGCTTTGTTCTCGGGGGCTGCCTCTGTTGTCTCGGGCACGGCATCCGGGATCGGTTCGACCGTGCAGGCGGCGATTCCCGACAATTTTTCCTTGCCTGATACGCTGTCGAACCTGTCGATGGACGATCTGCCCGAACCCGTACGTCAGGCCTTGGAAGATGCCGGCGTGACCCCGGATAATTTCCAGCAGGAAACCCAGGAGGCTTTCAACGCAATTGTCAGCCCGCAGCAGCAACAGGCGATCGGCGATCAGGCACAGCAGAGCCTGCAAACGGCCGTGAACAATCCCTCCAATGCGGGTCAAGCTGCGCGTCAGTTCGTGGACAACGTGTTCGGCAACGGCGGCATCTTGGGTGAACAGGATCGGCAGGAAGCCCTTCAGCAGATGCAGCAGCGGTTCGGCATAAGCGAGGCCGATGCCAATCGGTTCCTCGATGAAACCCAGGCACGGGCTGAAGAGCTCAAGGCGCAGGCCGAACAAGCGATCGAAGAGGCCAAGCAGAAGGCCATCGAGGCCGCAGATGCTGCCGCAGATGCCTTGGCCACCGCAGCCTGGTCGGCGGGGATCGCTTCCCTGCTGGGTCTTCTGGCGGCGTTGGGCGGTGCTGTCGTCGGTCGTGTGCGTCGCGTGACGGTCTGATCCATCACCATCGGTCAACGGTTACAGTTGGCAGCCCGCAGGTTCACAGCCTGCGGGCTTTTTCATGTGTGGGGGGGGGCGCGGCATCGACAACGAGACGATGGCCGGGGGGCTTGCCGCCCCAGCTGCCGTCGCCGTGTGTGAACGGCTGTTCGCTTTCCCCTTGGCCGCATTGCCGGCAATATCCTACGGATTTAGGCAGGGGGAATGCCGAAGACCCTTGCCGGCAAAGTGCCGCAAGGTCCCCGTGAACTTGGGGTATACGCGGGGACGCCTTGACTATCCGGGCTCGGTTCGGTTCCTTCCGCACAACCACAAGCAGGCGGAGTCGTATTATGGACAAGAGATCGTTGAACACGCGTCGGGGCGACGGGAACGACCCCGGATACATGCGCGAGATCGGGTTCGGAGTGGCGGCGCTTGTTTATCTTGGAGCCATGATCGGACTGCTTCTGTACCACTCCATGATTTTTACGGCGTCCAAGAACATCGACTACTCGGCCTATCGACTGGAGTCGCTCAATTTGCCTGATCCGACAGAATAGCGCCAGTCGCCATCTTGCCCGTGCGGGTGTGATGGGCACACAGTTTGGCGCATGGCTGCTTTTTCGTGCGGTGTCCTGCGAAAACAACGCGCCAGTTGGCCCGAAGGGATACCCACATGCGCGGGAATGCCGGCGATGGGGTGTCCTGCCGGGGGCAGATAAAAACATTCGAGCTTCAGCAAGCGGCACCATAATCGAATGCTGTCCATTTCCGCTGATGGGGGGGAGGGGGCGCGCGTGATGAAACTCGGCCCCAACGGATTTTTCCACGTCGGAGGCTGACTCATCACCCTGCATATATGTGGTTCTATATAGAACCCTTGACTTGTCGATCGCTTTTTCCCAAAACCATGTCGGGGGAGGACGATCATGACACGAAACGATGCTCTCGCGGTGGCCGTTGACAAGCGGCTGCCGTCTTATGTCCAGTTGCGGGATACTCTGGCCGCGAAGATTGCGCGCGGTGACTGGAAGCCGGACGTCGTTCTTCCATCCGAGAACCAGCTTGCGGCGGAGACGGGGCTGTCGGTCGGAACCGTGCGCAAGGCGATGCAGATGCTGGTCGACGAAGGTCTGCTTGAACGCAAGCAGGGAACCGGCACGTTCCTGAGCAAGCGCGCGTTCCACGCATCGCTGTTTCGGTTCTTTGCCGTGACGACGGCCGATGGATCGCCCATCATTCCGAAAAGTCGCCTTATCGCCCGCGCCAGGATTGCCGCGCCCGCAAAAGTGGCGCGCCTTCTGGATGCGGAGGATTGCATCCGCATCGACCGGGTCCGCAGTCACTCCGACCAAGTGCTTCTGACCGAAGAGATCTGGATTCCGCACCACCGTTTCCCGGGTCTTGAAACCCTGCCGGAAGCGGAGATCGGCCCCCTCCTGTATCCCCTCTATCTTGATCGCTTTCAGGTTTTCATCGCGAATGCCGTCGACGAGGTCAGCTTCGCGCGCGCCTCAGGGTCGGTGGCGAACCGGCTTGGCATCGCGCCCGACGATCCGGTTGCGGTCATCGAACGAACGGCTTTTGCGGCGGATGGCACGGCGCTGGAATGGCGCGTGGCGCAGGGGCCGGCCGAACGATTCCGATACCGGAGCCGCCTGACCTGAACCGCCCCCGGCGACGCATGGGGGACGGCAATGTCCGTCTCACCCACATGCCGACGCAGACCAACGAAAGGAAACGCCGTGACCGGCCAGACCCGCATCACGGGCATTGACGCGCATGCCCACATTTTCCGCCCGGACCTGCCAATGGTCGAGGGTCGACGCTACAGCCCGGCCTATGACGCGACCTTGACCGATTGGTTTGCGCTTCAGGACGCCAACGGCCTGTCGCATGGCGTGTTGATCCAACCCAGCTTTTTCGGCACCGACAACAGCCACATTGAAACCGCGCTTGAGGCCTTTCCCGACCGTCTTCGCGGCATAGCGGTCGTCGATCCGGACGTCTCGGACGCCGAGCTGGATCGCCTTCACGCGCGAGGCTTTGTCGGGGCGCGCCTCAACCTTGTCGGGCGGAACATCGACGATTTTGCAAGCTCGTCCTGGCAGACCATCTTCCGCCGCCTTGCCGAGCGCCAATGGCAGGTGGAGATCCAGCGCAGCTTCGACGATCTGGCAGAGGTTGTGCCGGCCATCGCCATGTCGGGGGTCACGGTGGTGATCGACCATTTCGGCCTGCCACAAGGTGGCATCGACATCGCAAAGCCCAGTCATCAAGCCTTTCTGGGTGTGCTGCGGCGAACCCCTTCGGTCTGGGTGAAGCTGTCGGCGCCCTATCGTTCCGGGCAGACGCCGGAGGTTGCCGCGCACAGCTTCGCCCTGCTGCGCGACGCCTGCGGGGGGATCGACCGGTTCGTCTGGGGAAGTGATTGGCCCCATACCCAGCATGAGCGTGAGACGAATTACGACGATCAGGTCGCCCGACTGCGGAACCTGATCCCGGACGCGGCAGAGCGCGACCGGGTCCTGATAACCAACCCCACCAACCTTTTTCGCTTCTAAGTCACCCGAGGGAGGAGACCCATGAGCCTGTTCATCGTCGCGGCCATCGTTCTGGCCGTGATTCTGGGATATGTGACCCGGATCAATATCGGCCTGTTCGCCATCGCATTCGCGTATATCCTTGGCTGCTTCGGCCTCGGCCTCAGCCCAAGCGCGGTCATCGCCATGTGGCCGCTCAGGATTTTCTTCGTGATTTTCGCCGTGTGCCTTTTCTACAGCTTCGCCCTTGTCAACGGCACGCTGGCCCGCTTGGCCGAACATCTGCTTTATCGTTGCCGCAACATGCCGTGGGTCTTGCCCTATGCCATCTTCCTGACCTCGACCCTCATTGCGGGGATGGGGGCCGGATATTATACGGTTCTGGCCTTCATGGCTCCGATCACGCTGATCCTGTGCCGACGGACCGGGCTGGACCTGATTCTCGGCGGCATGGCCGCGAACTATGGCGCACTGGCGGGCGCGAACTTCATGTCCAGTCAATCCGGGATCATCTTCCGCGGGTTGATGACGGAAAATGGCATCGGCGAGACACAGGCATTCATCAATGCGACCGCCATCTTCGCCGCCACCATGATCGTGCCGATTGTCGTCATCACCGGTATGACGTTTCTGTTCGGCAAATCGCGCGACGTGGCGGCGGCAATCGATGCCGAACGTCCGGCGCCCCTTGACGCCAAGCAGCGCACAACCTTGGGTCTGACCCTCACGATGATGGCGCTTGTATTGGCGGGGCCGATCCTGCACATCGCCTTTCCTGCGAATGCCACGATCACGTTCCTGAACTCCAAGATCGACATCGGTCTGATCGCAAGCATCTTCGCCGTGATCGCCCTGATGCTGAAACTGGGGAATGAGCGCGAGGCCATTGCGTCGGTCCCGTGGGCAACGCTCATCATGATCTGCGGCATGGGGATGCTCATCTCCGTCGCGATCGAGGCGGGGACGGTCGCCGCCCTAGCAGGCTGGCTGGGCGCAAGCATCCCCCCCGCATTGCTGCCAGTTGTCATCGGGATCGTGGCCGCGTTCATGTCGCTGTTCTCCAGCACGCTGGGCGTGGTGACGCCGACCCTGTTCCCCCTTGTCCCGACCCTGGCCGATACGATGGGGATCAGCCCGACGCTCTTGTTCGCCGCCATTGTGGTGGGGGCCCAAGCCACGTCGATTTCCCCGTTTTCCTCGGGAGGGAGCCTTATTCTCGGATCGGCCCCCGACGAGCCGACGCGGGAATCGCTGTTCAATCGCCTGTTGTTCCGCGCCGCCCCCCTCGGTTTCGCCGCGGCCCTCCTAATGAATTTCGTGCTGACGTTCATCGGTTGAACGCCCTCGCGGCTCGCCTGATTGGCGGGTCGCACCTTCTCGTGGCCCGCCGTCAAAGGCGGGCTTCTTCGTTATGAATCCCTGCCGACCAACGCCAAGATGCAACAGTGGCGCGATGTCCTCATAACGCTGTCCCCGGATCATGACGGCATCCAGAGACACGCTGCGTTTTTTGCACGAGGGAGCGTGATCGGGCCATACAGCCGGTTCAAAGCTTGTCGATAAAAACAAACAGTCAATCGACTGACTTCGCCGGAAGGTTCTGCATCTGAAGAACGAACGCCCGTCGCAAGATCCTGCTCGCCGACGAGACCAAAGAAATGCCGAAAATCGACATGCCATTTTCAAGTGGTACGGGCGGTCGGACTCGAACCGACACGCCTTGCGGCAACGGATTTTGAAGCCCCCGCTTAGGCTTGTTTTTGCTTATTTCGATGTTGCCAGCGTGGCCGGACATCATGCGAACGAAACGCGAAAGTTGCCACTTCCAGAATCACCTACAGTTCTGCAAGTGTTCACGCATGGCACGTCATACCCAAGCCCATATCCGCGAGCATCAAAGCTCTTGGCCGGTCACCGTTCGGGTCCTTGCTCCGCCGCGCGGAATGCGGGTCATCGGGCGTGATCTGGATCCCGACATGTGGTGCAACTTGAACCTTGGCCTGACCGAGTATGCGTCAACACCTTGGCGGCATGGTCCCTCGATCGGGACAGAATATCACTTCCGCAGCCTTCAGGTGGCGGCCCAGTTCCTCGCCGCTTTTCCGATGCTCGAACTGGCGGACCGGACCGCTGACCCTACGTTCCGATCTGTCCATCTGCCGTTCGGCAGGGACGCGCATCAGGAGTGGGACGTGTGCAATCGCTATAGCCAGAGGCAGTCACCCAACGATCTGGCGCAGCTTTTCCCAAGCGTCACCCTGCGCTCAGATGTTGGCAATCTGGAACCGGTGCACGAAATCTTTCCCGGGCAGCCGGCGCCAATCATTCATGGCGATCCGGCTTCGGGACTGCAGCTTCGACGGGCACGGTGGGGAATGCCGTCGCCCCCAAAGTATCACAGCGTCAACGGAATCGACAAAGGGGTTACGAACGTCCGTAATACCGGATCGCCGCACTGGCGTCAGTGGCTTGGTCCGGAGCATCGCTGCCTTGTGCCGTTCGATCGGTTTGCCGAGCCCCACGGAGTGGCGCAGCAACAGATCTGGTTCAGCCTGAAAGATAAGCGGCCGGCGTTCTTTGCAGGGATATGCCAGTTCGGCTGGAAGTCGCTACGCAAGCTGAAGGATGGGCCAACGGTCGATGACCTTTACGCCTTCCTGACAACGGTGCCCAATCGGGAAGTCGCGCGGTATCACCCCAAGGCGATGCCGGTGATCCTGACGGAGCATGAGCAATGGATCACGTGGCTGACGGCCCCCTGGGCGGAGGCGAACGACCTCCAGCGCCCGTTGCCTGACGACACGCTGAAGGTCGAAGTCTGAGGGGCAGGGGTCACCGCCCCTCGTTCACCCGATCCGGCACGAAGTAGCCGACGACGATTGCGGCGATGAAGCCTATCAGCCCGGACATGCCCGGTCCCGCCAGCGCAGGCGCCGCGGTCGCCATCACCTCCGCCCAGGCAGCGGTGGCGATCGGCCCGATGGCTGATCCGGTCAGCAGCTTATTTGTCGGCAGGGCCGACAGTTGGGTTGCGAGTTTCATGCGTAGATCTCCGTGTTGAGAACGGCCCAGGTCTTGGACCCGATGATACCGTCCGGCACGAGGCCATGGGCAGATTGAAAGGCGACGGCCGCCGCGCGGGTATTCGCGCCGAACCAGCCATCGACACCGCGGGGATCGTGCCCCGCCGCCAGCAGGCGCTGCTGCGCTGTCTTCACCGCTGGGCCGCGCGCGCCGAGGCCGAGCTTGGGGAAGTCCGGGGCCAGCATGTCCGGGATGGCCTGCCAGCGCTTGAAGGCGGCCGCGAGGCGGGTGTGATAGCCGTGTTGTGCATAGCCTGCCCCGTTGTAGCCCCGCGCGAATCCGGACCAGTCATGGCGGCGCAGATCATCATCCAGACCCTCGGATGCGACGAACGCGACCATCGCCTCAAGATGCAGCGCCTCCATGTCGCAGAACGCCGCCACCATGTCGCCGGCATTGGCATAGCCCGCCGCCTTGTGGTTGAACCCCATGATCTGCCCCAGCCCCCAAGAGGCCGAGCGCAGTGCCGCACGGGCGTCGATCTTCATGGCCAGCGCCAAGCGGGGATAGCTGTCGCCCGGATAGGGCCGTGTCCCCCATTTCGGATAGGCCAGCCCTTGCCCCTCCGCCGCCGTGCGCTTCTGACCGGCGCCGAGCTCGCGCCAGAACACATGCGGCTCGAACAGCATCTTCGGGCGACCCTGGCGGTCGAACCCACCGCCCGAGGTCTCGACCTCGATAACGGCGCGGACCTCGTCCTCGCCCACGCCGATGCGCCGTCCAATACGGCCAATATCGATCGCGGCCAGCGCCAGCGCGCGGCCTTTGAACCCAACTGGGATCATGATGGTCTCCTGATATGAAAAAACCCCACACGGTGGCGGGGCGGTTTATGCGCTGACAGTGCGCCTACCCGGTGATCTGGAACGGCACCCGCGGCGACCGCACCTCCGGCACATCCGGGCACCCTGGCCACGACATCAGCATGAAGCCCAAGGCGAACGTCGTGCCCGTGGTCGGCGTGACCCCGGCGTTTTCCGGGATCTTGGCGATGAAGCGCGTGGTCTGTACCTCGGGACGCACGGGGGCAGAGCCACCCCGCCCGTCATCGGCCACGGTCGACACCTCGCGGAACGCGTGGCTGATCCCCGCGCCGTCCGTGAAATACACCGCGATGTTCGGGCGCCCGCAGTCGCGGGACTTGATGTAGCGGAACTGGATGCGGACAAAGGCCCCGATCGCGCCGCTGTCAATGCTGTTGCCTTCCTCGACAAAGGTCAGCGGCGTCGTCTTGTCGCGGCGGCTGCTTTCCTCCAGCATCGCCACGCGGTTGACCGTGCTTTCCAGTGTTGAGGTCAGAGTGGCGGTGGCGCGGCTGATCTCGGACAGGGATTGCTGCTGGACGGTCAGGGTCTGTGCCTGCTGCTGCTGGGTTTCGGCCTGCCGCGTCTGCACGTCCTGTATCTTGGCGATGTCCACTGTGAGGTTTGACGGCAAGGACAGTTCGGTCCGCAGGAAGTCGATGACGCGGGGCTGCACCCAATACCAGATCGCGCCGGTGATGATGCCCAAGGCGGTGATGGTCGCGGCGACGTTGCGGAAGAACGCCCAGTAGTCGGTTCTGGATGGTCCTTGCATGGTCACGCCGCCTCCTCCGCCAATTTTGCATCTGGGGGTTCATCCTGTAATTTTTGGACGTCCTGGCATATGGTTGTGGGTATAGTTTTCCCTGTTTTCATCCGCTTATCTCTTGTGCAACAGTGGAAGATAGGGGCGCTTCAGCGATGTGTTTTCAACACACCGATCGATGGTTGCAATTTCTGGTTGCAAAAGGCCGAATGGTGATGATGCTACAACACGGACGGACTTTCGTCTTGCGCAAGGTTAACTGATGGTCGGTACAGTCGATAAGTATGGCATTGCCTTCTTCGGCATTCACAAAGCAGCCACCAGTTCTGTGAAACATGCGCTTTGGTTTCTCCGGGAGGGAGTGCCTTGGCAGGGCGATCCAATGGGTGTTCACCCATATTTTCCAAATGACCGTGTGAGCCGTAAGGATTTCGAAGCTTACCGAAATTATTGGCGGTTCACGGTTATCCGGGATCCTATCAAACGTTTTCTATCTGCCTATCAAAACAGGGTCATCGACTATGAGGATCTGTTACACAAACCCGGCAACAGGCAGAGGACGAAGCAGGAAGAACCCTCCCTTACAGTCCGTCCGGATATTGAAGCATTTATTGCAAACTATGAAGCTTACTGCCGTATTTCATATTCAATTCATATTCACACCTGCAGCTCACGCCTATTTATAGGAAACGACCTCAGATATTTTAATGCAGTGTACACTACTTCGCAGCTAGATCATCTTAAGTTCGATCTGTCAAAGCATGTGAACCGTGAAATACGGTTTGATCGTATTAATGAAAGCGGAAGTACTCCTCCTAAGTTTTGCGATCTGTCTTGTGAAGCACAGTCGTTTCTTTTGAAACACACTGCTAAAGATTATGAATTGTTCCAAGACTACTTCACCCCTCCTGTGGCTAAGCAAGATTAGACCCCAATACTGCAATTGGACAGCCGCGACTATGACGGATTACGGGAGATAAGAAATCGAGAAGATACTTTGGATATGCTGGCTACAAGGCATTGATAACGCCCCGCCTATAGTTCGCGGATGCGTAGATCGTTGGAAGAAAGCTAATCCGGAATGGGATGTCCGGATTATTAGTATGGCGGATGTTGAGAGTTACTCAGACATTTTGTCTAGGTTCGACTTGAGCCGCCGTAGGATCACACCTGCATCCTTCTCCGACATCCTACGTGTTGATCTGCTATACCGACATGGAGGCATTTGGGCTGATGCGACGTCGTATTGCAACACGCCACTAGATGATTGGATCGTGCCAGTCATGTCAGCAGGCTTCTTCGCTTTCAAATCGCCTGCTCCAAACCGTCCGCTTTCTTCGTGGTTCATAGCTAGTGAGCAAGAAAATTTACTGATCACCGATCTAGCGCGCCGCGTAGAGTCGTACTGGGAAAAACGGATATCCGCAGACGAATATTTTTGGTTTCATGGTCTATTTCGCAATATGCTGAGAAAGAATCCCAGAGCAGCAGAGCTCTGGCAGAATGTCCCTGAATTATCAGCTAAGGAAGCACATTCGTTTGAGCGGTTGATGAATCTCCCGACGCGGCGCGCGCCACCTAACTTGGATCTATCGTCGCCCGTCCTCAAACTTAGCCATAAAATTCCTTCCCTTCGCCCCGACGCACTCGTCGGTCATCTCCTGGGGATCGGCGATCCCCGCCCCGTCGAAAGTAGTATCTCCGCAGGTATCCATCCTTCGCTAAACTTGCTTGCAAACCCTAGCGAGTTGCCCTTTGGAGCGAGACGTCCAAGAGGGAATCGTACAAATGGGCCGAGCATGTCGGCGTCTACAGCACCTGAGCCCCCGTGATAGCGCTTTTAGCGCTCGTCACTGTAATACCTTTGAGCAAGATACGCTCCGCCCCGGCCGTCACCGCCACGTCCGCTCCGACCTGTCGCAACTGCACCGGCGCGATGGCCGACCAGTCCGAGAGGTCGAGGACACCGCCCCGCAATCCGCTGATGATCTGGGGCAGGCCCGTCCGACCGGCGATTACGGTATCGACGCCGTCGCCGAGGTCGATCACATGCGAGCCGCCCCGGATGTGCACGGTGTCATTGCCCGCGCCGACATTCACAAGGTCCGACCCGGCGGTCAGATACACCACATCGTTGCCGGTGCCCGACAGGCTGATGACGTCATTGCCCGCCCCGGCATGGACCTCCCACGCGCCGCCCGATCCGATCAGGGTGTCGTTGCCGCCCCCCATGTCAAAATACCCGCCGCCCCGGCCGAAGACGTAATCGTTGCCCGATCCGGCATGGGTCACGATGCGGCGGTTGGCCCCCATGACACGGTTGTTGCCCTCGCCGGTATGCACCGTCGCCTCCGCGCCTTGGCTGACCTGCTGGATGCTGAACAGGTTGTCGCCGTCATTGCCGTGGATCTCGACGTTGGAGATGGTGTTGATGTTGCGGAACGCGCCCACGCCCTCGGGCAGGTGATAGACCTTGTCCTGATCCCCCGTCCGGTTCAGCCCATACATCGTCTTGTAGTTCGGGCTTTCCGCGCGGGCATCCAGATCGCCCAGGACGATGAAGCTGGAGGTGAGCGACCGATCCACCTTCGGTGCATAGCCGACAAGGCTGGCGATGGGCGTCCCCGGCCGCAACGTGGCCCCTTCCTCGTGGATCTGCATGCCCCAGTCGATCGCCATGGCGTGAAGCTTCTCGCGCAGGGCGTCGAACTCCGCGCCGCCCTGCAGGGCGAGGTTGTTGGCCGACCACGGGTCCGCGGCCACGTCGAAGAACTCGTAGCTGCCGTCCTGATAGGCCGAGATGCGCTTGCTGCCGACCGAGGCGCTGACCGAGCCATACCAGAAGGACGGGATCAGCCGGTCGACCGGGACGTTCCGCCGCTCGAGATAGGGGCGCAGGGAGATGCCCCGCCGCCCTTCGCGCCACGGCACGCCTGCGTAATCGCAGATGGTCGCGCCGATATCGATCAGGGAAATGGGATCGTCGCAGTCCTGAGTCTGCGTCTGCCCCGGAAGCGAGATCATGAAGGCCGCGTTGCAGGCCTCCTCCCACAGGGTGAACTTGTGGAACCGGCCCTTGTCGCCCAGATGGTAGCCGTGATCCCCCCAGAAGACGATCATGGTGCTGGCGTTGTGGGGGCTTGCCTCCAACGCGTCCAGGACGCGGTCGATCTGATCGGACAGCCACAACACGCCGACGATGTAGTTGCGGACGCTGTTCTTCCAGCCGGTCACCTGCGCCGCCGTCCAGTCCGAGGGCTTCGGCCCCCAGGCATTGAACCCTTCGTTCAGCAGGCCGCTGTTGGCCGTGCCCATCTCGTTCGTGGTGAAGGGCAGCAGATCCCACGACAGCGGCCAGTCGGCGGGCTGGATGATGCTGTCCAGCGGCACGAGGTCATAAAGGCGCTGCGGCCAGTCCCATGGCTCATGCGGGGCCTTGAACCCGGCTTCCAGATAGAGGTTGCCGGTGCCGTCATAGCCGTTGATGCGGTCGATCACCGCCTGGGCGACCTGATAGTCGTAGAGCCCCGGCTCGTCGACCGCCGCCCATCCGCGTCCGCCGCCTTCGACGCCCGCATAGGTCTGCACCGGCTGCTTGCCGGGGGCGGTCATGGTGAAGCTGGGCGGCGGGTTGTGGTAGAGCTTCTGGTAATACTCGGACGGCAGGGCGGTGTAGGCCGACCCGCCGACGACGTGCAGGATCTTGCCATAGCTGTTAAGCGTCCAGCCCGCGCGGCGCAGCTCGTAGGTCCACAGGTGTTCGGGCCGCAAGACTTCCTCGATCGAGGGGGCGTTGCTGAAGATGCCGGTGTCGGCGGGCGACATGCCGCTGTAAACGGCGGCCCGCGACGGCATGCAGACGGCGATCACCGCCGAGGCGCGCCGGAAGTGCGTGGACCGCGCCCGCAGGCGCTTGAGGCCGCGCAACTCCGGCTCGATCCCGAAGGGGGCCACGCCGTATTTGTCCTTCGTCAGGTAATCGGCCCAGGCGAAAAGATCGTCGGTGGCGATGTTCAGAATGATCGGCATGTCACACCCATGTGCTGCGGTAGCTGTTCCATTTGGCCCAAAGGCCGTTCATCGCGCGCACGTCGCCCTGCAGGATCATCAGATCCATGAGCGTGCCGCCGAACGCCTTGCCCGCGCGGGACCGGCCCAGATCGATCTGCACGGTCGCATCCGTGGGTTCGATCAGCTGGCCCATCTGCGTCGGCGCTGTGGTGGTGGTGGCGGTGACGAAGGCCCCGCCGTTGATCGCCTGGCTGACTTCCTTGCGGCTATAGTCGATGACGGTCGCCTTCGCCTGCACAGTGCCCAGGGCATCGGTATTGGCATAGGGTGTGATCGAACTGTTCGATCCGTTCACTTCGACCACGCTGCGCCGTCCAACCCCGACGATGCCGCTCAGAAGGTTCAGCTGCCCCGGCGTTGGGCTGTTCATGCCCCAGGAATAGGGCAGAGCGGCGGTCTGTCGGGCCACCTCCAGCACGGACCACACGCCGCGCGGGGTGGGGATGATCGCACACAGCTTTGCCGTCGCCTGCGTGTTGTCGAAGACCGGCACCTCGCCCTGCCGTTCGGCCTGCCAGAGGATAGCGTCGCCCGACCCGGCAATCTGGACCAGAGGCACCGATCCCAGCCGGGGCGGAATGCGCACGAGGCCGCCTTGGACCTGCGCCTCGCGCCGGACCAAGGTCCATATGTGCAGGACCGGCAGCGCCCCGAACTCGTCGGTCAGCGGGGCGAGGGAGGCGGGCAGCAGGTTCGCTGCCGGGACAGCGTAGGGAAGCGGAAAGGACATGGCCTGTCTCCTTTATGCGGCGGTGAAGCGAACGCGCGCGGACAGCGCATAGCGGCGCAGCGTGACGGCGGGGTCATAGCGCGAGACCTGTCCCCAGCCGTCGCGCAGCTTGCCCCGGTTGGCGGCAAATCCGTCGCCGCGATCCCCCGAGGCGCCCCAGGCATAACGGACCTCGATCTCGGCCGAGGCAGGCAGATCGGTTGCCAGCGTAAGGTTGACGAAGGTGCCCGAACTGACCGCCGCCGAGGTGATCGCAACCGGGGTGCCGTTTACTAGAACCGTGAACCCGTGTTCGCCCGCGTCCAGAGCAAGGTTCGAGAGCGCGTTGAAGCGCGCCTGAAGGGTGCGGGCATTCGACTTGGTCACCTCCTCCATGACCGGGCAATACCAGCGGTTGCCCGCATGGACCTCGGCCACCGCCAGCGCCTCCATCTCGCTGATCTGGCGAAGCGCGGCGGTCGTGTGGGTGGCGGGCATGCCCTCGGCCAGTGCAAAGGGATACTTCGGCGTGGCGACCACGAAGTTCAGCGCGAAGTGGGTCCAGTCCAGCCGCGCTTCGGCCAGGATCACCTCGGCCCCCCCGGAGGTGCGGGTGCCCGCCGACTGGCTGACGACAAGGAGCGGCAGCGCCCCCTGATCGGTCGCCCCGGCCACCTCCATGCGCAGCCCGTTCCCGACCGCCGCGTAATGCGCGTCGGCCGTCTTCTCGTGGGTGTTCGGCGAGCCTTCCAGCAGCGACAGCAGGATGCGATCGACGAAGAGCGTCTTGCCGAAGGCGGCGGACGTCGCCGTCAGGTCGGCCAGCTTGGCCGTGAACTCCTGCCGCTTCGGCGTGTCGGGCAGGGCTTCGGCTTCGGTGATCGAGGCTTGGGGCACCGAGGCCGCAAGCAAGGTCCGGCGCTTGCGGCCCTTGTCCATGGCCAGATCGAGATCCATGACGGCCGCCGCATCCGCCGCGATCAAGGCAGGCGCGAGACCGCCCGTTTCGGACAGAACATGGTAGCGATGGCGCTGCACAAGAGGCCGCTCGATCCCCAGACCCCCGCCGCCGAAGGCCAGAACGCCGATGGCGAGGCTGGGCGTCTCCGCAAGGATGCGGCCGCCGCGCTTCTCGAAGGCGATGGTGCGGCCCATCCAGTCGTCGGAGAGAAAGCCCAGAACATCCTCCGCCTTTTGCCAGATGTTGAAGGCGTTCATCGGAATGTCGCCGGTGTCGGGGGGCAGGAAGTCGACCCCGCCCGACCCGCCGGTTCCGTCCTCCAGCCCGACAACGTCCTCGGCCAGAAAGCGGCCGCGCGTGGTGCCATCGGGGGTGACCATCAGCACCGGCCCGTTGGTGGCCCGCACCAGCGTCAGGCCGTCTCCCGGCCAGACCGTTCCGCGCAGGGCGGTGATCTGCTGCTCTGTCATCGCAACGCGCGCCCCCTGTGCGGTCTGGGTGTCCGTCAGGATCTTCAGGTCCGCGCCGTTCACATCGCTGATCAGGATCCAGCGGCCCGCCACCTTGACGGCCTCATAGATGCGCAAGCGCTTGAGGCCCCCCGCCGGAAGGACCGCGTTGTCCGAGCTGAAGATCGGGACCGCCCCCATGCCGTCGATGTTCAGGGTGGGACGTTCGGCGGTGTTCGTGGCCGGTTGCGTCCAGGTGACCCGGCGGACATTGGCCGCGCTGATCCCGATCGCGGTCAGGGAGGAGGCCACCGAGGCCGTGATCGCGTCCCCCGTTCCCCCCACCGAGTCCAGCGTGATCGTGCCGCCCTGCGCATCGCCGACGATCCGGTCCGCGCGCAAGCCCGCCAGTTCGACCGATGTCGCATCCCCCGCGACGATCCGCAGGTTCGATCCGCTGCGCCGCCCCTTGTAGGGACGGCCCGGTCGAAGAAAGCTCGCGGGGACCGTGTTGTTGTTGACGTCGCGAATGGTCAGCGTCACCCCGCCTGCGGTCAGGGTAGGGCTGCCGGTGACGTTCGGGGCGTTGGGGTTGAACACCACCTCGGCGGTATCGGAGATGGTCGTGATCCCCGCGGTGAGGAAGGACGGCCAGATGTCCGCCGTGATGGCGTCCGGGGTGCCGCCGATATTGATGAGCGGGATCGTGACGCCGTCGCGGGCCACGGCGCGAAGCTGGTTGTCCCCAGCCACGCGCGCCGCCTCCGCGTCGGTCAAGGCAGCACCAAGACCCTCGATCGTCGCCATGGGCTGCTGCCCGGTATGGGTCGCGCGATCGCGATAGGCTGTGTCGGCCACGCGCGCCCACCAGCGGGGCTGGGGATTGCCGTCCTTGACCAGATCGGCCGTTTCCAGACCGGTCGACGGCGGCCCGACCGGACGCCAGTCCCGCGATGTCCCCGACGCATTGTGCACCGTCTGCACGAGGTTGGCCCAGGAAGGGACGTTCAGCCCGGACGGCGTCTCCGATCCGGAGATCCCCCAGACGCGGCCGTCCCGCGCCTCATCCCGCAGTGCGGCTACTTCGGCGGATACCGCGGCGACATCCCCCGGGGATGCCCCGCCGATGGGCAGCGTTCCCCGCCCGAAAATCAGGATTCGACCGTCCTTGGTGATGGGCATCACGCAACCTCGTTCACGATAAGGGTTGTTTCCTCGATCACCACCCGCGCCCCGGCGGCCAGGCGGATGTTCCATTGGTATGTTCCGCGCAAATTGGCCGTTATGGCCGCGCTGGCGCTGATCTCGAAGGTGCCGGCCGCTTGATCGATCTTCGAAACGGACAGGTTCTGCCGGGCCCCGTCGCGCGTCACCCAACTTGTGATCGAAACATCATTGATCGCCACAGGGCGATCGTTCGTATCGAGATATTGCGCCCCGACGTTGAGCGTTTCGCCTTGCTCGATCACATGGCAACTCGCCGCCTGGGGGATTGGCACGACCGATACCGCTGAAAGGGTGCTGCTCCCCGATCCTGTCACCACCACATCGGGCAGGTTGTCGGAGATCAGGCGCGACGTCAGGCCATTCTGGTATTCGACCTTCACGGCATAGCGGGTGCCACTGGCCTCCCCCTGAAGGCTGACGCTGAATGCCCCGTTGCCATCCAATGCCGCTGCCACCGGCCCGGCCAGAGTGACGCCATTCCCAACCCCCGGCATACGGCGCTGAAAGATGAGCCGCCCATGCGCGGGTATCGTCCCATCCGGCAGGCGGACGGGACCTGTGATCGTTGTCGGCATGTCGCCTCCTGTCAGAGAATGGTGGCTGTGGCGGGCCCGGCGGCCGGGCCCTCGACGCCCGAACCGTTGATGGACCTGGCCCAGTAGCGGTAAGTGCCAGGGGCCAGCCCGGTATCGATCCAGCCGTCCAGCTGGTTCGGCGCGCCGTAGACGGTTTGCACCAGCAGCGCGCTGTCCAAAGTGGCCCCGCGATAGATCCGCGTGGCGCGGTAATTGGCGACGTTCGGCGCGATCCACGACAGCGAAGCTTGGGAAGACCCGGCTTCTGCGCGGAAACTGCGGACGGCCGCCGGCGCATCGCCATCCGCGCGGGCTGTCACGACGACCGGCAGCGACCAGTCAGACGATTTGCCGCCGCGCTCGTTGCGGATCTGAAATGCATACCGCCGCCCGTCCAGCAGGCCGGTGGCCTCCAGCCGTGTGACCCCCGCAGGCGGCACGAAGGTCGACCAGTCTTCGGTCCCGTCCAGCGCGTATCGCACCCGCTGGCGATAGCTGTCATCAATGACGTCCCATGTGGCGACCAGCGCCGCCGAGCCGGAGGTCGAGCCGCCATAGGTCACCTGCAGACTGCCGTTTGGCAGAATGATGTCCTCGCTGTCGATACGGTCATAGACGGGTCGCGCAGGGTATTCGCCAGGCGCCACCAGCCAATCGTCGGGGGCGGTGCTGGTGCCCTCCAGCCTCCAGGTCATCCAGTCCTCATTGAGGGTCAGCTTCTGTATCTCGATCGCGCAACTGATCCCCATCTCCGGCAGTTCCAGCCGCACGAAGCGGTGCGTCCGGATGTCAAAGCCCACGAACTTCAGCGTGGCGCTGATCTTGTATTCCGCATGCTCCATCCGCGCTGTGCGCTTGGCCAGCGCCACCGCCTGGTGATAGCTGCTGACCAGCGTGGCCGAGACGTCCTTGCGCTCCCCGCCGCCCGCGCCCACCACCCACGCGCCGGTGGGCGTGTCAACGTACTTGCGGTTCGGCTCGATGTAGGTCGTGGCGTATTCCTGCGCGATGTCGATGTCGCGGGTGCTGTCGATCTGGATGGTCAGGAAGTCCGCCGGTCCCAGCGTTAGGACCGGTTCGATCCAGCGCCCCGCGGTGAAGCCGACCTTGCCGTCCTCCCGCTCATAGAAGAACGCATCCGCCGCCAGCAGGAACTGCGCCCGGATCGACGCGTGCTGCATGTCGTCGGTGAACGAACCGTCCGCCCGCCAGCGCGGCAGAAGCGTCCCGTCGCCGGTGGCGACCAGCGTGTCGCATTGGTCCGCCTCATAGGCGACCTCGTCCCAGTCGACCTCGAGGCCCTGATACGTCACCAGCTCATGGGCGAAGATCAGCGCCCAGTTGCGGGTGAACTTCCGCGCCCCGTCACGCGGATCGTAGATGTTCCTATTGCCCCGGATCGCGGGGGACCAGACCGGGCGCCCGTTGGGATACAGTTCGTTGAACCGGTCGTCTTTCGTCTTGGCCGCACGGCAGGCGATGTAGGCGAGACCGGGGAAGTTGTGCGCATCGGTGAACGCGGCGATGCCTGCGCGGAACACCGGATCGACCGGCTGGTTCAAGCCCCCCAAATGCGGCGTGGCATAGACGAAGTTGGTGTCATAGGGCTGCTCGAACGGCGCCCCGTTCGCGTTCAACGTCACCTCCCGATCATCGACGAACCACGCCTCGATCCCGTCGATCGCGTGGGCGGCCAGCAGGACGACATAGGCACGACAGTCGTGCCAGACGGGTGATCCGGGATAGACGGGAAAGCGCGTGAAGATCGTGAAGCCCACCGGCCCGCCCTTGCGGGTGATGCCATAGGCCCGTTCCTGATAGGCGATCGGCTGGCTGGGGTTGAAGCGCACCGAAGGGTCGAATGAGGGCTGACGCGACTGGGTGAACTTGGCGACCACCATGCTGACCGCGAGGCCCACGCCGATCTGGATCGCGGCAGCCGCGAAAAACCCCAGGCCCGCCGTAGCCACCGAGGCCCCCCACGCCGCCCCGACCGAAAGCACGAGCGCGGAGATAGGATCGGCAGCGGCGGGGGTGACGGATAAGAAGAATGCCGCACACGTGAGAGCGTTACGCAGAATTCGATAGGTCATCCGCGATCGCCCCTTTACGATAATCATGCCGGATGTGCGGCTGAAAAGATTATTTGAGATACAGATGAATCCAGACCCGCTCGACGATATCGATGGCCTCATTACGCTCGCGATGAGCGGCGCCGGGTCACCGTTATTGACCCTGCCGCAACTTGAAGAACTTCTGCCCGTCCTGGCAGACAGACGGCTTTTTGTCCCGTCGATGGAAGTTGCGACCTATGAGCCAAGCGGAAAAGCGTATGCCGATATGGACCTGAGCATCATCGGACTGGATGGCGACCGGGATTGGGATGCCCATCGAACCCCAGCCATAAGCGTAGCATTGTTCGAAGAGCGGTTCGCTGAAATGAAGCAGTCACCAAATTCCTATCAGATAAAGATTTGGCTGGATGATCACGAATAGATCGCAATCAGACTAAGCCGCATACCCCACACCCCATATTCCCAGGACTTCATTCTGCGGGGCGTGAAACACCACCCCCGGATCGGCCTTGCTGGCCCAGCCATAGGCCGACCACACCGCGCCCACATGGACGTTGCGGCCCAACCGCAGGACGGCGATGTCGCCCTCCACCGCCTCGGTCACGCGGGGCATGCCGATCGCTTCCAGACAGCGCCCCATCAGCCTCAGCGGATCGGTGATGAACCGCGTTTCCCTTTGGCAGGACGCCCGGTCGTCATAGGTGAACCGCACATCCACCGCCGGATCGGGCCAGCCCGCCACGACACACCAGTCGGCAAGCGCGAGAATGCAGTCCAATTCCCCCCAGACGAAGGGCAGCGCCCGCCAGCGGTTCAACTCGGCATAAAGCGGGGTCATCCGAACAGGCTCACGTCGTTCTCCATTTCCTGCGGGATGTATTGCAGGCTGGGGTTTGCCCGCCCGATCAGCCGCGCATGATCGGCGGTGTTGTAGACCTGGCGGCGCTGCTGGTTTCCGTTCGCCCCGACGCCCTCATAGGTCAGGGTGATCGATCGCTGCGCCGGACCGTCGAGGTTGAAGGTCAGCCCAGTCTGCCGCCGCGTCATGAACAGGATCGGGGGGAGGGTGGGGCGACCGACCTCCTCTAGCGAGGCCAGCGGCTGGACGAAGAACTTCACGGGCAGCCCGTAGATGTAATCGACCCCAAGCGCCTTCATCTGCGCGATCGTGTCGGGTAACCCGGGATCCTGAATGAAGGTCAGCGACAATGTCCCGCGCGGGGCAATGTCGCCGATCAGTATCTCGTTTGCTCCACCGCCTAAGATGGACGATCCGAGCCATTCCCGGTTCGCCACGTCGGTAAAGGTCCCGTCCATCCCGAGGATAAACCGATACGGCCCATCGGTGGTGGTGACCTCCACCAGTGGCAGGACCGCGACGACTTCGGCACGACTGTCGAGCATGACGGCCTCCTTTACGGGCGCCCCGGCCCCTGCCATTCGGCAAAGGACAGGTCGACCTGCGCGTAGCCGTCCGGCCCCACGTCGATCGCGCCCATGCTATCCTCGGTCGCGCGGAAGATGCCGTGTGCCCGAAGGTTGATCGTCTGATGCGCCACCGCGCGGCGGCGCAAAGGTGGCTCGATGGTGATTTCCGCCGTCCGGTTGCCAGGCGCACCATAGGGCTGCACATCGACTACCACATACGGCCAGTCGGCAATGCTGATGAAACCCCCGACACGGATCGGGTCAAAGCCCATGGCGGCGTTGACCGCCGTGCTGCCTGCCGCCCGGTCACCCACGACCTTTGCCGTGGGCCCGTCGCCATAGGCCCCGTGCAACGGCCGCCCCGCGTAGTCGGTGCTGCCATACGCATCGGCGATGTCGTCCCGGTCGATCAGCGGCAGGCGGTAGAGATTAACCCGCCCGCGCGCCTTCGCATTGGTGGCCCGCCACAGCCGGAGCGCATCGCCCCACAAGCCGAGCGCGGGCGAGCCGACCCAGCGGGGGAACGGGCTGGCGAAAATCTGCTCCACCCCGTCCAGCCCCTCACCGGAGCTTTGCCCCCGCCAGTCGATCCGCCAGTCGCAGTTCAGCTGGCGCATGACCCCGTGAGGGATCGGTATGATCGTGTTCATCCGGTGATCCTGCGCCTCTGATTGTCCGCCATCAGCCCCGGCATGCGCTGCTGCTGTACCCGGGCCATCTGGCCATCCATCCGGCCCGCCTCGTTACGCACGTACCCGGTGACGTTCCCGTTGCGGGGATCGATGCCGACCATGACCCGTTGCAAGCCCGCCTGCGCTTTGCCTGCCGCATCCGCCATTCGCTTGGAGATGTCGTTCGGGATCACCTGTCCCCCCTTCGGCAGGTTGACGATCTCGCCCCCTCGTTCATGCAAGGCCGTCCATCCGCCGCGCCAATTGTTGGTGCCATTGGCATTGCGCCCGATGCCCATGCCGGACAGCAGAGAACCAAAGCCGCCACCAGAACCAACACGCCCCCAGATCGAATTGAACCCCGTTTGGATCATCATGTCGGCCAAACCGGTGGCGATCGATTTCAGCACATCCGTGAAGCTGCCGCCCTTGGTGATGAACTCCGACAATGCTCCACCAACGCTGTCCCGCCATTGGGTGGTAGCCGACTTCAGATCCTTAATATTCTGGATCTGGCGCATCTGCTGATCAATGATCTTGCCGTTGGCCGACTGGGCCTCAACCCCGGCCTCCTGCTGTTTCTGCCAGATCGAGGTCTCGAGGTCGGTCATGTTGGCCGTGACCCGCGCCTCGTTCAGCTGGGTGGCCAGATCGTTCAGCACAGTCATCGAGGCAATGCCCTGCGTGAGCTTGCTGATCTCGCGCCCAATGGCCGAGGCTGCACCTACACCGGCATCCCGTAGCGCCTGCCATGTGGTGACCTGCGCATCGGTCATGCCCTTGGTCTGCTGGAGCATGGTGAACTGCTGGCGCAGGGTGTCGACAACATCCTTGATCTTCTTCGCCGCCCCGCCTCCGGCCCCATCGCCCGCCCCGCCCGGGGTCGTTCCGCCGGGGACATCGGGGATCGTCGGCACGATGTCATCCGTGGGTTTCGTCAGCAGGTCGCGGATCGCGGCCAGACTTTCCAAAGGCGCACGGGCGGGTTCCCACGCCGCGGACGCCCGCGCGGATGCGTCCGTGGCCGCTTCGGCGGCATCATTGCCCGCCCGGTTAAGGTCAGACAATTCCTGCGCCAACGGCGACTCCGACAGGTTCGTGCGGAAGGTCTTGTTGATCGAGGCATTCACCTTGCCGAGGAACCCGGCAAAGGTCGCCAGCATGTCATGCAGCGCATAGCTGAACTCGGACTTCATCCCAAGCCATGCGGCATCCATCGAGGCGACCATGCTGGTCGCCCCCGCCCCGATCCGGTCCCAGACGTCAATTGCCAAATCTTTCAGAAGGCCGAGCGCGTTTCCGAACCCGCCCGATGCGCGCACCAGATCGATGAACTTGCTGACGAGATACCCGGCCGCTACAACCGCCGCCCCGATGCCCGTGGCGATGAGCGCACCGCGCAGGGCGACCAAGGCCCCCGACAGAAGCTTTACCGCGCCCGCCGCCAGGGCCGAGGTTCGGCTGGTGGCCCCGAGGGCCATGTTGAGCGCGATGGTCTGCTGGACCGCCGAGATGGATGCCTGCACAAAGCTGATCCCGACAGCGAGTGCATAGCGCGTGGCGATCACCCCGCCCGCGATCGCGGCGGTGACGGCGATCTGCTGGAACACCGCCGCGATCGTGTGGCCGTGGGTCGTGACGAAGGTCGCCAGCGATGACATGGCATCGGCCACCGCGACAAAGGCATTGGCCACCCCGCCCGAAGCCATGAACACCCGGTCGAACGCGCCAACCAGAGTGACGAAGCTGTTGCGGATCAGGGTGATCCCATCGCCGATCGTCGCGGGCATGTCGCCCGCCTCGCGGCGCAGATCTTCCAGACTGCCCAGAAGAGCGCGCGAGATCACGTCGGCGGTGATCTTGCCGTCCTTCTGCATCTGACGCAGACCGCCCACGGTGGTGCCGAGTTCGGCTGCCAATGCCTTCGCGATCCGGTCGCCGTCCTTCAGGACGGTGTTGAACCCGTCCCCTTCCATCTTGCCCGTCGCCATGGCGTCGGTGATGGCTTTAGTGACCGAGGCCGCGCGTTCCCCGCGTGTGCCGTTGATCACCAGCGCGTTGTTCAGCGCCTCGGTGAAGTCCAGCTGCCGTTCGGTCGAGAACCCCAGTTCCTTCAGCGCGGTGCTATTGCCGAGAAAGGCTTCGGTCGTCTGCCCGAGATCGGAATAGGACTTCCGCGCCATCTGGCTGATCCGCGCCATGACCGCCGGGGCGGCTTCCATGCTGCCCACGGCATTGCCGACCCGCGCCGACAGGTCCGACCATTGATCGGCGGCGCGGGCGGTAGCGCCGACCGAGACAATGGCCGCAAAGGCAACGGCCACTCGCTTGGCGATCCCGGCCATATTCGACTGGAATGCCTTCGCCCGCTTCTCGGATTTGGTGAGCCCATTTTCAAAGCTTGCGCTGTCGAGGCCAAGGTTGACGCGCAGGGCGCCGATGACGGACGATGCGGCCATTACGCCTCCTTCACAGCCCCCCATTGAATGGCGAGGGCGTTGCACATGGCTTGTTGCGTTTCGGGCGTCTGCGGCTTGCCAGCCTCAAGGTTTCGCCCGAAGACTTTCTCGAACGAGGGCAGCTTGCCAGCCATCGCACCGCCCGTCAGGGCGGCGGTGTTCCACGCCTGCCGGTTGTTGATCTCGATCTGGATATCGATCTTCGCCCGCGCTGCCCGGATCAGGGTGACGTAAAGGCGGGGGGTCAGCTTCCAGAACCCTCCCGGGTCGAAACCCGCCGCAACGTATTCGCTCAGCAGGGCAAGCGGTGTCAGGGGCGCGTGCCCGTCTTGCTCCGTTTCCGCGCCGGCTTCCCGTTTCCCGAATCCCCAACCTCCGGACTGGCGATAGAGATTGCGCGGGCGACGGCATCGATGTTCTCGGACATGATCTTTCCCGCCAAAGGCAGTGTCATCTCTTCGTGGAACTGCTTCAGGGCGGCCCACATCAGGATGCGCATGTCGGTGATAGACACGTCACCGATCTTCTTCTCGATTGCCTCAAGGGTCTGAAGGGCATTCTTCCCCGTCTTCTCCTCAAAGTCGCACATGGCGTTGAAGTCGAGCGCCATGGTGTAATCTTTCCCCTCATATGTCAGGGAAATTTCACCTTTGAATGGGTTCGCCATTGTCAGGCTCCCCCGGCCGGAGCCGCCAGTACAGGCCGCCCGCTTGGTTTGACGGTGAAGGTTGCGGACATTTTCTCGTCCGCCACGACATCGTTGATTTCGTAGCCGGTGACGATGCCGTCGAAGGTCAGGGTCACCTTGTTGGGGAAGGTGATCTGGCTTTCGACCGCGCCGTTCTCGAACGCCTCAAGCAGGATGTCCTGATCGGCCGGATCGAAGTTGATGGTCAGCGTGGCTTCGCCCGCGTCCTTCAGGCCGGGGATGTATTCTTTATACCCGTCCGGGCTTTCCAGGTGGGTGGCATCGACCGTATCGCGGGTGCGCCCGGGGGGCGTCAGGTTGGTCACCTCTGCCACCTTCTGGAATGGTCCGCTGCCGCTCATGCGAATGCCGTAAGTCGAAAGGTGGCCGATCTTGGCTTTGGTCTTAGCCATGGTGTGCGCTCCAATGTGTGGAAAAATCGAGGGAGGTTCGGAAGGGGCGACCCGGCGCGCTTGTCTCGTGACTGTCGCGGGTGGCGATAAGAAAGATGCCTTGGAAAGCGTCGTCAGCGTGGCCGTCCAGAGCGGCGATAACTGCGCGTGACAACAACTTCGCAACATCGAACTGCTCGGCATAGCAATCGACCTGAACGCGGCCTGCCCACAGCTTGTCCGGGCCACTCAGGGTCAAGCCCTGGGCACTGTCCACGACCGTCAGAACGATGCCCGGCAGCGTGGCACCTTGGGGGTGCGTGCCAAAGTTTATGCGGCTGTCGGGGATGCCGAGATCAGCCGCCCACAGCAAGGCAATGAACGCTTCTTCCATGCTGTTACCTTACAGCTGATAGTCTTTGCGCTGCAGCTTGGCCGCGCGGGCCGGGACGCGCTTTGCCGTCTTGTCGATCTCCTTGCCCATCTCGTCGCCCAATCGCGCAAGCGTCGGTTTTGCCTCACGGTCCCATGCCGGTCGCATGAAAGGCTGCGCGCCATGGTTGATGTTGCCGAACTCTTGGTTATGCGCGGACGACAGCGGACCCGCGCCAACGAACATCTCGACCGAGGCCTTGTCACTGCGGAACATCTTCCGGTGCATGGCCTTCTGGCGCTTGCTCAGCTTTGCGCCGGCCGTGACCGAGGGGGCGAGGGTTTCGGTATCACCCCGCGGGGCGAGCGAAGATCCGAGGTCGGCCATCGGTTGCGCGGCGGCCTTCAGCGCGCGACGCATCACACCCTTGGCCGTGGACTTCTTGAACTGCTTCAGTGCGGCATCGAGTTCCCTGAACCCGCTGGTGCGAACGGTCAGCTTCATGCCTCTTCCCTCGCCACGCCTGTGATCTCGATTGCCTCGCGGCGCCCGATCTCCTTGATGCCAACGATGTCGAATGTGGTGCCGCCCTCAGTTAGCTGATCCTTGGTCGTGATCTCTCGCGTGAACGCATTGGACCGCACGACGAAGCGGGCAGATACTCCGGAAAATACAGTGTCGCCCGCAGCTTTCTCGGCATCGGACATGTCCTCGCGGGACGCCCATACCCGACCACCGAATGGGGTCGGTTCGCCGGGGCGCGACGCGAACGGCGTCATAATCTCATTCGATCGCAGAAACTGCACGCGGCGGTTCAGGCTCCCGGCGCGGATCATCAGACGCGCACCGCGCGGATCGGACCCAGCAGGGCGTTGACGGCGAAGGGGAGGGCGGTCGCAATCGTTCCGGTCACCACAGCTTCCCGGTTGGCGTACCAGTGCCCGACCAGCATCTTGACGGCTTGGGCAACCACGGGTCGCAGTTCACGGGGCATCTCAGCCGTGAACCGAACGCGCAATGGCCCAGGGGCGAGAACGCGCGGTGACACGGTTGTGCCGAGCGCATCATGGCGGATTACCGAACCCAGCACCTCGATTTCCGCGCCTTCCGCATCGACGCGAACCACCTCCAAGTCTGTAATGTCGGGCAGGGCAAGCCGAACTGGCCCGACCGTCGCGAAGTCCTGCTGCCACGTCTGCGACAGGATGCATCGCCCAAGGATGCCGTACCATCCATCGAGGTGCGCCATGGCGGCATCCCGCAATGATAGGAGGAGGGCATCCTCCTCCTGCACCTCATCCGCCCGGCATTGCAGCCGCAATTCCTCGAGGGTCACGATCGACCCTTGAGGCGGGGTCACCAATACCGGGCGCATGATCATTTCGCCTTTTTGCCGTAGGGCGTGGGGTCCAGCCCGAGACCCGCAAAATCGACGTCGTTCGGCGTCCGGCGGGCGGGGTCGTTCATGTCGATCTGGTTCTGCGCGGCCGTCGTCCCCGCGCGAGGATTGGCGTCGATGCTTTCGTGGCTGACATCGACATCACCGGTGATGGAGGGTTCGATGATCGCGCCGGACGCATCCTCCAGCGTGGTGGCGGGCGCAGGATCGGCGATACCCGTCGCGTTCGCCTCATCGGCCGGGGCTTCGGTTTTGGTGTCGGTCTTCTTCGTGGCCATGATAGCCTCCTCTGAATACGAAAAGGGGGCCGTTGTGGCCCCCTCTGGTCGTGTCGTCTCCACCGGCTTAGGCGGCGGCCCCGGCCTTTACGACGCGCAGCACGTCGGGGTTCAGCAGGCCACCTCCCACACGTTTCGTCGTGTAGAAGTGAACGAACGGCTTGTTGGTGAAGGGGTCCCGCAGAACACGGACCCCAACTCGATCGATGATCATGTACCCCCGGCGGAAGTCGCCGAAAGCGATCGGGAAGGCATCCGCGGCAAAGTCCGGCATCGCGGGCATTTCCGTGATCGGATACATGGCCAAGGTCGCGGGCTGCCCTGCCTGGAAGGACGGCTGCCAGAGATAATTGCCCTGCCCATCTTTCAGCTTCCGGATCGACGCCTGCGACTTCCGGTTCATCACGAAGCGGGCGTCGGCCGAATACTCGTTCGGCAGATCGTAGATCAGGTCGATGATCTCGTCCGCGGTGATGCCAGTGGCGGCCGCCGTCGTGACGCCGGTCTTGATCGCGCCCCAGGGGTGGGCGTTCGCATTGGCGCCGCCCTCGACATAGGTCAGGAACCCGGCGGGCTTGTTCACTCCGTTGCCCGCCACGAAGGCCATGCCCTCCTGATAGGAGAACTCGAGCTCGACCTCTTCCGCGATCCACGCTTCCAAATCCACCTCGGCGTCGTCCAGCATTTGCTGGGTGGCGGCCGGGTTCGCGTAGATTTCGCCGGTGTTGTAGGTCATCTGCCCAAACGTCGGCGTCGACGTCTGCGGGCGCGGAGCGGTTTCGCCCACCCATCCCGAGCCCATGCCACGGTTGTTGAACAGCTTGGTGAATCCATTCGTGCTGATGGACTGGACCGTCGCCAGCGCCCGCATGGGCGAGACCTGAACAAGGCGGTTGGTGATCGTGCGATCCCATTCCACCGGCGCGAGATACCCGCCCTCGGGCGCAGTGCCCTTGGTCAGCGATGCTTCGATAGCCCCCTTGCGGAAATGGGCCCGGAACGCCTCGGAGTATTCGGGGTCGCGGATCTCGCGATCGCCGCCCCCATTCAGCTTCGCGGCGGCCAACTGCGCGTTGGCCTGATCGACGGCCCCTTGAAGGTTCGCGATGTTGGCGTTGATCTTCTCCAGCTTGTCGGTTGTGACGACGTCGTCGAACTTCGCGGCGATTTCCTTGTCCTTGGTGGCGACAACCGCCTTGAACTCGGTCCAGTCGGTTTGCAGCGCGGTGATGACGCGCGACAGGTCGCTCGAACCATCGGCGCGTACGGCAACGACCCCGCAAGCCTTCGCGGGGGTAAAATGATGGGTCATGATTTGCCTCTTATGACCTGATGGTGGAACGAAGGCCCTCGATAAGGGCCACAAGGTCGTCAGCGTCGCGCGTGACGTTCGGGTCCGGAGCATCGCGCGTGCCGGACTTCATCTCCGACACGCAGGCTTTGGCCCGGGCGGGAGACATATTGCAGGAGCGCATGAGCGCGTTTTCAACGACACGTTCGGCGGGGATATGCTTTTTCGCGTCGGCAGAAACTTTGACCTTTTCAGGCTCGAGCTTACCAGTCGCCAATCCTTCGGAAATGGCCGATCCTGTGTTGAACATCGTGCCATCGCCACGGCGGCGGTCCATCCATGCCGCAGCTTTGGCCTTATCCACTCCTGCGCGTGCGGAATAGATTTCGGCCATCGCATCGTCGATCTCAGCCAGAAGTTCGCTTGCTGCCTCGGTGTCGTATTTGTTGCCGATGATGACGCCTGATGCATTGTGGACCATCAGGAATGAACCGTCGGCCATCAGGATATCATCTCCTGCCATCGCAATCACCGATGCGGCAGATCCTGCCATGGCGATGATGTTGATGGTCACCTTAGCCGGGTGGGCCCGCAGGAGGTTGTAGATCGCAAGTCCGCTAAAGAAGTTGCCCCCCGGTGAATTGACATAGACCTCGATGTCACGCGGGCCGATCGAGCGCAACGCGCCGGCGATGCGGCGTTCGGAGTTGTCGACCGCTGAATACGGGTCAATGCCGATCTGCCCGTAGATGGAGATGACCGCATCGTCGGCCGACGCCGCGACCAACGTGGGGTCAAATGCGTTTACGTTGTCGGAAGGCGCTTCAAAAGCGAGGGCGTCCGAATGACGGAATGCCCGCACTTCGGGAAGTTTGAGCAGGCTCATTCGGGCCTCCTTTGGGGTTGCTGTCCGGGGGCGGGGGGAAGGTCTTCCCGGTCGATGACTGGCCAATCGAACGAGTCGCGCGCCTCCTCTTGCGTCGCGATCGGGGCATGGCCGCCGGCGCCAAGCGCCTTCGACCAGAACTCCATCTGCTCGGCCATCGAACCGCGCAGCAGGCCGCCGGCGTTGAACTTGGCCTCCAGCTTATCTGCCTCGTCCTCGGTCAGCAGCGACCGCTCAACAGCCTGTTCCCACGCGGTGAACCACGGTGTCAGGCTGTACCGGACGAAGAGCTGACCCAGCACGTCGATCCCGGACCCCCACGACGTATCGTCGACGGCAAGCAGGGGGCGGGGCACGCCGAAGGGACGGGCGATTTCCTCGACCTGCTGCTTCCGCTGCTCAAGGTTCTGCGCATCTTTGCCCGTGGCGGTCGGGCGACTGTAGTCCATACCCTCCTCAAGGATCATATCCTTATGGGCATTCTCCGGCCCGCGTCTCGCCTCCATGCTGGCGGTCAGACGTTCATAGACTTCGGGCGACAGCTTGGTGGGGTGTTTAAGAACCCCGCCCACCATCATGCCGTTGCGGAACAGCCGTGCGGCGGCGCGATCCGTCTGGATGGCAAGCCCGATGGCATCCGCCGCGTTCTTCACCAGCGAGATGCCGTTGATGCCGTTTTCCGACAGGCCATAGCGAAGATGGAAGATATCCCTCTGTTCGTAGCTGACTCGTCCCGCCGACCCGCGATCGACGCGGTACCGCAGGGACCAGTCCGGGTTCTGTTCGACCGTCACGCGGTGACCCTCGATTGGCACCATTTGCAAGATCTTCGATCCGCTGCGGACGATCAGCGCATAGGCATCGCCGTCGACGAGGGCCCGCATCTGCATCAGGGTCCGAAACTCGAAGGCTGTTTGCCAGGCGTTCGGCTTCCGGTGCAGGATCCGGAACAGCGGATGGTCTTTGGCCTTCTCCTTCGTGTCCTTTTCGCGCAGGTGCAGGGGCAACATGCCGATTGCAAAGCTGATCAGCGAGACACAGCGAAGCACCGTGGTATTCTTCATCGCCACCTTGGAGGTGATGCTGATCCCCGCCTCGGACACGCCTGCAACGCCACCCCGCATGAAGTCTTTGAACGACGGGTCGTCGAAACCGTAGAACTCCCCGGACGAAACGCCGGACGCCATCACCTGCCCAACTGCGCTGCCGACAGGTTGCGCCGTAACGGTGGGTTCGATCCGGGCTGTCGCGTCGGAGGCCGGGGTGGGGCGTAGCTTGTCGAATAGTTTCATCGGCTACCCTTCACACCATCAGGATGCCGCGGTCTTCATAGACCGATGGCCCCTCATCTTCGTCGATCAGCCAACGACCGAGTGCCATGATCCGCGCAACAGGACCGTCGATCTTGTTTTCGCCGCGCTCTTTCGCCGGCCGATGCAGGTCCGAGGTCCGAGTTCCATTCACAACGTTCGACAGCATCCACGTGAAAGCAGGATCGCCGTCGTGATACATTCGGCCTTCCGCAATCAGCGCGTCCATAGCCCGCATGGGTTCGTTCATGGTCGAGGGGCGGTTACCGAACTCGACGCAGGTCACGCCCTTCTCCATCATCTGCACAGCCATTTGGCGGGAGTGCCAAGGATCGAACACCAGCTCGCGGACATCGAACCGTTCCAGGCAATCCTCGAGATCAGCCTCGATCACGCGATCATCGGTGACCGCCCCATCCGTTTCTATCAGCGACGGTCGAGGCGAATCCCTCCAAGTCTGAAAGTGCTCGTTATGGGGTTCGTCGATGGTTTCGGCGGGGCAGTAGTATCGCCCGAAGCACGCGAAGCCGTCCTTGTACCGAAAGACCAGCTCAACAGCGGTAAGGTCGCGTTTCTCGGCGAGATCGATACCGATGATGCATTCCTGTCCGACGAACATGTCGAGGGTCAGCGTAGGGTCGGCCGCCTTCTGATACCGCAAGACGTTGTAATAGGCGGCTCGGGACTGGACCCACACATTCAGGTGCTTGGTCTTGAACATGCCAGCCTTGCGGGGCGTGTTCATCGCCTCCCGCTGTTGGGCGAGAAGGAAGTCCTTTTTGATCGACACGCCGAAGTTCGGGTTGGCTTTCCGGATCACATCCGGCGAGGTCCAATCGTCGCCCTCATCGATGCCGTAGATCAGCGCGAACGTCTCGCTGTCGGGGCGGGTCCCTTCGAGTTCTTTCTGCGCTTCATCCTGCATCGCATAGCAGGGCCCAGCGATGTTATCGCCTGCCGTGGTGATCACCAGCATGAGCGGCTGTTCCCGCGCGCCCATCCCGGTTTCCATCGTGGCGAACAGGGCGTCGGTGTCGTGCTCGTGGTACTCGTCCACGATCGCGCATGATGGAGAGGCCCCGTCGCCCGGGTTTCCGATGACCGGTTCGAAGCGGCTGTCATTCGACAGAAGGTGAAGGTTCTTTGCGTTGACGGTCAGCCCATAGTGATCGCGCAGCGCGGTCTGCTTTTGCGCCATGAGCCGGGCAGGGCGAAATACCTCCCACGCCTGCTTCTCGGTTGTGGCGCCGCTATATACCTCGGCCCCAAACTCTTTGTCGGCCAGCAGCATGTAAAGACCGATGCCCGCAGCCAAGGCCGACTTGCCGTTTTTCCGGGGCACAAGCAGCAGCGCCTTCCGGTACCGCCGCGTGCCGTCCGATTTCCGCATCCAGCCGAACACCACCGCAATGAAGAACACTTGCCACGGCTCGAGGATCAGCGTCTTTCCCTGCCTTGCCCACTCGCCCTTGGTGTGAGGCATGAGCTGGATGAACTTGCAAACCCTCTCCGCCGCCTTCGGGTCGAACTTGAAGCGGAATGCCTTGTCCTTCTGCGACGCAATATCGTCGAGGTGTCGCTGACAGGCGAGCCGGACATACTTGGCCGCCGGTATCTTGCCCGACACCACGTCGCGCGCATACCGCGCGGCGACGCTGGTGGATGAAGCGGCCATGGCTCAGTCCAGATCCGCGAACGGATTGGATGCCGGTGCTTTCCCTGCCGAGACCTTGGATCGCGCTGCGGGGGTCAGCCCGAACTCGGCCAACAACGACTGCGCGTGCCGCAGGGCTTCGTTCCGCATGGCGACTTCCGGCCGCGCCTTCCACGGGCCATTCTTGATCCGATAGGTCCGCCCCTGGTCCTCGATCAGGCCGGTGAGGATCTGTATTTCCTCGAGGCGGGATGCCAGCATTGCCAGCGCGTCGACATCGTCGGGCGACGCGATGCCCATGCCGAAGATGATCGCCCCAACACGGTCGTAGATCTCGGCTCCAGCTGCCGACAACCACTCGGGCGCCGAGGCGAGCCCAACGTTTGCCACGGGAGCATCGGGGTTCATCCGACACTTCTGGGCTGTTCCGCCGACCAGCTTCAGGTGGTCCGGCTTGCGCTTGCGTCCAGCCATGCCACCCCCCCCTAAAAACTCATTTCATTTCGCACGCGCGTAAATGCGTCTGCCGTCCGCCGGTCCCACCGCTCTAACTGTGGACTTTTGCCCCCCCCGGGGGTGTTTGCGCATCGCGACGCCGCAATATTATTGCGCGGGACGGTGAAGGCGGAACCATCGGTTGATCGCGGCCATCTGCGAGGGCAGGGCGCTGAGGCGGGCAGGGTCGCCCCACACCCGTTGGTGGCAGGTCTCGGGATCGACCGTTACGGGACGCACCGCGCAGCCCGTGGCAGCCACCCAGCGATGGACCTCCCACGGGTTGGCGCAGGTTGCGATGATGATCGCAGGCTGCGGGCCTTGATGCGCTCGCAGGGCTTCATTGCGAGCCACCGCTGCAGCGCGCGCCTCATCCATTGTCCGGCCGTAGCGGGGGAGGCCGAGGCCAACCGCATACTCGTCAAGGTCATAGACGATCCCGCCCATACCCCGTGCGACTGTGGTCTTGCCTGAGGCAGGCGGCCCATAGATCAGCGTCGATCCATCGGGCAAGATAAACTGCTCTCCCGCAGGGAAGTCCAAGGCATCGCCAGTCCGCTCATTCAACATCCCGCGCCGCACCATCAAGTGGCGCAGATTATGCCCGAACCGATCCGCGATCCATTCCACCTTTTGCTTCAGCGAGTGACATTCCACGCAACAGTGCATGAAGTGATCCGTGGACGCCCCGGCAGGCCAGAACCGGTCCGGATCGCCGCGATGTGGGATGATATGGTCCACCACCACGCCGGGCACCACGCGCCCCGTTCGGTTCAGGCAGTAGCCGCATAGGGGATGCGCCCGGCGGAATTGATCCCGAAACCTTTCCCACTGTCGGGTGTATCCGCGCTCCCGCGCTGTTCCACGTGAGGTCTGACCACGGCGATGCCGATGGGATGCCCTGAACTTCATCCGGTGCGTCGAGGGGGCAGCGGGCATCTGGCCTCCATCATCAGCGCTCGGGCGGCACGCCCCCACCGCAAGGAACCGGGCGGGCCACCGGAGCGCAGAAATGAAAAAGCGCGGTATGGTTCCCCATCCGCGCAGCATCGTCCCGATAATGCCAAAATGACCATTTACCGGTGAATGTCAACTGTCATCTAACCGGGCCGCGCCTTTGCTGAGTAAGCTAGCATAGCGGCCGCGATCTTCCGTCTCTGATCAGCCGATGCTTGCGCCAATCTTGGCTGATCTTTCGTTGCTTGATGCTTTGAAACAAAGTCTAGCTGGCTATCATCCGCACCATACACGAACCGCACAGCGTAGTCGCAAACTTGTCGATTACATTCCCGTACCAGTTGCCGATGCGACATTGCTAGTATCGGTCGCAGTGCAGCTTTATCTCTAGCTGCAACGAATAGTCTCCTTGGGCCAATTGGAAGGGCCAAATGGCCTCCTTCAACCAATAGGCCGTTCGTCCTGATAATGGGGCGATCCGAAGTTAGAAAGTCAAAATCTGCGCCTGATATGTCAATGATATGCCATATCATGTTATAAATCGCGTGAGCTACTTTGCCGCCATCCATAATATGTACCAATGCGCTCATCGCTGACCGATCATGGACATCTGAGGACTGATTAGACAGGTGCTCATAGAACGACTTGGGGTCTTCAGCTTTTCGAATTTCTTGGTAACGCTCCTCCCATCGTCCAAGATCGTCCGATAGCAACAGATACCGCCAGGTATCTTTGAATGCTGCAATGTCCTCTGGGGCCCTCAACAGCAACGAATGAAGAAACATGGACCAACCGGTCCGGCACCTTGAATCCCACCGCGTTCGATTTCCTTGCTCTTCAATTAGCTTCAACGCGTCGGCAGCAGCGTTATCCACCGGGGAAAAGAATTTTGTCTCAATCTCGTTGGCTAGATCATTGTTAAGCCCCCTCAGCTCATACAGCTTTTCTGCGAATCCTGTCGCTGAGGGATACTTTCGTTTTGGCACGATGCGGTCATAAGGTCGGCTGTATTGGCATAGCTTGCCATCAGTCCCTGTCGCCCAGCGCGAAAGGTAGAAAGATGGAATGTAGTGATGGCGATGAGGCGGATTGGGGGGTGGGTTGTTGCTCAAATGCGTCATCGCCGGGCTGTCGTTTTCGATTTACTGATCTCGCTCCGTTATAGGGGATCAACCGGACCCAACAACTACTCAAACTGTCCGCGCCACGTTACCGCCAGTCCCCGCATTCCCTCCAGTATGCACTGAAGTGCGCGCACGATCGCGTCGGGATTGCGAACAGCCTCATCATCTATGACAGCCCGCTTGGCGATCGAAGCTGTTGTGCCATCGACATATCCCAACCATCCCTCGATTTGCATCAGTGCCCGCGTTGCATCCCGTTGGCGTTCTTCGGGCGATCGTTCGTCCAGTGGTGGGGTGCTGGCATCGGCCTCCATAGCCTCAACCGGCCGCAGAAGGCGAAGGCAGGCCGCGTGCCGCTTGGGTGCACCAATGGCAACATCGAATGCCGCCTGTGTCCGGCGCATGTGGCAGATCGCATCCCACAGCCCAGCGCGGTCATCGGCATCCAGTGGTATGGACGTTTGGGATAGCGAACGGCCCGCATGGCACCCATTCCACGGGGCGCGCATGTCGCGCATGTTTTCGGCTGTCAGCTCTTTGCCCATCTGGCGGCACCTGGTCTTGAGGGCGGGAATAGACGGATCGCGCTGCTTGTCCTTCCGCGATGTCCGGCCGTTCTTCTCGCGGCGCGGGGTATCGGCAAGCTCTATGCCAAGCAGCCCCTTATTCTTCTTCCGTCTGCGTTTCTCGGCGACGCTTGTCATGCTCAGTCCCTCGGGGTGGTGTTGCCCCGCCCAGCGCGGGCGAGGTCGGTATGCGTCGATCAGGCGGCGTGCTGTCGGCTGATACGGTCAGCGATCGTCTTGGCCTCGGCCTTCATGGCTCGGGCCATCAGGATATCGGTGCGCTTGGCCCGCATCAGCTGGCATAGGCGGACGTAGGAGACGCCCATTCCTGCCGCGGCTTCCCTGCGGCTTTCCCAGGTCATGGGGCCTATGGTCAGCGGCCTCCTTGCGGGCGATGGGGCGGTGCGCTTCCACCGGCCTTGCCCCAAGCCGATACCGTCGGCACGCCCTGCCCAGATCTGACTGTGCACATGGTCCTCATGCAACCCGAAGTGTTGGGCTGCGACAGTGGCGTTCTCGAACAGCTGCCCGCGGATCATCACCGTCATGCGCTGCCGGAACGGCGCCGCCCTCCGATCGGGCAGGCCTGCCTTGCGAGCAACCGAGCGCATGTACGACTCGGACCAGCCGAGCGCGGCGGCGATGCTTTTGCGGGTGCTGGTGTCATGGAACCACAGCGCCTTGAGTGTGGATATCTGTTCCGCGGTTGCCATCACGCCCCTCCCTTGTGCTTGGCGAGGGCGGCGGGCGCTGGCGGCGGTGGCATCCAGTGTGTGGGCTCAGCGTCTAAGGCTTCATTGAATGTGCCGCACACCCAACCGTTCTTGAGGCTGTGCCAATCGCTATCGCAATAGCGCCCCGCCTCACCACAATCGTGATGCGGCACGCCCCAATAGCAGTCCGTCCAGCGGGTGCCGTCCCACAGGTCGATAACCGTTCCATCCGTAGGGGCGGTCGCGATCGCTTGCCACCCTCCCACGTCCTCGGGTGGGGTGGTGAGGTCGGCGGCGGGGGCCGGATCACCATAGGGGTTTTCGACGGCCCGAATGGCATCACAGATGTAATCGGCGGCGACAAGATCAGCGGCTGCTTCAAGCCCTTCGGTAAAAGCCTGCGCCAACCCTCCATTCACCACGGGCGCGGGGGTGGGCGCTGCGGCACGGCTGGACAGGGCGGCAACAGCTTCGCGAAGCACAGGGTCTATTTTATCGCCACTGTTGTTCATCAGGTCGCATGCCCTGGTAAGGGAACCTCGCAACGCCTTGTTCTCGTGGTGCAGCCGCGCCACTTCGGCCTGCAAGCCCTCCACCAGCGCCGCGTTGTCTGTGGGCGCGGGGGTGTGATGATCGCAGTGGAATGCCCCGCAGGTGGCGCAGGCCGTCAGGTCGGGGGTGGTCATGCCGCATTCCCTCGGTTCTGGTGGTTCACCGCGTCGGCGATCATCTTGTTGCCCGCCCGCGCGCGGCGCAGGGCTTCCATCTCCGGGCTGTCGTAAGCCACGGTCTTGGACCAGTGCGGGCGGCGCTCCTCGGTGGTGCGGCTCTCGGCCTCGGCGAAGGTCCCGGCCATGGGGGCTGCGCGCACCGCCTCCATCCGCTGCGGGGTGAATCCAGCACGGGCGAGGATGCCTTGCGCGGCCTCGGCGCTGACCCGTTCCGTCTGGTCGGTCAGGGCCTGCTGCGAGGCGAGGCGGTCGCGGCGGGCCAGTTCGTCGGTGATCGGGCGCATGGCCTTGCCCACGAGGATGACGATGTCCCCCGGCGACGGGCGGCGTTGCATGGTCCGCGTCCAGTCATCGAATGCCCGATGAACCGCCCAGGTCGGGTAGGGGGCGAGGGCGCGCACGAACTCCTCGCGCACACCGGCCGCAACCTGCGGATCCTGATCGGGGGCGAAGTACAGGCCGAGGACCACGTTCACGCGGCGCAGAACCTCGCCGGAATCATGTCCGCCACGGATCGCGGCTTGAAGTGTCGAGGTGGGCTGTGCCGTCGGAGAGGCGATCGGCGAGGGCGTTGATGGACTGGTCAAAGCGTTGGCGGTCATGGGATGCTCCCTTGGCGCGTGCGGTGGGTTGAAGATCGGGGCGGGCGATGTCGGCGGCGACGCGCTGCATGGCCTGCGTGAAATACCGGAACGAGGTGGGCGGCGCGGGATCGGTGCGGCTGCGCATGACCTCGGTGATGATGGTGAACTGCTGGTCGTGGGTCAGGCCGAGAGCCGACCAGCGATCCCGCTCGGCCATGTCGGACATGTTGCCGAAGACGCGGCCCTGGGCGTTCATGGTGCTGGTGATGCCCATGGCTTCGAGCAGGTCCTCCCGCTCGGTCCGGCCATCGGCAGGCGGCTTTCTCGCGCCCGCGCTACCACCACCACCTTGTTCAAGGGTAGTTCCTAGGATGGTTTGGGTCCGGCTGACGGACTGGTAGGGGTCCGGCTGACGGACTAGTGGGGTCCGGATGGCGGAGGGGTCCGTATCTGGACTAGTCCGGCCCTCGGACTGGTCCGCATCGTCTTTTGACCGGTCACCGATCTCCGGAAAGGCCCGGATTTTGTCCAGCACCATCCGATAGACGACCGTGTGACCGTTCTTGCAGGCGCGGTGGCCAAGCTCGACCAGCACGCCCTCGGCGACCAGTTCCTTGACGATCTTGAACACGGTCGAGCGGGCAATCTCCGTCTCCTCGGCAATGGTGCCTTTGGAGCAGAAGATGCCGCCGCCGTTGTCGCTGGCCTTGTCGGCCATGTAGGCCAGAATGGCCTTGCGGTGGGATGATCCGGTCTTTCGGGAATAGACCAGCGTGGCGACCTTGAAGCTCATCCGGGCAGATCCCCGACGCTGAGCATGATGGGCGGGTGATCCCGACCGATGATGCTGACAATAATCGGCGCGCCGTTCAGCAGTGCCTCCAGCTCTGCCGGGGAGGGAAACCACGCTGTCAGCATCTTCGGGGTGTCGGGGCCGTTCACGCTGCAGGTGAAGGTCTCGTCACGTACAGCGAGGACAGCGTAGCCCTGACTCTCTCCGATGATTCGGGTGCTTCGCGCAATGCGACCGATCTCCATCAGTGCCCCCTGCGCTGCATGAAGTCGCCCCACAGCCAAAGCAAACCGGCAATGGCGAGGACGAGCAGGAAGAAGGCGACCGGCGCCCAAAGCGGCGCCAGCACCCACCACCACGACCAGGTTATGTGGCCGGTCAGCTTGAGGCCGATGAACAGCAGGGCGAGCGCGGGCAGGAACGTGCCGGCGGATTTGGTGGTTTTCTGGCTCATGGAATGGCCTCCTCGATGAGGAATTTCTGGGTTTCGTAGCCCCAGACGGTCCAACCCGGACGCTGCTGGCGGCTGAACAATTCGATGCGGCGCGCGGCGGGGAACCGGGCGTCGATGATCTGGTGGATCCAGTCCGGCTTGCGGCTGTGCTCGCGCTGCGCGCCGGGGATGATGCTGTCGGGGAACAGGGCAGGCCGCAGGCAGGGAAACGCACCCCGGCGGCAGACGTAGAGCATCTCGTGCCGGTTCCGCGCCCAATATCCCGTACCAATCCGGCTCTTCGTCCAGACGATCTGCGACTTATAGGTGAACCCCCACGCGTCCACGACATCGAACGCCTGGCGCGCGAATGGCACGGTCACCCACATCAGCAGGAGGGCATCCTTGGCGACGATGTCGCGCACGGGCATCAGGCCTATGTCCCGCACCGTCATGCAGTCGTAGTGGCGCAGGGCGTTTCGCCCCGGCTTAGCCACGCTGTTGGAGGCAAAGCGCCAAGGAGGATCGGCCAACACGATGTCGAACGGGCCGATCGGCAGACTCCCAGTCAGATTGTTCTGCGCGGGCAGACCCAGCGCGGCCATCGTTTCGCCGCTCGGTATGGACGTTGTTCCGGAAACCAGCATTTGTGGAGAATGATCGTTCCGCGACGTCACGGTTTGATTCCCCCTGGATCGTCCAACCACGCGAACGTCTGGCTGATATCGCCGCCGAACAGGCCGTCGTTGACGGGCACGAGGTTGTCGACGAGCTTGCGGTACGTCCGCAGGCCCACGTTCTTGCCGCTTCGGACAAGCCCGTAGGTGGTCTTCTCGGACGGTTTCTCGGGGTTAGGATGCGTGATCATCAACCGATCCCCCCCCCGGAGCGCATCGACGGCTTTCTCATACGAAAGAGGCATTACGGCTCTCCTTCGGACTGAGCGCGGCGGATCAGGGATACGAACGCAGCACGCCTCGCCAGCGCCTTTGCCTGCCCCTCCTGTTTTGCCACTCGATCGGCGACCTCGATCACAATCCAAGGCCGCTTTAGCCGTAGGGCGGCAAGAAGCGTCTCTGCACTGGCGGCCGTTTCCGCAGCTGCATTGATCCACGGCGAAAGCAGGGCGTCGGAGAAATTCGCGACGGAGTCGGGTTCGTATTCCGCCAGCGCTGACAAAGCGCTTGTGACTGACTTGCCTTTCCCATCTTCGATAAGCTTTCGTATCAGACCGACGGCAAACACCATCCGCGGCTTCTTCTTGTTGCTCGACCAGTTGACGGTCATCAGCTGGCAGTTTGCAGCGGCCACCGCGTCGTGGCATGCGACCGCCCAAGGCTCTCCGGCCGTCAGCGCAGCGCGGTAGACCAGCATTTGTCCCACGCGAATCTGCCGCGTGTTGATCTCGATAAAGGCCAAGGCCTGCTCTTCCGGCTGGACCAACGCCACCATCGCGGGGATCGCATCGTATCCGCACAATGCGGCGGCGTGCGCTCGGTGCTGCCCATCGATCAGGGCAAACTTCCCACCGAGAACAGGTGCAACGATGACAGGTGAAAACCGGGACCACTGGAAGTCGGCGGCAATTCGCCGAATGGCCGCGAGGTTTGAGGCAGCCAGGGGGCGCTGATACCGGTCATCGATGACAAGATCAGTGACCGACACCCACAGCAGTTGTGGAGCGGGCTGCGAGGCGGGAACCACGGGTTGCAGCCCTTCTACGCTGACGTGACGATAATGGGTCATGTCGCCACCTCGCCAGCCCACCAAAGGGCGGGCATTCCACCATCCTTGTTCTGTGCCTTTACGCAGCGGCAGGCTAGCTGCTCACGATCCACACGCCGGAATGCGCCACTGATCGACGCACGGGACACGCCCAGCGCCTCACCGATCTTCGAGAAGGTCAGCCCTTCGTGATCGCGCAGGTGCAGGGCGTGGAGTATCTGGGTGTCGGTCATTCCGGACATTTCAGCTCCACCACGTTCGGGCCCAGCGCGGCGCGCTTGGCGGTGAGGCGGGCACGAAGGCCCACACCGGCCTCGACGAGGTCGTCGGCTTCCTCGAGGGCGCGGTCGATGGTCTGCGGGCATTTGCTGCCCAGCGCGCCCAGCGCGGCGGCAACGGCCTGCCCGCTTTCCGATGCGACCGTAGCCGTGTGGGATGCGAGGCATGCGTCATACGCCTCGTCGATCGGCTGGAAGACCCCACCGGCCAGTGCGGCGAAATGGTGGGCCAGCACGGCGGCGCAGGCAGGTTCCATGCGGCTGATCTGGTCGAGGTAGTTGATGCCGATACCGCCGGGGCGGTGCTCGTTGATTTCTGTGCCGTAGGACAGCGTGGCGACGGAGACGCCGATCGCTTCCTTGATGGCCTCGAGGCCACCATAGGCGGCGTAGGTATCGCGGACCGCCGCTTGGACGGATCCGGTTCGGGAATTCCTCATCGTGAAAATCCTTGCGGTGACTTCACTTGTTTCGGGTGTTGCTCCGCCTCAGAACGATGCGGGGTAGGGCGGGCAGATGAAGGGTTGCGGACGATGGTGTCGGGTCAGTTGGACGGTGGGTCAGGCGGCGTGGTCACGCACAGCGTTTGTCTCCCGGCACGCGATAATGCCGTCCGATTGAATGAAGGCCATGACCCGGCCAGCCACTTCCAGCGTGCATCCATGATCAGATTTGAGGCGGCGATAGAGGCGACTGTTGCTGACCGCGCGGCTTGTTACGGTCGCGGGTGCAATGCCTCTGCGTTTGGCGTAGGCCTCAATTGCGGTAATGAGATCGGAGCGGGTCATATCACAATAAGGGACATTTATCCCCTAGAGGTCAAGGGATATTTGTCTTCTGTCCGCGAGGCGCGTGAACGGATATGAATTTATGGATGACACGACCATTCCGCGACGCCCTCATAGAGGCACTGGATGCCACTGGCTGGACCCTGAAGAGGGTCGCGGAAGAGTCTGGCGTGTCGGAGGAACAGCTAAAGAAAGTAAGGCAGGGGAAGAGCCGAAGCACTAACGTCGACGACGCTCTGAAGGTCGCCCACGTGTTCGGTGTTACCCTCGATGAGTTCCTTGGCGATGATACTTCCGCGGTGCGATCTGAAGCCGCGCAGCTGTGGATGCAGCTGAGCCAAGAAGAACGGGACATTTTGTTAGCTGCAGCACGAGGTCGCGCCGTTCTTCCCCCTGGGGCAGCGAGGTGATCTGCCGCAGCACCTTGCAGAGTTTAGCCACGTTCTTTCCTGCCACACCATTCACCCGTTTACGTTATGTTCTCAAGCTAGCTAGTCGCGGCGATGCAAGTCAATGTCAAATTAGGCTCCGATGGATTTGTAGGGTATCCTCAATGCTACTCACGCTTTCGGCTTTGGGATCGGAGATACACGCCACTACGGAAATGGGTTCTGGAGATGAATGTAGATAGACGGATCAATGAGCTCGAGAATGAGCTGCGCGACCTGCGGCAAGCCGCACTTATGATCATCGTCGGTATGGCAGAAACGATAACGAACTCGCCGGAGGGAAAGCGCGAACTCGCTGATGGCTTTGCTGATGCAGCCTCGAGGGCAACTGGCGCAGCTTCTGATCTATCGCGCGAAGTAGCAGAGATACTCTACAAAATCTCACGTCCTCCGCACTGACAGCTAAGCGATAGCACAACGCTCGGAGCAATATGGCCCTGGGGGTAACTGGATTCTTCGATCAGCAGCTGTAGCCACGTTTTCTTCTGAAGATTGCGTATCCAGCCTCCGAAGGCATGCTGACCTCGGGGATAAATATCCCTTATTGAGTTGACAGGGACAAATGTCCCTTTATTGTGGTGTCATGCCGCGACACATGTGCCGGCGCTCATTTCCGAGGACGCCATGCAGACCAGCTTGCACCCGACGCCCGATATTCTGCCCGCTGACGCCTCTTTGGCCGAATTCATATTCCCACCGCACAGCCGCCCTGCGGCTATTGCGTGGGGCCGTGAACGCCTTGCGGATGTCCTGCACCATTCCGACACCGACCTGACCCGCGCCTGCCGCGTCCTGATCAGCAACAGCCCCGAGGATTACGACCGGGCGACGAAGCTGCTGGCAGTTCTGGGAGGGCGGGGCGCATGAAATCCCCTCAGCAATATATCAACGCCCGACGCCTGCGGGACGACCGCGCCCAACGAGCGGCGCGGGTCGCTCATTTCGCCTCCGCATGGCTTCTGGCGGCGCTGATCATCCTCGGGGGGCTGGTCATTGCCCGATCGGCGCTGGCCGGTGCCGTGGGTGTCGACGCGACGCTGGTGCAGGCCGAACAGATGAGGGGCATGTGATGGATATCCTCGCCCTGATCATCTCGATCATCGCCTTTGTCATCGCGGGCCGTGCCAACCGCATCGCCCAGCGCATCGAGCGGGATGACGACCTCTGGGATGAGACTGAGCAGGAGGGGCATTCGCTGCACACCCTCCGCTCCATGAACGGCGACCACCCCGCCAAGAACTGACTCCATCGCGGAAGCCGACCTCCCGCCCAGCGCGTCTATCAGATTGAAGGATCACCCCATGAGCGACCCGCTCGACAGCTACAACGTCACCGCCGATGAACTGCGCCAGTTCATCGAGCGCTTTGAGCAGTTGGAGTCCGAGAAGAAGGACATCAACGAGCAGCAGAAGGAACTGATGGCTGAGGCCAAGGGCCGCGGCTACGACACGAAGGTGATGAAGCTTGTCATCGCTTTGCGTCGTCGCAAGCCGGACGAGATCGCCGAGCAGGAAGCGATCATGGACATGTACAAAGCCGCGTTGGGGATGCAGTGACAGCCCCCCGTGACATCGTTGTTCTGGTCGCCGGTGATTGGGTTCATTGCCCCGTCACCGATCGCATCATCGAGGTGTGGGCCGGGCAGGGTGTGCAGGTAGGGGGAACCCTCTACTGCACTGCCGCCGACGCGCCTCCGCTGCCGCCATCGTGCGCAACATGCGGCGGAAGCAACACCACCCATCAGACATGGTGCCCCGAGGGGCCGGGAGCGATGTATCCATGACCCCCATGCGCATCCTAATCGGCTGCGAAACCTCGGGCGTAATGCGCCTGGCCTTCGCGGCGCGCGGGCATGATGTCTGGTCCTGTGACCTGTTGCCCGCCGACGATCGCAGCAATCGCCACATTGTCGGTGATGTGCGCGATGTGCTTCACGACGGCTGGGACATGCTCGCCGTGATGCACCCGCCCTGCACCCGGCTTTGCAACAGCGGTGTGCGCTGGCTGACCGCCCCGCCGCGTGGCCGGACGTTGGCCGAGATGTGGGCGGATCTGGACGAGGGCACGGCGCTGTTTGCGGACTGCTGGAACGCCCCCATCCCACGCGTGATGATCGAGAACCCGGTGATGCACCGCCACGCGAAGGAGCGGATGCCGCCCGACCTGCCGAAGCCGCAGATCGTTCAGCCGTGGTGGTTCGGCGATGAGGCATTCAAGGCGACCGGCCTCTACCTGCGCGGCCTGCCTCCGCTGACGGCGACGAACCGTCTTACCCCGCCGCACAAGGCCGAGGATCCAGCCCGCCACGCTGTATGGTCCAGGATCCACCGCGCCAGCCCCGGCCCCAACCGCTGGAAGCAGCGCAGCGCAACCTTTCCCGGCCTTGCCGCAGCCTGCGCGGAGCAGTGGACGCCCATGATCGAGGAAATGGCGGCATGATGCACGAGCGCAGCCTCTCCCTCGTCGTGGAGATGCAGTCGCAGGGGATCATCCCCGCCGACCTCAACCATTTCCACAATCGCTGCCTCACTCTTCTCGACGGCATCGTTGGCGGCCTTGACCTAGCGCCGATCGTCTGGCGGCGCTGCCAGTGGGGTTGCGACGTCGTGGAGATCCTGTGGCGCGGGGCAATGGGCTCAAACGTCATGCCGGGCGGAGCGTCTCTAACCGAGGCGGTGTTCCTCGCGCATGACGCGGCGATCCAGCTAATCGTCAGCCCCCGCACGCACCAGCACCTTCGGCTCACGCTGACCGACAAGGCCAGTCGCTTGGCGTTCTCCCGGCACCCGACCCTGAGCGGCGCGGTGAACGGGCACAACCGCCGGTATCCTTCATCTCATCCTATTCACTTCACGGGGGCCTGAGTATGACGCGCACCGTAACAGTCGTCCTTCCATATCCGGCAAAGACCCTGTCACCGAACGCCCGTCCGGACAGGTTCACCTTGGCCCGCGCGAAGAAGGCCTACCGCAAAAGCGGGTGGGAGGCGGGGCTCGTATCAGGCCTCCATCTGCTGGGGAGGGGCACGGTGAAGATGCAGCTGATCTTCTGCCCCCCGCCGGTGAAGCGGAAGCGGGATATGGACAACGCGGTAGCGAGTATGAAGTCGGGCCTCGATGGCATCGCGGATGCGCTGAAGATCGATGACAGCGAATGGGAATGGGAGCGCCCCATATGGGGCAAGCCCACAGAGACCGGCGAGGTGCAGCTGCTGATCCAGCACACGCCCAACGCGGGGGAGGCGGCATGACCGACCCCCGCATTCTCGCACGGCGGATCGTCACGATCGCGCTGGCCAACCGCATCAACGTCTCCACTGAGCACGCCGCCCACGCCTCTTTGGCGGCAGCACTGGAAGCCGCACAGCTGCCCGTGGCCCGCGAAGTCCGACTGACCACTGCCGAGCGGATCGACATCATGGTTGAAGGCGTCGGGGTGGAGGTGAAGATCAAGGGATCGCGCCGCGACATCTATCACCAGCTGGAACGCTATGCCGCTTGCGAACAGATCACCGCGCTTGTGCTCGCCACCGCGACAGCATGGCCCGCTCACATGGCCGAGATCGGCGGCAAGCCGTTCTTCCACGCATCGCTCGTAAGGGGATGGCTATGACCTTTGGCACACTCGATTTCGACGGCGACGCATGGCTGGTGTCGGACCTGAAGCCCCACGTGTCCATCCGGTTCAAGGATATGTTCAAGGGGGTGCGCTTCGGATCGCGCCCGCCGTTTCTTCTGAAGGATCGGCAGGATCGGGCGTTCGACCTGCACTGGTTCATGTCGCGCTATCCGCTGGACATGACGCCCCGCGCCGCGGCGGCGATCGAGGGCGGGGTATCATCCTATCGGGCGGCGAGGGCCAAACTCGATGCGATGGCCCGTGTAGACTATGTGCCATCGCTGATCACCGGCTTTCGCGCGCCGGAGGAAGCCCGCCCGCACCAGATGCGCGCCGCCGAGATGCTGCGCATGTCCGGTCGCCTGTTGCTGCTGGATGATGTCGGCCTTGGTAAGACGGTGTCCGCGCTGGCCGCCGTGGCCGATGGATGGGGCTTGCCGGCAGCGGTCGTGGTCCAGCCGCACCTCTCCACCCAATGGGTCAAGCAATACATCGAGCGGTTCACTCATCTGACCGCCTATGAGGTGAAGGACCGCAACGCGCGCATCCTGCCGCCCGCTGATATCTATCTGTTCCGCTATTCCAACATCGCGGCATGGGTCGATTACGTCGAACCGCTCGGAATCAAGACGACCATCTTTGACGAGATACAGGAACTCCGGCACGGACGTGGGACCGACAAGGGGCGTGGCGCGATGGCATTCCGCGATGCCTCCGCGAATGTCTTGGGACTGACCGCCACGCCCATCTACAACTACGGGTCCGAGATATGGAACGTGGTGGAGTTCGTGGCCCCCGGCGCGCTTGGCACTTGGGACGAGTTCATCGTCAACTGGTGCGCCTCCCACGGGTCGCACTGGATCGTCAAAGACCCGGAGGCCCTTGGGGCCTTCCTGCAGGACGAGGGGATCAGCCTGCGCCGGACGGACGAAGACGAAGAGGTTGCAATGTCGCTGCCGCCTCTGGCTAAAACGGTGTTCGAGGTGGGTTGGAACGAAGGCGACGCCGAGACCGACCGAGAATTGCAGCGCCGTCTGGCCCTGCGCGTCCTGCAAGGCGGGTTCACCGAGCGAGGCGAAGCCGCCCGGCAGCTGGATCTTATGGTTCGGCAGGAGACGGGCGTCGCCAAGGCGCGGTCGGTCGCGGCCTATGTTCGAACGTTGGTCGAGGCGGGGGAGCCTGTCTTGCTGGGTGGGTGGCATCGCGAGGTCTACCGCATCTGGAACGAGGCGCTGGCCGACCTGAACCCCGTCATGTTCACCGGCTCCGAAAGCCAGCCGCAAAAGAGGGCCGCGCGGGAGGCGCTTTTGTCCGGCGCGTCGAAGATCCTGATCATGTCGCTGCGCTCAGGATCGGGACTGGACGGTTTGCAGGACGTGATCGCACATGCCGTCATCGGTGAGCTGGACTGGTCGCCGCAGGTGCATAGGCAGTTCATCGGTCGCATTCGCCGTGATGGGCAAAAGCGGCCCGTGACCGCCCATTACCTGCATGTCGATGGCGGGTCCGATCCTGTCATTCTGCCGACCCTTGGCCTGAAGGCCAGCCAGTCGCACGGCATCTTGAACCCCTACGGCGGGGCGACCGAGGCGACGCCGGTGGACGAAACGCGGATGCGCCAGTTGGCGCGGTCCATTCTGAATATCAAGGAGGCAGGCTGATGGGAGAGATGCGACCAATCATGCGCGCGGCCGATGTGCGCCGCGCTGTCAAGGAATGGGCGGGCATGGGGTTCACCGTTGTGGTGGAGCCGGACGGGAAGATCACCGTCACCCCGCCCAGCGCGCAGGAGCCGAAAGACGCCTTCGACATCGTGGACATGCGGCGCAAATGACGAAGCGCGCCCTGCCTCCGCATGTCTATCGCAAGCCCAAGGGGGTCTATTTCCAACGGCGGGGCTGGTCGACGGTGCGAATGCAGCATGAGCCGGGCTCGCCCGAGTTCGCAATGGAATATGCGGCCATCCTGAACGGCGCGCTTACGCTGCCCCCGGATACGCGCCGGACCTTCGCGGCGCTGGTCAAAAGCTACATCGCAAGCCCGCGCTATCGAAAGCTCGCACCACGCACGGCCCGCGATTACGAGAAGGTCTTGGACTGGGTGAAGGATACGCTCGGTCATCTGCCGGTGGCGGGCATCCAGCGCAAGGACATCATTCGCGCGCGTGACGCGAATGCCCAAACCGTACGTTTCGCTAATTACATTGTTCAGGTGGTGCGGATCCTCCTGGAGCACTCAATCGATGTCGGCTGGCGGTCGGACAATCCCGCGAAGGGTGTCAGCTTGCTGAAGGCCGACACGGCGCCGCGGCAACCTTGGCCGCCAGCGATGATCGAAGCATTCCGCCAGAAGGCCGTGGGTCGTGGGCTACTCGTGTTCGAGCTGTGCCTTGGGACCGGTCAGCGAATCGGCGACGTGCTGAACATGAAGTGGTCGGACATCGAGGATGACGGCATCTCCGTCCGTCAAAGCAAGACGGGCGCCGATCTGTGGGTGCCGTTTACCACCCACCTTGCTCAGGCATTGGCCATGACTCCGCGCCAGGGGGAGACGATCTGTGCGGGGGCCTCCGGGCAACCTATCAGTTACCGCCATGCGTCAACGCTCATCATGGAGGTGCGTCGCGCCATCGGGGCCGAAGCCTATGATATCCACGGCCTGCGATATGCGGCCGCCTCGGAGCTTGCCGAAGCTGGATGCAGTGATGATCTCATCGCAGCTGTTACCGGCCACGCCACAAGCGCGATGGTCCGAAAGTACTCGCGCGTAGCGCGTCAAAGATCGAGAGCGATTGAAGCGCAAAGCATGCGGAAATGACGTGGGGAACAGGTCATGCACGAAAAAGGAATGTTGCCATGCCTGTTGCCAGATTTTCGGGACGTTTTCCGAGAGACGCCGCAATACACCTGTCTTTCCTAGTGGTACGGGCGGTCGGACTCGAACCGACACGCCTTGCGGCAACGGATTTTGAATCCGTCGCGTCTACCATTCCGCCACGCCCGCACTGGCTGTTCAGATACTCAGGTGATCTGGGTATGTCAATGATATCTGAGAGGTCTATGTCGCCAGAAAGCGCAATGATCAGACGATGCGCTGCGATAGGCGGAGGCTGCGCAGCAAGCATCCCATGGATGTTTCGGAAGCACCACTCAAACCCCAATGATCACCGGATCCGGGACATCTTCACGCACGAACAGACAGCCCATAGCAGTCTGACGACATATCACGCGTGAATTGATGGAGCGGGTGAAGGGAATCGAACCCTCGTCGTAAGCTTGGGAAGCTTCTGCTCTACCATTGAGCTACACCCGCGTGCCGCTGTCGATACCGACCTGAGGCCAGGCCGTCAAGCCTCAGGTTGAGGGGAGGATGAGCGTGTCGATCACATGAACGACGCCATTCGATTGACGCAGGTCCGCCGCCTTGATCCGGTGATCGCGGCCGGCCGAGTCACGGACCATGAGTTGCGAGCCGTTTTTATACAGGGTCAATCGGCAGCCCCCCACAGTTCGGATCACGGCCGGACGGCCCGTTGCCAGAACGCTGGAGACGACCTGGGTCGGGGCCATGTGGCAGGTCAGGATCTCGACAAGCTTTTCACGCCCTTGCGCGCCCATCGCCACGTTCGGCATTGCGCTGAAGGCCGAATTCGTCGGGGCGAAGATCGTGTAGGGGCCGGGGTTGGCCAGCGCCCGGTCGATCCCAGTCTGTTGCATGGCGGCGGCGAACCGGGACAGCTGACCCGTCCCTTCGGCAAACTGAAAGACGTTCCCGGCATGAGCACCGAAAGGCAGAACGGCGAGAACGAGAGAAAGAATGACAGCCCGCATGAAAGCCTCCTCTGATCAAATTGGTAACGTGCGCGTGACACGCGGGTTCCCCTCCACTTGCGCTTTGTGGATCCGACGCATATTGTCGGATTAACCGAGAATTGGAGGGCGATCATGGCGCCCGAGCGTCCCAAGGGTGCGGACGCGATCCCCGCGATGATGTCGCGGGTTGAACCGGACGCTGCCCCTCCGGGTTCCGCGCTGTATGCGGCGTTGGATCTGGGAACAAACAGCTGCCGCATGCTGATCGCTCAGCCGCGTGGCAGTCATTTTCAGGTCGTGGACAGTTTTTCCAAGACCGTGCAACTGGGCCTCGGGCTGGAAGCCTCCGGGCGGCTTTCGCGCGCCTCGATGGGGCGGACGGTGCAGGCGTTGCGTATCTGCCAGAAGAAGCTGGAAAAGCATCGCGTGCGCCGGATGCGTCTGGTCGCGACCGAAGCGTGCCGTCGGGCGCGCAACGCCCAGGACTTCATTCGGATGGTTCGGCGTGAGACCGGCCTTCAACTTGAAATCATCATGCCGGAGGAGGAGGCCCGTCTGGCCGTCATCTCCTGCGCACCTTTGGTGAATGCAACGACCGAGCAGCTTCTGGTGATCGACATCGGGGGCGGATCGACCGAACTGGTGTGGATCGACCTGTCGGAGGTGCCGGCAGACCAGCGCGCCCGGTCGATCATGGCGCTTCACAGCGGGTTCGCGCCAAAATCGGGCGCACGCGTCGTGGACTGGATTTCCGTGCCGTTGGGGGTGGCGACGCTGAAGGACCAGTTCATCGATGTGGAGGACGATGCCGCCCGCTTCGCCCTGATGAGCTGGTTCTTCGAGGAAAACCTTGCCAGCTTCTCCCCCTACAGCGCCGAAAACCGACGTGAGGGGTTTCAGATCATCGGCACCTCGGGAACGGTGACAACGGTGGCGGCCTCCTATCTGGGCCTGCGCCGGTATGACCGGACCAAGGTGGACGGGCTGCACATGACGTCGGACCAGATCGATGTCGTCATCCGGGAATACCTTGCGCTTGGGCCGGAAGGGCGGCGGATCGATCCCCAGATCGGTCGGGATCGCCACAGCCTGATCATGTCGGGTGCGGCCATTCTTCAAGCGCTGTTGCGGATTTGGCCGACCGATCGCCTGTCGGTTGCGGATCGCGGCCTGCGCGAAGGCCTGCTATATCAACAGATGAACGCGGACGGCGTTCTGGAAGACGGACCATTGACATGACGGAAAAGAACACATCGGGCCGGGGCCAGCGCGACCTTCGGGTGCGCGTGAAAACGGCCAAGGGGCGCAAGCTCTCCTCGACCTTGTGGCTGGAGCGTCAGTTGAACGACCCTTACGTCCAGCGCGCCAAGCGTGAAGGTTTCCGGGGCCGTGCCGCGTTCAAGATCCTGGAATTGGACGACAAGTATGCCTTCCTCAAACCCGGCTCGCGGGTGGTTGATCTGGGATGTGCGCCGGGGGGCTGGTGCCAAGTCGCAGTCGAACGCGTGAACGCCTTGGGCCAGCGGCCGAACAAACCCGTCGGCACGGTTCTGGGGGTCGATCTGCAGGAGGTGGAGCCTATTTCGGGCGCCGAGATTCACCAACTGGACTTTCTGGCGGACGATGCCGACCAGATGGTCAAGGATTGGCTGGGTGGATCGGCGGACGTCGTCATGAGCGATATGGCCGCCGCCTCTTCGGGCCATAAGGGCACGGACCACCTGCGCATCATCGCGCTGTGCGAAGCGGCCGCGTATTTCGCCTTTGACGTGCTGGAGGAGGGCGGGACGTTCGTGGCGAAGGTTCTGGCCGGGGGAACCGAGAACGAGCTTCAGGTTCTGTTGAAGAAGAACTTCCAGAAGGTCGCGAACGTGAAGCCGCCCGCATCCCGCGCCAATTCGTCCGAAAAATTCGTGGTGGCGATGGGGTACAAGGGGCGGCAGGCCGACGTCTGATCGGGGGTCGTGTGGGCGCCTCAGGCGCCCCAGTGCCGCACCGGACCGCAATCCATGTGCACGAAGTTCGAGCGGGAGTAACGCCCCACGCCGCCGGAAGAACACGCTTCAGCCGCCCGGGCCATTTGCGACACCGAACGCGATTTCAGACGAAGGTCCGCCGCCTGACCCACCATGTGCAGCGAGTTGCGCGCCACACCCGAGGAGCGGGACCGCAGCATGGCATTGGTCTGCGCCGAACGATATCCAGACAGCAGCAGATAGGGTTCCGTCGTTTCCATCATCGCGTGGGACGCCGCCATGATGTCGATGGTGCGCGGATCGAAATTGATCATCTGGCCATTGCGCCAATCACGCACGAAACGGTTCACATCCTGCAGCGCCTCCGGGATGTATTTCCCCTCGATCCAATAGATCGTGTTCAGCGACTCGCCCGTGCGCCCGTTGTACATCTTGATGCGGCGCACATCGCCTGCGCCCCGCAAGAACCCGAACGCATTCGACGCCGTCGGTGCTGCGGCCACGGTTGCCGCTGCGAATGCGCCCAGAAGCCCACGCCGCGTCATGCCCGGAAAAGATTGTGCTGCCATGTGTCTGCCTGTCCCACTTCGTTGCCACGCCCGCCTCTTGATGTGCGGCTTCGTGGATACTTGATGGTTATGGCGCAAAACGATCCGATTTCCAAAAGAAAAGAGTCCCCGGGTTCCCGAGGGTCCGTGGGCTTTGGCGAAATCTTGCGCATTATCGAGGTGGAATGCAGAATGGACACAACCTGTTGCGGCGGTGCATCGCATTGTTTGGGGTGGATTCGAACCTCGCGCGTGGTTAGATCGTGGGCAACGAAAGGGGCACTTCATGGCACATACCATCCGTGACATCGCAGCGGCGTTGGACGCGAAGGCGGAAGGCAATCTCGATCTGGCGGTGGAGGGCGTGTCCGAACCGGCGGCTGCGAAAGCCCATCATCTCGCGCTTGCCATGGACCCCAAATACGCCGACGGCCTGTCCTCCGGCGGGGCCAGGGCGGCGGTCGTTTGGGATGGGGCGGATTGGAAGGCCCTGGGGTTGGAGGCGGCCATTTTGGCGCCGCGTGGCCGGCTGGCCATGGCGGGCCTTTCGCGCATGATGGATCCCGGCCCGCAGATCGCGCCGGGCATTCACCCGATGACCGTGATCGATCCGACGGCCGTGATCGGAGAGGGGGCCGCCATCGGTCCCTTCGTCACCATCGGCGCGGGGGTCGTGATCGGCACGAACGCCCGCATCGCCGCGCACAGCTCGATCGCGGAGGGCGCGCGCATCGGCGACGATGTCCTGCTGCTGAACGGTGTGCGCATCGGGCCGGACGTGCGGATCGGTGATCGGTTCATCGGCCAGCCCGGGGCCTCCATCGGCGCGGACGGCTTTTCCTTTGTCACGCCCGAAACGTCGGGTGTCGAGGAAATCCGCCATACGTTGGGCACACGGGCCGAAATCCGCAAACAGCAGTGGGTTCGCATCCACTCGCTTGGTTCAGTCAGTCTTGGGAACGATGTGGAGGTCGGGGCCAATTCCTGCATCGACCGGGGCACGATCCGCAACACCACCGTGGGGGACGGCACCAAGATCGACAACCTTGTTCATCTTGGCCACAACGTGACGGTGGGCAAGGATTGCCTGCTGTGCGCGCTGGTTGGGGTCGCAGGGTCCACCCGCATCGGGGATCGTGTTGTGCTGGCCGGGCAGGTGGGCGTGTCGGACAATATCTTCGTGGGCGATGATGTGATTGCCGGGGGTGGGACGAAAATCCTCAGCAACGCTCCGGCGGGTCGGGTTCTCCTGGGGTATCCCGCCGTCAAGATGGACATCCATGTTGAGATGCAGAAGGCGCTTCGCCGGTTGCCCCGCATGGCCGAAAAGGTGGCCGAGCTTCAAAAAACTGTTTCCAAACTGTCGGATACGGATAAAATCTGAACCAGGCGATTAGGGGGCGATATGGCCGAGGTCGAGGACAAAGTGCGGCAGATCATCGCCGAGCAGGCCCTGCTGGACATCTCTGACGTTTCGCGCAGTTCGACGTTGGAAAGCCTTGGGATCGACAGCCTGATGCTGGTGGAGGCGATCTTTTCAATCGAGGAAACCTTCGACATCTCGGTCCCGTTCAACGCGAACGATCCGGGCTCGGGGCAGTTCGACATCTCGTCCGTCGGCTCCATCATCGACGCGATTGAGGGGCTGATCGCGCAGAAAGCATCATGAAGCGGGTCGTCATAACCGGGGCGGGCACGATCAATGCCCTGGCGCACGACGTTCGCGGCACGTTGGAGGCCTTTCGCGAAGGGCGATGCGGTATCACCGAACTGGACATTCGCGACCGCGACCGGCTGAGTATCGGGATCGGCGGGCAGGTGCATTGTTGGGATGCAGAGGCGCATTTCAACCGCCAGCAAATCGCACTCTATGACAAGTTCACGCAATTCACCCTGCTCGCCGCGCGGGAGGCCATCGCGCAGTCCGGGCTTAATTTCGACGGCCATCTGGGATACGAGGCCGGGGTCGTTCTGGGCACCGCGGCCGGCGGCGTGAACACTTGGGACGACAATTACCGCACGGTGTATGAGGAGGGGAAGAACCGCGTTCATCCCTTTGTCGTGCCGAAATTGATGAACAACGCGGCTGCCAGCCACGTCTCCATGGAGTTCAACCTGAAGGGGCCGAGCTTCACCGTCGCGACGGCCTGCGCGAGTTCCAATCACGCGATGGGGCAGGCGTTCTGGATGATCCGCTCCGGCGCGACCAGCGTCATGGTCACCGGCGGATCCGAGTCGATGTTGTGTTTCGGCGGGATCAAGGCGTGGGAGGGGCTGCGCGTCATGTCGCGCGATGCCTGCCGCCCGTTCAGCCTGAACCGCAACGGGATGGTGCAGGGCGAGGGAGCCGCCATTTTCGTATTCGAGGAGTTCGAGCACGCCCGGCGGCGTGGGGCGGAGATCCTGGCGGAGGTCATCGGGTTCGCGATGACCTCGGATGCCGCTGACATCGTGATGCCCAACAAGCAGGGGGCTTCCCGCGCCATCGCCGGTGCCTTGCGCGACGCGCGCCTGAACGGTGAGGAGGTGGGCTATATCAATGCGCACGGCACCGGGACGGCGGCCAATGACAAGACCGAATGTGCGGCTGTGGCGGATGTGTTCGGCCCCCACGCGGATCGGTTGATGATGTCGTCCACGAAATCCATGCACGGGCATCTGATCGGCGGGACCGGGGCGGTGGAACTTCTGGCCTGCATCATGGCGCTGCGCGATGGGGTCATCGCCCCGACCATCAGCTATGACGAGCCGGACCCCGAATGCGCGTTGGACGTGGTGCCGAATACGGCCCGGGACGCGAAGGTGGAGGTCGTGCTGACCAACGCCTTCGCCTTCGGGGGTCTCAACGCCGTGTTGGCGTTGAGAAAGATCTGAACGCGATCACTCGGCCGCGTTGGCCGCCACGACGGCGTCCCATCCGGCGGTGAATCCCGACAGGGACATGTCCAGCGTCACGCGCTGGTCCGGGGCCACGACCGGAACGATGGTCAGTTGCGCGTTGGAGCCGCGTTTCAGGGCGTCGACCTCGCCTTGGGTGAAGCCCACGCGCGCAACGCAGCCGATCTCGCTGCACCAGCTGAAGGGGTAGACGCGGGGCTGGGCGCTGTCGACCTTGACCGACAGGTTCGCCGTCAGCAGCGTTTCCAGCGGCACGATGATCGTGGCACCGGCCGCAGCCTCATTGCCTGCGGGAAGGTTGAACAGACTGAACTCGGCCACGTTGTTGCCTTCGCCGTCTTTCAGCAGCTGATAGAGCTGGCAGCGTTCGGTATCGGCATCTTCGCGGATGCAGCGCTGTTCCCACGACCCGAAGGTGCCGGCAACGCGCATGGCGCCGGGGGCGTTGGGATCGGCCTCGGCCGCGCCCATGCTCAGCCCTTGGGTGGCCGGGGAATCGCCGGTCGGGGCGGCCGGGGGGGTGTCCTGCGCCATGGCGGCGTGCGACACGCCGAAGGTCAGCGCAAGCGCAAGAATACGAGAAAGGGTTTTGGACATGCGTTTCGGTCCTTGGGATGGTTCCGGGTCGGGCCTAGCACGCCATGGATCGCATGTCAGCAGGCATGTGCGATCATGAAAAAAGACCGGTGTTTCCACCGGCCTTCCATTGATTTTCTCCCTGCCGGACGGGCCGACTTATTGCCCACAGGTTATGGCGGATATGCGCCGACGTCAACGTTCTTTTGAAGATTGTGACGATACATCCGCCCCGGACAACGGATGTTTCTCAAGGACGAGCGTTCGAAGCTGCTCATCCACAACATGGGTGTAGATTTCGACCGTGGAGATATCGGCGTGGCCCAGCATGGTCTGGATGATGCGCAGGTCGGCTCCACCGGCCAGGAGATGGGTGGCAAAGGCATGTCGCAGGCTGTGCGGCGTGACACGGCCCTCGGCGATGTTCGCCTGACGGGCCATGTCCTGCACCATTCGAAAAAAACTCTCGCGCGGCAGGTGTCCAGTCTTGGCACGGCTGGGGAACAGGAAACGCGAGGGCGCACCTCCTTCGCGCAGGGTGGCCTCCTCCTCCGCATCGCGGGCGCTGAGCCATGCCGCCAAGGCCGACCGGGCCGGGGGCGACAGGGGGACAAGACGCTCCTTTCCGCCCTTGCCCCGCACCAGAATCATCTCCGGCGCGCCGCGCGCCGCCGCCACCGGCAGCCCCACGAGTTCCGAGACGCGCATACCGGTGGCATAGAGAAGCTCCATCAGGCAGCGGTTGCGAAGCTGGGCCGTCGCATCGCGGCCCGTGGCCCGGGCCACCTCAAGCAGCCGGTCCACCTCCTCCACCGTCAGTGTTCCGGGCAGGCGGCGCTTCGGGGCGGGGCCCTTCACACGCACCGCCGGATTGTCCGTGCGCATCCGTTCGTCAAAGGCAAAACGATACAGCTGCCGCACCGCGACAAGGCGGCGGGCCCGCGTGGCGGCGGACAGACCCTGCGCGTCGCAGAAGATTAGATAGTCCTCGATCGTTTGCCGGGTGGCGGTGGACAGGGACATGCCCCGCCGTTCCAGCCACGCAACAAAATCGCGCAAATCGCGGCCATAGGCGAGAAGCGTGTTGCGGGCGGCCCCCGCATCGGCCGCCTGAGCATCCAGAAACAGGTGGATCCACCGCAGATCGTTCATCCCCGCCGGTCCAGGATCATGAGTTGCACCCCGACACGGCGGGCGGCCATGTCCATCCCCAAGGCCGACAGCGCCGCGATGCCTTCGGTCACGCCCCGAAGATCGCCCGCGACCCCGCGCGAGATACGGTCGACCGCCAGAAGGATCACCTCCCCCCGCCGCCCCTGGTCCAGAAGCTCGCGCGTATCGTCGGGGACGGCATCGGGGGCGAACCCGGCCGCAATGGCGCGGGACAGGCCATCCACACTGTGCGCGGTGCGGGGATCGCCCATGGCAAGGGCCGCCAGAAACCGGTCCTGCGCCGTGCGGGGCGACAGGGGCATCGGCCCGTCCTCATAGATCCCGGCAAGAAGCGCCAGCCGGAATGCGGTCGATGCGGCATCCCCCATCAGGGCCATTCCGGCCAGCGGTTCGGCAAAGATGCGGGCGAACGGCACCTCCAGTTCGGCCCCCTGCATCTGCGACCACGCAAGCGGCAAGGCCTGCGCCACCGCCCGAACGTCCCCCGCCTGAACCGCCGCGTCCAGTCGCTGCACCGCCGCCACACGATCCCAGACCCCGCCGGAGGCTGCAGGGCGCTGGCGGGTGTAAAACCCCATCAGGTGATTGGCATCCAGAACGTTCGCCTGGGCCAGGCGTTCGGCGGCGTCCAACTGCGATTTCCATCCCGCCGTATCGCGCAATTCGGCATGGGCGAAGGCCAGCGGCAGGGTATAGGTCGGAAGCGGCTCGCCGATGGCTTCGAACATCCGCCAATCCAGCGATGTGGGGCGCGGGGGTGGGGGCAGGGACGGTTCCCCCTCGAACAGGTCGGGGTCGAGGAACCGGGCGATCAGCGCCCCTTGCGCCTGCGGAATGACGCCGATCGCCTCGGCCCCGTGCAGGGTGGTGGCCGCCGCCGACCATTCGCCCGCCCGCGCAAGGCAATAGATGCGGGCGGGGTAGCCGGGGGAAAGTTGGGGGCTGGCGTTCATGACGCCGCAGGCACGGGTTTCGGTGCCCTGCAGAAGGGCGATGTCGAACTGGCGGCGGAACGCCTCCGGCCCCTGCGCGCGCGCCACATCCAAAAGCGCCTGCGCCTGATCCAGCGCACCCAAGGCCACAAGCTTGTCCACCCGGGCAAAGAACAGCGTCCCGTCGGCGTCGGAGGAGGCGGGCGGCATCGCCTCGGCCAACAGAAGGTTCATCACCAGATTGTGCAGCGCGGGAAGTTCGTTCGCGGGGGCGTCGGTGATCATCCGGGAAATGATCTGGGCCTGACCCGCGCCCCAGAGGTTGCGCGGAAACCCCGTCTGGCGCGGCGTCAGCAGGCCCGAGGAGTCGAGCGCCACCGCATCCAGCGGCTGGGTCGCCACCGCGCCCGGTGCCGCAGAAAAAGGCAAGGGCGGCCACGTCTGCCCGTTGCCACCGGGCACCGTCGGGTCCGCGAATGCCAAGGCCGGCACGGCCATGCAGAACAGAAGGGTCAGCGCCTTATTGCGCATCCAGCGTCACCGGGTGGGACACGGGAACCCGAGGCGCGCTCAGATCACCCAGATAGGCGTATCCGACCAATCCCAGAAAGGCGAGAACAACGATCACCGCCAGCGCCTTCAACACAATTCCCATCGCCCGTCCTCTTGCCTGTCCTGCGTGCCGCTTCGGCATCATTGCAATTATAATATGGCATTTTTCTTCGCTTCACGCCATTACCCCATAACGTCGCGGGGGGCCAGACGGCAGCCCGCGCCCCGGTCCGACACAAGATGGTGAGGAGAGCGCGCGCGTGAGCCGGCTGAAGAAATCGGTGGTCCTGATCGGGATGATGGGGGCGGGAAAATCGGCCGTGGGCGCGGCCTTGGCCCGTCATCTGTCCGTTCCTTTCGTCGATACCGACGACGAGATCGAGCGGGCGGCCGACCGCACCATTTCCGAGATTTTCGCCCATCACGGCGAGGCGTTCTTTCGCGCGCGCGAGGCCGAGGTGCTGGCCCGCCTTCTGCGCGGCGCGCCTTCCGTCATGTCCACCGGCGGCGGGGCCTTTCTGGCCGAACACAACCGCGACATCATCACCCGGGAAGGGGTGTCGGTCTGGTTGCGGGCGGATCTTGAGACGTTGTGGCAACGGGTGCGGCACAAGAACACACGGCCCTTGCTGCGCACCGAAAACCCGCGTGCCGTGTTGGCCGACCTGCTGAAGACACGCAGCCCGATCTATGCCGAGGCCAACCTTATCGTCGACAGCCGCGCCGGTCTGTCGATCGACGCGATGGCCCGCCACGTTCGCACCGCCCTGGCGGCGCGCCCCGATGTTCTGGAGGATTAGATGGATACCGTTCATGTCGCCCTTGGCGATCGCAGCTATGACGTTCTTGTGGGGCAGGGCCTGATCGCCCGCGCGGCGGATCACATCGCCCCGCTTCTGCGCCGTCCGCGCGTCGTGATCGTCACGGATGCCAATGTGGCGGACACGCAATTGCCCGGTCTGGTCCATGGCCTTACCGCGGGGGGGATCGCTGTCGAAACGCTGACCCTTCCTGCAGGAGAGGGCACGAAGAACTGGCATCATCTGGGGCAGACCGTCGAATGGATGCTGGACCAGCGGGTGGAACGGCGGGACGTCGTGATCGCGCTTGGCGGTGGGGTGATCGGCGATCTGGTGGGCTTTGCCGCCGCGATTCTGCGCCGTGGCGTGCGGTTCGTTCATATCCCGACCTCGCTTCTGGCGATGGTGGACAGCTCGGTGGGGGGGAAAACCGGGATCAACACGCCGCAGGGCAAGAACCTGGTCGGGGCGTTTCATCAACCTGCCTTGGTGTTGGCCGATATCGACGCCCTGACCACCTTGCCCGCACGCCAGTTCCGCGCAGGCTATGGCGAGGTCGTCAAATACGGCCTGCTGGGCGATGCCGCCTTTTTCGAATGGCTGGAAGCGCATGGGCCGGACATGGCGGCGGGCGATACCACGTCCCTGCTGCACGCGGTCCGTCGCTGCGTCACGATGAAGGCGGAGATCGTCGCCCGGGACGAAACCGAGGAGGGCGAGCGTGCCCTGCTGAACCTCGGCCATACATTCTGTCACGCGCTGGAAAAGGCGACGGGGTATTCGGATCGCCTGCTGCATGGCGAAGGCGTGGCGATCGGCTGCCTTCTTGCGCTGGACCTGAGCCGCAAGATGGGTCTTTGCCCACAAGAGGCATCGTCGCGTCTGGCGATGCACCTGAACGCCATGGGAATGAAAACGTCCCTCGCTGAGATTCCCGGGGATCTTCCCGATGCGGCCGACCTTCTGGCGTTGATGGGGCAGGACAAGAAGGTGGTGGACGGGCGGCTGCGCTTCATCCTGAACCACGATATCGGACGGGCGTTCATCGCTGACGATGTTCCGGCCAACCTCGTCATCGACGTGCTGCAGGGGCGATAAGCCCCTTCATCCCACAAGGATCATGGGGGCGGGGCCGAATGCACATCTCAGGAAACTTGGCTGGGGCGGCAGGATTCGAACCTGCGAATGGCGGTACCAAAAACCGCTGCCTTACCACTTGGCGACGCCCCAACTTGCGTGAAGCGGCTTTTAGCGAGGATGCAAAACTGCCGCAAGAGGGAAACGCGAAAAAAACGCGCATTGTCCGCATCATTTTGAAAAGATAAGGAATACACCCATGAAAAAGGTTGATGTTGCCATTCTGGGTGCCGGCGCTGCGGGCATGTTCTGTGCGATCGAGGCGGCGCGCCGCGGTCGCCGGGTTCTTGTGATCGATCACGCCAAGGCGGCGGGGGAAAAGATCCGTATCTCGGGCGGGGGGCGGTGCAATTTCACCAATACCGGCGTTGCCGTGGACCGGTTTCTGTCCCGCAATCCGCGTTTTGCCCTGTCGGCGTTGAAACGTTTCACCGCGTGGGACTTCATCGCACGGGTCGATGAGGCGGGAATTGCTTGGCACGAGAAGTCCTTGGGCCAGTTGTTCTGCGACGGCCCATCCACACAGATCGTGGACATGCTTTTGCGGCAGATGAACGATGCGGGGGTGGAACTATGGCTCAACACCTCGATCGAGAGTGTGGGGCAGGGCTACCGCATCGCCACCGCGCGCGGGGTGGTCGAGGCTGACAGCGTCGTCGTGGCGACCGGGGGCAAGTCCATCCCGAAGATGGGCGCCACGGGATTCGGGTATCAGATTGCCGCGCAATTCGGCCTGTCCGTGACCGAAACACGGCCCGCACTGGTGCCCATGACGTTTGCCGAACAGGAATTGTCGTCGATCAAACCCTTGTCGGGCCTTGCCGTCGATGCGGTGGCCACCACCGGGGCGCGGTTCGAAGAGCCGGTGTTGTTCACACATCGTGGCCTGTCCGGACCGGCCATTCTCCAGGCCAGCAGCTATTGGCGCGAGGGCGAGACGCTGACCTTGGACCTTGCGCCCGCGCGCGACATCACCGCCCACCTGCGCGCCTTGCGGCAAACCGAACCTCGGATCGCGCTTCGCACGGCCTTGAACCGCATCATGCCGGAAAAGCTCGCACGGTTTCTGGAAAGCCGATGCGGAGAGGTTCCGGCCATCGGGGCGCTGTCCAACGGCGCGATCGACCGGATTGAGAGTGTCATTCACGCTCTGGTGCTGAAGCCGGTCGGAACCGAAGGTTATCGCACCGCCGAGGTCACCTTGGGCGGCGTGGACACCGATGCATTGGACGCGCGGACAATGCAGGCAAAGAACGTCGAAGGCCTTTATTTCATTGGCGAAGTCGTCGATGTGACGGGGTGGCTTGGCGGCTACAATTTCCAGTGGGCGTGGTCTTCCGGTTGGGCTGCGGGACAATACTGCTAATCATAGTTATGTGATTTAAATCTATCGCCACATAGGTATGACAACCTAGACGATCTGCCTGATGACTGTATGATATTCCCCGCAAGACAACATGGGAGATGTCATGGAACGCCTACTCATCACCGGCGCCGCTGGCGGACTTGGCCGCGTTCTTCGGGAAAAGCTGCGTCCCTTCGCCCGCAAGATCCGCCTGTCGGATATTGCCGATCTGGGCGCCGCCGCCGAAAACGAGGAACTGGTGTCCTGCGATCTGGGCGATGAGGCCGCCGTCATGGATCTGGTGGCGGGATGCGACGGCATCCTTCACCTGGGCGGCATCTCGGTGGAACAAAGCTTTGAGAAGATCCTGAACGGCAACCTGCGCGGCGTCTACAATCTTTATGAAGCTGCCCGCGCGCATGGGCACCCCCGGATCATCTTCGCCAGCTCCAACCATACGATCGGCTTCTACCCCCAGACCACCCGGCTGACCGCCGATATGCCCATGAAGCCCGACGGCCTCTATGGCGTGTCCAAATGCTTCGGCGAGGCCATGGCCAGCATGTATCATTCGAAATTCGGCCAGGAGACGGCGATCGTCCGCATCGGATCCTGCTTTGAGCAGCCGCTGAACCACCGCATGTTGTCCACATGGATGTCGCATGACGATTTCGTTGACCTGATCCAGCGCTGCTTCACCGCGCCGAAGCTGGGATGCCCGATAATCTGGGGCGTGTCGGACAACGATTGCACATGGTGGGACAATTCGTCCGCGCGGTATCTTGGCTGGCGTCCGCAAAGCAATTCCGAGGTGTTTCGCGCGGCTTTGGACGCGAAGGAAGCGGCCCCGCCGGTCGATCACCCGAACGCGGCCTATCAGGGCGGGATGTTCACCCAGGATCCGATCCACAAGGACTGACCGGATATGGCGGAGCCTTGTCACAGGCTCCGCCATGCCATCAGAACGCGCCGAACCCGAACAACCGCTCAGGCGTGGCGACCAGCGCTTGCTGTCGTGCCGCGTCCGACGGCAGCCAGGACAGCACGGTGTCGGTCAGTGCGCGATCATCGGGATATTCTTCCGTCGTCTTGGCCAGATTATGCGGCCAGTTCGTGCCCCACAGAATCCGCTCCGGCGCGTGCAATGCGATCTCCCGCGCCACGGCGGCCACATCGGCGTAATCCGGCCCGCCCGAGCGGCTGGATTCATACACGCCTGCAAATTTGAACCAGCAGTTCCCGCCATCGATCAGACGTTTCACGGCATCGATCTGCGCCCGCCCTGCCCCCGAGAAGAATTTCCCGTGATGGTCCAGGATCCAGCGGCTTTGCAGTGTTGCCAGACGCGCCTCATGATCGAGGATATTGCTGCCGTCGAACTGCACCGCCGTCACCCAACCGGCCGACCTGGCGCGCGCATCCACGCCTTCCAACGCGGACAATCCTACCGCCCCGCCCGGCAAATCCATGACGCGCGCGCCGACCACACCGGCCCGGCTCAGCCGCTCGATCTCCGCGTCCGGGGTATCGGGGCGGATCACGCAAACACCCCGGGCGATGTCGCCCATCTCCTCCAGACAGGCGACGAGGTTGGAGTTGTCGGCCTGATGCGCGTTGCCTTGCGTGATCACCACGCGGTCGATGCCGATCCATTTCATGAAGCGCCGGTACTGGTCGGCATCGGGCAGCGCGCCCGGTGGAATCGGCGGCCCGCCGGGTTGGGCATCGTATCCCGGCAAATACATGTGCATCTGCGTGTCGATGGTGCCGCGCGGCAGAATCGTGTCCGGCGGCGTGCCGGTCAGGGTACGGATCATGTCCATTCAAATCTCCTTCGGGGCGAATTCGCGCAGCGCGGCGCGGTCGATCTCGATGCCAAGACCCGGTCCCGCAGGAATGGCGACCGTGCCGTTCACATGGTCGATCGGGGTCGTGACGATGGCCTGTCGGAACGGATTGTGCGTCCGGTCGAATTCCAGGATCGGTTCGACGGGGGACGTGCGGACGGGCGACGGGACCATCGCCGCCATGAACTGCAGCGCGGCCGCGATCTGCACCGCCGTGCCCCAGACATGCGGCACCACGCGAACCCCATGCAGCGCGGCCAGATCGGCGATCCGTCGCGCCTCGGTGAACCCGCCGCATCCGGCAAGGTCGGGCTGGATGATGTCCACCGCCCGCGTCTCGATTGGTTCGCGATGGCCCCAGCGGGTGTGCCACGTCTCCCCCCCGGCGACCGGAATGGGCTGGCGGGCGCGCACCTCGCGATAGGCGGCCAGGTGTTCGGGCGTGACCGGCTCTTCGAACCAGTCGATATCATGATCGGCGGCGGCCTGACCGACGCGAACCGCCTCGATCACATCATATCCATGATTGGCGTCGATCATCAGACGCATGTCGGGGCCGATCGCGTCGCGCACGGCGGCGATGACGCGCAGATCCTCCGCCGCACCGAACCCGATCTTGACCTTGCAGGCATGAAATCCGGCGGCGCGGTGCCCGGCCATTTCCTCGGCATTGTCGGCCACGCGGTCAACGCCATCACGTTTGAAACTGCCGGTGGCATAGGCGCGCACATGATCGCGGAACCGCCCACCCAGAAGGGTTGCGATGGGAACGCCGAAATGCTTGCCCTTGATGTCCCACAGCGCCATGTCGATGCCCGACAACGCGGTGATCGTCAGCCCCCTCTGCCCCTGGTCGCGCAGGGCGTTGTAAAGCGTCGCCCAGATTTTCTCCGTCTGAAGCGGGTCCTGCCCGATCAGCCATTGGGCATAGGTCGCGACGACGGCCGCATTGGCGCGGGCGGGGCCGAGGCATTCGCCCCAGCCCACCGTTCCGTCATCGCACTCAACCTCCACCAGCACATGGGTGCGCCGGTCGAACCGCATGGAGGCGCTTTCGAACGCGACCTCCAGACGGTGATCCAGAAGGTGCGTCCGAACGCGTGTGACCTTCATGGAGGATCAGGCCGCTTTCTTGCGGCGATGAGGCTCGATCAGGGCGTCCAGCATCCGTTCTTCTTCGGGATTCAGGTCGGTGATCGGCGGGCGGACCTTGCCCGCGTTGAACCCTTGCAGACGCACGCCGGCCTTGATCGCGGACACGGCATAGCCCTTCTGGCGGTTGCGGATGGCCATGAACGGATAGAAGAACTCGTTCAGGATACGCTCGCACGTGGCTCGATCGTTCGCCCGCAGCGCCGTGTAGAATTCGACAGCCAGCCCCGGCACGAAGTTGAACACGGCCGAGGAATAGGTCGTGAACCCCGCCCCCAGATAGGCCTCGGCGAACAGTTCCGCCGTCGGCATACCGCCCAGATAGGTCAGCCGGTCGCCCATCTTGGCCGTGATCTGGCGCACAAGGCCGATATCGCCGGTGCCGTCCTTGAAACCGATCAGGTTCGGACATTCGTCGCACAGGCGTGCCAGCGTGTCGGCGGTCAGCACGGCATTGTCGCGGTTATAGACCATGACGCCCATATCGGTCGCCTGACACACCGCCTTCACATGGCGATACAGCCCCTCTTGCGGCGCGTCGATCAGGTAATGCGGCAACAGCAGAATGCCCTTCGCCCCCACCTTTTCGACCGACCGCGCGATCTCGACCGCGATTTCCGTGCCGTATCCGCAGCCCGACACGATGGTCGTGTCGCCCGCCGCCTCGATCGCCGCGCGAACGATGGTCGGAATTTCGGCCGGCGTCAGCGAGAAGAATTCCCCCGTGCCCCCGGCCGCGAACAGAACCGGCGCGTCATAGCCGGCCAGCCATTCGACATGGCTTTGATAGCTGTCCGCCGCGAATGCGCCCTCGCCATCGAAATGCGTGACCGGAAAGGACAGAAGTCCCGAGCCGAGTGCGGTCTTGAGTGCCTGAGCCATGGAATCCCCCTGATTGGCAGCGCGTCAGGGCCATGATTACGCATGTTACCATACAGGCGTCAATACTTGTATGATGACTATCCGCGCAGCAGGGCGCGATAGCGTGATTGGGAGCCGCGCAGATGAACCCGCATCGCCTGACGGGCCGCCTCCTCGTCACCGGACAGGATGGCGGTGACGATCCGGTCATGCTCATCCTGGATCTGCGAAAGATAGGCGGTCGGCGCCGCCTCCGCCCGCTCGATTGCATGGCGCGGAATCACCTTCGATCCGACCAGCGCCAGAAACTCGGTAAAGCGCGGGTTGTTCGTCGCCTCGGCAATGGCCAGATGCAGGTCGTAATCGACGCTGGTCGTCGGCTGGCCCGACGCTATGGCGGCCCCCACGGCACGGAACGCGTCGAGTATCCGCTCCTCCTGCAGAGCGGATCGGCGCGTCGCGGCCAGTCCTGCCGCCTCCACCTCCACGGCGGTGCGAAGTTCCAGCATCTCGATCACCGACGACAGGCGCACATAGTCGATGTTCTGAAACGGCGCCGGCTCCACCGGGGCCGCCTCCAGCACGAAGACCCCGGCCCCCTGCCGCGCCTCCACCAGACGATCCGCGCGCAGCGCCGCAACCGCTTCGCGCACCACGGTTCGGCTGACGCCATGCACCTCGGTCAGGCGCGCCTCGGACGGCAGGCGGTCTCCGGGCTTCAGATGCCCCTTAGCGATTTCGGCACGCAGGGCCTGGCTGACACGTTCGACAAGATTGCCGGTGCGGGCGGTGGTGCGGGTCATGAGACGTCCTTCGGCTGGTGCGCCATCATACAAGCTTTGCAGCGATATGCCATGGGATGCGGACCGATGCCGGGGCGAAGACCGGTTTTCAAACCCCCGCCCCCCGGATATAGGATGCCTGTCCCAGCATGAGGCCCGCCATGACCTTTGATCGCAGCCTGAAGATCGCCCCCTCCATCCTGTCCGCCGATTTTGCCGCCTTCGGGGCCGAATGTCGCGCGGTCGAGGCGCAGGGCGCGGACTGGATCCATGTCGACGTGATGGATGGGCATTTCGTGCCGAACCTGACCTTCGGGCCCCAGACCTGCGCCGCGTTGCGACCGCATATCAAGGGGGTCATGGACGTGCATCTGATGATCGCACCGGTCGATCCCTATATCGACGCCTTCGCGGCAGCGGGCGCCGACATCATCACCGCCCATGTCGAGGCGGGTCCCCACATTCACCGCACCCTGCAGGCGATCCGCGCCGCCGGATGCAAGGCGGGGCTGGCGCTGAACCCCGGAACCGGGATCGACGCGGTCGAGTATCTCTTGGATTCCGTGGACCTTGTCTGCGTGATGACCGTGAACCCGGGGTTCGGCGGGCAGAAGTTCATCCATTCGCAAATCGACAAGGTCGCAGCCCTGCGCCGCATGATCGGCGACCGTCCCATCCATATCGAGATCGATGGCGGCATCACGCCGGAAACGGCCCCGCTGATGCGCAGGGCCGGGGCCGATGTTCTTGTGGCGGGATCGGCTGTCTTCAAAGGGGGCTCGGTGGAGAACGCCGGCGTTTACGGGAACAACATCCGCGCCATCCGGGCTGCGGCAGGCTGACCTAGTTCCCCTGCGAGGTCACGGGCGGATCCGTCTGATCGGTGGGTGTGTTTCCGGTCAGAAGAACCGTGCCGATGATCACGACCAGCCCGACAAGGATGACCGTGAAGACGATCTTCATCGGACCGCGCCGCGCATGTTTTGAACTGTGTTCTTCCTGAGGCATCTGATGGGGGTCCTTTCAAGACGTGATCACCGAACGCGCAGGATCAGGCCCGGTTCCTTCGGGGTTTCCCTTGGCCGGTGCTGCGCGTAAAGCTTGCGCGGGAAAGTGGGTGAAGATGCAGATGATGGTGTTCTGGGCCGCGGCGGGCGGCATGACGGCCCTTGGGGCGGCCGCGCTGGCGCGGGCCGTGCTGCGGCGCCCAAGGCCGCACACCGCCCCCGATCTGGACGTCTATCGCCAGCAACTGGCGGAATTGGACCGCGATGTCGCCCGCGCCGCCGTATCTGCTGAGGATGCGGACCGTCTGCGCGTGGAAATCTCGCGCCGCATGTTGGAGGCCGATCGCGCCGCCCGTCCGTCTTCGACCGCCCTCGGCCGGGGTTGGGGCATCGCCGGGGTGGCGGCCCTGACGGCGCTGGCCCTTCCGCTTTATCTTCATCTTGGCGCGCCGGGATACCCGGACCTGGGGCTGGCCGACCGGGTGGAGCGGATCGAGGCCTCGCGCGCCGACCGCCCCTCGCAGGCGGAGGCGGAACGCACGGCCCCGCCCGCCGACCGCCCCGTCGATCCGCCCTATGCAGGCCTTGTCCAGCAGTTGCGGGACGCGGTCGCGGCGCGGCCTGACGATATCGCGGGTCTGCGGCTTCTGGTTCGGAACGAGGCGGCGCTTGGAAACTATGCCGCGGCGGCGACGGCCCAGCGTCATCTGATCTCGCTTGGCTCCGATACCGATGGCGATCAGCTTGGGACCTTGGGGGAACTGATGGTGCGCGCGGCGGGGGGCTATGTCTCGCCCGAGGCCGAAAGCGTCCTGCGGCAGGGTCTGAGCCGCAATCCCGATCAGCCGACGGCGCTCTACCTCATGGGGATGACGATGGCGCAGGGCGGTCGGCCCGATCTGGCCTACCGCTATCTGAACCACGCCTTGCGGGTCGCGCCGGACGCCGCGTGGCGGACGGATGTGCTGGCCATCATGCCCGACATCGCCATGCGCGCCGGTGTCGCCTGGACGCCGCCCGAAGCCGCGCCCACCGACATCGCCGCCCTGCCCCCGGAAGATCAGGCCCGCGCCGTGCAGGGCATGGTCGACGGCCTTGCCGCGCGTCTGAACTCCGACGGCGGAGATGCCGAGGAATGGATGCGCCTCATGCGCGCCTATGCTGTGCTGGGACGGCCGGATGCGGCGCGCGACGCGTGGCAGCGGGGTCGGGCCGCGATGACGACGGATGACGACCGCGCGGCCCTGGACGCCGCCCTTGCCGAACTGGGGTTGGAATGACGATTGAAACCTTTTTCAACGCCCTGCCCCCGCATGGCGCGATCGCGGGTCTGGATTTCGGCGACAAGACCATCGGCGTCGCGGTCTCCGACCTGTTCCGCAACGTGGCGACCCCGCTTCAGACGATCCGCCGCACCAAATTCACCGTGGATGCCGAGGCGCTGCTGGCCATCGTGCGGCAACGGCAGCTGGTCGGGCTGATCCTCGGCCTGCCGCTGAACATGGACGGGAGCGAGGGGCCGCGGGTGCAAAAGACCCGCGCCTTTGCCCGCAATCTGTCGCGGTTGACCGATCTGCCCATCGGCTTCTGGGACGAACGTCTGTCAACCGTCGCTGCCGAGCGGGCGCTTCTGGAGGCCGACACCTCCCGCCGCCGCCGGGCCGAGGTGATCGACCACGTGGCCGCCGGATACATTCTTCAGGGCGCGCTGGACCGGATGGCCTATCTGGCGCGCTAGGGTTCGACGGCGGCCAGGGCGGCGTCCATGACATCCCACCCGGCATCGTCGCGCGTGGCGTGTTCGGACAAGATACGCCGCCACAGCCGCGCGCCCGGGCGGTTGGTGTAAAGACCCAGCATGTGGCGGGTGATCTGATGAAGACGCCCCCCCTCACGCAGATGATCCTCGATATAGGGCCGCATGCGCGCCACCACCTCGGCGGGTGCGACGGTCGCGGCCCCGCCCCAGAGCGTATCCGCCCCGGCCAGCACCGACATGGGATCGTGATAGGCGGCCCGCCCGATCATGACGCCGTCCACTCCCCGGTCAATAAGGCGGCGCGCGTCATCAAGGGTCTGCACCCCACCATTCAGGGCGATGGACAGGTCGGGAAACTCGGCCTTCATGTGAAACACCAAGGGATAGTCCAGCGGCGGAATTTCGCGATTTTCCTTTGGCGACAACCCCTTGAGCCAAGCTTTTCGCGCATGGATCGTGACTTGCCGGATGCCGGTATCGGACACCATCTGCAGAAAATGGGGCAACACCTCCTCCGGTGTCTGATCATCGACACCGATGCGGCATTTCACCGAAACCGGCACGCGTGCCGCCTCGCGCATGGCGATAAGGCAATCGGATACGCGTGCCGGATACTTCATCAGCACGGCCCCGAAACAGCCCGACTGCACCCGATCCGACGGGCATCCGACGTTCAGGTTGATTTCGTCATATCCGTAATCATTGGCGATCCGCACCGCCCTTGCCAACACCTCCGGCTCCGAACCGCCGATCTGCAGCGCCACCGGGTGTTCGGCGGGATGAAATCCCAACAGGCGGTCGCGTGGACCATGAATGATCGCCTGATCCACGACCATTTCGGTGAACAGCCGCGCATGGCGCGTGATCTGCCGGTGGAAAAACCGACAGTGGCGGTCGGTCCAGTTTATCATCGGCGCGACGGCGATCTTCGCCACCGTGCCCGCAGGAGGGACCGACATCGAGAAAGGCTCCACTTTTCGTTCAGGCCCGCAAGGGCTTTGATCTTTCATACCCGGCTGTGCAAGACTTTGCCATTCCGGCAATCCCGCCGGACAAAATGGCCGAACAGCGCTTGCCTTCACCAAGGGTGACCGATACGCCTTCCCCGGGGAAGGCCGCTGCCCCCTGATACAGTTCAAGATAAGGGTTTACCATGGTCGACAACGTCAATCTGGGCCGGGATTCTCACTTCAACCACGTGATTGATGTCGCCAAGACGACGACAGGCCGTGGCAAGGTTGCCGATCAGCAGCGTGTCGCGCCGGGGATCCATCTGTCGGTGGATATGGACGCCAAGGTTTCGGGCTCGTTCGAAAGCGGCGCCGGGCGGCTGATCTCGGTCAATTACACCTCCGAAACCGCCCCGAAATGGGTCGCGCTTCACATCAATCTGGGTGAGGTGAGCCTGGAGGACAAAGCGGTTCTGGGGATCGTCGTCCGGTCCACGGCGAAAGAGGCGGTGGCCATGCGGGTGTGCCTGCGGTCGGGCACCCAGAACTTCGTGGACGAATTCTTCACCAAGCACATCGTGGCCTTCAGCGAACCCAGCACGCATCTGGACATCCTGAAACTGGACGACCTTCCCGCCCACCACCCGCGCGGCAAGGTCGAACGTGACCTGATCGTCTTCTTCCCGCCGACCGACAGCGCCTTCACCATTTCCGATATCCGCCTGTTCATCGCGTGATCGGAAGGGACAGGACATGATTGCGTTATCCGTCATCATTCCGGTCTGGAATGACCGGTCCGGCCTGAAACGGCTGGTGGACCAGATCATCGAGTATGGCATCGCGGCGGAGATCATCATCTGCGACGACGCCTCGGACGAGGATCACTCCCCCGCCGCCCTCGGGCTGGAGGATCTGGACCATCCCCAGATCATCTATATGCGCAGCGACCGTCAGCAGGGCGCTGGCGCGATGCGCAATTACGGCCTTCAGGCCGCGTCCTGCGATCACGTCCTGTATTTCGATTCCGACGATCTTTTGGCCCCGGGCATCAAGGATATCCTGACCGAGATCGAGGATCGCCACTTCGATTTCTGCATCTTCCGGCATCATGACAGCCGCGTTCATTCCCACCGCGGCACCTTCGCCAGCGAAGAACGCCTGTGGGACGCCGCGCGCGCCACGGATCAGGTCCGTCGGCTGAACATGACGGATGCGGCGCATCTGGCCCAGCTCTCGGCCTATCCCTGGAACAAGATCTATCGCCGGGATTTCCTGACATCCGAGAATATCCGCTGCACCGAAATTCCCGTGCATAACGACATCGAACTGCACTGGACCAGCTTTATCGCCGCCACCACCATCCTGTGCACAAAGACGATCGGGGCGGAGCATTTCGTCGTTGAAGGCGGCACCCGCCTGACCAACCGCCGCAGCGCCGAACGTCTTCGCATCTTCGAGGCGCTGACGGAAACCGCCGAGCGGCTGAAGCGCACCGAAGGCAGCGCCGTCTATGTCGAGCCGTTCATCCATTTCTGCTGCCGCATCATCGGCTGGGCCTGGAACAACATCGATGAGGAACATCATTCGGACCTGCATACGCAAAGCCGCGAGTTCTTCCGCAGCAACTTCACGCGGCCCGAAATCGTGCTGACCGCCTATCGCAATCCGGCGGCGATCGGCCAAATCAACCGGATCATCTCGGGCAGGTCGTGATGCAGATATCGTTCATCGTAACCACCTTCAACATCGACCCCTACATCCGCCAATGTCTGGACAGCCTGAAGGCGTGCACGCGCCCCGGCGACCAGATCGTCATCATCGACGACAATTCCACGGACCGGACCCCGTCGATCATCGACGCGTTCATTCAGGAAAATCAGGGCATGGGGGTCGAGTTCACGGCCGCGCATCTTGGGGTCAACACCATCGGCGGTGTGGGCATTCCGGCCAATATCGGCATGGACATGTCCACCCGCGACGTGATCTTCTTCGTGGACGGCGACGATTTTCTGGAGGTGGAGAATTTCCACCGCGCCCGCCGCATCTATGAAAGAAGCGGCGCCGACATCGCCTTTTGCAACTATCTCGAACATGACGAGAAGAACAACGCCAAGAAGAACCCGGCCGATGCCGGCAAGTGGTCGGATATCAATCCCCTGTGGTCGCTGGACGAGGCGCGGACCAAGGCGCTTGACCTGATCGCCGTTCCCTGGCGCAAGTTTTATCGCGCGTCCTTCTTGCGCGAACACCGGATCCGTTTCCCCGAAGGCAATTACTTCTTCGAGGACAATCCGTTTCACTGGCGCGTCTGCCGTCTGGCGAAAAGCATCACCTTCATCAACCAGATCGTCTGCCACCACCGGGTGAACCGGCCGGGGCAAACCATGACCTCCACCGGGGACGAGCTGAGCGCGTTCTTCACGCATTTCGAGACGATCTTTACCGAAATCGCGCCGGAAAACACCGAACAGCGGGTGCTGTCGGCCCGATGGCTGGTCAACAACATGACCTGGCATCTCGACCGTCTGCAACCGGGCGCGGTCTGGGCGTATATCGAGCGTGCCGCGCGGGTTCTGCCGACCATTCCCGCAGATATCTGGAACGGTCCCCTTGCCGAAAGCTTTGTCGGGAAAACCATCTGGCCCATCGTTCACCGCCTGCGCGAGGGGCATACATGGGACGTGTATGAATTGCTGACCGCCCGCAAACGGCATTCGCAACTGGAGGGGTTGCTGAAATCCGTTTCCGCAGAGCTCAAGCACATCCGGTCGGACGTGAAAAGCGCCGCTGGAAATGCCAAGAAGTCGCGTGAATTGTTGCAGGCGCAGCAGTATATCGACGAATTCACGGCATTGATGGATTTCGAGGCGAACCAGTATCCGGGTGGACGGTCATGACGGCCTACAAGATTGCAGTGGCGGGCATCGGATATGTCGGCCTGTCAAATGCCGTGCTGCTTGCCCAGCACAATCCGGTGGTGGCGGTCGATCTGGACGCCGATCGGGTCGCGAAGCTGAACGCGCGAACCTCTCCCATCGTCGATGCCGATATCGAGGCCTATCTGAAGACGAAGACGCTTGATCTGACCGCGACGACGGATGGCGCCAGCGCCTATGCCGACGCCGATTTCGTCATCGTCGCCACGCCGACGAATTACGATCCGGTGACAAATTTCTTCGACACATCGTCGGTGGAAAAGGTCATATCGGACGTGATGGCCGTCAACACCTCCGCCACGATCGTCATCAAGTCCACCATTCCCGTGGGCTTCACCAAGGATGTCCGGGCCCGCCTGAACTGTTCCCAGATCATCTTCAGCCCGGAATTTCTGCGCGAAGGCCGCGCCTTGCACGACAATCTTCATCCGTCACGCATTATCGTGGGGGAACAGTCGGACCGCGCGAGGACCTTCGCCGAGCTCTTGGTTCAGGGCGCGGTCTCCAAAGATGCGCCGGTCCTGTTCGTGGATTCGTCCGAGGCGGAGGCCATCAAGCTTTTCGCCAACACCTATCTTGCCATGCGGGTCGCCTTCTTCAACGAGTTGGACAGCTATGCCATGAGCAATGGGCTGCAGGCGCGTCAGATCATCCAAGGCATCGGCCTCGATCCACGCATCGGCGATCATTACAACAATCCGTCCTTCGGATATGGCGGATATTGCCTTCCCAAGGATTCCAAGCAGCTCCTCGCCAACTATTCCGATATTCCCCAGCGTCTGATGAAGGCCACGGTGGAGGCGAACAGCATCCGCAAGGATTTCATCGCCGATCAGATTGCCGCTCTGGCCCCCCGGACTGTGGGCGTCTATCGGCTTGCGATGAAGGCGGGCTCGGACAATTTCCGTCAAAGCTCCATTCAAGGGGTGATGCGGCGACTTGCGGACAAGGGCATCACGGTCGTCGTGTATGAGCCGATGCTGGCCGACGCCACGTTCATCGGCATGGCGGTGGAACATGACCTGAATGCCTTCAAGGCGCGCTGCGACGTGATCGTTGCAAATCGACGCTCCGAGGATCTGGATGACGTGGCGGACAAGGTTTTCACCCGCGATATCTTCGGCAGTGACTGAAACCCACGGACCCTGAAGGCCTGTGCCCTTGGGGTCACCCCTCCAGCTCGCTGCCCCAATACAGAAAGTCCATCCACGTCTTGTGAAGCTCGGTCTTGGCCGAGGGCAAGCGGCGTGCGGCCGCGTCCAACTGGCGGGGTGTCGGCTCGAACGGTTGGCGCAGCAGTTTCATTCCCGCTTCGCGGGGCGTTCGATTCGCCTTTCGCAAATTGTCCGGCCCGCAGGCGGTGACGATATTGTCCCATCGCGAATGCCCCGACCGGCTTTTGGGAAGGACATGATCGAACGTCAGATCCCCCGCGGCAAAGCGTTCGCCGCAATACTGGCAGGTGAATTCGTCCCGCAAAAAAACGTGGTAGCGGGTGAACGACACCTTCTTGCGTTTGCGATAGCGTTTCAGTGCGACGACCGCCGGCACTTCGAACGCGTCCCGCGACGAATGGATCAGCACATCGTCATAGGTTTTCAACTGGACCACGCGGTCCTGCAGAACCGCGACCAAGGCCTGCTGCCACGACCACACCGACAAGGGCGCCCAACTGAGCGGTTGCATATCGGCGTTCAGCACAAGGGTGCGAAGATTTCCCACCGGAACATTCATGGTTGTCCAACCCCCATGATATGAAAAAAGCGCGTGGAACCCACGCGCTTGCTTGTCAGAAATGCTGCATCGAATGCGGTCCCGGCCCGCAGGCTGGCCCGTATCGAATGTATGCTTGGATCGAACATCATACCTCACCCCCGCCGCCGGACATTGCGCCGCCACGATCACTATATATGGCGTCGGTGATCGCGCAACACCCTTGACCATGTGCAAGCCATGGCACGACCGCGTGACAGGAGTGTGACGTCAGCCGATCCGGTCCTTCAGGAAGGCCAACGCCACCGACAGCCCATCCGGCGCGATGCCATGCCCGGTTCCCTTCATGACATGGCCGAAAGTCTCCATACCCGCAGCGACAAGGGCGTTTCCGGCCAGGCCCATCTCGTCGAACGGGACCATCTCATCCTGATCGCCGTGCACCAGAAGAACGGGCGGACGCACAACCACCTCCGACATCAGGCGTTCGGGGTTCAATAATCGGCCTGAGAAGGCCACAACCCCGGCCATGGCCTCGGTCCGGCGCGGGGCGATTTGTAACGCCATCATCGACCCTTGGGAAAATCCGACCAGCACCAACCGATCGGCCGACACACCTTCAGCCGTCAGGCAACGATCGACGAAGGCGTTCAACCCATTCTCGGCCCGCGCAAAGCCGTCGGTCATTTCGTCCGGGGTCGATCCATCCAGACGCGGAATGGGAAACCACTGAAAGCCGAAGGGGTTGTTCCGGCACGGCTCGGGCGCGTTCGGGGCCACGAACACGGTGTCCGGTAGGTGGTCTGCCAATGGGTCCGCCAAACCCAGAAGGTCCGCCCCGTTCGCGCCATATCCGTGCAGGAACATAACCATGCTGCGGGCGGCCCCGGACTTTGCGGCCCGCCGTTCGAATTTCAGTTCACCGTCCATGTCGTCTCCTTACGTTCGGCCCAGCATCGCGCGCCACAGCAGCCCGCCCCGTTTGCGGGCGTCAGACACCCCAAGACGCCCTTCGGCAACCCGCGAAGGATCGCGCAAGGCCTGTCGAAGGATCGCGGGTGCCTGCCAGGCGGGCCACAAGGCCGGCGCGACCGATCGCGGCACCCTGCCCCCGTCCGCCCACTGCCGCAACCCTTCTTGCGCAAGATCGCGGATATCGCCTTCGGGCAGCGGATGCCGCCCCCGCGCCGTCAGTTCCGGAACGGCGCAAAGCAGGCTGGCCAGCCCCCCCGCCCACGCCGTGCGGCGAACGTGACCTTCGACCTGCGGCGCAGCGCCCAAGGCCTTTGCCGCCAACCACATGAGATGCCCCGCCGTATGATCCAGATAGGTATCGAACGCGGCACGATCCCGGAACGGATCGCGATAGATGTCCCACCGGCGCGCCTCCGCCATTTCGGCCAGCAGTGTCACCGGCAGGTTCTGCGATGCGACAAGCTCGGCCAATGGTGTCGCCACCTCATGCGCGCGGGGGGGAGTGGTTCCCATGTCCTGCGCAATGTCCTGCCACCACTGCAAGCGCATTTCGGCAATCATCGGCTCCGCACTGACCCATGGGGCGCGCGCCAGTTCCAGGTTGAAGGCATAGAGCGGCAAGAGACGCGCACGCGCCTGAACCGGTGCGGCCAAAACGGTGGCGAAGCGATCGGGATCGCCCTTGGCCACAAGGGCCGCGCAGGCGTCCAAGCTCACCGCAGGGCCTTCAGGCGTTCCAGGTCGAACGCGGGCGTCAGCGTCCACTCCACCCCCTGCGCGGTATCCTTGACCTCCACCCCCGCCGCGACGAACCCGTCGCGCAGCGCATCCGCCCGCGCAAAGTCGCGGGCCGCGCGGGCCGCGCTGCGGGCGGTCAGAAGGTCGGCCACCAGATCGGACACTTCGGCGGAAGGCCCTTCGACCGTCGCCCACGCCCCCATATCGGCCCCCAGCAGACCCAGAAGCGCCGCCGACCCCGCCAGCCCCGCACGATCACCCGAGGAGGCCAGCTTGTGCATCTCGGCAATCGCGCCTGCCGTGTTCAGGTTGTCGGCCAAGGCCGCCACGACCGCCGGCGCAGGCATCCCCGCTTCCACGCCCGCCACAAGGCCGCGCCATTTGCGCAAGGTGCCTTCGGCCTGCGCCGCCTTCGCCGCCGTCCAGTCCATCGGACGGCTGTAATGGGTCTGAAGCATCACCAGTCGGATCACCTCACCCGGCACGCCCTGATCCAACAGATCCCGAACGGTGAAGAAATTCCCCAGCGACTTCGACATCTTCCGGCCTTCGACCTGAAGCATTTCATTGTGGATCCAGACGCGCGCGAAATCGGCTTCGGGATGCGCGCAGCAGCTTTGCGCGATCTCGTTCTCATGGTGCGGAAATTGCAGGTCGATCCCGCCGCCATGAATGTCGAATGCCGGGCCCAGAAGGTCATGCGCCATGGCCGAACATTCGATGTGCCAACCGGGCCGCCCACGGCCCCACGGGCTGTCCCAACCCGGAACGCTCTCGTCCGAGGGTTTCCACAGCACGAAATCCATCGGATCGCGCTTGAACGGCGCCACTTCCACCCGCGCGCCCGCGATCATGTCATCGACCGATCGCCCCGACAAACGCCCATAATCGGCATAGCTGCGCACGTCGAACAGGACGTGCCCCTCCGCAGCGTAGGCGTGGCCACGGTCGATCAGCACCCCGATCATGGCGATCATTTGGGCGATGTAATCGGTGGCGCGGGGTTCATGGCTGGGCCGCAGCGCGCCAAGCGCGTCCATATCGGCGTGATACCAGCCAATCGTCTCATCCGTGATGTTGCGGATGGGGCGGCCCGTCGCTGCGGCGCGATCGTTGATCTTGTCATCCACATCCGTGAAATTGCGGACATAGGTGACGTGATCCACCCCATACGCATGGCGCAGCAGCCGAAACAGCGTGTCGAACACGATGACCGGACGTGCGTTGCCCAGATGGGCGCGGTCATAGACGGTGGGGCCACAGACATACATCCGCACCCGCTTCGGATCGATGGGCACGAAGGCCTCCTCGGTCCGGGTTTTCGCGTTGAACAGGGTGATGGGTGTCATGGCGGCCTCCGTTCCGCACGGGTTATCAAAGCGCGGACGGCTTGGAAATGCAAAAGGGCGCGGAGTTTCCTCCGCGCCCTTTCGTGTTCGGATCCTGTCGGATCAGAACTTGTAGGAAGCTTTCAGCGCAACCGTGGTCGGGTTGTAGTTCACGCCCGAGCCGTCCAGATCGTCGAACGAGTAGGTCGAGACTTCACCGCCCAGGATCCAGTTCGGCGTCACGGCGTAATCGACGCCCAGACCGACGACATACCCGGTGTCGTTGAACGATTCGTTGCCCACGTCGATGTCCGCACGTGCGACACCGGCCGAAGCGTAGACCAGCGTGTTGCCCAGGTCGTAGCCGATCTGACCGCGCAGCGAGCCCAGCTCGTTGCCTTTGATCAGGCCGTTGCTGCCTTCGAAGTCGGTGGCGTTGTATTCACCGACCACGCCCAGAACGGTCGAGCCGAGGTCCCAACGGTAGCCTGCGTGCACACCACCCAGAGCGCCGTCGCCGTCGGCTTGGCCGCCGTCACCGTAGCCCAGTTGCACACCGACATAGCCACCTTCCCAAGCGCCGGTCACCGGAGCGACGACGACCGGGGCTGGAGCAGCCACGACGGGCTCCGGAGCCACGACAACCGGGCCACCAGCGAATGCGGCGGGGGCTGCAACGACGGCTGCGGTGCCAAGGGCGAGTACTGCAAAACGTTTCATAACTTGTATCTCCATTCGTTCCATCCAAGCGACTCTGCCGCTGGGATTGGGGGAGAAATTGTACGTTCGTTCGGAAAACGCCACCCCCCACTGTTCACGAAAATGTCACGGAACCGGATCACGGGGACGCCTTGTCCTCCAGCGTCATCCATTCCTCCTCTGCCTCGCTCAAGCTGGTCTGTCGCTGGCTCAGCATCTCGGTCGCCTTGCGGAACTTCAAAGGTTCAGAGGTGAAAAGGTCGGGGGTCGCCAGCAACTCGCCCAGCTTACCGATCTCCGCTTCAAGCCGTGAAATAACGATTGGAAGCTCCTCCAGGCGCTTGCGCTCGGTGAAAGACAGCGCCGGACCGGGGGGGGAAGCCTTGCGGTGGGATGTCCGGGTCGGGGAGGCAAGGGGGGCGGTTTCCAACGCCGCCGCCTCGGGCTTCTGCGCCTGGAAATCGCTCCACCCACCGGGGTAAATCATCGCGGTTCCATCACGATCCATCGCCACCGTGGCGGTCGCCACCCGGTCGATAAAGTCCCTATCGTGGCTTACAAGCAACACCGTCCCGTCATACTCCCCCAGTATATCCTGAAGCAGGTCCAGCGTTTCGACATCCAGATCGTTCGTCGGTTCGTCCAGAACCAGCACATTCGATTCGCGTGCCATGATCCGCGCGAGCAGAAGGCGCGCCTTTTCCCCACCCGACAGCGATCGGACCGGCGCCCGCATCTGTCCTTCGTCGAACAGAAAATCCTTCAGATACCCGACGACATGCTTGGGCGTGCCGCGCACCATGACCTGATCCGCCCGCCCCGAGACACCCAAAAGCGGGTCACCGGTCAGGTTTTCCCAAAGGCTGGCATTGCCGTCCAACTGCGCCCGCGTTTGATCGAACACCGCCACCGACAGGTTCGACCCCAGGGTCACCGATCCGGTATCGGGCGCCAGTTCCCCCGTCAGCATCTTCAGAAGCGTGGTTTTCCCCGCGCCGTTCGGGCCGACGAACGCCACCCGATCGCCACGCTGGATGCGGATGTCGAACGGCCGCAGGACGGTCCGGTCGCCGAACGCCTTGGCGATGCCCTTGGCCTCGATCACCCGCTTGCCCGAGATCGGGCCCGAGTCCAGTTCCAGCGCCGCCGTTCCCTGCCGACGAATCTGCCCCGCCCGTTCATCCCGCATCGCGGCCAGCGCGCGCAGGCGGCCTTGGTTGCGCTTGCGGCGGGCCGAGATGCCTTCGACCGCCCACCGCGCCTCGGCCTTGATCTTGCGATCCAGCTTGTGGCGGGCCTCGTCCTCCTCGGCCCAAGTGGCCTCGCGCCACTCCTCGAACCCATCGAACCCCTGTTCGCGCCGCCGAACCATGCCGCGGTCGATCCACAGCGTCGCCTTGGTCAGCGCCTTCAGGAACGCGCGGTCGTGGCTGATCAGGACATAGCCCGCGCGGGTGTTGCGCAGACGGTCCTCCAGCCACTGGATCGCCTCGATATCAAGGTGGTTGGTCGGCTCGTCCAGAAGCATCAGCTCCGGCTCGGCCGCCAGAAGCCGGGCCAGGGCCGCCCGCCGGCGCTCTCCGCCCGAGGCGGAGGCGACGGGCGTTTCGGGGTCGAACTTCAGCCCCTCCGCCACCATCGCAACCTTGTATTCCTCGCCCGCCTCCAGCGCCGAGGCCGCGAAATCGCCCAATGTCTCAAAGGCCGACAGGTCGGGATCCTGCTCCATGTAGCCGGTGGTCACACCGGGGGCCAACGTTCGCTCGCCCCGATCCGCCTCCACCAAACCCGCCATCACCTTCATCAGCGTTGACTTGCCCGAACCGTTCCGGCCCACAAGCGCCACCCGGTCGTTCGGCTGCACCACCAGCGACAACCCGTCGAACACCGGATCGCCGCCGAAGGTCAGCGAAATATCGTTCAATTGCAAAAGCGGTGTGCGCGCCATCTCAGACCTCCGGTGTCATCAGTTCGGTTTCCACCCCGTCATGCAGCGCGGTGTAAAAGCAGGTGCGCCGCCCGGTGTGGCAGGCCGGTCCCGTCTGATCGACCAGCGCCAGAAGACAGTCGCGGTCGCAATCGATGCGCAGATCCACCAGGCGCTGCACATGCCCCGACGTCTCGCCCTTGGCCCAGAACGCCTGCCGCGATCGGGACCAGTAGGTCATCCGCCCGCTTTCCAGCGTGCGGGCCACGGCGTCGGCATTCATCCACGCCATCATCAGCACGTCCCGCGTCTGATGGTCCTGCGCGATGACCGGGATCAGGCCGTTCGCGTCATAGGTGAGGGTGAGGGGATCGAAGGTCATGCTTTTCCTCGGGTGGGGTCGTGCCTATCTACGGGGAAGCCGAGGAAAAGAAAACGATGCCGGATCTTTATTCCACCGAACTTCTGGCCCTGGCCAGCGCCCTGCCCCCACCGATCGCGCTGCGGGAGGCGACGGGACAGGGATCGTGCCGATCCCCCACCTGCGGATCGCGGGTGGAAACGACCGTGGTGATGCGGGACGACCGTCTTGTCGCGCTGTCGCAGGATGTTCGCGCCTGCCTTCTGGGCCAGGCTTCGGCCGCGAAGGTGGCGCAGATGGCGGTGGGACTGGACAGGGGAGCGGTGCTGGCCCTTCGGGATGCCGTCGCCGCGATGCTGGCGGGATCGCCGGCCCCGGCGGGATTTGACGCGCTTGCCCCGGCGCGGGCGGTTCCGGCGCGTCACGCCTCGGTATTGCTGCCGTTCGAGGCCTTGCTGGCCGCGATGGAAAAAAGCCGCCACCCCTGAAGGGCGGCGGCAGGTGGCGCGTCAGGCAGACCGCGCGGGCAACTCAGAACGCAAGATGGAGGCCGGTGAACAATCCGGCGAACAGGGCAATGACGCCAAGCGCATCCTCGATCAGGGTGCGGTGCGGGTGATGCAGGATGACATGAGCGACGGTCTTCATGGGGCACTCCTTTTTGCGTTGCCCCATTGTTCTCACGATTCTCGGAACGTGTAAAGAACTTAGTAAGAACTATTAGCCAACCCTTAACATGCGGATCGCCTCGTCTCGCCGCAGCAGCCATAAAAGGTTGCGCACGGCCAACCCCCTTGGCCCTTTCAGCGCAGGATCCTGCGACAGCAACGCCCGGGCGTCGGAATGGGCAAGCGCCATCAACCCCGCATGGCGATCCATGTCCGCCACCCGGAATTTCGGCAGCCCCGACTGCGCGGTTCCGATCAGATCGCCCGCCCCGCGAATGGCCAGATCCTCCTCGGCGATCCGAAAGCCGTCTTCCGTTTCCCGCAGGATCTGCAGGCGGCGACGGGCCGTTTCGCCCAAGGGGGATTGATAGAGAAGGAGACAGGTGGACTGGACGCTCCCCCGCCCAACGCGGCCCCGCAACTGATGCAGCTGCGCCAAGCCGAAGGTCTCCGCCCGCTCGATCACCATGATCGAGGCGTTGGGCACGTTCACCCCGACCTCGATCACCGTCGTCGCGACAAGAACCCGCAGATCGCCCGCCGCGAAGCGGGTCATGGTCGCGTCCTTGTCGGCGGGGGGCATCCGCGCATGGACCAGCCCGACCACATCGCCCATCGCCGCCCGCAACTGCGCGAACCGCGCCTCGGCCGAGGCATAGTCCAGAACCTCGCTATCCTCCACCAAGGGGCAGACCCAATAGGCCTGCCGCCCTTCGGCCACGCGGGCCGTCAACGTGGCCACGATCTCCTCCAGCCGGTCCGTGGACATCAGGGCGGTGGTGATCGGCATCCGTCCCGGCGGCTTTTCATCCAGCACGGACACGTCCATATCGCCATAGGAGGCCAAGGACAGGCTGCGCGGAATGGGCGTGGCCGTCATGACCAGAACGTCCGCCACGCCCTTCGACGACAGTTCCATCCGCTGCGCTACACCAAAGCGGTGCTGTTCGTCGATCACCGCCAGACGCAGGTCGTGAAACCGCACGTCCGCCTGGAACACCGCATGGGTGCCGATCAGGATGTCCACATCGCCTTGCGCCAATGCCGTCAGCTTTGCCGCCCGATCGGCCCCCTTGTCGCGCCCCGTCAGGACAGCCAGCCGCACCCCGGCGGCCTGCGCCAACGGCGCCAGGCTTTCGCCATGCTGCCGTGCAAGGATCTCGGTCGGGGCCATGAGGACGCCCTGCCCGCCCGCCTCCACCGCCGTGACAAGCGCCAGAAACGCGACCATCGTCTTGCCGGAGCCCACATCCCCCTGCAGCAGGCGGTTCATCCGGTGGGGTTCGGCCATATCCGCGCGGATCTGGTCCACCGCCCGCTCTTGCGCCTGCGTCAGGGGGAAAGGAACGCTGGCCAATGCCCGCGCCGCAATCTTCCCCGTCCCGCGCGAGATTTGTCCAGCCTGCTTGCGATGGGACTGCCGTGCCATGGCCAGTGTGATCTGATGGGCGAACAATTCGTCATAGGCCAGACGGCGGCGGGCGGGCACGTCCGGTGCCACGTCGCCCGGCACTTTCGGATCGTGCAGCGCATGGAGGGCGCCAGCCCAATCGGGCCACCCTTCGCGCGCGCGCAGATGCGGGTCTATCCACTCCTCCAGCGGTGGCAGGCGGTCCAATGCCCCCTGCGCGGCCTTCGCGATCTGCTTTTGCGTGACGCCCGCCGTCAGGGGATAGACCGGCTCGCACAAGGGCAGCCGATCCGCCTCCTCTGGCGGCAGGACGTGGTCGGGATGAACCATCTGGAACTGGCCGTCGAACATCTCCACCTTGCCGGACACAAGGCGCGTGCCCCCCGGTGGCAGCAGGCGGGTCAGATAATCGGCCCGCCCGTGAAACCAGACGGCCTGAAAATCGACCGTCCCATCCCACAGGTTGACGCGATATCGCCCGCCCTTCGCCCGCGGCGGCAGATGCTGGCCCACGGTCACCTGAACCGTGGCGACGGTCGGCGGGGTCACGTCGCGCAGACTGTCGCGGCGACGCCGGTCGATGGCGGAATAGGGCAGATGCAGCAGAAGATCGGCCGGCCGCTCGATCCCCGCGCCACGCAATGCGGCGGCGGTCTTCGGCCCGATCCCCTCCAGCGTTTCCAGATCGGCGAACAAGGGGAACAGCGCTTCGGGGCGCATCATGCGTCCCCGATCATCGCGATCCACCCATCCTCGTCAATCAGGCGAACACCAAGCGCCTGCGCCTGCTTTTCCTTGCTGCCGGCCCCCGGCCCCGCCACGACAAGGTCCGTCTTCGCCGAGACCGAGCCCGACACCTTTGCGCCCAATCCCTCGGCCCGCGCCTTTGCTTCGGCCCGCGTCATCTTGACCAGGGTTCCGGTGAAGACGATGGTCTTGCCCGTCAACTCCGTCTCGACCACGTGGCGCTGCTGCATGTCCTGAACATCCAGATGACGGGCCAGATCGTCGATGGCCGCCCGTTCCGCCGCATTCTGGAACGTCACCACCAGCGATGTCGCCATCACCGCACCGACCCCGTCGATGGAGATCAGCTCCTCCCACTCATGTCCCTGCCCGACCTCGGCGCGGGCCATCGCCCCTTCGAAGGCGGACCAGGATCCGTAATGCCGCGCCAGCAACTGGCCCGAGCTTTCGCCAACATGCCGTATTCCCAAGGCGAAGATCAGCCGGTGCAGCGGAATGGTGCGACGCTGCTCGATAGCGGCAAACAGGTTGTCTGCGGATTTCGCGCCCCACCCCTCACGGTTCTTCACCTGCTGCAGGCCCGACCCATACCGGTCCTTCAAGGTGAATATGTCGGCGGGCCGGGTGATCCAGCCGTCGGTATAGAACGCCTCGACCTGTTTCGCCCCCAGCCCCTCGATGTCGAAGGCGTTGCGGGACACGAAGTGCTTCAACCGCTCCACCGCCTGGGCGGGGCAGATCAAGCCGCCCGTGCAACGGCGCACCGCGTCACCTTCGGCCCGGATCGCCTCGGACCCGCATTGCGGGCAGGTGTGCGGGAAGGCATAGGGTTCGCTGTCCTTCGGGCGCTGGGCCAGATCGGTGTCCGCGATCTTGGGGATCACGTCCCCCGCGCGATAGACCTGAACCCAATCGCCGATGCGCACATCCTTGCCGTCGCGAATCGTTGCGCCCTTGGAATCCCGCCCCGCGATGTAATCTTCGTTGTGAAGGGTGGCGTTCTGGACGACGACCCCGCCCACCGTCACCGGATGAAGACGGGCGACGGGCGACAGCGCCCCCGTGCGGCCCACCTGAATGTCGATGTCCGTCAACCGGGTCCATGCAAGTTCCGCCGGAAACTTGTGCGCGATGGCCCAACGCGGCGTGGCCGACCGGAACCCAAGACGTCGCTGCAACGCAAGATCGTCGATCTTGTAGACGACGCCGTCGATATCGTAATCCAGCGTTGCCCGCATCTGCTCGATTGCGCGGTAATGGGCAACCATCTCCTCGGGCGAGGAACAGAGCTGCGTCAGCGGGTTCGTGACAAACCCTAAGGCCCCGAGCCGCCCAATGGCGCCGTGCTGCGTGTCGGCCAGCGGTGCCGACACCTCCCCCCAGGCATAGGCGAAAAAGCGCAACGGGCGGCTGGCGGTGATCGACGCGTCCAGTTGGCGCAAGCTGCCCGCCGCCGCGTTGCGGGGGTTGGCAAAAGTCTTGCCGCCGCGTTCCACCTGCCGCGCATTCAGATCATCGAAATCCGAATGCGCCATGTAAACTTCGCCCCGCACCTCCAGAACCTCGGGTGCCCCTTTCAGGACCTGAGGAATGTCAGCGATGGTGTGGGCGTTTTCAGTCACATTCTCGCCCGTCTCTCCATCCCCGCGGGTGGCGGCCTGCACCAGTTGCCCGTGCTCATACCGCAGGGACAGCGACAGGCCGTCGATCTTGGGTTCGGCGGTGAAATTCAACGGGCCGGAATGCGTCAGGTATTTGCGGATGCGGGCGTCGAAATCGACCACGGCATCGTCGTCGAACGCATTCGCAAGGCTGAGCATCGCGACCGCGTGCCGAACCTTGCCGAACGCGTCGGACGGGGCCGCCCCCACCTGGTCGGTGGCACTGTCGGGGCGTTTCAGCTCGGGAAACCGGATCTCGATCGCCTGGTTACGCCGCTTCAGGGCATCGAACTCGGCGTCGGTCAGGGTCGGGGCATCATCGCGATGATAAGCGTCGTTCGCCTGCGCCAGCCGCTGTGCCAGATCGGCAAGCTCGGCCGCCGCCTCGTCCATCGTCAGATCGTCGACCGTTTTCACGCATCCCTCCGGGCCCAAGTCCACGGTGATGTAGAAATCCCGCCGCGGACAGTCCAGCCCTTATGCGCCGACGGCGACCTTCCGCTCGTCCATCACCGGATCGCGCAGGACATATCCCCGCCCCCACACCGTCTCGATATAGTTCATGCCGCCCGTCGCCTCGGCAAGTTTTTTGCGCAGCTTGCAGATGAAAACGTCGATGATCTTCAGTTCGGGTTCGTCCATGCCGCCATAGAGATGGTTCAGAAACATCTCCTTGGTCAGGGTCGTCCCCTTGCGCAGGCTCAGAAGTTCCAGAATTTGATACTCCTTGCCCGTCAGGTTGACGGTCTTTCCCTCCACCTCGACCGTTTTCGCATCAAGGTTCACATCGATCCGGCCCGTGCGGATGACCGATTGCGCATGTCCCTTGGACCGCCGGATGATCGCGTGAATGCGGGCAATCAACTCGTCACGGTGGAAGGGCTTGGTCATGTAATCGTCGGCACCGAAGCCGAAACCCTTGATCTTGCTGTCCGTATCATCCGCGCCGGACAGGATCAGGATCGGCGTGTTGATCCGGGCCAGGCGCAGCTGGCGAAGAACATCGTGCCCGCTCATGTCCGGCAAATTCAGATCCAGCAGAATCAGATCGTAGTCATAGACCTTTGCCAGATCGATCCCGTCTTCACCCATGTCGGTGCAATAGACGTTCAGGTTGGCATGCGTCAGCATCAGTTCGATGCTGCGCGACGTGGCGGGATCGTCTTCGACCAGCAAGATGCGCATGAGTGTGTTCCGTGATCAGATCATCCTTAACGGCACCTTTGCGGGTAAATGGTTAACACACCGTTACTCAAGTGGAAGAAAACCTGAACGTTTCTCCGTCACCGAAATTTCTGGATCAGGGTCACTTTCAACGCCATCTCTCCGTGGTGTTCCACCGCACGCCGCCACAGCGAAAACTCCTCGGCCGACAGGCCATAGCGATCCAGTGCCTCTTCCTCGGGCATCAGACCATGGATAACCGCCTGCACCACGGTGGCCTTGCGGCTGGCCACCCACCGCCGGGTGTCGCCGGGCGGCAGATCCGCCCGGCTGAGGATTTTTCCATCGGGCAGCGTAACATGCCGCGGTCCTGATACTTTTTTCAAATACATCACTCGCCTCCAACTTGTCGCACCCTGCGCTGCGGCTCTTAATCAAGGGTGAAACCGTGGGGTTGAGATTGATTAGCATTTTTCCTATCTTGCGGGCCTTCCACACACGGGTGCCTGCCATGCTCGACCATCCCCTGAATTCGCTTGGATTTGCCAAGCCCCCTTCGGCCACCCGCGTCGTCGTCGCGATGTCGGGCGGCGTAGACAGTTCGGTCGTGGCGGCCCAGTTGAAGGAAGAAGGGTATGACGTCGTGGGCGTCACCTTGCAGCTTTACGATCATGGGGCAGCGCTGGCCAAGAAGGGCGCCTGCTGTGCGGGCCGCGATATCCACGACGCTCGGCGCGTGGCCGATGCCATGGGATTTCCCCATTACGTCCTCGATTACGAAAACACGTTCCGTGAGGCGGTGATCGACGAATTCGCCGACGCCTATCTGGCCGGGGCGACGCCGGTGCCCTGCATCCGCTGCAACGAACGGGTAAAGTTCAAGGACCTGTTGCAGACCGCCCGCGATCTTGACGCCGACTGCATGGCGACGGGCCATTACATCCAGCGCAAGATGGGGGCGATGGGGGCCGAACTGCACTGCGCCACCGACGCCGCGCGGGATCAAAGCTATTTCCTGTTTTCCACCACGGCGGAGCAGTTGGACTATCTGCGCTTCCCCCTCGGGCATCTGGCGTCCAAGGCGGAAACACGGGCGCTCGCGGCGCGCTACGATCTTTCGGTGGCCGACAAGCCCGACAGTCAGGATATCTGCTTCGTGCCGAACGGCGATTACGCCGCCGTGATCGAAAAGCTGCGTCCCGGCGCGGCCGATCCGGGCGAGATCGTGGACATGGACGGCAACGTGTTGGGCACCCATCGCGGGGTGATCCACTACACGATCGGCCAGCGACGCGGTCTGGGCATCGGCGGCCTGGGCGATCCGCTCTATGTCGTTCGGCTTGATCCCGACGCGCGTCGGGTCATCGTCGGCCCGAAAGAGGCGCTGTCCACCCGCATCATCCCCGTGCGTGAGATCAACTGGCTGGGCGACAGCCCGTTCACCAGCCAGCCGGAATGGCATGTGAACGTCAAGGTGCGCTCCACCCGCGCGCCCCGCGCGGCCATCCTGCGCCCCCTCTCGGCGACCGAGGCCGAGGTTGAACTTCTGTCGCCCGAAGACGGGGTCTCCGCAGGGCAGGCCTGCGTGTTCTACGCCCCCGACAGCAGCCGCATCTTCGGCGGCGGCTGGATCTGGCGCGGGCGTTAGGTCAGGGCCTGCAGAACCGACCGCGCGGCCCGTTCCGCCGGCGGATCGCCCCCCTCGCCCAGCCGGGTCATCGTGATCTCCATCGCGCGGCGCTGGGCTTCGGCACGGACCTCGTTGTCCAGAAGGTCGAGCACCGCCGGCGCGATCCGGTCTGCCCGACACTCGCGGCCCAGAAACTCCGGCACCGCACGCGTGTCGGACACAAGATTGACCAGCGTCACCGTGTCGATCAGCGCCATCTTCCGCATCATCCACATGCTGAGCGGATTCATGTCATAGGCGACAACCATCGGCAGCCGGTTCGCGGCCAGTTCCAGCGACACCGTCCCCGAGGCGGCGATGGCCACATCCGCCGCCCGGAACGCGATGCGCTTGCCTGCCGGATCCTGAATGATCTGGGGCGCGATGGGCCAACCCGCCGTCAGATCGCGCACCAGATCCGCAACGCCCGGCACGGTCGGCAGCAGAACGCCCGCTTGGGGGAACCGCTCGCGCACGCGGGCCATGACCTCGCCGAGAATGGGGGTCAAACGGCTGACCTCACCCCGCCGCGACCCGGGGAGGGCAAGGATCAAGGGGGCGTTTTCGACATTCTGACGGAATGCCCAGGCCTCGTTGTCCGACGCCTTGGCTTCGGAAACCACCGGGTGCCCGACAAAATCGCACGTCATGCCGACGGCGGTCATGTAAGGCGGCTCGAATGGCAAAAGCGCGAGCACATGATCGATGGACCGCGCCATCTTCTCTGCCCGCTTGGGCCGCCATGCCCAGACCGAGGGCGCCACATAATGGATCGTCCGCTGTTTCGGCCGCGCCTCCTTCACAAGACGGGCGACGCGCAGATTGAAATCGGGCGAATCGATGGTGATCAGGGCCTGCGGCTCCATCGCGATCACCGCATCGGCGCATTCGCGGATACGACGTTTCAGGGCCATGTATTTCGGCAGCACCTCGGCGATGCCCATGACCGACAGTTCATCCATCGGAAAGAGGCTGGTCAGCCCTTCCGCCGTCATCGCGGGGCCGCCCACACCGAAGAAGCTCACGTCGGGGCGCAGACCCTTCAGCGCCCGCATCAGCGCCGCGCCCAACCGATCGCCCGAAGGCTCCCCCGCGATCAGAAACAGCTTCATTCCGCCCGCGCCCACAAGGTTACCCCCAGATCGGTCGCCCTGCGCAGAACCTCCGCTCGGTCAAGCAGCAGGACACCCCCTGCCTCCCACGCAATGGCGCGCAGACCGGCCTTGGCCGCGCGTGTGACGGTATCGGGTCCCAAGGTGGGCAAATCGATGCGGCGGTCCTGTTCTGGCTTGGGGGCCTTGAACATCACGCCGCCCGCGCCCTGACGTGTGGCCCGCACCCAGTCAAGCATCGCATCCGTGCCCGGTAACGCTTCGATCGCAAGGCACAGGCCGTTCGCCACCACCGCGCCCTGCCCCACATCCAGCGCGCCCAGCGTCCCCACGATGCGCGCGGCAAAGGCGGCGTCGCGCTCCATCTCCGGCGTGACATCCCCGCACAGAACCCCCGTCTCGGGCACAAGGTCCGGGAGCAGATCGCCTGCGCCGCATACGGCAAAGCCCGCGTCCTCGAACACGCCGATGACCGCGCGCAGCAGGGCGTCGTCCCCGCTTTGCATCGCGCCCAGGATGCGCGGCACCAGCGCCGCCGTTTCGGGGTCGAACATCGCGGGGTCGAGGTTGGGCCGGCGCACCGCCCCCGCAAAGACCACGCGGTGCACATCGCGGGCCGACAATTCGCGCATCAACGGGGCCAGCCGCTCCAACCGAAAGGTCAGATCCGGGGCGAGGCCGTCAGGCATGAAGCCTTCCATGGCCGCCACGACAGGCCGCGACGGACCCGCCGCCAGAATCGCGGGCAGCCGCCCCGTTCCCGCGATGATGGCCGTGCCGCTCATTTCGGGGTCAGGAACGACCGGTCGGTCGCGCCCAGAATGAAATCCGTCATCTCGCGCACATGCTCGCTGTCGGATTCGTCATGCAGGCGGCGGGCGCGGTCCAGGAACGTCCCGTCGCCTTGCGCCAGCATCTGATACCCCGCACGCAGAGCCGTGATTTCGGACCGCTGCACCCCGCGCCGCTTCAGGCCGACAAGGTTCAGCCCGTCCAGCTCGCCCCTCGGGCCCTGAACCAGACCGTGCGGCAGAACGTCGTTCGTCACCATCGTGACAGCGCCGATGATCGCCCCGCGTCCGATGCGCACCCATTGGTGAATGCCCGACAAGCCGCCGACGATCACGTCATCCCCAAGGACGCAGTGCCCTGCCACCGCCGCCTGATTGGCAAGGATCACCCGGTTGCCCACCTGCGCATCATGTCCGACATGGCTACCGGTCATGAACAGGCAATCGTCCCCCACAGTCGTGACGCCGCCGCCCCCTTCGGTCCCAAGGTTCAGCGTCGCCCCTTCGCGGATACGATTGCGCTTGCCGATCACAAGCCGGGTTTTTTCGCCGCGATATTTCAGATCCTGCGGCACCTCGCCCACCACGGCGAAGGGGAAGACGATCGTCTCCTCGCCGATCTGGGTGTGGCCGGTGATGACGGCATGGCTCTTGATCTCCACCCGGTCGCCCAGGGTGACATCCGGCCCGATGACCGCAAACGGACCGATGACGACGTCCCGGCCCAAGGTTGCGGAAGGATCGACGATGGCGGAAGGATGAACGGACATCAGGACGCTTTCGGAAAATCCATCATCGCGGTGAATTCGGCCTCGGCCGCAAGTTCACCATCGACCTCGGCGCGGGCCGAGAATTTCCAGACCTTGCCACCGCCCCGCTTCGTCGTGACGGTCATGACCATCTGATCCCCGGGCCCGACCTTGCGCCGGAACTTGCAGGAATCAACACCCATGAAATAGACAAGCATGTTCTTGTCGGCGAGGTCCATCGACACACCGACCATGACGGCGGCCGTCTGGGCCATCGCCTCAACGATCAGGACGCCGGGAAAGACCGGCACTTCCGGGAAATGGCCGGTGAATTGCGGCTCGTTGAAGGTGACGTTCTTGATCCCCACCGCAGAGGTGTTCGGCACGATGTCACGGACCTTGTCGACCAGAAGGAACGGATACCGATGCGGCAGGATCCGCTTGATCAGCTGGATGTCGGCCTCGGTCGGGATGGCGATCTCGGTCATTGGCTCTCCTTCGGTTGGCCTTGACGGCTTGACTATCAAGGGCTCCCCCCCACGGCAAGCGGTCAGGGCGCGGGCGTTTCCGGGGCGCTCTGGAAGACCTGCGTTCCATCCCCCAAAGTGTTGTTCAACTCCACCACCGCCTCATCCGTGATGTCGATCACATCGAAAGACAGAAAGACGCTGCTGCGGTCCAGGATCACCAGCGCACGCTTTTCACGCATCAGGCCCGCCAGCACCGGCAGGGCGGCCTGAAAGAACAGCTGGCGATCCAGATCGCGCTGGCGCGTGATGCGCAGGGATTTCGCGTCCTGATCGCGGCGGATCTGCTGGGCCTTGTCGTCGAAGGCATCCGCCATGCGGCGAAAATCCTCGACCGGCAGGGTGGCACGTTTTTCGGTCAGAACGCGCTCCTCGGTGGCCAAAGCGGCCTCCAACCCGCGGTTTTCGTTCAGCAACGCCTGCGATGCCTGCTGATAGCGGTCGGTGGCGGTGCGGCCGGCCTCCGTCTCCTCGAACAGGCGGTCGGGCACGACAGTCAGGATCGCCATCGCCGCCCCGTCCGTGGACTGGGGCGGCGTCTGCGCGGCCATGGGCAGCGGCAGCGCCATCAAAAGGATGGCGAAAAGGCGCTTCATCAGAACCGCGTGCTGACGGTCAGGTCGAAGTTGCGAACCTCATCATAGTCTTCCTTCACCAGTGCCCGTGTGAAGTTCAGACGCAACGGACCGATCGGCGTTGTCCAGAAGATGGAAAATCCGACCGAGGACCGCAGATGTGCGCTGTCATCCACCGGCACGCCATTGGTCCCGATATTGTCGTCCAGACCCCAGACCGATCCCGCATCGGCGAACAGACCGCCCGTGATGCCATATTCCGCCGGCAGACCGATCGGGAATTCGGATTCCAGACGCGCCACGGCGAAATAGTTGCCGCCCAACGCATCGCGGTTGGTCGCCTGCAGGTCGCGCGGGCCAAGCCCGTTCGGATCGAAGCCCCGGATGGAATTGCCGAAATACCGGTTCGGAACCGTGCTGACATCATCATCCAGCATGGTCAGCGCGCCGCCCTCGAACACTGCGCGCAGGGTCAGATCCTCGTTCCAGACGCGGCGTTCGGCCACGGCGGTGAAGCTGGTCTTGACCGACTGCACGTCCCCGCCCACACCGGCGAAGTCCTGACCGAACCGCAGCAGGATCCCGCCCAGCGGGTTGATGCCGTTCGTCCGCGTGTCATAGCTGTAAGTGTAGCCTACCGCGCTTGTGATCCGCTCGCCCAACGCCTCTTCGCGCTGAAGGATCGCCGAGGATCCGTTTCCGATCTGGTTCCCCGCCTCGTCGAAGGACGCGCGGTCCACGCCCGAAATCTCGTCCTGAGACAAACGATAGCGCAGTTCCAGACGGCTGTTCTCGCCCACGGGAAAGGCCAGCGACGGGCCGAAGCCGATCGATTTCGTGTTGTAATCGGCGTTCTCGTTGTTCGTCTCGGTATAGTTCGCCTGAAAGGCGAACCGCAGATCGCGCCCCAGGAACCCTGGCTCGGCGAAGGTGAAGGTCGAATTCACGCTGTCGCTGCCGGTTCCGATGTCGATGCCCAGAAACTGACCGCGCCCGAGGAAGTTCGACTCCGAAAAGCCGATGTTGAAGCCCACACCGGACACGGCGCCATAGGCCACACCGAAGGACAGCGACCCGGTCGGCTGCTCCTCGACATCGACGTTGACCAGAACCTGATCGGGGGCGCTGCCCTGCTGGCTTTCAACCTGCGCATCGGCAAAGAACCCGAGGGCGCGGATCCGTTCCGCCGCCTGCCGGATCTCGCGCGGGTTGAAGGGGTCGCCTTCGACCGTGCGGAACTGACGCCGGATCACGCGGTCCTGCGTCGTCGTGTTGCCCTCGATGTCGATGCGTTCCACGAAAACGCGCGGGCCGCGCACCAGCGTGAAGGTCACGTCCAGCGTTCCCGCCGCTTCGTTGCGGCTGATCCGAGGCTCCACCCGGACGAAGTTCAGTCCTTCCTGAACGCCGACATTCTCCATCCGCGTGGTGACGTTGTCGATGGACGCGGGCGAATAGTAGCTGCCCGGTTTGATCCACAATTGACGCTGGAAGGGGGCAAGGTCGATGCCCGCCACCTCGGACGCGAGGGCGACGTTGCCCATGCGATACCGCTGCCCTTCCTGAATGTTGAAGGTGATGAAGAACGCATTCCGTTCCCGCGTCAATTCAGCGGAGGGTTCGGGAATTTGCACATCGGCAAACCCGCGCGAGAGATAGAAGTCGCGCAGAAGCTGGCGGTCCAGCTGCACCCGTTCGGGAATGAACGTATCGGCCGAAATCAGGCGCCGCAGGATCCCCGCCTGCCGCGTTTCCAGAACCTGCCGCAAACGGCGGTCGGAATAGGTGCGGTTGCCGGCGAAGGCGATGCGCTCAACCTCTGCCACCCGGCCTTCGGTCACGGTAAAGACCAGATCCACCCGGTTCTGCGTCCGCCGGATGATCTGCGGTTCCACCGTCGCGGCGTTGCGCCCCGATTGGGAATAGGCGAGCGTGATCGCCGCCGCATCCGCCTCGGCCTGCGCGGGGGAATAGGCGCGACGGGTCTGGGATTTCACGACCTCGGCCAGACGCTCATCGGAAATGACCGAATTCCCCTCATACGCGATCCGGCTGATGATCGGATATTCCGACACGCGGATGACCAGCGTGCCCCCTTGGGGAACCATCTCAACCGTCTGGAACAGGTTGGAATTCACAAGGCGCTGATAGGCGGAGTTCAGCTCCCCCGCCGACAACGACTGCCCCGCCTGAATTCCGGCAAAGGACAGGACGGTCGGCACGTCCACGCGGTCGTTGCCCTTCACCACCACGTTCGAGAAGCTGTAGCTTTGTGCGATCGCCGGGATCACGGCCGCACCGGCCGCGGTCATCCCCAGAAAGACCGACACGACGGCGGGGCGCAGCCCTGCCTTGCCCACACGCCGATTGCTGCGTCCCATCGCTGCCCCATTCTTTGACTTTGTTGCGTTCCTGACTAGCCGCAATGCCGCGCCTTGTCAAAAGCGTGAGGTGGGGTCAGGGACAGAAAATATCGTTGGTCAGCGCAAATACCATTAGACCCAGAACCAGCGCCAATCCGCCGGTCATCATCGCGTTCATGAAGCGCGGGCCCGGGGGGCGCCCCAGCACAGCCTCGATCGCATAAAAGACCAGATGCCCGCCATCCAGCACCGGAATGGGGAACAGGTTCATCAGACCCACCGCCACGGACAAAACCGCAATGAACCAGATGAAGTTTTGCGCCCCCGCCGACGCCGCCGCACCCGACGTTTCGGCAATGCCGATCGGCCCCTGAAGGTTGCAGGTGGATATCGCCCCTGTCACCATGTGCCACATGCCCGACAAGCTGGTGGTCACGATCGTCCATGTCTGATTGGCGGCAATGCCGACCGCCTCGATCCCGCCGGCCCGGCGGCTTTCGGGCACGAACACCAGATCACCGGTCACCCCGATCAACCACCGCGTCTCGAACCCGCCGGAGGGCAAGGGGATATCCTGACGCTTCGGGCTGAGCGTCCGGTCCAGATTCTGCCCCGCACGCCAGATGTCCAGCGTCACCTCCCCGCCATCCGCCGCGCCGACGATGTCGCGCAGATCGGTGAAGGTGCTGATGGGCGTGCCGTTCACGTGCGCGATCACGTCCCCCTCGCGCAGGCCCGCCTCCAGCGCCGCCGACCGGGGGGCCACGCTGGCCACGACCGGCGGAAAGGGGTTTGGCCCCTGAACGGAAAGGGTCTGGCCATTCCGCTCGATCTCATAGGGGACCGTGGGCGTTTCGCTCTGTTCTGCGGCCGCCGACACGTCGGCCCAGGTTGCCACAGGCGTATCCCCGATACGGATCAGGCGGTCCCCCGCCTGCAGTCCGCCATCGCCCTGAGGAAGCGCACGGACCGAGCCGATGATCGGACGATCAACCGGCATCCCCTGAACCATAACAACGCCCGCGAAGACAATGATCGCAAACACGAAATTGAATGCAGGGCCCGCCGCCACCGTCGCCGCCCGCGCCCACAGCGGCGCCCCCGGCAAGGTGCGTCGTGGATTGATCCCCTCCACTTCGATGGCGCGGGTGGAGGCGGCATCCGCATCGCCCAGAAACTTCACATACCCGCCCAAGGGCAAGGCGGCGATCTGCCACAACGTCCCGCGCCGGTCACGCCGCGACAGCAGAACCGGACCGAACCCAAGCGAAAAGACCTCCGCATGGATGCCGCACAGGCGCCCGATGATGTAATGACCGTATTCGTGAATGGCGATGATGATCGACAAGGCCGTGATGAAGGCCAGAACCGTCCAGGCAAGATTGCCGAACTGCGGAAGATAACCGATCAGGTCCATTCAGCCCTCTGCCTGCGTGGTGGCCCATCGGCGCGCGCGGGCGTCGGCCTCCTCGATATCCTCCAGCCGCGTGGCGGGCTGCCCGAAGAACGGATCGCCCGCCGCCTGCTGAAGCGTCTTCTCCACCATGACCGCCATATGGGGAAAGGCAATCCGCCCCGCGATGAAGTGATCCAGCGCGATCTCCTTCGCGGCGTTCAGGACCGCGCCATGCAGGCCGCGCATGTCCATCACCTCACGCGCCAGGCGCAGGGCCGGAAAGCGCATGTCGTCGGGTGCGCGAAACTCCAGCGCGCCGATACGGGCCAGATCCAGCCGATCCACCGGCACATGCCGCCGGTCCGGCCAATTCAGCGCGAACCCGATGGCATGACGCATGTCCGCCGGCCCAAGATGGGCCAGAAGACCACCATCGGCAAAGCCGACCATGGCATGAACGATGGATTGGGGATGAACCAACACCTCGATCCGCGCAGGCTCGATATCAAAAAACTCCCGCGTTTCGATAACTTCCAGTGCCTTGTTGAACATGGATGCGCTGTCGATGGAAATGCGCTGCCCCATCGCCCAGCTTGGATGCGCCACGGCCTCGGCCAAGGTGGCGTTCGCCATGCGCTCGGCCGTCCATTCGCGAAACGGACCGCCCGACGCGGTAATGATTGCCCTTTCGATACCCGATGAAGATGATCCGGCAAGGCATTGGAATATACCGGAATGTTCGCTATCCACCGGCAGGATCGTCGCGCCGGATGCCGCCGCCGTGGCCATCAGCAACGGCCCCGCCGTCACCAGACTTTCCTTGTTCGCAAGCGCCAGCGTCGTGCCGTGCCGCAAGGCGCGCAGACCGGGCAGAAGACCTGCCGCCCCGACGATGGCCGACATGATCCAATCCGCCGGACGGTCCGCCGCCTCGACAATGGCCTCCCGCCCCCCGGCTGCGTCAACCCCCGACCCTGCCAGCGCCTCGCGAAGCTCGGGCAGACACTCGTCATAGGCCGTGACGGCCACCTCGGCCCGCAATTCACGGGCCATCTGCGCCAGACGGGCCACATTCCGCCCACCGGTGAGCGCGACCGTGCGGATATCCTCCCGGTGCCGGACAAGATCGAACGTACTTTCCCCGATCGAGCCGGTGGCCCCGAAAATCGAAATTCTACGCATGGTTCAGATGCCGTTCGGTATGGGAAGGGGAAAAAGGAGGCCAAGAAGCAGGATGGCCACAACCGCGCCGATCAGCGCGTCGAACCGGTCCAGAACGCCACCATGCCCCGGGATCAGGCTGGAACTGTCCTTGATCTCCGCCCGCCGCTTGATCCAGCTTTCCGCGATGTCCCCCAGCTGCCCGGCAAAGGCGACGACGGGCGACAGCAGGATCAACTCCCACGGTTCGTGCTGGAAGACGACGAAAATCGCGCCGACGATGGCCGCCCCGACCCAGCCCGCAATGGTCCCGGACCAGGTTTTGTTCGGGCTGACCCGCGGCCAGAATTTCGGGCCGCCCAAGCTGCGCCCGACGAAATATCCCATCACGTCCGACGCGACCACGATGGAGATCAGCCAGATGATCACCGGCGTTCCCGCCGCGGCCCGCAAATCCACCAGCGTGTACCCCGCAAGCATGATCGCCAAGGCATAGACCATGGAGACCTTGCGATGCCCCATGGCAAAGGTGCAAGCTGCGGTCGGGACCAGGATCAACGGCAGAAGATAAACTGTCGACGTCACAAGCACCGTGTATAGCGCCAGGCTTCCGATAAGCCCGAGCGCGACCGGCGCCCAAGGCACGACCGGCCGCTGCATCCGCGCCAGTTCCCATAGCATCAGCCCCGTGAGGATGATCACCAGCCAGGCGAACGTCACGCCGCCCAGCCACACCTCGATCGCACCGATCGCCAGCATGATCAGGGCCGAGGCCATGCGTTTGGGAAGATCGCCCCAGCGCCCCTGCTTGCCGCTGCGCCTCATGCTTGTTTCACACCGCCGAACCGCCGGTCGCGATTCCCGAAACGGGCAACGATGCGCGAGAGTTCATCGGGGGTGAAGTCGGGCCACAAGGTCGGCGTGAATTCATATTCGGCGTAAGCCGACTGCCAGGGCAGGAAGTTCGATGTCCGCGTTTCCCCCGAGGTGCGGATCACCAGATCGGGGTCGGGCAAGTCGCGCGTATCGAGGGCGGCGGAAATGGCCGCGTCGGTGATCGCCTCCGGCTCAAGCCGCCCCGCCGCCGCCTCGGCCAGCAGGGACCGGACCGCCCGCGTCACCTCGTCCCGGCCGCCATAGTTGATGGCGACCGTCAGGTTCAGCCGGGTCAGATGCGCGGTCCGCCGCTCGATCCCCGCCATCAGGTCCTGCAAACGCCGGTCCAGCCGATCACGGTTGCCGATGAAGCGCATACGAACCCCCTCGGCCGCAAGGCGCCCCGCCTCCTTTTCGATATAGCGGGCGAATATGCCCATCAGGCCAAGAACTTCCTCGGTCGACCGCTTCCAGTTCTCGGTCGAGAAGGCATAGATCGTCAGCCACTCGATCCCCAGATCGGGGGCGGTGCGGACGATCTCCTTCACCCGCTCGGCGCCTTTGCGGTGCCCGACAAGGCGCGGCCAGCCCCGGTTCGTGGCCCAGCGGCCATTGCCGTCCATGATGATGGCGACGTGCCGGGCACCCCCGGTCTCGTGCGTGCCGTGCATGAGCGGCCCCCCCTTCATGCCGGTCCTCAGACCTGCATGATTTCCTGTTGTTTTTGTTCCAGCGCCTTGTCGACATTGGCGATCGCCTTGTCGGTCAGGGACTGAACCTCGTCCGACCACATCTTCTGGTCATCCTCGGCCATGCCCGCCGTCTTCGCCTTCTTGATCTGGTCCATCCCGTCGCGCCGCACGTTGCGGATCGCGACGCGGGTCTGTTCGGCATAGCCGGCGGCAACCTTGGTCAGCTCCCGGCGGCGCTCCTCGTTCAGTTCGGGAATGGGCAGGCGGATCAGCGGTCCGTCCACCACCGGATTGATGCCGATGCCGGATTCGCGGATCGCCTTCTCCACCTTGCCGATCATGCCCTTGTCCCAGACGTTGATCACGACCATCCGCGGCTCCGGCACGTTGACCGTCCCCAGCTGGTTGACCGGCGTCATCTGGCCGTAGGCATCGACCTGGATCGGGTCCAGAATGGCACCCGAGGCGCGTCCGGTCCGCAACGAGCCGAATTCCACCCGCAGGGAAGCGATCGCGCCGTCCATACGGCGTTCAATTCCATCAAGGTCGATTTCAAGATCGTCGGACATCGGGACTTCCTTCCACAGTGCGGGCCGCCCGCGCGGCCATTCGGGGCTTCATATCAGCCCCGCAACAGATGGTATAGTCTTAGCCGTGAACGCGGGTATAGGTTCCCTCGCCGCGCAGGATGCCGCAGAACCCGCCCGGTTCGTCCAGCGAAAAGACGATGATGGGCAGATGGTTGTCACGGGCCAACGCGATGGCCGAGGCGTCCATCACCCCCAGATGCTTCTGCAGCACCTCGTCATAGCTGACATTGTCATAGCGGCGGGCGTCGGAATGCTTGGCCGGGTCGCGGTCATAGACGCCGTCCACCTTGGTGCCCTTGAAGATCGCCTGACAGGCCATCTCGCTGGCACGCAGGGTCGCGGCGGTGTCCGTCGTGAAATAGGGGTTTCCGGTTCCGGCCGCGAAGATGCAGACCCGTTTTTTCTCAAGATGCCGGACGGCGCGACGGCGGATATAGGGTTCGCAGACCTGATCCATCGGAATCGCGCTGATCACGCGTGTGTGGATGTCCAGCGATTCCAGCGCGGCCTGCATGGCCAGCGCGTTCATCACCGTGGCCAACATGCCCATGTAATCGGCGGTGGTCCGCTCCATCCCCTGGGCCGATCCTTGCAGCCCGCGGAAGATGTTGCCCCCGCCGATGACCATGCAGATCTCCACCCCCAGATCGTGAACCGACTTCACCTCCTGGGCGATGCGGGCCACAGTGGGGGGGTTGAGGCCGAATCCCTGATCCCCCATCAGCGCCTCGCCAGAGATCTTCAGCATGACGCGTTTGTAGGTGACGGGGGCGACGGCGATCTGGGACATGTGCGGCTTTCATCGGCGGGGGTTTACTTCGCCTGAAAATGTCGGAAAACGCGGCAGGTTACAACCACGGGCAGCAGATTGACGGCGGGGAATGGCTGACAGCGGGCACAGCGGCATCATCGCGGGGTTGGACCCGACGCAGCCCGTGCTGATCGCGGGGCCGACCGCCAGCGGCAAATCGGCGCTGGCCGCGCGGATCGTGGCCGAACAGGGCGGCGTGATCGTCAATGCCGATGCGCTTCAGGTCTATGCCAACTGGCGCATTCTGACCGCCCGCCCGACCGAACCCGAGGAAGCTGCCCTGCCCCACGCCCTTTACGGCCATGTCGGGCGAGACCAGACCTATTCCACCGGCCACTGGCTGCGCGACGTGGCCGCGCTGGATGCGGGCCTGCGGCCCGTCATCGTCGGCGGCACCGGCCTTTATTTCATGGCGCTGACCGAAGGTCTGGCCGACATTCCTGCGACCCCGCCCGACGTAAGGGCCTTGGGCGACGGGCTGAGCCTGTCCCAGCTTATCAACGCATTGGACCCGCGCACGGCGGCCCATATCGACCTGAACAACCGCGCCCGCGTCCAGCGCGCGTGGGAGGTGCTGACCGCGACCGGACGTCCCTTGCGCGACTGGCAGGACGACACCGGACCGCCCCTGTACCCCCGCGCCGCCGTCGCAGCCTTCGTCCTGCGGCCCGAACCCGAATGGCTGAACGCCCGCATCGACCGCCGGTTCGATCAGATGATGGCCGACGGTGCCTTGGACGAAGCGCGCCGCGAGGAGCCGACCTTCAATCCCACCCGCCCCTCGTCCCGCGCGATCGGGGCGCCGGAGTTGATCGCAGCACTTCGGGGGGACATCCTGCTGTCCGACGCGGTGGCCCGTGCGAAGCTGGCCAGCCGACAATACGCCAAACGCCAGCGGACGTGGTTCCGCAGCCGGATGCGCGACTGGACCGAAGTCACCCTTCCCTGACGCCCGGAATACGGACGGCGCTTCCATGCGCGACATGGCGCGCGTTTCGGCGGGATTTCCCCGGACACCTCTTGCCGCGCCTCAATCGACCCTACCTTTGTCATGGGCGGCGCGTGCGACACAGCGCGGCCAGGGGAGCAGTCAGGGACACCACACCGCAGCATGGCACGTATCCATCCCTTCGCCCGAACCCATGCCCAAGCCCTGCAGACCGGTCACCTGTCCCGGCGCGAGTTTCTGGCACGCGTCACGGCCCTGGGAATAGCGGCCCCTTCGGCGCTGGCGCTGATAGGAGAGCGGGCGGCGGCGCAAGGGGGGCCCGCCCCGGTGCGCGGGGGGACGTTGCGGATGCAGATGGCGACCTTGCCATTGTGCGATCCTCGTCTGGCCGACTGGCCCGAAATCGGCAACGTCCTGCGCGGCTGGTTGGAGCCTTTGGTGAATTACACCCCCGACGGCGGTTTCGAGGGCGTCCTGCTGCAAGATTGGGAGATGAACGACACGGCCACCACCCTGACCCTGCGGGTGCGGCGGGGGATCAGCTGGTCGAACGGGGATCCGCTGATTGCCGAACATATCCGTTTCAACCTGCGGCGTTGGGCCGATGGTGGGGTGCCCGGCAACGGCATGGCCGCCCTGATGCGCGCCCTTCAGAGCGAGGGCCGGCTGGACGAGGATGCGGTAACGGTAAAGGACGATCACACGCTGCACCTGACCTTGCGTCACCCCGATGCCACGTTGATCGCCGCCTTTTCGGAATATACGGCGCTGGTGGTGCATCCCTCCTATGACGGGGCGGATCCCGCGGTGGGCCCCTTGGGCACCGGCCCCTATCTGCCTGTGGAGAACGAGGTCGGAACCCGGCAGGTCCTCGAACGCGATGCCGCGCGACCATGGTGGGGGACGGCGGTTTTCGGCGGCCCGTGGCTGGACCGGATCGAATATATCGACAGTGGGGCCGGCGCGGCCCGGTCCCTGGATTTCGCGCAGCGTAACCTGATCGACGCGGTGGATCAAAGCGTGGGGGACGCGGTGCCGCAGTTCGACGGAATCGGTTGGGTGCGGTCCGAGGTGGCGTCGGCCGCGACGCTGGCCGTGCGGTTCCGGCAGGATCTGCCGCAGTTCTCAGACCGCCGGATTCGCCGCGCGCTTCAACAGGCGGTCAGCAACGTCACGGTGCGCGACATCGCGGCCCCCGGAATGACCGTGGGCGAAAACCACCACGTCGCCCCAGTTCAGCCCGACTATGCCCCGCTGCCCCCGACAGAGCACGACCCCGAGGGGGCGCTAGCGCTTTTGCAGGACAGTCTGACAGCCCCCCTGACGCTGGTATCCCTGGATGACGCGTGGCAGGCCCTGACCTGCGACGCGGTGGCGGCCCAGTTGAATGACGCCGGAATTGCGGTGGAACGCAAGATCGAACCCGGCCATGCCTATTGGCCCCAATGGCGCGATTATCCGTTTTCAGGAACAAGTTGGACCATGCGTCCCTTGGGGGTGCAGGTGCTGCAACTCGCCTATCGCAGCGGCGCGGCATGGAACGAGACGGGATTTGCCAACGACGCCTTCGATGCCGATCTGGACACGGCCCTCGGCATTGCCGACCCCGACGCCCGCAAGGTCATCATGGCGCGGCTGGAACGGACGCTGCAGGACGAAGGCGTGTTGATCCAACCATTCTGGCGGACGTTGATGCGCCACACCTCGCCGCGCGTGCATGGGGCCGACATCCAGCCGACGCTGGTGCACCGGCATCACGAATGGTGGATCGATCCCCCGGCCGACGCGCCTTAGGGCTTCTTCTTGTCCAGGTGTTTCCGCAGCCGCGACGGCGTGCCGAAGTTCTTCTTGTCCTTATAGGGGTTCTTGTCCCCCTGCCCGCGCAAGGTCAGGCGGATCGGCGTGCCCGGCATGTCGAAGTGATCGCGCAGCCCGTTCACAAGATAGCGTTTGTAGCTGTCGGGAACCATGTCCTGATGGCTGCACATCACGATGAAGCCCGGCGGGCGGGTTTTCACCTGGGTCATATAGCGCATCTTGATCCGGCGGCCGCCCGGCGCGGGCGGCGGATGCGCCTCGGTCATCGCCCCCAACCACGAATTCAGGCGGGCGGTTGGAATGCGACGGTTCCAGATGTCATGGGCGCGCAGGATGGCATCGTGCAGCCGCTCCAGCCCCCGACCCGTCTTGGCCGACACGGTGATCAATGGCGCACCGCGAAGCTGCGGCAGAAGGCGGTCAAACATCTCCTTCAATTCGGCCAGCTTGTCCTGCTTGTCGTCCTCAAGATCCCATTTGTTGACGGCGACCACGACCGCGCGGCCCTCGGTCTCCGCGAAATCGGCGATGCGAAGGTCCTGCTGTTCAAAGGGGATCTCGACATCCAGAAGGACCACCACCACCTCAGCGAAGCGCACGGCCCGCAGACCATCCGCCACCGAAAGCTTTTCAACCTTGTCGTTGATCTTGGCCTTCTTGCGCATTCCGGCCGTATCGAAAATACGGATCGGGGTGCCGTTCCAATCCGAACGGACCGAGATCGCATCCCGCGTGATCCCCGCCTCCGGCCCCGTCAGAAGGCGGTCCTGACGGATGATCTTGTTGATCAGCGTCGATTTTCCGGCATTCGGGCGCCCGATCACCGCAATCTGCAGGGGATGCTTTTCCGTCGGTTTGTGGGCGTCGGGATCGTCTTCATCCTCGGAGCCTTCGGGCACGTCCACGTCGATGATGGGGGCGTCCGCCTCGGCCCGTTCGGCAAACCCGTCGGAAATCGGGCGCAGGACATCGTAAAGGTCGTCCATCCCTTCGCCATGTTCAGCAGAGAGGCGGATCGGCTCGCCCAATCCCAAGCTCCACGCTTCGATCGCGCCACCGTCGCCCGCCTTGCCCTCGGCTTTGTTCACGCCAAGGATCACATGGGCGTTCTTGCGGCGCAGGATATCGGCAAACACCTCGTCCTGGGACGTGACACCGACCCGTCCGTCGATCAGGAACAGGCAGACATCGGCCATTTCCACCGCACGTTCGGTCAGACGGCGCATCCGGCCCTGCAGGCTGTCATCCGTGGCATCCTCCAGACCCGCCGTGTCGATCACGGTGAATCGCAGATCGACCAGCCGCGCATCCCCTTCGCGCAGGTCGCGGGTGACGCCGGGCTGGTCATCGACCAGCGCCAGCCGCTTGCCGACCAGACGGTTGAACAGCGTCGATTTGCCCACATTGGGCCGTCCGACGATCGCGAGGGTGAAACTCATGCCGAAATCCTTCCGAAGGGCCGGGGTCTAACCCGTCCGTGCGTCAACGGAAAGCGTTAAGTTGCCCGTCCGCGCCCACGACATAAAGAACGCCGCCCGCCACCGCCGGCTGGGCGGCCGCCCCGTCGGGAATGGCCAGACTGCCGACCAGCGCCCCGTCGGTGGGCGAGAAGAAGCGCAGCTGGCCATCGCCCGAGGCGACGACGATCCGCCCCCCCGCGATGACCGGCCCGTAATGCGGGGTGATCGCGTTGCGCCGTTTGATGCGGTCGGCGGTGTAATACGGCATGGGCTGGGACCAGATCGTCTCGCCCGTGCGGGCGTCCAGACGAACCAGATGCGCCTCGTCCGAGATCAGGAAAACCGAGTTGCCGCCCACGGCCACGGGGCCGTACGCCCCCTCTTTCGCGGCCCACAGGCGGTTCCCGGTGCCGCGATCAAGGGCGACCGTGCTGCCGGCCTGATTGCCGATATAGACGGTGTTGCCCGACACGACCGGATCGGCGGTGATGTCGGGGATCAGGGCATAGCTGCGTCCGCGCCGCTGCCCCGCCACGGCGGAATTCCACAGTCTTGCGCCGCTTTGCCGCAGCACGGTCTGCACCTCTCCGGTGGAGAACGGGAAGATGATGTTCGACCCGGCGACGGCGGGCGAGGCGGTACCCAGCATTCCCGCCACCTCGGACGTGCCCATCAGCGTCCAGTCCACACGCCCGTTGCCGGCATCCACCGCCCAGCCGGTGCCGTCGCGGGCCACGACATAGACCTTGCCCGAATCATAGGTCGGGGCGCCGGTGGCCGGCGCGCCCAGACGTTGCCGCCAGATCACCGCCCCCGAGGTTACGTCCAGCGCGATCAGCTCGCCATATCCGGTAGTCGCGAACACACGCCCGCCCCCGATCGCAAGCCCGCCGCCCGAAATCTGCGAGCGTTCGCCCGCAGGACGAAGCGAGGTGGTCCACAGCTTCTGCCCGCCCGACGACACCGCCGTCAGCATCCCCCCGGCATCCATCGCGAAAACGCGGCCGTCCGCCGCCACCGGCGCGGCCGAGATGCGCTGGCGCTTCCCGTTGCCCGCGCCGATATCCACGCTCCAGATCCGCGACGGTTGGGCCGACAGGGCCACATGGCCGGACAGATGCTGGGCGTTGCCGCCGCGATGGGTCCAGTTCGTGCTTTGCGCCGCAGGCAGGGCGATGGGCGCCGCGCGGTTCAGCGTCCGGCCCGTCGTGTCCACGGGCGTCGGGTTGGACGCGGTGGGGACACTGGCCTCAAGCGGCGCGCGCACGTCGAAACGCTGCCCCGGCAGGGTCTCCTCGCGCTGGCAGGCCATCAGCGCCAAGGTTGCCATCGCCACGAAGCCGGTCGTTGCCTTCATCGCCCTGTCCCTTCCCTTATTCCGCCGCAGGGGTCTCGCCCCCCAGAACGGCCGCCATCTGTTCCGCCCGCTGGCGCAAGCCCATGGGCGCATCCTGTTCGGTCGTCAGCGATTGAAGCGTTTCGATCGCCCCCGCCGTATCGCCGCCCTCGACCTGCAGATAGGCCATCTGTTCCTGCGCCAAGGCGCGATAGGGTTGGCCCGGTCCGGTCAGGGGCGTCAGAAGCGCGCGGCGTTCGTCCAGCGGCAGATCGGGCCCGGCCACGATCACCTTCCGCAGAACGGCCAGATCGTGATAGACAGGGGGCAGATCCCCGCGCGCGATCACCTGGTCCAGCGCGGCCAACGTCGCCGCCTTGTCCTGCCCCGGATCGGACGCCGCCATCAGCCCCTGGATCGCGCCCCGCAAGCCCTCGGGCAGATCGCCCTGCAACTCCGCGCGACGCTCCTCGGGCGTGCCTGCGTCCAGCGCGGCCAGCATCCGGTCCCCGAACTGGCGGGACGCCTCAAGATTCTCGCGCCGCTGCCATTCGTTCCACGCAGCCCCGCCCGCAATGGCCACGACCACGACCGCCGCGATCCAGCCATAGCGTTTTAGGGCGCCGAACAGACGGTCGCGCCGCAATTCGCTTGCGACTTCGTTCATGAAGTTGTCGGAGTTGCTCACGAAATCGGCCCTCGCTCTTTGTCGTCCGTCTTACACAGGTTCGGGCGGGATTGCCAAGCCCGCAGCGGGGGCAAGCGACGCGTCCTCGGCGGACTGGTGCGCCCAAAGTCCGGCATAGCGCCCGCCAAGCGTCAGGAGTTCGGCGTGACGCCCCTGCTCCACCACGCGGCCGGCATCCATCACAAGGATCAGATCCGCCTCGGCCACGGTGGAAAGCCGGTGGGCGATGGTCACCACCGTCCGCCCTTGCGACATCTGGCGCAGGCTGTCCTGAATGTCGCGCTCCGTCCCCGTATCAAGGGCCGAGGTCGCCTCGTCCAGCAGCAGGATCGGCGGGTTCTTCAGGATCGTGCGGGCGATGCCGACGCGCTGCTTTTCCCCGCCAGAAAGCTTCAGACCCCGTTCGCCCACGGCCGTGTCATACCCGTCCGGCAGCGAGAGGATGAAGTCGTGGATACGGGCGGCGCGGGCGGCGGCGAAGATTTCCTCCTCCGTCGCGTCCGCCCGGCCATAGGCGATGTTGTAGCGGATGGTGTCGTTGAACAAAACCGTGTCCTGCGGCACCACCCCGATCGCATCGTGCAGGCTTTGCTGCGTGATGTCGCGCACATCCTGCCCGTCAATCCGAACCGCCCCGCCCGTCACATCGTAAAAGCGGAACAGCAGCCGCCCGATGGTGGACTTTCCCGCCCCGGACGGACCGACCAAGGCAACGGTCATCCCCGGCTCGGCCACGAAGGAAAGGCCGCGCAAGATCGGGCGTTCGGCATCGTAGCCGAAGGCCACATCGTCAAACTCGATCCGACCGCCGCGCGTGTGCAAATCGGGCGCCCCGCTTTTGTCCACGATCTCAGCCGGTTGGCCCAGAAGGCCGAACATCTGGCCCATGTCGACCAATGCCTGACGAATTTCGCGATAAACGGTGCCAAGGAAGCCCAAGGGCAAGGTGATCTGGATCATATAGGCGTTGACCATCACGAAATTGCCCACGGTCAGCGTGCCCGCCGACACCCCCTGCGCCGCCATCACCATCACGGTGGCCAGACCTGCGCTGATGATGGCCGTCTGCCCCATGTTCAACCAGGCCAGACTTTGCCCCGTGCGGACGGCGGCCCGTTCGTATCCCGCCATCGCGGTGTCGTAACGCTCGGCCTCCCGCCGTTCCGCACCGAAATACTTGACCGTCTCGAAGTTCAGCAGACTGTCGATGGCCTTCTGATTGGCATCGTTGTCGCTGTTGTTCATCTCCTGCCGGATACGGACGCGCAGTTCGGTCACCTTCAGCGTGAAGGTCACATAGGCGGCCACCGTCGCCACCACCACCAGCATGTAGACCACGCCGAACATCACCCAGAAGATGATCGCGACCAGCGCCAGCTCCAGAATCAGCGGCGCGATGGAAAAGACGAGGAATCGCAGCAGGAACTCGACGCCCTTCACCCCGCGCTCCATCACCCGCGACAGGCTGCCCGTGCGCCGCATGATGTGATAGCGCAGGGACAGGCTGTGAATGTGGCCGAACGTTTCCAGCGCCAGCTTGCGCAGCGCCCGCTGGCCCACCCGCACGAAGATCAGGTCGCGAATTTCGCCAAAGGCCACGCCCCCGAACCGGGCAAGGCCATAGGCGACCGTGAGGCCCACGGCGCCCAGCATCAGGGCGGTTCCGGCCTCCGGCGCCTCGCCCCCCAGCACGTCCACCGCCGCCTTGTAGATCATCGGCGTCGTGACCGAGACCAGCTTGGCCGTGACAAGGAACAGCATCGCAAAGACGACACGGCGCTTGACCCACCCCTCGCCCTTCGGCCACAGGTAGGGGGCTACGCGCAGGATGGTGTGCCAGCCGCTGCTGGATGTGTCGTTCGGGCTCATCTCGATCTCCTTGAACCGGCGTCTTACGCCCGTTCACGGGGGCACACCAGCCCATGCCCCGATCACGAGGTTTGTCCATGTCGTCCATCTTCTCCGTCTGCGTCTTCTGCGGCTCCCGCCCCGGTGCGCGCCCCGCCTATCTTGACGCCGCCGCCCGCACGGGCCGGATGATCGCCCGTCGGGGATGGCGGCTGGTCTATGGCGCGGGCGATGTCGGCCTGATGGGAGAGGTGGCGCGCGGAGCCGAAGGCGGCCTGTCGCTGGGCGTCATTCCCGAACATCTGGTGCCGCGCGAAGGCATTCGGGGCGATCTGACGCAGATCATCGTCACGGACAACATGCATGTGCGCAAGAAGGTGATGTTCATGAACTCGGACGTGATCGTCGTGCTGCCGGGGGGCGCAGGCTCACTGGACGAGTTTTTCGAGGTTCTCACCTGGCGGCAGATCGGCCTGCATGAAAAGCCGATCTTCCTTTTGAATACCGACGGCTACTGGTCGCCGCTGATATCCCTTCTGAACCATACTATCGCCGAAGGTTTCGCCGACCCGTCCCTCTTGAACTTCGTTCAGGTGGTCGACGAGATCGACGATCTTGAGGCGATCCTGTCGCTGTCAGGCGCCTGACAGTTCGGCGACGATGGCCTTCTCGATCTGATCCACCGGCAAGGAGGTCAGCGATTTCGCGATCTCAAGCACGATCTTGTCCTGCACCTCCTTGTGCAGCGCGGGACGGATGATGCCCAGCATCTGGGGTGAGGCGACCAGAACCAGACGGGCGAATTTCCCGGCGTGGGACAGTTTGTAAAGACGCTCGGCCAGATCCTGCGCAAAGCGTTCCTTTTCAAGCTGATGAAAGTCCGTCTCCTCCATCGCGGATCCGGTGCCGCCGCGGGCGTTTCCCGCCTGCCCGGCCTTGTCCGATCCCTGATCGCGGTCCGGCGGGTTGTCATTGTTTTCCTGTCTTCGCAACCGCAACAGAGGGTATCGTCCGTCCCCCTCGTTTTCCAAGAACAGGGCTTTCTCGCCGTCCGCGATCACCACCCAGGTTCCATTGGTCAACCGTTGCATCTCGGGTCCTCCTGCTATTCGCATCTGGGCAACAAACGACGCTGGCACAGGTTCCAAAGGAAAGGCCCGCCAAAGGCGGGCCGAACCATCACAGGCGGGATGCCACCGCTTCCCAGTTCACCAGCCTGTCAAGGAAGTTGGTCAGATACGCGGGGCGCTTGTTGCGGAAGTCGATGTAATAGCTGTGTTCCCACACGTCGCAGCCGAGAAGCGCGGTCTCGTTGAAGCACAGCGGATTCACGCCGTTCTCCGTCTTGGTGATCTTCAGCGCGCCGGACGCGTCCTTCACCAGCCAGGCCCAGCCCGAACCGAACTGACCGGCACCGGCGGCCGCGAACTCTTCCTTGAACGTGTCGACCGAGCCGAAGCTTTCGGCCAGTGCCTTCTCAAGCTCCGATGGCATCTTCTTTTCGCCCGGCCCCATGATTTCCCAGAACAGGTTGTGGTTCCAGTGCTGCGAGGCGTTGTTGAAGATCCCGTTTTGCGCCACGGCGCCCGATTTGTAGGTGCCCTTGACGATGTTCTCGAGGCTCTGCCCCTCCCACTCGGTCCCGGCGATCAGCTTGTTGCCATTGTCGACATAGGCCTTGTGGTGAATGTCATGGTGAAATTCCAGCGTTTCCCGCGACATGCCCAGATCGGCCAGCGCGTCGTGCGAATAGGGAAGATCGGGAAGCGTAAAGGCCATGATAACTCTCCTTCAATTGGTTCGCCTCAATAAGAGGCTGCGGCCCCGGAAGGTCAAGGCCCGCCAAACGCAAAACGCCGCCCTCGGGGGGCGGCGTTCGGCAGGAATGATCCGAAGATCAGCCTTTGAGGGTCTTTGCGACTTCGGCCGCGAAATCTTCCTCTTTCTTCTCGATGCCTTCGCCGACGGACATGCGGACAAAGCCCACAACCTCGACGCCCGCATCTTTCGCGGCCTGCGCCACGGTGATGTCGGGGTTCAGCACGAACTTCTGGCCCAGCAGCGTCACTTCCTCGAAGTATTTCGCCATACGGCCAACGATCATCTTCTCGATCACCGCGTCGGGCTTGCCGGATTCACGAGCCTGCTCGGTCAGGACGTTCTTCTCACGCTCGACCAGCGTCGGGTCCAGATCGGCTTCGGACAACGAGGCCGGGTTGGTGGCCGCGATGTGCATCGCGATCTGCTTGGCGATGCCGTTGTCGGTGCCCTTGACAGCCACCAGAACGCCGATCTTGCCCATGCCATCGGCCGCCGCGGTGTGGACGTAGGACGCGACGCTGTCGCCTTCCACCGTCGCCATGCGGCGCAGGGTCATGTTCTCGCCGATGACGGCGATGGCTTCGTTCAGCACGGTCTCCACCGGCTTGCCGTTCAGGTCCGCCGCTTTCAGGGCGTCCACATCCGGCACGGTCAGGGCGACATTGGTGATGCCCGCGACCAGCTTCTGGAAATCGGCGTTCTTGGCCACGAAGTCCGTTTCCGAGTTCACCTCGACCGCGACGCCCTTGCCACCCGACACGGCGACGCCGACAAGACCTTCGGCCGCGACGCGCCCCGACTTCTTGGCCGCTTTCGCCAGACCCTTGGTGCGAAGCCAGTCGATCGAGGCCTCCATGTCACCGTTGTTCTCGGTCAGCGCCTTCTTGGCGTCCATCATGCCCGCGCCAGTCGTCTCGCGCAGTTCCTTCACCATCTGAGCGGTGATTGCCATCGTGGCTCTCCTCGATATTCGAATGGAAATCCCGGCGGATCATGAACCCGCCGGGTAACGATCGGACGACAGGCCTCAGGCCTCGGCGACGACTTCTTCTTCCGGGGCGGCTTCCAGCTCGCCCAGGTCGTAGCCGGCGGCGCCCATCTGGGCCGACATGCCGTCCAGCGCCGCACGGGCCACCAGATCGCAATAGAGGCCGATGGCGCGCGCCGCGTCATCGTTGCCCGGGATCACATAGTCCACACCCTTGGGCGAGGCGTTGGTGTCCACGATGCCGACGACCGGAATGCCCAGCTTCTGCGCTTCGAGAATGGCGAGGTCTTCCTTGTTCACGTCGATGATGAACAGAAGGTCCGGAACGCCGCCCATGTCGCGGATGCCGCCCAGGGACGCTTGCAGTTTGGTCTGCTCGCGCTCCATGTTCAGGCGCTCTTTCTTGGTCAGGCCTTCGGCGCCGTTCGCCATCAGCTCGTCCAGTTGCTTCAGACGCTGGATGGAGTTCGACACGGTTTTCCAGTTGGTGAGCGTGCCGCCCAGCCAACGGTGGTTCATGTAATGCTGTGCGCAACGCTCGGCCGCATCGGCGACGGGCTTTTGCGCCTGACGCTTGGTGCCGACGAACAGAACGCGGCCACCCTTGGCCACCGTGTCGCGCACGACTTGCAGCGCCTTGTCCAGCATCGGGACGGTCTGCGTCAGGTCGATGATGTGGATGCCGTTGCGGTCGCCGTAGATGTATTCACCCATCTTCGGGTTCCAGCGAGCGGTCTGGTGACCGTAGTGAACGCCAGCTTCGAGCAGCTGACGCATCGAGAAATCGGGAAGCGCCATGTCCATGTCCTTTTCCGGTTTACGCCTCGGCGAAGCCCTCAGGGGTTGCCCCCAACCGGCGGACCGTTCGGGATGTCTCCCCGATTGGCCCAAGCCTCGCCTGTGAAGTGCGGCGCATATAACCTGTGCGTGATCCCGCCGCAACCCCTTGCGCGAGGCTTTGGAACGGATGACAAGCACAGGCATGAAACCGGATATTCTCTGCATCGGATCGGTCCTTTGGGACATCATCGGCCGTTCGCCCGCCGCCATGCGCGTGGGATCGGACGTGCCGGGCCGCATCACCCGCATTCCGGGGGGCGTGGCCATGAACATCGCCATCACCCTGCGCCGTTTCGGCATGACCCCCGCCCTTCTGACCGCCATCGGGCGCGACGCCGAAGGGGATGAACTGGTCGCCGATTGCGCGCGGTTGGGAATGGTGACGGACCACATCTATCGCTCGGACGATCTGCCGACCGACCGCTATATGGCCGTGGAAGGGGCGAACGGTCTGATTGCCGCCATCGCCGACGCCCATTCGCTGGAGGCGGCGGGCGACAAGATCCTGCGCCCCCTTGGCGCGGCATTGACCGGGTGGAACGGCCCCATTGCGCTGGACGGCAACCTGACCGAGGGGCTTTTGGCCGACATCTCCGCCTCGCCGCTCTTTGCCGAGGCCGATCTGCGCGTGGCCCCCGCCAGCCCCGGCAAGGCCGAACGCCTGCTTCCGCTTCTGCGCTGCCCCAACGCCACGCTTTATGTGAACCGCGAGGAAGCGGAGATCATCACAAAGACCGCCACCCCCGATGCCGCCGCCGCCGCCGAGGCGCTGTTGGCGCGCGGGGCCGCGCATGTGCTGGTGACCGACGGCGGACGCGCCTGCGCCGAAGGGCGTGCGGGCGCGGGCGTCATCACCGCCCTGCCACCCCCCGTTCTGGTGACCCGCGTGACGGGGGCGGGCGATACCTTCATGGCCGGTCACCTCGTGGCCGAGCGGGCGGGCGCGTCACGCCTCGACGCGCTGAAGGCCGCCCTTCGTGCCGCCGCCGATCATATTTCCGGAGATGTCCAATGACCCTGCCCCTGACGATCCTGCCCGAAGTGGCCGATGCCCTTGCGCGTGGCACCCCTGTGGTGGCGCTGGAAAGCACCATCATCACCCACGGAATGCCGTTTCCCCAGAATGTGGAGATGGCCCGCTCGGTGGAAGACGCGATCCGACAGGGCGGCGCCGTGCCCGCGACCATCGCCATCATGGACGGACGGATCCAGATCGGCCTGTCGTCCGACATGCTGGACCGCCTGGGGCAGACGCCACATGCGATGAAGCTGTCGCGCGCGGATTTGGCGGTCGGACTGACCTCGGGCAAGGTGGGGGCGACGACCGTGGCCGCCACGATGATCTGTGCCCGGCTGGCGGGGATCGAGGTGTTTGCCACAGGCGGCATCGGCGGCGTGCATCGCGGGGCGGAGACGAGCTTCGACATCTCGGCCGATCTGCCGGAACTGGCGCAGACGGCGGTGACCGTCGTCGCGGCGGGGGCGAAGGCCATCCTTGACCTGCCGAAAACGCTGGAGGTGCTGGAAACCCAGGGCGTGCCGGTCATCGCCTTCGGGCAGGACGCGTTTCCCGCATTCTGGTCGCGGGATTCGGGGCTTAAATCCCCCCTGCGCATGGATACCGCCGCCGAGATTGCCGCCGCCCACGCCATGCGGCAGACGTTGGGCCTGCCGGGCGGGCAGCTTGTGGCGAACCCCATCCGGCCCGAAGATGAAATTGCGCCCGAGGTGATCAACCCGGCCATCGAACAGGCGCTGGCCGATGCCCAGGCGCAGGGAGTTGCCGCCAAGGACGTGACGCCCTTCCTTCTGGACCACATCTTCCACGCGACCGGGGGGCGGTCGCTGACATCCAACATCGCGCTTGTTCTGAACAACGCCCGCTTGGCCGCCGAAATCGCTGGCGAAATCGCGAATCGGCGCAAGGCGTGACAGCGCCTCCGCCCCGCCTGTGAGGCGGGTCGTCCCGCAATGGGCCCAAACGGCCTGATTTTCATGGATGGATCACCCGCGCGGGGAAAAAAAAAGACGTCGGCACAAGGGCCGACGTCAAGTCATGAGGCAGGTTTCATACAGGCAAGAAACCTATCGAGCAGTGAGGTCTTTATATCCCCCCGCTGCCGTTCGGCCAAGATAAAAGTTTGAAAAGGCAGGTCTTGCGCCTAGTGTGGCCGCCAAGTCGAGATACGAGGAACTGACGTCATCCCCATGCCTTCGCATTTCATTAAGGTTTTGAAGGCCGGAATCGCGGTTGCCGGCCTGTTGCTGGTCGGCACGGCTGCTGTGGCACAAAAAGCACATGGCATCGCGATGTATGGCGAACCGGGCCTGCCCGTTGGATTTACCCACCTGCCCTACGCGAATCCCGACGCGCCCAAGGGCGGGTCCATGACCTTTGGGGAAACGGGCGGATTCGATTCCCTCAACCCCTATATCGTGCGGGGCCGCGCGCCGTTCGATCTGGGCCGTTGGACGGTGGAGACGCTGATGGTCCGTTCCATCGACGAGCCGTTCACCCTTTACGGTCTTCTGGCCGAAAGCATCGAGACGGATGACGCGCGCAGTTTCGTCGAATTCACCCTGCACCCCGAGGCGCGGTTTTCCGATGGCAGCCCCGTCACCGTCGACGATGTGATCTGGTCGTTCCAGACCTTGGCGAGCGAGGGGCAACCCCGTTACGCCGCCGTCTGGAACAAGGTCGCGACTTTCGAGGAGACCGGCCCCCGCAGCGTTCGCTTCACCTTCACCGAACCCGACCGGGAAATGCCTCTGGCGCTTGGCCTGCGTCCCGTCCTGAAGCGCGCGCAATGGGAGGGGGTGGACTTCACTCGCTCCTCGCTTGTTCCGCCGATCGGATCGGGGCCCTATGTGGTGGACGAGGTCGTCCCGGGGCGGCGCATCACCTATCGCCGCAACCCTGATTGGTGGGGCAAGGATCTGCCCGTCAATCGCGGCCTGCACAATTTCGACCGGCTGCGCACCGAGTTCTATGGCGACAGCGGCGTCATGTTCGAGGCGTTCAAGGCCGGATCCCTGTCGGTCTGGCGGGAATTGAACGCCGCCCGCTGGGCCACAAACTTCGATTTCCCCGCCGTCCGGGAGGGGCAGGTTCGGCTGGAAACGATCCCCCACGGTCGCCCCTCGGGGATTCAGGGGTTTGTCATGAACACGCGCACCCCGCCCTTTGACGATTGGCGCGTGCGGCAGGCGATGATCCTGGCGTTCGACTTTCCGCTGATCAACCAGATCGTGACCGGGGGGGCTGAACCACGGATCGGCAGCTTCTTTTCCAACTCCGATCTTGGGATGCGGGTCGGCGAACCCGCCAGCGCGGCCGAGGCCGAACTGCTGACCCCCTATCACAACGAGATGCCGCCGGGCGCGGTGGATGGGTATGCCCTGCCCTCGGGCGCCGCGCGGGCCAACCTTGCCCGGGCGGCGGAACTGCTGCGCAAGGCGGGATGGGCGGTCGAAGGCGGACAACTGATGCGTGACGGCGCGCCGATGCGGTTTGAAATCCTGCTGGCCCAGGGCGGCGATTCCGGGGGCACATTGTCGGCGGATCAGATCGCCACGGTTGCGGCGATCTACGTTCGGCTGCTGAAACGCCTTGGGATCGACGCGCGGGTGACGGCGGTGGACAGCGCGCAATACAATCAGCGCCTGACCGATTTCGACTTCGACATGACGGTGATGACCCGCAGCTTCTCGCTGTCGCCGGGGAACGAACAATGGCTCTATTGGGGGTCGGGCGCCGCGATGCAGCCGGGATCGCGCAACGTGGCGGGCGTCTCCTCGCCGGCGGTGGATTCGCTGATCGCGGCGATGGTGCGGGCGGAGACGCCGCGCGCCTTTCGCGACACCGCCCGCGCGCTGGACCGGGTTCTGATGGCGGGGCGATATGTCGTGCCGTTCTGGTATTCGGATGTCTCACGCCTCGCCTATCGCTCTGATCTGTCCCATCCCGATCGCCTGCCGCTTTATGGCGACTGGCCGGGGTTCCAACCCGAGGTCTGGTGGTCGAACGCGCCCTGACGGAACCGCGCCGCGCGCGCCACGTTGACCGTCAAATCACGACGGAGATCAAGATGCGTTGGCGCAGCGTAAGCGAGAACTGGGATGCCTTTCACGAATCCATGCTGGATCAGTGGCCCGAACTGTCCGAAGACGACCTGATCGAGGTGGAGGGCGACCGCACCGCGCTTGAGGAACGTCTGGTCGAACTGACCGGCAACGATCAGGATGACGTGGCCCAGCAGATCGACGAATGGCTGGAAGGCGCCGTTCCCTCCGACGTTCACATGGACGAGGTCCACGACAACGATTCGATCAACGACAGCCGCCTGTATATGTCGCCGGGCGAGGATGCGTCGGACGATGACAGCAAATACGGCGACGACAACGCGACCGAGGATCCCGTCGGCGGCGGGCAGTAAGGTGGCGCGGCCTCTGGTCAATTCCTGATATGGGGCGCATAAGACGAACGATCCCATACAGGAAGCGACCATGCGCGTTGCCAGCATCCCCCTGGATATCTTCTCCGACCCCGTCTGCCCCTGGTGTTTCATCGGCAAGGCGAACCTGACGCGGGCGCTGGAGCAGCGCCCGGGTCATCCGTTCCGCATCGAGTGGCACCCCTATCAGCTTCACCCCGACATGCCGTCCGAAGGGATGGACCGCGCCGAATGGTTCGAAACGCGGTTCGGGGACCGGGCGCGCGCCGTCAGCCTTGCCGCCTCGGTCGAGGCGGCGGCGCAGGACGCGGGCATCATCATCGACATTGCCGCCGCCACCCGGATGCCGAACACGCTGGACGCGCACCGCCTGATCCATTGGGCGGGGCTTGAAGGGCGGCAGATGGCGGTGGTGGATCGGCTGTTCAAAGCCTACTTCCAGGACGGCCTGGATATTTCGGATCACGACGTTCTGGCCCGTATCGGGGCCAGTGTCGGCATGGACGAAGGCGTGCTCCGGCGGCTTCTGGAGTCCGAGGCGGATCGCGACGATCTGCGCGCCCGCGACGCCGATGCCCGCGACAAGGGGGTTTCGGCGGTGCCGACCTTCCTTCTGGACCGCCAGTTCGTTCTGGCCGGGGCGCAGCCGGTGGACCAGTGGCTGGCCATCCTCGACGATATTGCCGCCAGCCGGGACGCAGAGCAATGACGCCCGCCCGCCGCTCGCTGGGCCAGTTCGAATTCATCGCCCTCATGGCCACCCTGATGGCCGCCATCGCGTTCAGCATCGACGCCATGCTGCCCGCGTTCCCCCAGATGACCGCCGAACTGACGCCGGACGCCCCGAACCATGTTCAGCTGATCGTCGTCATCTTCATGCTGGGGATGGGTCTTGGCACCTTGCTGGTCGGGCCGATCTCTGACGCGGTGGGGCGCAAGCCGGTCATCATCGCCTGCGCGGGCATCTACTGCACGGGGGCGTTGATCGCCGCGCTGTCGCAGTCGCTGGAGATGCTTCTGATCGGCCGCCTGATCCAAGGGATCGGTGGGGCGGGCCCGCGCGTCGTCGCCATCGCGATCGTGCGCGACCTGTATGCCGGGCGGGACATGGCGCGGGTGGTCAGCTTCATCATGATGATCTTCACCATCGTGCCCGCCATGGCGCCGATGATCGGAAACGTCGTCATTCAGGCCTTCGGATGGCGCGAGTTGTTCTTCGTCTTCATGCTCGTATCGCTCGGCTCGGCCCTCTGGCTGCACATCCGGCAGCCGGAAACCCTTGTTCCTACGGCACGCCGCCCGCTGCGCCTGCGCCTTTTGGCAGAGGGGCTGCGCGAAATCCGCGGCAACCGCATGGTGGTGATGACCATCACCGCCCAAGGGTTTGCGTTTGCCTGCATGTTCTCCACCATCTCGTCCATCCAGCCGATCTTCGAACAGCGGTTCGATGCCGCCGAAACCTTCCCCTACTGGTTCTTCGGGCTGGCGATGGTGGCCGGGTGCTCCAGCTTTCTGAACGCGAACATCGTCGGCCGTGTGGGGATGCGCGCGGTGATCACGACGGTCGTGGAGGTGCAGTTCGCCATTTCCGCCATCATGGCCGTCACCAACGGCTTCGGCCTGATGCCCGAGGCGCTGGCCTTTCCGGCGCAAATCTTCTGGACCGCCTCCACCTTTGCGATGCTGGGCCTGTGCATGGGCAATCTGAACGCCCTGACGTTGGAGCCGCTGGGCCATCTGGCGGGCCTTGGCGCGTCGATATCGGGCTGCATCGCGACCCTCATGGCGGTGGTCCTGTCTTTGCCCGTCGGGCAATCGTTCAACGGCACGAATGTGCCGCTGGCCACGGGGCTTACGGTTTTCACCGCCCTGATCCTGATCATCATGTGGCGGTTGCCGAAACGTCAGTGACGCTTCGGTTTCACCACCTTTTCCGCCAGCGCCTTGGCCAGACCGAAGCTCCCGCGAATGCGGTCGGCCTCGGTCGGCCAGTCCACGGCGACGGCGATCTTGTTGCCGACGATCTTGGCCCCCGGCTGCGCCTGCACGAAATCGACCAGACCCGCCGGATCGGCGAACCGATCGTTGTGGAACTGGATCGTGGCCCCCTTCGGCCCCGCATCCAGACGTGAAATACCCGCGCGCTTGCACATCGCCTTGATCCGCACCACCAGCATCAGGGTATTCACCTCACGCGGCAGCGGCCCGAACCGGTCGATCAGTTCGGCGGCGAATCCCTCCATCTCCACCTTGGTGGTCAGGGCGGACAGGCGACGATAGAGGCCAAGCCGGATATCCAGATCGGGGATGTAGTCTTCCGGGATCAGCACCGGAACGCCAAGGCTGATCTGCGGCGCCCAATGGTCGTCGGCGTCGGTCAGCCCACCGATCTCCCCCGAACGCAGCTTGCGGATCGTCTCCTCCAGCATGTTCTGATAAAGTTCATAGCCCACTTCCTTGATATGGCCCGACTGCTCATCCCCCAGAAGGTTGCCCGCCCCGCGCAGATCCATGTCATGCGAGGCAAGGTTGAACCCCGCCCCCAGACTGTCGAGGCTGGCCAGAAGTTTCAGCCGTTTCTGGGCCTGCGGGGTCAGCGGGCTGCGCGGCTTCGTCGTCAGGAAGCAATAGGCGCGGGTCTTCGACCGCCCCACCCGGCCACGAATCTGGTAAAGCTGCGACAGGCCGAACATGTCGGCGCGGTAAACGATCATCGTGTTGGCGGTCGGAATGTCCAAGCCGGATTCGACGATGGTCGTGGCCAGAAGCACGTCGAACTTGCCGTCGTAAAACGCGTTCATCCGTTCATCCAGATCGCCCGCCGCCAACTGCCCGTTGGCGATGATATAGCTGACCTCGGGCACCTGCTCCTTCAGAAAGGCTTCGATTTCCGGCAGGTCGGAGATGCGCGGCACGACGAAGAAGCTCTGCCCCCCGCGATAGCGTTCGCGCAACAACGCCTCGCGCAGCGTCACCGCGTCGAATTCCGACACATAGGTGCGGATCGCCAGGCGGTCCACCGGCGGGGTCGCGATGATCGACAGATCGCGCACCCCGGTCAATGAGAGTTGCAGCGTGCGCGGAATGGGCGTGGCGGTCAGGGTCAGGACGTGCACCTCGGACCGCATCTCCTTCAGGCGTTCCTTGTGGGACACGCCGAAATGCTGCTCCTCGTCGATGATCAGCAGACCAAGGCGCTGGATCTTGATGCCCTTGGCCAGAAGGGCGTGGGTGCCGATGCAGATGTCCACGCTGCCATCGGCCAGTCCGGCGCGGGTGGCCGCCGCCTCTTTCGCGGGAACGAAGCGCGACAGCTGCCGCACCACCATCGGAAATCCGCGAAACCGTTCGGCAAAGCTGCGGAAGTGCTGACGCGCCAGAAGCGTCGTGGGGCAGATCACCGCGACCTGCATCCCCGCCAGGGCGGCGACGAAGGCCGCGCGCATCGCCACCTCCGTCTTGCCGAAACCCACATCGCCCACGACCAGGCGGTCCATCGGGCGACCGGCTTCCAGATCGGACACCACATCGGCAATGGCGGCCAGCTGGTCGTCGGTCTCCTGATAGGGGAAGCGGGCGGCGAACGCCTCCCACATCTGATGGGGCGCTTCCAGAATGGGGGCATGGCGCAGATGACGTTCTGCGGCGATGCGCATCAGGCGGTCGGCAATCTCGCGGATACGCTCTTTCAGGCGCGCCTTCTTGGCCTGCCACGCACCACCGCCCAGCTTGTCCAAAAGACCGTCCTCATGCCCGTAACGGGACAGGAGTTCGATATTCTCCACCGGCAGGTAGAGTTTCGCATCCTCGGCATAGACCAGATGCAGATAGTCGTGCGGCGGGCCGGGTCGGTTCGAGGGCGGCTGCGGCACGCGCAACGTCTCCAACCCCAGATAACGGCCGACGCCGTGTTCGACATGCACCACCAGATCGCCGGGCGACAGGGTTTCCAGATCGCGAAGGAAATTCTCGGCCTTGCGCTTGCGCTTGGGGGTGGAAATCAGCCGATCGCCCAGCACGTCCTGTTCGGAGATCACCGCAAGTCCCGGCGCCGTGAACCCCGCATCCAGCGGCCAGATCATCAGGAACACGCCACCCTTGCCCTCGGGCACATCGCGGAAATCGGCGACGTGGGTGCTTTTGATATCCTGATCGTCCAAAAGGCCCGACAAACGCTCGCGCGCGCCCTCGGACCAACTGGCGATGACCACCTGCCCCGTCTTGCGCAGCGTCTGAACATGGGACGCCAAGGCCGCGAAAAGGCTGATGTTTTCCTGTTGCCGTTCCGGGGCGAAGCTGCGCCCGATCCGCCCGCCCGCATCCACCACGCCGGGACCGGGGGCCTGCGCCAAGGGCGACAACTGGATACGCCGGTGCGCGGCCACCGCCGTCTCCCACGCCGCATCGTCCAGATAGAGGGCGTCGGGGGCCACGGGCTTATAGACGGTGTCCACCCGCGCCTTCTGCGCCGCCGCCTCCTTGCGGGCATCGTATTGATCCGCGATCCCTTCCCAACGGGACAGACGCGCGGGCGTGACCTGATCGTCCACCATGATCGTGGCGTCCGGCAGATAATCGAAGATCGTCTCCAGCCGGTCATGGAAGAAGGGCAGCCAATGCTCCATCCCCTGATGCTTGCGCCCCGCGCTCACCGCTTCATAAAGCGGGTCATTCGCCCCGCCCGCCCCGAATTCGACACGGTAATTCTGGCGGAAACGGGTGATCGCGGCCTCGTCCAGCATCACTTCCGACACCGGCGCAAGGTCCAACGCCGACAGCTTCTCGGTGGAGCGTTGGGTCTCGGGATCGAACCTGCGCAGACCGTCCAGCGTGTCGCCGAACAGGTCGAGACGCACGGGATCCCCCTCGGGCGGAAAGATGTCGATGATGCCGCCGCGGATCGCGAAATCGCCCGGCTCGGCCACGGTCGTCACGGGGGTATAGCCCATGCGCGCGAGGTATTCGCGCAAACGCCCCTCATCCACCCGGTCGCCCAGGCGGGCCGAGAAGCTGGCCCCCGCCACGGTCGCACGGGCCGGCACGCGCTGCGTCGCCGCGTTCAGCGTTGTCAGCAGGACGAACGCCCCCGTCACCCCCTGCGCCAGCGCGGCCAGCGTCGCCATCCGGCGGGCGGCCAGCGCGGGATTGGGCGAGACCCGGTCGTAGGGCAGGCAGTCCCATGCCGGAAACTCCAGCACCGCCACCGCCGGCGCCATCGCCTGCAACGCCGTCCGCATCGCCGCCAGACGCTTGTCGTCGCGCGCGATGTGGATGACGGGCGCGCCCTTGCCCAGTTCCTTGGCCAGAAGCCGGGCGTCATACCCCTCGGGCGCGCCGCCCAGAATGATCGCTTTGGACATCGAACGCCCCCCTCAATACGGCATGGCAAGCGTCAGGTTGCGCCACGCGCCCCAAAGCACCGCCAGAAAGATCGCCCCGCCCGCCAGCGCCTGCACACCCAGACGGTGCCAGAGCAGGCGTTCCACCAACGCCGCCGCGTCCGGCCCCTGGGCCGCCAGCCGCTGCGCAAGACGCAGGCGCAGAACAACGACGGCCAGCCATGGCAGCAGGATCGGCAGCAACGCCTGCGCCATTTCCAGCCCCGCAAGGGCCAGCGCCAGCACCAGCGACCCCGCGAACGCCCCGCCCGCCACCTGCGCCACGCGCATGACCGGCGCCACGTTCAGCATCCGCCGCACATGCACACGCGCCAAGACCAGCGCATCCTCGGCCGCACGCTCCCCCCCTTCGGCCAGGACCGTCGCGGGCACGCCCAGCACCTGTCGCTGCTGCATTGCCCAAAAGCCGACAAGGGCGATCCAATACCAGATCGAGGCGAAAGACCGCGCGCTGATGGGCGAGAGAAGTAGGTCATACCAGTGCACGTCGGCGTGTTCCCTGTCCGTTTGCACCCTACCTACCCTTGAGGCGCGGGCATTTCCATGTCAGGACGCAAAAAAAGATTGTTGTCCGTCCGGCGTGCCGTCGGACCATCTCGACCGCTGAGGACCCCATGCACCTGACACCGGCCTCCTACCCCGCGACCCGCTTTCGCCGCAACCGCCGGACCGACGCCCTACGCCGTCTGACGCAGGAAACCGCGTTCGGCGTGAATGACCTGATCTGGCCCGTGTTCATTCAGGACGACGCCGGCAGCAGCGACATCGCATCCATGCCCGGCGTGCAGCGCCATTCAACCGAGGCGCTGTTGCCGCGGGTGGAGGAGGCGGCACGGCTGGGCGTTCCGGCGGTGTGTCTTTTTCCCTACACCGCCCCCTCGGCCCGGACCGAAACCTGCGAGATGGCATGGCACCCCGACAATCTGGTGAACCGGACGATCCGCGCGATCAAGGACGCCGTGCCGGAGATGGCGGTGATGACGGACATCGCGCTTGATCCGTTCAACATCCATGGGCAGGACGGGCTGATGCGCGACGGGATCGTGCTGAACGACGAAACCGTGGACGCGCTGGTCAAGATGGCCCTGTCGCAGGCCGAGGCGGGGGCGGACATTCTTGGCCCGTCCGACATGATGGACGGGCGGATCGGACGGATGCGCATGGCGCTGGAGGCGGAGGGGCATCACGGCACCTCCATCATGTCCTATTCGGCAAAATACGCCTCGGTCTTTTACGGCCCGTTCCGGGATGCGGTGGGGGCCAGCGCGGTTCTGAAGGGCGACAAGAAGACCTATCAGATGAACCCCGGCAACACGGATGAGGCGCTTCGCCTTGTCGCCCGCGACCTGACCGAGGGGGCCGACAGCGTGATGGTCAAGCCGGGGATGCCCTATCTTGACGTGTGCCGCCGCGTGAAGGACGAATTCGGCGTGCCCACCTTCGCCTATCAGGTGTCGGGGGAATACGCGATGCTGAAGGGGGCGATGGCGCAGGGCTGGCTGGATCCGACGAAGGGCATGGCCGAAAGCCTTCTGGCTTTCAAGCGGGCGGGTTGCGATGGCGTCCTGACCTATTTTGCGCCGGAAATGGCCCGTCACCTGCGGGATGTGAACGGCACCGCGTGACAGGCCCGCGCGCATGGCGTATCGTTGCGGGAACAAAAACATAAGGGGCATGGGCATGATGGACCGGCGCGCACTTCTAGCTGGATTCGGGGCAACGCTTGGCGTGGCGGCCTGCGCGAACGGCGTGGGCAGCAATGGCGGGTCGATGATCGACGCGCGGGTGGACGTGGCACGGGACTACCTGTTCCAGCAGTTTCCAGGCACGCGCGATCTGGCGGCACGTTCGGCTGGCGTCCTCTACATGCCGCTGATCACCGAGGCGGGGCTTGGTATCGGCGGCGCCTATGGCCGTGGGGCGCTGCGGATCAACGACGCGACGGTGGATTACTATTCCGCGGCCAAGGCCTCGGTCGGGTTCCAGATCGGCGCGCAGCAATACGCCCATGCCCTGTTCTTCATGACGCCGATGGCGCTGGCAGATTTCCGGTCCTCGGCCGGTTGGGTGGCGGGGGCGGACCTGCGCTATGCCACACCGGACCAGGGCGGCAGCATCGGCAAGGACACGACCGAGATCGACCCCGTGGTGGCGCTGGTCTATGGCCAGTCGGGCCTGATCGCGGGGGCGACGGTGGCGGGCACGAAATACACGCGGATCATTCCCTGACCCTGACCCGAACGTGATGGGCGGGGCCGATTGTCTTGGCCCCTGTCATCCGCTACCACCCGGGCCATTCCCGCCCGAGTTCAGGACACGATATGATCCGCATCTTCCGCTGGCTGTTCCGTATCCTGACGGGGCTTGTGCTGCTTGGCCTGATCGGGCTGGGAATCGGATACTGGTTCCTGTCACGCTCCTTGCCCAATTATTCCGAGGATTTCGCGCTGGTGGGCCTTGGCGGCCCGGTGGAAATCGTGCGCAACAGCAACGACGTGCCGCACATCTTCGGACAAACGGATGCCGACGTGTTCCGCGCCTTGGGCTTTGTCCACGCGCAGGACCGTTTGTGGCAGATGACCCTGCTGCGACGCACGGCCCAAGGGCGGCTGTCTGAGATTTTTGGCGATCGGACGTTGCGCACCGATGCAATGATGCGGCGGCTGGACCTGTATGGTCTGGCCCAAAGCTCGGTCGCGGCGCAGGACGAACGGACGCGCGTCGCGCTGGAGGCTTATGCCGCCGGGGTGAACGATTGGATCGACCAGATCAACGTGGGCGCGCGGGGTCGGGGGGCGCCGCAGTTCTTCCTGTTCTCGAACGCCATTTCGCCTTGGCAACCGGCGGACAGCCTGGCCATCCTCAAGCTTCTGGCATTGCAGATGTCGTCCAAGACCGGCGATGAGGTGCTGCGCGCCCGCATGTCGCTGATCCTGCCACCGGAACGTCTGCGCGACATTCTGCCCGACGATCCGGGGGCGGCCGTCATGGCCCTGCCCCGATATTCCGAAATCGTGCCGGACGTGTCGCCGGATTACACGCCGATCAAAATGGCCGACGCGCTGTCGCCCTTCGCCATGGCCCCGTTCGGCGGTGCGTCGAACGCGTGGGCCGCGGCACCCACCCGGTCCACCGCCGATGGATCCCTGCTGGCCAATGACCCGCATCTGCCCTTTTCCGCACCCACCATCTGGTATCTGGCGCGGATGGAGCTTTCGACCGGGGGCGTGATCGGCGGAACCATTCCGGGCATGCCGTTGATCCTGTCGGGGCGGTCGGACAGCTTCGGCTGGGGGCTGACCACCGCCTATGTCGACGATCAGGACCTGTTCGTCGAGGAGGTGAACCCCGATCGGCCCGACCAATATCGGACGCCCGAGGGCTGGGAACCCTTCCGCACCGAACGTTCCATCATCCGCATCAAGGATGCCGCGCCGGCCACCGTCACCCTGCGCTGGACCGAGAATGGCCCCGTCCTGCCCGCCAGCCATTACGATGTGGGCAGCATCACCCCCGCCGGGCATGTCATGTCCCTGCGCTGGACCGGGCTGGACCCGCAGGACACCTCGATGACCGCCGCCATGGGCCTGATGTATGCCGAAGGGATCGACGCCGCGATGGCCGCAGGGCGCGACTTCGTGGCCCCGGCGCAGAACCTGATGCTGGCCGATGCGGACGGCATCGCCCTGCAGACCGTGGGCGCCATTCCCGCCCGCAACCCGGCGATGCAAGGTCAGGGGCGCATCCCCTCGCCCGGATGGATCGCCCAGAACCGCTGGCTGGGGATCGCCCCCTATGACACCAACCCGCGCGAGCGTGATCCCGCCTCGGGCATCCTTGGCAACACCAACAACAAGACGGTGGACCGCCCCTTTCCGGACCATGTCAGCTTCGATTGGGGCGACACGCAACGCATCCAGCGCTGGCTGACCCTGATGCGGGCGCGCAACGTCCACACGCGCGACAGCTTCATCGAGGCGCAGCTGGACACCGTCAGCACCACCATGCGCGAGGTGTTGCCGCTGGTCGGGGCCGATCTGTGGTATGTCGGCGCCGACGCGCCCGACGGCACGCCCGAACGCCTGCGCCAGCGGGCGCTTGCCATGCTCGCCCAGTGGAATGGCGAGATGAACGAGCATATGCCGGAACCGCTGATCGCGCAGGCCTGGCTGTCGGCCTTGCAGGATCGGTTGATCCGCGACGATATCGGCCCGATGGCGGATCAGTTCAGTCATGTGGACGCGACGTTCCTTGGCCGCGTGTATCGCAACGAAGGCGGTGCCGGGGTGTGGTGCGACCTGAAGCAGACAAGCGTAGAGGAAACCTGCGCCGATGCCGCCCGGATCGCGCTGGACGACGCACTTTTGTGGCTGTCCGAGCGCTATGGTGCCAATCTGGAAAGCTGGCGGTGGGGCGACGCGCATCAGGCCACGCATGACGATCCCGTCCTTGGGAACTTGCCGGGGCTGCGGTATCTGGTGAACATCCGGCAATCGACCTCGGGTGGGGACGATACGCTGAACCGGGGGGTGACGAAGGGCTTCGGGCGCGACCCGTTCCAGAACGTGCATGGCGCGGGGTATCGCGGCGTCTATGACTTCGCCGACCCCGACAGTTCGGTCTTCATCACGTCAACCGGGCAATCGGGCCATCCGCTGTCGCAATTCTATGACGATCTGGGCGGGTTGTGGCGGCGGGGGGAGTATGTGCCGATGTCACTGGACCCGGATCTTGCCCGGGCCGCGGCGGTGGGGATCACCCACCTGACACCTGCCCCCTAGCGCCGCAGGTATTCGGTCAGGGTGCAGGCGGGCCCCTCGGGTCGCAGGGTCATCGTCTGCACCGCGCGCCAGTCGTTGAAATTCACCGCGGGGAAAAACGTGTCGGCGTCGGGCACGTCCACGTCCACGAATGTCAGCAGAAGCCGATCGGCCACGGGCAGCAGCGCCTCGTAAATGCCGCGCCCGCCCATCCCATAGACCCGCGCATGGCCTGCCTTTGCCGCAAGCGCCAGTGCCCCCTGGACCGAGGCCGCCGCCTCGCACTCCACCGTGTGCGAGGTGACGACGATGTTCATCCGGCGGGGCAGCGGGCGTTTCGGCAGGCTGTCCCAGGTGTGCCGCCCCATGATGACCGCGCCGCCCGCCGTTTCGCGGGCGAAAAAGGCCATGTCCTCGGGCGCGTCCCACGGGATCGTGTTGCCCCGCCCGATGGCGTTGTTGCGCGCGAGCCCCGCGATCAGAGTCAGCATTGTCTGGTCATCCCTGTTGCAAACGTCCGCTCACACGGCCACATCGGCCTTGATCGCGGCATGGGGGTCATAACCCTCCACGGTGAAATCCTCGATCCGGTAATCGTCGATGCTGCGCGCGCGCGACGCAAGGCGCATCTTCGGGACGGCGCGCGGCGTGCGCCCCATCTGTTCGCGCGCCACATCCAGATGGTTCAGATAGAGATGCACATCCCCCGCGAACCATACGATTTCGCCGGGCGTCAGCCCCGCCTGCTGGGCGATCATCAGATGCAGGGCCGACGCGCCCACCCAGTTGAACGGCACCCCAAGCAACAGGTCCGCCGAACGCTGGAAACACAGCGAATTCAGCCGCCCATCGGTCGTGACGTGATACTGATAGACCATGTGACAAGGCGGCAGCGCCATCCCCGACAGCTCGGCCACGTTCCAGGCGTGAAACAGCATCCGGCGGCTGGCAGGGTTGGTCTTCAACGTGGCGATCAGATCGGCGATCTGGTCATGCTCGCGCCCATCCGCGCCGACCCATCGCCGCCATTGCTTGCCATAGACCGGACCCAACTCCCCCCAACGACGGGCGAACGCGTCGTCTGAAATGATGCGAGCCTCGAACGCCTCTTGCGCGATATCCTCGCCCGTTTCACGGCGATAGGTGGCAAGCGGCCAATCGGTCCAGATGCGGACGTTCTCTTTCAACAGCGGCTGGATATTCGTGCCCCCGCTCAGGAACCACAGCATCTCCTTCACCGCCGTTTTCCAATAGACGCGTTTGGTGGTCAGAAGCGGAACCGACCCATCCGACAGATCGAACCGCGCCATTGCGCCGAACACCGACCGCGTCCCGACGCCGGTGCGATCCACACGCTCATCCCCCGTGGACAGGACACGGTCAAGGAGGTCAAGATACTGATGCTCGGGGTGGCGCATGGGTTGCCTCATATGGCTCGGGGGCTGTCGCCTGTCGATACCGCATGTCGTGCCGAACGGAAATCCCACGGCTGGCAACTTCCTGCAATCAGACTAACTTCGCCCTCAGAAGGAGATTTACATGAAATATCTGCACACGATGGTCCGCGTCAAAGACTTGGACGCGACAATGGCGTTCTTCCGTTTGCTGGGCTTGGAAGAGGTGCGTCGGATGGACAGCGAGAAGGGCCGTTTCTCGTTGATCTTCATGGCGCCCCCCGGCCAGCCGGAATGCCCGGTGGAACTGACCTACAACTGGGATGGCGACGAAGGCCTGCCCTCGGACAGCCGTCACTTCGGCCATCTGGCCTATGAATGCGACGACATCTATGCCCTGTGCCAGCATCTGCAGGACAATGGCGTGACGATCAACCGGCCGCCGCGCGACGGGCACATGGCCTTTGTGCGCAGCCCCGACAACGTATCGATAGAACTGCTGCAAAAGGGCGACGCAAAACCCGCGCAAGAGCCGTGGGCCTCGATGGAAAACACCGGTCACTGGTGATCAGAACGACCAGCGGGTCAGCGTGTCGCCGCCGATGACACGCTGATCCATCAGCGTCGGGCGCGGGGCATCGGCCAGATGCGCCCAGCCCAGGGGGGCGATGGCGGGAACGGCGTCCCCGCCCAGAACCGCACCGGCGGTGAACATCGCAAGGTCGTCCACCAACCCCTCGCGCAACAGGGCGGCGGCCACGGTCGCGCCCCCCTCGCTGAACACCCGCGTGATCCCGCGATCGGCCAGCGCGCGCAAGGCGGCGCGCAGGCCCGAGGCCTGGATCAGATGCGCCCCCGCCGCAATCCACGCATCCCGCGCCGGTTGCGGGGCGGCATCGCCGTGCACCATCCAGACGGGCCCCTTGCGGACCGATCGCCCCAGCCGGCCGCCCGGATCAAGGCGCAGGGTGCTGTCGAGCACCACCCGGACGGGCTGATGCCGGGCACCGATGTCCCGCACACTCAGCTCCGGGTCGTCGGCCAATGCGGTGCCCGATCCGATCATGACCGCGTCATGGGACAGGCGTATCGCGTGAACGGCCCGCCGTGCCTCCGCCCCCGTGATCCAGCGGCTTTCGCCCGCTGCCGTGGCGATGCGGCCATCCAGGCTGGTGGCCAGTTTCAGCGTGACCATCGGCAGACCCTGCCCGATCCGCTTGAGAAAGCCCTTGTTCAGCGCCCGCGCCTGATCGGCCATGACATGTTCGGTGACGGTGATCCCCGCCGCGCGCAACATGGCGTGCCCGCGACCGGCCACACGCGGATCGGGGTCGATGGCCGCACTTACGACATGGGACACACCGGCCCGCACGATGGCGGCGGAACAGGGCGGCGTCTTGCCGAAATGCGCACACGGTTCCAACGAGACATAGGCCGTTGCGCCTTCGGCCAAGGGGCCCGCCTGCTCCAGCGCCCGCACCTCGGCATGGGGCCGGCCGCCGGGTTGGGTCCAGCCACGGCCGACGATCCGGCCCTCCCGGACGATCACGCAACCGACCGCCGGATTGGGCCACACATTGCCCAAACCACGCCGCGCCAATCCGATCGCATGCGCCATATGGCGTGGGTCGATCACTCGTCCTTCAGGGCGGTGGGGCGCAATTCGGCCACGAACTTGTCGAAATCGCCAGCCTCCTGGAAATTCTTGTAAACGCTGGCGAAGCGGACATACCCGACGGTGTCGATCCGCGCGAGGCTTTCCATCACGATCTCACCGATGACCTTGGAGCTGATATCCGTGTCGCCCAGACTTTCCAGCCGACGCACGATGCCCGAAATCATCTGGTCGATCCGGTCGGGGGCCACGGGCCGCTTCTGCATGGCGATGCGGATCGACCGCTCAAGCTTGGAGCGGTCGAAATCCTCGCGCTTGCCCGAGGTCTTGATGACCACCAGATCGCGCAACTGAACCCGTTCATAGGTCGTGAACCGCCCCCCGCAGGCCGGGCAGAAACGGCGGCGACGGATGGCGACATGATCTTCGGCGGGGCGGCTGTCCTTCACCTGCGTGTCGATATTTCCGCAAAACGGGCAGCGCATCCGGTATCCCTTGTCCCATGACGACCTGCGCGGACCTTAGCGCGTCTTCACAGGGATGGGCCAGAGGGAAATGCGACCCACCGCATGTTGCGTATCACGACAGATGCAGGGCCACTTCGCGTTGATGGGGCAATGTCCGGTGTTCGACAACGAAAATCCCCTGCCACCGGCCCAACATCATGCGTCCGTTCCGCACCGGAATGGAAAGGCTGGTCGGAAGAAGTGCCGCCTTGATATGCGCGGGCATGTCGTCCGCGCCCTCATACCGGTGGGTGATCCACGCCATGTCGGGGTGATCGGCGGGCGGCACGAGGCGGCCAAAAAACGCTGCCAGATCGGCCTTCACCTCGGGATCGGCATTTTCCTGTATCAAAAGCGAGGCAGAGGTATGACGTATCATCAATGTCAGCAAACCGTCCCCGCGCAGCTGACGGGCCACCAGATCGGTGATCTCATACAGGCCCGGTCCGGTTGTGCGGACGGTGATCACCGTTTCATACGCCGCGTTTCACACAAGGAATCGGCAAACCCGGCCGAGAGATAGCCGCGGTTGGGAATGACGAAAATGCCGGTGTCGTCCGTCGCCCCTTCGGGAGAGAGGGAGAACATCATCCCCGTCATGCGCGGCAGCGGCTTGGGAGAGATACGGTAGATCGGCGTCGTCGGATTGACGTTAAGCCGACGCAGCGCGAAATCGCCCGCCGCGCACCAGTAGTTGCGGGCCGCCGCACCCGGTTCATACTGAACCATGAACCGCGACGCATCGCCATCGACGCGGTAGCTGTCGAAGGCGATGAAGGCGGAGGCGGGGGATGCGGCGATCCCCAAGGCAACGGCAATGGCGGCGATCGTTTTCATTGGTCCAGGAAACTCCGCAATTTGCGCGACCGGCTGGGATGCTTCAACTTGCGCAGTGCCTTCGCCTCGATCTGGCGGATCCGTTCGCGCGTCACGCTGAATTGCTGTCCCACCTCTTCCAACGTGTGGTCGGTGTTCATGCCGATGCCAAAGCGCATCCGCAGAACCCGCTCCTCGCGCGGGGTGAGAGAGGCCAGAACACGGGTCGTCGTCTCCTTCAGGTTTTCCTGAATGGCCGAATCCAGCGGCAGGATCGCGTTCTTGTCTTCGATGAAATCGCCAAGCTGGCTGTCTTCCTCATCCCCGATCGGGGTCTCAAGGCTGATCGGCTCTTTCGCGATCTTCATGACCTTGCGAACCTTGTCGAGAGGCATCTGCAGCTTCTCGGCCAGTTCCTCGGGCGTGGGTTCGCGGCCGATTTCGTGCAGCATCTGACGACCGGTGCGGACCAGCTTGTTGATCGTCTCGATCATGTGGACCGGGATGCGGATGGTCCGCGCCTGATCCGCGATGGACCGGGTGATCGCCTGACGGATCCACCACGTCGCATAGGTGGAGAACTTATAGCCGCGGCGATACTCGAACTTGTCCACGGCCTTCATCAGGCCGATGTTGCCTTCCTGGATCAGGTCCAGGAACTGCAGACCCCGGTTCGTATATTTCTTGGCGATGGAGATGACGAGGCGAAGGTTCGCCTCCACCATTTCCTTCTTGGCCTGACGCGCTTCCTTTTCGCCCTTCTGCACCTGCTGCACGATGCGGCGGAATTCGGAAATGTCGACGCCGACATACTGGCCGACCTGCGCCATCTCGGCACGCAGTTCCTCGACCTTGGCGCGGCTTTTCTCCATCAGGGTCTGCCAGCCACGCCCGGATTTCCCGGCCATGCGGTCCATCCAGCTGGGGTCCAGCTCGTATCCCTGATATTCGTCCACGAATTCGCGGCGGTTGATCCGCGCGGCATCCGCCAGCTTCACCATGCCCGAATTGATCGACATCACGCGGCGGTTGATGCCGTAAAGCTGGTCGATCAGCGCCTCGATCCGGTTGTTGTGAAGGTGAAGGCTGTTGACCAGCACCACCATCTCGGTCCGGGTCTGCTGATAGGCCGCTTCGCCCGCAAAGCCCTCGCCGCCCATCGTCGCCTGCATCCGTTCGTCCTGCATCGCGGACAAGCGGTCGTAATTCCCGGCGATGACGTCCAGCGTTTCCAGAACGCGCGGCTTCAGCGCGGCTTCCATCGCCGCCAGCGACATGGCGGTCGCGTCCTCGTCATCCTCGTCGTCGTCGCTGCGGATCGGGTTGCCGTCGGCGTCCAGCTCCTGCTCGCCCGGTTGGCGCCGGGGTTGCTGTTGCTGGCCCTCGGGCACCTCGACGCCCTCGACACCGGCCTCCTCCATGTCGTCCTCGCCATCCAGCGACCGCCCGAAGGTGGCCTCCAGGTCGATGACGTCGCGCAGAAGAATATCCTCGGACAGAAGCTCGTCCCGCCAGATCGTGATCGCCTGGAAGGTCAGCGGGCTTTCGCACAGCCCCGCGATCATCGTGTTGCGACCGGCCTCGATCCGCTTGGCGATGGCGATCTCGCCCTCACGAGACAGAAGTTCGACCGATCCCATTTCGCGCAGATACATCCGCACCGGATCGTCGGTGCGGTCCAGCGTCTCGGACGTGGAGCCCGCCACCGCAACCTCGCGCGAGGTGGAGGAGGTCTGAACCACCGGGCTCGTCTCCTCCTCGCCCTCGCCTTCCTCGCGCACTTCAATGCCCATTTCGGACAGCATCGCCATCATGTCCTCGATCTGGTCGGAGGAGACCTGATCCTGCGGAATGACGGTGTTCAGCTGTTCATAGGTAATGTAGCCCCGCTCACGCGCGTCGGCGATCATCCGTTTGACGGCAGCCTGACTTATGTCCAGCGAGGATTCGGTTTCCTGATCCTCGGGTTTGCCGTCATCGGTGTCTTTGGCTGCCATGGTAGCTCCTAGCGGGGGTGTGCCGGACAAGGTGCGAATCGTCCGGCCTTCCTATCGAATCAATAGCGCGAATCACAGCGGGTGAAAGCGCCTCAGCTCTTTTTCTTTATCCAAACCTGATCCTCGATCATACGTCGAAGGTGATCGGACAGGGCGGACCGGTCTTCTCCCAGGTCGCCCGAATCGTCAAGGCGGCTGCGTCCGACGCGATTGCGCGCCTCGGCCGCCTGGGCCAGACGCCATGTCAGGCCCTCATCCGCAAGGCCCTCCATATCCTCCATCGCCTCGCGAATCTCGATCTCGGTTCCACGCGCGGCATCCAGTTTCGCGAACTCTTCCGCCAGACATTGCCGCGCCAGCGCGACATCGTCCGGGTGTCGGATCGGCGGCGAGATGCGAACATGGGGCAGCGACAGCAGCGTTTCAAGGTCTTGCGCCACAGCCTCCATCGCGTGATCCGCGCCATGGGCCTGTTGCAAAAGCGCATCGCGAACATGCCGCTGTTCGGGCGTCAGCGGGCCAAGCCGCTCCAACGCCGATTCGAACGGTCCGATCAGCGAGGGATGCCCGGCAAACCCCGCAAGAATGACCGAGACTCGCAGCGTTTGCGTCATGCCCTCCCCTTCGGCCATGGCCAGAAGCGATTGGCGGGCGGAGGTGCTGGGGGCGATCCGCACCGGCTCTTTCCGGCCCGGCACAAAGGGGCGGCTCGTCTTGCGGATGCCGAACAGCTCCCACCGGCGCTGCTTGATCTCCTCGCCATAGTGGTGACGGATCGACGGATCGGCGATGCGGGCAATGGCCGCGCGCAAGGTCTTGTCCAGGGCCGCGCGGCGTTCGGGACTGTCGAAGACCTTCCCTTCCGTCTCACGCTGCCACAAAAGGCCGACCATCGGCTCCGCCGCCTCCAGCACCTTGCGAAAAGCCTGCGCGCCTTGCGATTTGATCAGGTCGTCCGGGTCCATGCCCACGGGCAGAACGGCAAAGCGCAGGCTCTTGCCCGCCTCCAGCAGCGGCAGGGCCAGATCAACCACGCGCAGCGCGGCCCGAATGCCCGCCGCGTCCCCGTCCAGCGCGATGACGGGTTCGTCGGCAATGCGCCACATCAGGCGCAACTGATCCTCGGTGATCGCGGTGCCCAGAGGGGCCACGGTTGCGCGGAATCCCGCTTCGGACAGCGCGATCGTATCCATATAGCCTTCGGCCACGACCAGCGGGTCGCCCTTGCCCGCCGCCTCCCGCGCGGGGCCGTGGTTGAACAGGTTGCGCCCCTTGTCGAACAGATCCGTTTCCGGCCCATTCAGATATTTCGCCCGGGCGTTCGGGTCCATGGCCCGCCCGCCAAGGCTGATCGCGCGCCCCCGCGCATCGCGGATGGGAAAGATGATCCGCCCGCGAAACCGGTCATAGGGCGCGCCCCCGTCGTCGGGACGCGCGCACAGCCCCGAGGCCACGACCAGATCGGGCGCGAACCCCTTGCCGGTCAACACCTGAAACACGCCCTGCCGGGCATCGGGGGCGAAGCCGATCTCCCATCGGTCGCGCGCGGCCTGCGACAGGCCCCGTCCGTCCAGATACCGTCGCGCGTCCTCCCCCTGGCGGGAGCCGAGCATCAGGCGATAATGGCGGACGGCCTCCTCCATGATCTCGGCCAATTGGCTGCGGCGATCCTGTTTCGCGGCGGCCTGCGGGTCGCGGGCCGGCATGGGCATCCCGGCCTCGCGCGCAAGGATCTCCACCGCCTCCATGAAGCCGACATTCTCGGTCTCCTTCACGAAGCCGATGGCATCGCCCTTGGCGTGGCAGCCGAAGCAGTAATAAAAGCCCTTCCGGTCATCCACATGAAAAGACGCGGATTTTTCCTGATGGAACGGGCACGGGGCCCAGAAGTCGCCCTTCCCCTGATTGGACTTTCGCATGTCCCACGTGACCTTGCGCCCCACAACCTGCGAGAGCGAGATGCGGGTGCGCAATTCGTCAAGGAAACCGGGCGGGAGCGACATGATCCCTTATCGTCCCGCCCGCAGCCGGAGTAAAGCCCCTGCCTTACAGCCCCTTCGACTGATAGGTGGCGGCGACCCGGCTGATGGACACGATATAGGCCGCGACGCGCAGATCCTCGACATCGTCGCGCCCATGCCACACATCGCGCATCGCCTGATAGGCCGTGCGCATCGTGTCATCCAGACCCGACCGGACCAACTCCAACTCCCCCGCGCCGTGAAGATACCGCTTCTTGAAATCGGGCGAGAGGGTCCAGCCGAGACCCTTGTCCGCCGACAGGCGCTCCAGCTCGTTCACCAGCAATTCGTGCCGCGTCTCCTCCGCCCGTCGCTGCATGCGCCCGAAACGGATGTGGGACAGATTCTTGACCCATTCGAAATACGACACCGTCACACCGCCCGCATTGGCATACATGTCGGGGATGATCACCGCCCCCTTCTTGCGCAGAATTTCATCCGCGCCGAAGGTGATGGGGCCGTTCGCCGCCTCGATGATCAGACGTGCCTGGATGCGTTCGGCGTTGGACAGGTTGATCACGCCTTCCATCGCCGCCGGGATCAGGATGTCGCACTCGGTCTCCAGCACCTTGGCGCCGGCATCGGTGAAGGCCGCGCCGGGATAATCGCGGATGGATCCGGTCTTGACGATCCACTGGCGCACATCCTCCACATCCAGACCCGCGTCGGAGGTCAACGCCCCGTCCCGTTCCAGAATCGCGATGATCTTGGCGCCATCCTCCTCGGACAGGAACTTGGCTGCGTGATAGCCCACATTGCCCAGGCCCTGCACGACGACCCGCTTGCCATCCAGCTTGCCCGACAGGCCCGCCTTGGCAATATCCTCGGGGTGGCGGAAGAATTCGCGCAGCGCGTATTGCACACCGCGGCCCGTCGCCTCCACCCGCCCCATGATGCCGCCCGCATTCAACGGTTTGCCCGTGACGCAGGCCTTGGCGTTGATGTCGGTCGTGTTCATGCGGGCATACTGGTCGGCGATCCACGCCATCTCCCGCTCGGACGTGCCCATGTCGGGGGCGGGCACGTTCTGGGCGGGATTGATCAGGTCGCGCTTGATCAGCTCATAGGCGAAGCGGCGGGTGATCAGTTCCAGTTCCCGCTCGTCATACTGGCGGGGATCGATGCACAGCCCGCCTTTGGACCCGCCGAACGGGGTTTCCACCAGCGCGCATTTATAGGTCATCAGCGCGGCCAGCGCCTCCACCTCGTCCTGATTGACGTTGGAGGCGAAGCGGATTCCGCCCTTCACCGGCTCCATATGTTCGGAATGGACCGAACGGTATCCGGTGAACGTCTCGATCTTGCCGCGCAGGCGCACCCCGAACCGGACGGTATAGGTCGAATTGCAGACACGGATCTTCTGTTCCAGTCCGGGGCTGAGGTCCATGTGCCGCACGGCGCGGTTGAACATCAGATCGACAGATTCACGAAAACTCGGCTCACCCGCCACGACAACCATCTTGCAACCTTCCATTTCGTTTCGGCCCCTGCGGGAATCGCACGGGCCGTTTGTCCGTCAGTCTATACTAGGGCACGGCCAGCGACAGGCCCGCACCTTCTTCGAAATCCACGCCGCCCAGAAACGGAAACGCACGCGCGATCGCCTGCACGCCCGCCTCGGCGTCCAGTTCGGTCACCCGCGCGCCGGGGGGATGACCGCCCCCGAAGGGCCGGGAATCGTGCCCTTCGAACTTCAACTGCACCGATCCGATGATGCGGGGATCCTGAACATGCAGAAACCGCCGTCCCAGGGCCAGATGGCCGAAGGAAAACACCGTCCTGTCCCGGTGATGCGGACGCACCGCGCATCCCGCGCTGTGAAACGGCAGGGACATGTCGAAAAACCGCAGCGGTGCATCGGCATAGCGTGTCACGATCAGCTGCCTTGGCAGGGTGAAGGCATAAGCCCCCGCCCCCGCCATCGCCCGCGCCGCCGCGTTCAGACGTGCGACATAGTCGGGGGTGAGCGCATCGTCGTCGTCGATGCGGAACTGCACCAGCCGCCGGTTGTGGGTGCGTTCGATGTTCATCAGCACCGGGCGAAGCGCCGCGTCCACGGAGCGTTCGTCCGAGGTCACGACCCGAACCTGCGGAACACTGGCGGCCAGCCCAACCAATTCGGCCCGCGCCGCCTCCGGCAATTCGGGCGAGGTCAGGAAGATGAACACGAAGTCAGGATCGGTTTGCGCGGCAAGCGACGGCATCAGCACATGGCGAAGGCACCAGCGGCGGAACGCCAGACGCGCCGGGCCGTAAAGGGCACCGGCGATGTCGTCCAGCAACGTCGCCTCCTGCCCCGTGTCCACCCCCCGAAACACGGCCCAATCCCCGCGCCCCAGAAAGGAAAACCGGCAAATTCCCACTGCAAGATCGTGCATCACGTCCCCCGTCCCGTCACAGGTGAACCGAAGACGGCACGACCCGTCAACCCGAAACACCCGCGATCGACCACCTTGCCCCGCTTGCCAAGCGGCTGACCCGGCGGACGGGGCCGCAACCTATCCCTGCCGGAACAGATCCTTGAACCTGGACGGTTGGCTGCGCAAATATTGCGGCGGGACGGTCACGACTGCCTGCAAGGCCGCCGCCGCATGCCAGGGCCAGCGTGGATCATAGGTGATGGTTCGCGCCAAGGCGACCATGTCCGCATCGCCCGTTGCGACGATCGCCTCGGCATGTTCGGGTTCGGTGATCAGCCCCACCGCCACGACCGGAATGGACACCGCCTGCTTCACCGCCCGCGCCAACGGCACCTGATAGCCGGGCGCGACGGGGATCGCCTGCCGGGCATCCAGTCCCCCGCTCGACACATGGATCGCGGCACATCCCCGCCGCTCCAACTCTCGGGCGAAGGCGATGGTTTGATCGATGTCCCAGCCCCCTTCGACCCAATCCGTCCCGGACACGCGAACCGTCACGGGCCGATCCGCAGGAAAGGCCGCGCGCACCGCATCGAACACCTCCAACGGGAACCGCATACGATGTTCCAAGCTGCCGCCATACGCGTCCGTGCGCCGGTTCGACAGGGGTGAGAGGAAGTTGTGCAGCAGATAGCCGTGGGCCGCATGGATCTGCACCGCATCGATGCCCAGACGGGCCGCCCGCGTTGCGGCCATGGCAAAGGCGTCGCGGATGCGGTCCATGCCCGCCCGGTCCAGTTCGGCCGGGGGCACGTCCCTTGCATCGAACGGCAGGGGCGAGGGCGCGACCGTCTGCCAGCCCTGGGAATCGTCCGGCGTCATCTGCGCGCCACCCTGCCACGGCAGATCGGTCGAGGCCTTGCGCCCCGCATGGGCCAACTGAATCGCGATCGGCATCCTGGACCAGCGGCGCACCCCTTCCACCACGCGGGCCATCGCCGCCTCGGTCCGGTCATCCCACAGCCCCACATCGGCATAGGTGATGCGCCCCTCCGGCGTCACGGCGGTGGCCTCGATGGTCAGAATGCCCGCCCCGGAATGCGACAGATGCCCCAGATGCATGAGGTGCCAATCCGTCATGCAGCCATCTTGGGCCGAATACTGGCACATGGGGGCGATGACGATCCGGTTTTCAAGCGTCAGGCCACCCACGGTGATGGGCGCGAAGAGTTTCGATTTCGGCATGGCAGATCCTTTGGCATTTGGAACAAGAGGGGCGACGCGCGACCGAAACGGCATCCTGACTGGCTGAACGCCCCCCCCGCGAGGGCGAACCCACCGGGATCAGATCCGTTCCCACTGCGCCTTCTGCCGCGCCGTCCAGCGAACCGTCATGGTCAGGGCATCGTCGTCGGCCGCTTCATGCTCCACCACCCCATGCTCGTGCAGCCAGGCCCGCTTGCGCCCCGCGCCCAGGTCAAGGGTCAGGGTTTCGGTCTGGCGTTCCTCGTCCAAGGCTTGGGTAATGGCCGCGATCAGCGCATCCGTCCCCTCACCCGTCACGGCGGAAAGGGGAAACACCGCGCCCGACTGCTCCCCCCGCGCCACGACCGTTTCGCGCGCCGAACCGGACAGGAGGTCGAGCTTGTTCCACACCTCGAACATCGGCACCGAGGGATCGACGCCAAGGCTTTGCAGGATGTCGTTCACATCCGCCGCCTGCTCGGCGCTCTCGGGATGGGCGATGTCGCGGACGTGCAGGATCAGGTCCGCTTCCAGAACCTCCTCCAGCGTGGCGCGGAAGGCGGCGACCAACTGGGTCGGCAGGTCGGAGATGAAGCCCACCGTATCGGACAGGATCACGCTGAGGCCGGTCGGCAGTTCCACCGCCCGCAATGTCGGATCAAGGGTCGCGAACAGCATGTCCTTGGCCATCACCTCGGCCCCCGTCAGACGGTTGAACAGGCTGGACTTGCCCGCGTTGGTGTATCCGACCAGCGCGACGATGGGGAACGGAACCTTGCGCCGCGCCGCCCGGTGCAATTCGCGCGTGCGCACCACCTTTTCCAACTGCCGACGGATGCGGATCATCTGTTCGTCGATGGCGCGGCGGTCGGCCTCGATCTGCGTCTCACCGGGGCCGCCGACGAACCCAAGGCCGCCGCGCTGCCGTTCCAGGTGGGTCCAGGCGCGCACCAGACGCGTGCGCTGATAGGACAGCGCCGCGAGTTCGACCTGCAGCACCCCCTCGCGCGTCTGCGCGCGGTCGGCGAAAATCTCCAGGATCAGACCGGTCCGATCCAGAAGCTTGACCCCCCAGGCCTTTTCCAGATTGCGCTGCTGCACCGGGGTTACAGGACCGTCCACAAGGACCAGTTCCACCTCATCCGCCTTCAGGCGCTGGCCCAGCTCTTCGATCTTGCCCGATCCGAACAGGGCGCCCGGGGCGACCTTGGGTACGGGAACCACCTCCGCCCCCATGATGGTCAGGCCGGGCAGTGCGACGGCAAGGGCCTCCGCCTCGGCCAAGGCGTGTTCGGGAAGGCGCCGGGTGCGCTGGTTGCGAAAGTCGGGATGCAGGACAAAGGCGCGCGTCGGGCGCGCCTCCGTCGCGTGGCCGGTCGGGATGTCGGACGTGTCGGAAATCAGTCTTCGCCTTCATAAAGGTTGATGGGCGCGCCCGGCATGATGGTCGAGATCGCGTGTTTGTAGACAAGCTGCGACTGGCCGTCGCGGCGCAGAAGCACGCAGAAATTGTCGAACCAGGTGATGACGCCCTGAAGCTTCACACCGTTGATCAGGAAGATCGTGACGGGAACTTTCGCCTTGCGGACATGATTCAGGAACGCGTCCTGAAGATTTTGCTTATCAGCGGCCATTTTGATGCCTTATCGTTATATGCTTTCTTCCCTGCCCGCAGTGACGGACAGCCATAATATGAAGCGGGATCGCCGCGGTTTCCAGTGCAAATCCGGGGCTTATCGCCGCCAGCCCGACGGGGCCAGCAAGGCCAGGATCGCAAGCGTCTCCACCCGGCCCAGGATCATGGTCAGGCCCAGGATGATCTTCGCGGGGCCGGATTGCTCGGACCACAGGATCGGCACCTCGCCCGCCACGGTGGCCAGTGGCCCGGTCGTCGTCAGGGCCGACACGGCAAGGATCAGCGCCGGTTCGAAGGGCACGTTGAACAGACCCAGCGTCAACATGGCGACCGTGGCCGACAGGCCGAACAGCATCAGGAAAATCCAAGCGAGATAGGCCCCGTCCCGCCGGATCTGGCGCGCGAACGGCCCCCCGCCGCCGACCGAGGACGGGTGTACGATCCGCTCCATCTCGCGCTGCGCATGGCGCAGAACGGCATAGACACGCAGCAGCGTCACGCCGCCGGCCGCCGTCCCGACCCCCCCGCCGACCACCGCCAGCCCCAGAAGGATAAGCCCCGACGAATCAAGCCCCGACCACCCGCGCGCCACTTCCCACCCCGAGGAGACGTATCCCGTCGTCGTAAGGAAGCTGAGCGTCGTGAACAGGCTGCCCCACAGGGCGTTGATGAATTGCCCCACCCCGCCCGCGTAATCCACCTGCCCGAACCAGTGGCGCAGCACCAGCGCGGTCGGCGCGGTCAGCAGCAGAAGGGCCGCGAACCGGATCTCCGGGTTGTGCCACCAGTTTCGCCCGTGCATCGTCGGATGATAACCGGGCATCAGACGCCGCGTGATGGCCAGGGCGAAGAACACGAAGATCAGCATCTCCGCCCCGATGCGCGGGGTCTGGGACAGATCGACCCCGGGAAAGATGCCCGAGGTCGAGAGGGTTCCCATGGCAAAGGAAAAGGCGTGGAGCCCCGGCTGCCCCGCGACCAGCAAGGCCGCCCACAGCACCGCGGTCAAACCGGCATAGGCCGGAAACAGGCGGCGGAAATGATGGACCAACCGCTCGCGCGGCTCGGCCGCCTCGATCCAGGCGCCAAGGTTCGCGCGGCCCGGGGCGCGGCCCGAGATCACCTCGATCCCGCCAAGGTTCAGCGGCGCCATGATCGCCACCGCGTTCAGGATGACGAAAAAGCCGCCGAGCCACCCCACGATCCCACGCCACAGATGCAGGCTGGGCGACAGGCGATCGGGCGCGTCATAAAGCGTCGCCCCCGTGGTCGTGAAGGAGGACAGCATCTCGAACCACGCGTTCTGGAAGCTGGTGTTCCCGACGGCCCAATGAAAGGGCACCGCGCACAACACCGGCACCAGAAGATAGGCCCCGACGATCGACGCAAGATAGGCCCGCGCCGGATCGCGCGCATGGGTGCCGTGGCTGGCCAACGCGATCATCGCCGTCAGGATCAGCAGCAGCACCCCGCAATAGAAGAACGCGCGGGATGTCTCCATCTCGCCCCGCACCAGGGCGTGGGACGCGGGTGCGAACATGGCCAGGGCGGCGATGCCCATGACCCAGATCATCATCGGAAGCGCCGACAGGCGGGCCATCAGAAGAAATCGATTGTCACTTGCAGCAGGCGCTCCACCTCGGGAACGTCCGCGCTCATCGCGAAGATCGCGATGATGTTGCCTTCCTCGATGCGCAGATCGCCGGCGGGCTTCATGACGACATCGCCCTTCAGCACGCCCCCCACCAGCACACCGTCGGGAAAGTCGATGTCCCGAATCATCCGCCCGGCCAGGGGCGAGGTGGAGAGGACCTGCGCCTCGATCAATTCCGCCTCGGCATCGCCGATGGAGTAGATCTGCCGCACCCGCCCATGCCGGATATAGCGCAGGATGGACGAGACGGTGGTGGCGCGCGGGTTGATATGCGCGTCGATCTCCAGCGGGGCCATAAGGGCGATCAGCGTGGGATCGTTGACAAGGGCGATGGTCAGCGGACACCCCAACTGCTTGGCGCGGACGGCCGTCAGCAGGTTTGTCTTGTCGTCATCGGTCAGCGCCAGCACCGCATCCGCGCGCCCGATATCGGCCTCGGCCAGAAGCTCGCTGTCCATCCCGTCGCCGTTCAGCACGATCGTGTCCGACAGGGCATCGGACGCCACCTCGGCCCGGTCGCGGTTGCGTTCGATCAGTTTGGCCCGCACGCGATGCGACTGCCGTTCCAACGCCTCGGCCACGGCCAGACCCACCGCACCGCCACCGACGATCACCACCTTTTCCTGCCGTTGCAGCGCCTTGCCGAATATCTCCAGCACACGGGCCACGTCATGCGAATGGGTGAAGGCATAGATCGAATCGCCGGCGAACAACTGATCTTCAGGGTCCGGCGCGAACAGTTTGCCGTCGCGGCGGATGCCCACCACGATCGCCCGCAGGGTGGAGAACAGGTCGTTCAACTGGCGCAGCGGCGTGTTCAGGACCGGACAGTCCTCTTCCAACGCGATGCCCAGAAGTTGCGCGCGCCCATCCATGAAACTTTCGGTATCGAACGCGGACGGGGCCGCCAGACGCTGCAAGGCGGCCTCCGCCACCTCCTTCTCGGGCGAAATCACGACGTCGATCGGCATGTGCCCGGACTGGTAAAGATCGGCATAGATGGCGTCGAGATAGCTTTGCGCCCGCAGACGCGCCACCTTGCGGGGCACGCTGAAGATCGAATGCGCCACCTGACAGATGACCATGTTCACCTCGTCCGACCGGGTGGCCGCGATGATCATGTCGGCGTCCTTGGCCCCCGCCCGGTTCAGCACGTCGGGATAGCTGGCGAATCCGATGACCCCCTGAACGTCCAGCGTCTCGGTCGCGCGCCGGACCAGGTCGGCGGACATGTCCACCACGGTCACGTCGTTGCGTTCCCCCGACAGTTGTTTGGCGATCTGCCAGCCGACCTGACCGATGCCGCAGATGATGACCTTCATAGATCGTCCTCGACATCGCGACCCTTGACCACACCCAGCGATTTCAGCTTGCGGTGCAGGGCCGACCGTTCCATCCCGACAAAGCTGGCGGTGCGGCTGATATTGCCGCCGAAACGATTGATCTGCGTCAGCAGATATTCCCGCTCGAACAGCTCGCGCGCCTCGCGCAGGGCCATGGTGGCCAAGGCGCCGCCGATCACCATCCGGCTGTCATTGCCGTTGCCGGCCGTCCCGCCGGGCAATTCGGAGGCCTGGATCGGCCCGCTGCTCTCACCCAAAATCAGCACCCGTTCGATCACATTGCGCAATTGGCGGATGTTGCCCGGCCAATGCATCGTCTGCAACGCCGCTTCGGCATCCGGCGACAGGGCGCGAAGGGGCAAGCCTTGCGTGCTGTGCAACACCTCGATGAAGCTGCGCGTCAGTTCGGAAATATCCTCGCGCCGATCCTCCAGCGAGGGAACGACGATCGGGACCACGTTCAGCCGGTCGTAAAGCTCCTGCCGGAACCGCCCTGCCGAAATTTCGGCCCGCAGATCGCGCGAGGTGGAGGAGATGACCCGAAGATCGACGCGCACCTTCTCCACCCCGCCCACGCGGGTGAATTGCTGCTCCACCAGAACGCGCAGCATCTTCGACTGCGTGCCGGAGGGCATGTCGGCCACTTCGTCCAGATACACGACGCCGCCATGTGCCTGTTCCAGCAGACCCTTTTCCAGACCCCTCTCGGACGTTTCGCGCCCGAACAGGATTTCCTCCATCCGGTCCGGCTCGATCCCCGCCGAGGACACGGTGACGAATTGCGCCTCGGCGCGATTGGAGTTGGAGTGAATGTAGCGGGCCGCCATTTCCTTGCCCGATCCCGCCGGTCCGCTGAGCATCACACGGCCGTTCGACTTCACGACCTTGTCCAACTGCGCGCGCAGCACCTTGAACGCGGGCGACGCGCCAAGCATCTTGGTCGAGCTGACATCCTTGCGCCGGAGTTCGTTGTTCTCGCGCCTCAACCGCGAGGCTTCCATCGCGCGCGTCACCACGACCATCAGCTGGTCGATGTTGAACGGCTTTTCGATGAAGTCGTAAGCGCCCTGCTTGATCGCCGCGACCGCGATTTCGATATTGCCGTGGCCTGAGATGATGACCACCGGCACGTCGGGGTTGTTGCGCTTGACCGTCTTTAGAATGTCGATCCCGTCCATCCGGCTGTCCTTCAGCCAGATGTCGAGGATCACGAGCGAAGGGGCCTCCTTCTCGATCTCGGCCATGCAGTCGTCCGAGTTTCCGGCAAGCCGGATGCTGAACCCTTCGTCCTTCAGGATGTCGCCGACCAGTTCGCGGATATCGCGCTCGTCATCCACGATCAGGATGCTGCTCATTGACCTTCTCCATTCTTGGTGCCCCGACGGGGGGAGCGCGGAAGCCGAATTTCGGCCAGCGCCCCCGCATGGGTATATCCGTCGAACACCGGCGCATCCGTCAGCGACAGGGTGCCCCCATGTTCCTCGACAATCTTCTTCACGATGGCCAGCCCCAGACCTGTCCCTTTTTCTCTGTGGGTGACATAGGGCTCGAAAAGGCGCGATCTATCGGCGGGAAGGCCACTTCCGTTATCCGATATGCGGATCACCGCCGCCTCGTTCTCGGTCACGACGGAAAGACGGATCTGACCCTGATCGGAAAGATTTCCTTTTTTCTGTGCATCTTCAATGGCTTCCCCCGCGTTTTTCAGAAGATTCGTCAGCACTTGCGAGATCATGGTCGGATCCAGATCGACACGAATGGCGCCCTCTGGCGCGGTGACGGAAATGTTCAGCCCCGCCTGAAGGGTCGCCGCCTCGCGCACAAGGCGCGCAAGATCCTCCTCCACCCGCTGGGGTTCGGGCATACGGGCAAAACGCGAAAATTCGTCGATGATGCGCCGCAGGTCGTTGGTCTGACGGACGATCACGTCGGTATATTGCTCCAGATCGCCCGCCATGTCACCCACCACGGGGCGGAACTTGCGTTTGATGCGTTCGGCCGAAAGCTGGATCGGGGTCAGCGGATTCTTGATCTCATGCGCGATGCGGCGGGCCACATCGCCCCAGGCGGCCATCCGTTGCGCGCTGACAAGATCGGTCACATCGTCGAAGGCCACGACATAACCTTCCAGCCCCTCGGCGCTTTCGCGCACGGACATTCGGACCAGCAGGCTTTCCAGACGCCCCTTACGGGTCAGGCGAATTTCCTCCTGCACCGTTCCACCAACCTCTCGCAGCTTTTTGAAAAGATGCGAAAACTCGGGCACCGCCACGTCCAGCGGCACGTCCGAGACCTGCATGTCCAGCATCCGCTGCCCCGCGCGGTTGATGAAGTCGATCCGCCCCCCGGCGGTCAGGCCCATCACGCCCGCCGTCACCGACGACAGAACGGAGTTGAACAGCCGCCCACGCAGTTCGACCTGCATATGGCTGGCCTCGATATCCTCGCGCTGATGCTTAAGTTGTCGGGTCATCTGATTGAAAAGGCGCCCCAAAATTGCGATCTCGTCGTCACCGTTTTCTTCCTTGACCTGCACGTCAAGATCGCCGGACCCGACCCGCTGCGCCGCACCGGCCAGACGCCCCACCGGACCCGCCAAACGTTCGGCGAACCACAGGCCCAACCAAACCGCCGCAAGGATCAGGATCAGCGCAAAACCAAGATAGAGAAGCGCGAATTCGAACAACATCCGCCCCCGATCCGCCTCGAGCTGATGATAAAGACGCACCGTTTCCCGCGTGTCGTCCAGAAGGCTCAGGATCTGGCCATCCACTTCGCGCGTGACGTAAAGGAAGCGGTCCGGGAAGGCGTCCAGCCGCACGATCGCACGGAATTCGTTGTTGGCCCAATCCTGAATCAGGGCCACGCCATCCTGTTGCGCCTCGGCCAGCGCCTGGGGCGTCGGCGGATCGAAATCGAACAGATAGCTGCGCTCCCCCCGGGTTTGCAGCTCCCCCACGCCGTCGATCAGAAAAGCCTCACGCAGACCGCGCTGCACCAATTCCTGACCTTGGCTCAGGATCGGACGCAGTTGGTCGTCCTGCAGGAAAAACGTCGTGCGCTTGGCGGAATCGAGATAGCGCGCAAGGGCCTGCGCATCCTCGGTCAGATCCTGGCGATGCTCCGCCTCATAGGCTTGCGCGGCGCTGAGAGAGTTGCCGACAACCCTCTGCACACGATCGGAAAACCATCCCTCCAGCCCGAAGTTCAAGGTCAGGACGGCGAACACCGCCACAAGGATCGTTGGCACCAGCGCCACCAGTGCGAAGACCCCCGACAAGCGCAGGTGCAACCGCGATCCCGCCGACGCGCTGCGGCGGTCGGCAATGATCTGGGCGACACGCGCCGTCACCAGCGTGGCCACCACCAGCACATAGATCAGATCGGCCAGAAGAATCAGACGCAGGGCGGGCGTGTTGCCCGACAGGTTCATCGGCCCCAGAAACAGCAACGTCAGCGCGGTGAAGATCGGCCCCAACGCCACCAGCACGAAGGTGGACAAGGTCTGCACCCGCCTGTGACGGCGCAGGCGGGACAGGGTCGTGAACATCGTGTTGCGCGCAACGGATCGCAAGAAGCGTCAGGCCCCCGAATGCCGGATGATGGGCACCAACCGCGATGCGCCTTATGTTGCCGTTTTACATCAGCTTGCGGCGGCGTGTCACGCGGATATCCAGATCGGTGATCTTCTTGCGCAAAGTATTGCGGTTGATCCCCAGCAGGTCCGCGCATTTCGCCTGATTTCCCGCCGTGGCATCCAGGGCGATCTCGATCAGTGGCCCCTCCACCTCGCGCAGGATGCGCTGATAGACGCCGGGCGGTGGCAAGGCGCCGCCATGCAGATCGAAATACCGTTTCAAATGCCGCGCGACCGACGCCGAAAGCTTCTCGTTCTCGCCCCCGCCCTTCAGCGGCTCCATCGCCGGTTGCGCACCCAGAACGGCCTCCACCTCCGACCGGGTGATCTCCACCTCGGAGGAAGTGACCATGAGACGGCGGAGCGTGTTTTCCAACTGGCGGACGTTGCCCGGCCAGCCATAGGCGCGGACCAGATCGCGGGCCTCGGCGCTCAGCCGCCGCGCGGCGCCCATGTCGCGTTCGCCCCGCGCCAGGAAATGGTCGGCCAGAAGCGGAATGTCGTCCACCCGTTCGCGCAGGCTGGGCACGTGCAGGGTCACCCCACCCAGGCGATAGAACAGGTCCTGCCGGAAGGCCCCATGTTCCATCCGGGCCGAAAGATCGGATTGCGAGGTGGCCATGATCCGCGGGGCGTTGTTGCCCAACTGGTCCAGAAACCGCACGATCCGGGCCTGCGTCTCGTCGTCGTAATCGGCCACCTCGTCAAAGACCAAGCTGCCCCCCTTGGCCCGCGCCATCAGCGCGCCCACCGCATCGCCGCCGGCCAGATCGGCAGCCTGTGCCACGACGAACGGCTGGTTCCGCCGGTCGGAAAAATCATGGATCGCCTTGGCGATCAGGGATTTCCCCGTGCCGGATTCCCCGGTGATCAGCACCGCCAGATCCGTGTTCATCACCCGCGCCACAAGGCGATAAAGCGCCTGCATCGCCGCCGTGCGCCCCACCAGCGGCAGATCGTCCGTCGCCTCGGCCACGGGGGCCGCGCGCGCGGGCGACCGGCGTTTCTGGTCCAGCGCGCGGGCCGACCGCTTCATCAGGTCCGGCAGATCGAAGGGTTTGGGCAGATAGTCGTAGGCCTCCGCCTCGGCCGCCTGAATCGCCGTCATGATCGTGTTCTGTGCCGAAATCACGATCACCGGCAGACCGGGCCGCAGCTTGGAGATGCGGGGCAGCGCCTCCAGCCCGTTCCCATCCGGCATCACCACGTCCGAGATGACGAGGTCGCCCTTCCCCTCCTCCACCCAACGCATCAGCGTGACGAGCGAGGATGTGGCATGGACCTTGCAGCCCGCCCGCGTCAACGCCTGCGTCAGGACGGTGCGGATCGTGCGGTCGTCGTCAGCAACAAGAATGGTGCCATCCATGTCAGGTCTCCATCGCAAGGGTCGCCTCGCGCGGGGCGACGGGAAGGGATACGCGGAATACGGTGCGCCCGGGGGCGCTGTCGACCGTGATGATGCCGCCGTGATCGGCCACGATCTTGGATACGAGGGCGAGGCCGAGGCCCGTCCCGTTCTCGCGCCCCGAAACGAACGGGTCGAAGATGGCGGCGGCGATCTCGGGCTTGATGCCGGGGCCGTCGTCGATCACCTCCACCTGCAGGGGCAGCGAACTGCCCTGCCCGTCCGCGCGGCGCAGACGGAGCGAGAAGTCGTAGAAGGTGTGCAACCGGATCGTGCCGCCCTGATCGCCCGCCGCCTCCGCCGCGTTCTTGATCAGGTTCAGGAACACCTGCATCAGTTGATCGGGATCGGCGAAGGTCGCGGGCAAGGACGGGTCGTAATCCTCGACTATATGCATGGTGCGGGCAAAGCCGACCATGGCCGACCGGCGCGCGCGGTCCAGCGCGTCGTGGATGTTCACTGCACGGCGGTCGGGCGGGCGCACGTTGCCGAACTGCTCTACCTGCTCCAGCAGTTTCACGATGCGGCGCGTTTCCTCGACGATCAGGTCGGCCAGTTCGCGATCTTCGGCGTTCAGGTTCAACGAGATCAGTTGCGCCGCCCCTGAAATGCCTGCCAGCGGGTTTTTGATCTCATGCGCCAGCATCTCCGCCATGCCGATGGCCGACCGCGCGGCAGAGCGGGAATTGGCGACGCGGCCCAGCCGGTCGGCAATCTCGCGCGGCCAGATCATCACCATCAGCGCCTGCGGCATGTCATTCAGGGGCGCGATCTGAAGGTTGCACTGAATGGGCGCGCGTTCGCCCGTGGTCACGTCCACATCGTTGATGAACACCGCCGACTGATTGGTGCGCACCCGCGCGATGGCTTCTTCCATCGGCGCGTCGATGGACAAGCGGTCCAGAATCGGCTGCCCCAGAAGACTGCGTTCGGATGCGTTCAGGAACGTTTCGGCCACCGGGTTGATGGCCAGAATGCGACCGTCCGGGTCCACGATCATCGCGGGAATCGGCAGGCTGGACCAGATCGTGCCGCCAGGCATGAGGAAGGGCGCCGTCATGCCGCCGCCTGCGTGCCAAGGGCCTGGCGCAGGGCAGACACGACCTGATCGGGGTCGGTCAGATGCAGGATCTGCCCCTTTGGCGCGCCCGCCGCCTCCAGATACCACCCCAGATGCTTGCGCGCGATTCGCACCCCCAGATCCGTGCCATAGAACGCGAGGATCGCGGCGTAATGCCCCGCGATCAGGTCGGCCAGCGCGTCGCCCTGCGGGACGACCGGCGGCGGCGCGCCGAACAGGTGGGCGGCGATCTGCGCCAGCACCCACGGGCGGCCCTGCGCCCCGCGCCCCACCATCACCCCGTCCGCGCCGGACAGGTCCATCGCCTGCGCTGCGCTCTGGGGACCCGTGATATCGCCATTGGCGATGACCGGAATGCGCACCGCCTCCTTCACCGCGCGAATGGCCGCCCAATCCGCGGCGCCCTTGTAGAACTGGCACCGCGTCCGACCATGAATGGTGACCATGCGGATGCCCGCCGCCTCGGCCCGCGCGGCGATGAGGGGGGCGTTGTAGCTGTCATCGTCCCATCCCAGCCGCATCTTCAGCGTGACCGGAACCCGGACCGCCCCGACGACCGCCTCAATCAGGCGCAAGGCCAGATCGGGCTCGCGCATCAGCGCCGACCCGCAGGCCCCGTTTCCGCCGCTGGAGGTCACCCGTTTGGCCGGGCAGCCCATGTTGATGTCGATGATGGCCGCCCCCTGCCCTTCGACATACCGGGCCGCCTCGGCCAGCCAATACGGATCGCGACCCGCCAACTGGACCGAGGTCGCGGCCTGACCGAAGCCCAGCTCCGCCTTGGCGCGTGCGGCGGGTTTGGCCTGCACCACCTCCTGGCTCGCCACCATTTCGGACACGACCAGCCCGGCGCCGAACCCCGCGACCACCTGACGAAACGGCAGATCGGTGATCCCGGCCATGGGGGCCAGCAACACGGGCGGATCGATGGATATGGGGGCGATGTGGATCGACAACTGCTCAAACCTTGGGCGTTAGGGTTCGATTAGGATGAAACACGGGCCATTACAATTTCCGCAGGGCGCAACATCGCCCGTCATCGGCTCGCTTGCCCATATATTAATCATGTTGCCGTATTTTGCGCCAGTTGTTTGTCTTCCCACCCTTCGCAGGGCGTGTCATATCGCTTGAATGACAACCGTTGCCATCATCGTTGCCGCCGGACGCGGCACCCGCGCGGGCGGGGACGGCCCGAAACAGTGGCAACCACTGCTTGGTCGGCCCCTTGTCGCGCATACGATCGACGCGTTTGCCGGAATGGACCGCGTTCTGGTCATCCACCCCGACGACCGCCCCTTGGCCGAAGGTCTGGGTCTGCCGCTGGTAGAGGGCGGAGCGTCGCGCACCGCGTCCGTTCGTCGGGCGCTGGAAGGGTTGCGCGGCACCGGCGTCACCCGCGTCCTGATCCATGACGGCGCACGCCCCCTGGTGTCGCGCGCGGTGATCGACCGGGTTCTTGCGGCGCTGGACCGGACCGCCGGGGCGGCCCCCGCCCTGCCCGTCACCGACGCCCTGTGGCGGGGTCAGGGGGAAGTCACGGGCACCGAAGACCGAACCGCCCTCTGGCGCGCGCAGACGCCGCAAGGGTTTCACTACGACGCGCTGATGGCCGCCTATGACGCCCATCCGCAGGATGCGGCGGACGATGTGGAAATCGCGCGGGCCGCCGGTCTTGACGTCAGCATCGTCTTGGGCTGCGACACGAACATGAAGGTGACATGGCCCGCCGATCTGGCCCGGGCCGAACGAATGTTGAAGGACATGAAAATGGATATCCGCCTTGGCAACGGCTATGACGTGCATCGGTTCGGCACGGGCGATCACGTCTGGCTGTGCGGGGTCAAGGTGCCGCACGGGCGCGGGCTTCAGGGCCATTCGGACGCCGATGTGGGAATGCACGCCCTGACCGACGCGATCTATGGCGCGCTGGCCGAGGGGGATATCGGCCGCCATTTCCCGCCCAGCGACATGAAATGGAAGGGCGCGGCCAGCCACATCTTCCTTGACCATGCGACGAAGCTGGCCCGGGATCGCGGTTTCGATCTGGCCAATTGCGATGTCACGCTGGTGTGCGAATATCCCAAGGTGGGACCACATGCGGCGGCGATGCAAGCGGAATTGGCCCGGATCATGGGGGTGGAGGTCGGTCGTGTTTCGGTGAAGGCGACCACGTCGGAAAAACTGGGCTTTACCGGGCGCGAGGAGGGGATCGCCGCGATCGCCACCGCCGCCCTGATCGCAAGATAATCGAATGTCGCGGGGTGGGATGATGACGCGCTGGATCTGTTTGGGCTTCGGACTGGGCCTGCTGCGCCCCGGGCCCGGCACTTGGGGATCGGCGGCGGCGGTGGTTCTGGGGCTGCTGATCGACCGATTCCTGGGCTTTCCGGTTTTGGTTCTGGCGACCTTGGCCGTCACCGCCCTGGCCTGGTGGGCCCTCCGCGCCGAACTTTCCGCCGCGCATGAAGACCCGTCGGAATTCGTGATCGACGAGGTGGCGGGCCAATGGCTGGCGCTGCTGTTCCCCGCCGCTGCCTTCTGGTCGCGCGGCGTGGAGGATTGGGCGATCCACGCCTATCCCGGCTGGGTCGCGGCCTTCGTGTTCTTCCGCCTGTTCGACATCTGGAAACCCTGGCTGGTCGGGCGCGCGGATCGGGCGGGGGGGCCCGCAGGCGTTCTGGGCGACGATCTGTGGGCGGGCCTGTTCGCGGGCCTTGCGACCATGGTGGCCGCCGCCGTGGCGCATGGGGTCCTGATGTGAGCGGGCGGGCCCTTCATCAGACCGCGCTGGCCAAGGGCATCACCCTTGCCACGGCCGAAAGCTGCACCGGCGGCCTGATCGCGGCGGCGCTGACCGATATCGCGGGATCGTCGGCGGTGTTCGATCGCGGTTTCGTCACCTATTCCAACGCGGCCAAGATCGACATGCTGGGGGTGCGCGCCGCCACACTGGCAGCTGTGGGCGCGGTTTCGGAACAGGTGGCGGCAGAGATGGCCGAAGGGGCGCTGGTCCATTCACGGGCCACCCTTGCCGTCAGCGTGACCGGCATCGCGGGGCCGGGCGGGTCGGATCACAAGCCCGAGGGGCTGGTCTGTTTCGGCGTGGCCACGCGGGATGCCACCCGAACCGAGACGGTGGCCTTCGGGGCCCTCGGCCGCGACGCGGTGCGCCGTGCCGCGCGGGATCATGCGCTGGCCCTGCTGCTGCGGGCGGTCGATCAGGCCGACGCGCCGTAAAGCGCATCCGCCCGCCGCTCGAACGCGCGCACGATACGCTGCATCGCCTCGTTGAAGACGACGCCGATGATGCCTTGCAGGATCGCGTTCTTGAATTCGAAATCGACGAAGAAATCCACCTCGCACCCGCCTTCGGGGCGGTCGCGAAAGGCCCAGGTCGATTTCATGTACTTGAACGGGCCGTCCAGATATTCGGTGTCGATCTTCTTCGCCTCGGGCCACAGGGTGACGCGGCTGCCGAACCTTTCGCGGAACACCTTGAACGAGATGACCAGATCCGCCTCCATCACCTCGCCGCCGCCCTCGATCGGACGGCGCGACCGGATCCGCGCCGCGGAGTTCCACGGCAGGAACTGCGGATAGGAGCCGACATCCGCCACCAGATCATACATCTGCTGCGCCGTGTAGGGCAGGTGGCGGGTTTCCTGATGGGTCGGCATGAAACGCCCTCCGTGAATGCGGGTCGGTTGTCGCGATTTGGGGCGGAAAGCACAAGACCCCCTGCCCCGGCTTCTGAATTCAGGTTAGACTGCCGGGAAATGGAGGCATCATGAATCCGATCTGGCTTGTTCGAATGTCGCAATGGGTGCGCCACCCACCACCCATGTGGAAGGTGCTGCTGGCCCTGGCGGTGATTGCCGCCTGCATCGCCCTGTTCCTGGTGGAGCGATTCGTGGGCTGGCCGGACTGGCTGACCACGAACGGCAAGACCCACCTGCGGGTGCATTAGGCGCGGATCGCAAGGCAGAACTCGAACGCGTCCAGCCGGACCTTGGCGGCGGGCGGCTTTGAGCCCATGTCCGCGCCGATCATCGTCCAGTTGCCTTCGGGCAGACGCGCCTCCACGGTGGAGGTGCCGAGGTTGAAGGCGCAGAAGATCGTCTCCGTCCCCAACCGCAGGAATTGCACCAGATCGCCATTCGTCCACAGCGCGTCCATCGCGCCATGGCGCAACGTCGGATGGTCCTTCCGCAAGGCGATGGCCAGTCGGTAATGCTCCAGCATGGAGCCGACGACCCCTTCCTGACGCTCCACCGCAAGCGGCAGATGCGCGTCCGAAACCGGCAGCCACGGCTTTTGCGCCGTGGAGAAACCGCCCCCGGACCGGTCTTCCCACACCATCGGTGTGCGGGCGCCGTCGCGGCCCTTGAATTCGGGCCAGAACTGCTTGCCGTAAGGGTCCTGAAGGTCATCATAGGCGACCTCCGCCTCCGGCAGGCCCAACTCCTCCCCCTGATAGATGCAGGCCGATCCGCGCAGGCACATCAGCAGCACGGCATAGGCCTTGAGTGCACCCTCGCTCGCCTGCCAGCGGGTCGGCAGGCGCACGGTGTCGTGGTTGGAATAGGCCCAGCACGGCCACGCATCCGGGGCCGCGCGGCTCATCCGGTGAAAGGTGTCTTCAAGGATGGGGGCGGTCAGGCGGGTGGGCTGCAACAGCTCGAACGGATAGCACATATGCACCTTGTCATTGCCCGAGGTGTATTCGGCCATCAGCTCCAGCCCCTTCTGGGCATCGCCGATTTCCCCCACCGCCGCCGCGCCATAAGGTTCCATCACCGCGCGCAGACGGCGCAGGAAATCCAGGTTCTCCGGCTGGTTCTTGTCGAACAGGTGAAGCTGGTGGTTGTAGGGGTTGACCGACGGCGCAATGGAATCGTTGCGCAGCTCGCGCGGCAGCGGCGGGTTGTCGCGCAGATACCGGTCGCAGAAATAGAAATTGATCACGTCGAAGCGGAAACCGCCCACGCCCTTCTTCAGCCAGTATTCCAGCACATCCAGCAACGCCTGCTGCACCTCGTGATTGTGCAGGTTCAGATCGGGCTGCGAGGAGAGGAAATTGTGCAGATAATATTGTTCCCGTCGCGAATCCCATGTCCAGGACGATCCGCCGAACATCGACAGCCAGTTGTTCGGCACCGTCCCGTCCGGCGCGGGATCGGCCCAGACATACCAGTCGGACTTGGCATTATCGCGGCTTTTGCGGCTTTCCTTGAACCAGGCGTGGGTGTCGGCGGTGTGCGAGAACACCAGATCGATCATGATCCGCAGGCCAAGGTCGTTTGCATGGGCGATGACCGCGTCGAAATCCTCGTTCGTGCCGAACATCGGATCGACCGCGCGATAATCCTCCACGTCATAGCCGAAATCCTTCATCGGCGACTTGAAGAACGGGCTGATCCACACCGCATCCGCGCCCAACCGTGCCACATGCTCCAACCGCTGCCGGATCCCCGTCAGGTCGCCGACGCCGTCGCCGCTCGTATCCTGAAAGCTGCGCGGATAGATCTGATAGATCGTCGCCCCGCGCCACCAGTTCCGGTCACCCCAATCCACGGGATTCGCTGCAATTGCCATGCGTTCTCCTTGGCTTGCCTTTGGGTCAACATAAGGCGTCAGTTGGAAGTTGCGAGGGCAGTCGGTGCAAACTAGCTTCTCCGTGAACGGAGGATACATATGCCAGGTCTCAGCCTTGTCGCCGATGTGGGCGGCACCAATTCGCGGATCGCGCTGGCGGAGGATTCGGTCCTGCGGCCCGACACCATCCGCCGCTTTCCCAACGCGGAATTCGCGGGGATCGAGACGGTCATCGCCCGATACCTGGACGAACTGGGTGTGCGGATCGACGCGGCCTGTCTGGCCGTGGCGGGGCCGGTGTCGAACGGGGTCGCGCACCTGACGAATCGCGACTGGACGATCGACGGCGCGCGGATCGCCGCAGCCACCGGGGCCGCGCGCGTCATGGTGCTGAACGATCTGCAGGCGCAGGGGTTCGCCCTGCCGCATGTCGCCGCCGAGGCGCTGCGCACCGTGGTGCCGGGCCGGCCCGCGCCTGTCGGCGCGCCGCGGATGGTGGTCGGGGTCGGAACGGGGCTGAATGTCGCGGCGGTGCATTACGCCTCGGGCGGGGTGGTCGTGCCGCCGGCCGAGGCGGGGCACATCACCCTGCCGGTGCAGACGGCCGAGGATCTGCGCTTGGCCGACTATCTCACCACCCATCACGGCGTTGCCAAGGCCGAGGAAGCGTTGTCGGGGCGCGGCATCTCGGCCCTGCACGGGTTTCTGACCGGAACGCCAAAGCCGTCCGACCAGATCATTCCCGCCATCGGCACCGACCCCGAGGCGACGGAGACCGCACGCCTGTTCCTCCGCCTTCTTGCGACATTCGTGGGGGATATGGCGCTCGTTCACCTGCCCACCGGCGGCATCGCCCTGTGCGGGGGGATGGCGCGCGCCTTCACCCCGCATTTCGAGCCCCTGGGATTCCGCAAGGCCTTTCTGGACAAGGGCGACTTTGCCGCCCTTCTGGAATCGATGCCGGTGCAGGTGCTTGAGGACGACTATGCCGCCCTCATCGGATGCGCCGCCGCGATCAGGTGATCACGTCCGGTTCGGTCCGTCCCGTGAAATGGGTGATCTGCGCCAGTTCGTGCGCGGCGCGGATCACCGAAGCCAGCGCCTCCTGCGGATCGCGGTCGAACCCGGCTTCCGCATATTGCTCCAGATAGACGCGCAGGGTGGCGCCTTGGGTGCCCGTGCCTGACAGGCGCATCACGATGCGGCTGCCATCCTCGAACAGGATGCGCACACCCTGTTTCGACGACACGGACCCGTCCACCGGATCGGTATAGGCGAAATCGTCGGCGGCCGAAATCGTCAGCCCCTCGATCTGCGTGCCCGGCAAACCGGCAAGCGACTTGCGCAGCGAGCCCATCATCAGATCGGCCTTGTCCTTGTCCACCCCTTCGAAATCATGGCGCGAGTAATAGTTGCGCCCGTATTTCGCCCAATGCGCGGCCAGAATGTCCGCCACGGACTGCTTGCGCACGGCAAGGATGTTCAACCACATCAGAACCGCCCAAAGGCCGTCCTTCTCGCGCACATGGTCCGATCCGGTGCCGAAGCTTTCCTCGCCGCACAGGGTCGCGCGGCCCGCGTCCAGAAGATTGCCGAAGAACTTCCAGCCGGTCGGCGTCTCATACGCGGCGATCCCCAGATCGACGGCCACACGGTCCACCGCAGCCGAGGTCGGCATTGATCGCGCCACGCCCGCAAGCCCCTTGGCATACCCCTTGGCAAGATGCGCATTGGCCGCCAGAACCGCCAGACTATCCGAGGGGGAGACATAGATCCCCCGCCCGACAACCATGTTCCGATCCCCGTCCCCGTCCGAAGCGGCGCCGAAATCGGGGGCGTTCGGCCCCATCATCTCGTCCATCAACTCATGCGCCCAGGTGGGGTTCGGGTCGGGGTGCATCCCCCCGAAATCCGGCAGCGGCGTGCCGTGGGTGACCGTTCCCGCCGCAGCCCCCAGACGTCCCTCAAGGATTTCGGTCGCATAGGGGCCGGTCACCGCGCACATCGCGTCAAAGCGCATGGTGAAGCCGCCCGCGAACATGGCACGGATCGCATCGAAATCGAACAGCGTTTCCATCAGCGCGGCATAATCGGCGACGCAGTCCACCACCTCCACCGCCATGCCGCCGATCTCGGTCTCGCCCAAGGCCCCCAGATCGATATCCGCCGTTTCGGTGATGTTGTAGCTGACAAGGACCGACGCCTCGCGGAACATGGCCTCGGTCACGCTTTCGGGCGCGGGGCCGCCGTTGGCCATGTTGAACTTGATGCCGAAATCCTCATCCTCGCCACCCGGATTGTGGCTGGCGGACAGGATGATGCCCCCGTCGGTCTTGCGCTGACGGATCAGGTTCGAAGCGGCCGGCGTGGACAGAACGCCCCCCTGCCCGACGATGACCTTGGCCGCGCCGCTGGCCGCCGCCATGCGCAGGATGATCTGCACGGCCCTGTCGTTGTAAAACCGCCCGTCACCGCCAAGAACCAATGTCTTGCCGCGCACGCCGCCGATCGCGTTGAAGATCGCCTGAACGAAATTCTCAAGGTAATGCGGCTGCATGAAGACGTTGGTCTTCTTGCGCAGGCCCGAGGTGCCGGGCTTCTGATCGTCGAATGCGACAGTCTGAATCGTGGTCATGCAAATGTCCTAGTCGGTGTGCCGGAAAACCAGCACGGAATGAGCGGGGGCTTCAACCCCCCAAATAGGCGCGTCGTCGTGGGGCTGCGTGGAATCGAGGATCAGGCGCCACGGGCGGTCATCGGGCAAGGTGAACGGACAGGCGGGCCCGTTGTTGAAGATCGCGAACAGCGCATCGTCCGTCCCGTTCAGCTCCATCCCCAACGCCCTTCCGTTGACCCAATCGGGCGGATGGCCGTCCGGCCCGCGCCAAAGGATGTCGGGATACCCTGAAGGCGTGAGGTCGCCATGAAGGAACCGCGTCTGGCGCAACAGGGCGCAATCCTCGCGCAGGGCGGCCAACCGCGCGACGAAGCCGCGATGGGCCGCGCCGCCCCAGGCGATCCATCCGATCTCGTTATCCTGGGAATAGGCGTTGGAGTTTCCGTTCTGGCTGTTGCCCATTTCGTCCCCCGCGCGCAGCATGGGAGTTCCCTGGGAGAGGAACAGCGTGGCCAGCATGTTGCGGACACGCAAGTCCCGCGCGGGCGTCAGATCGGCATTCGGCCCCTCGGCCCCCATATTGTCCGACAGCTGGTCGGTGTACTCATGCGCCGCCTCGCGGTTGGCCTCGTTATGCGCGTGACGATAGGTGACAAGGTCCGCCAGGGTGAACCCGTCATGCGCGGTCAGATAGTTGACCGAGGATGTCGCCGGACGCCGGTCGTGATCGAAGAGGCCGGCCGACCCGGACAGGCGGCTGGCCAGCGCCCCGGTCAGCGGTTCCCCCCGCCAGAAGCGCCGCACGTCGTCGCGGAACGTGTCGTTCCATTCGGCGAAGGGCGGCGGAAACTGCCCCAGACGATAGCCGCCGGGGCCGATGTCCCACGGTTCGGCAATCAGTTTCAGATCGCGCAGGATCGGATCCTGCCGGATCGCATCGAAGAACGAGGCGCGGGGCGAAAACCCGTCCGCCCCCCGCCCCAGAACCGTTGCAAGATCGAAGCGGAACCCGTCCACCCCCATCTCCCCCGCCCAGAACCGCAGCGCGTCCATCGCCATCCGCAGCACCGCTGGATGGGACAGATCAAGCGTGTTGCCCGTGCCCGCCTCGTTCAGAAGTCGGCCATCGGCGTGACGGTAATAGCTGGGGGCATCGAGTCCCCGGAAACAGACGGACGGCCCCTCGGCATCGCCCTCGCCCGAATGGTTGAGGACGATGTCCAGAATGACCTCGATCCCCGCGGCGTGCATCCGGCGCACCATCGACCTGAACTGCTCGGGCGTGCCGTAACGCGGATCGGGGGCGAAAAAGCCAAGGGTCTGATAGCCCCAGTAATTGCTCAGCCCCCGTTCGACCACGAACCGATCGTCGATGAAGGCCTGCACCGGCATCAGTTGCACCGCCGTAACCCCCAACCGCTTCAGGTGGCGAACCACATGGGGCGATCCCATGCCCGCAAAGGTCCCGCGCGCATGTTCCGGCACCTTGGCGTTCAGCATGGTCATCCCGCGCACATGCGCTTCATAGATGACGGTGTTTTTCCAAGGAATGTCGGGCCGGTCCTGCATGACCGGAAACCGGTCGCGCACCACGCAGACCGGCATGTCCGCCGCGCCCGCCGGGGCATCCGGCTGAAGGTCGGGCGACCACCGCAGCGGGCCCGTCCACTCCCGCGCATAGGGGTCCAGAAGCTGCCGATCCCGGTTGAACCAAAGACCGCGATCCGGCGCCCATTCGCCCGCGGCGCGAAAGGCATAGGTGGCCCCCACCCCCACCTTCGGTACGAAAACATGCCATATATCGCCGTCCCGCTGCATGGGAAGGACCCGGTCAGGATTGAACAGGCATAGATCGACCGCCTCGGCATGGGCGGAAAAGACGGCGAACCGCGTGCCGCCCCGTTCCGGTGTGGCGCCGAGTTTCATGCCAGAAGATCGGCATAAAGGCGGGAGTAGGCGTCGGCCGATGCCTCCCATCCGACGGGATGACGCATCGCGTTGCGCTGAACCTGCGCCCAGGCCTCCGGATCATGCCACAGGCGGACAAGGCGGCGCAGCGCCCCAGCCAGTGCATCAGCGGTCGTTGGGGAAAAGACGAACCCTGTGGCCACGCCCGCGATCATCGACGCGGGGTTCACGTTGATCACACTGTCGGCCAAACCGCCCACCCCCGCCACGACCGGCAGGGTGCCATAGCGCAGGCCATACATCTGCGTCAGGCCACACGGCTCGAACCGGCTGGGCACCAGAACGGCATCCCCGCCCGAGAACATCAGATGGCTCAACCCCTCGTCATAGCCGACCCGCACGCCCACGCGGTCGGGATAGCGAAGTTCAAGCGCCCGCATCGCCCCCTCCAGCACCGGATCGCCGGCCCCGAGGATGGCGACACCGCCCCCCGCCTCAATGAATTCGGGCAGCACCTCGGGCAGAAGGTCGATGCCCTTCTGGTCCGTCATCCGGCTGACGACGATGGCCAGCGGTCCGGGCACCTCCAGGTCGAAGGCCGCGCACAGCGTCTGGCGGTTCTCGATCTTGCCGCGCAGATTGTCGAAGGCATAGGGTTTGTCCTCGGCCTCGGGCGACCAGACTTGCGTGTCCACGCCGTTCAGAATGCCGCTCACCACCTCGGCCCGTTCGGCCAGCACGCCTTGCAGCCCCATGCCGTATTCGGCGCGCATCAGCTCGATCGCGTAATTCGGCGATACGGTGGTGATCCGGTCCGCCGTCACCAGCCCGGCCTTCAGACTGGACAGCCCATCGTAATATTCCAGCGAATGCACGTGGAATTCATGCGCAGGCAGGCGCAGCGCGTGGATCAGCTCGGCCTTGGCCCAGCCTTGAAACGCGATGTTATGGATGGTCAGGATGCTTTTGCACGTATGCGGCCCGCCCCATGCCAGATAGGCGGGGGCGAACCCGGCCTGCCAGTCGTGGCAATGCATGATCTGCGGCAGCCAACCGTCATTCAACCCTTCCCGCGCGATCCGCGCCCCGATCCACGACAGGGCCGCGAACCGCTGCGGATTGTCCTCCCAATCGCCCTGCGGGCCGGAATAGGGCCCCCCCTCCCGATCATACAGATGCGGCGCATCCAGCAACAGAAAGTCGATGCCGCCCACCTGCCCCGCAAACACCGTGGCGGGGCCGCCCATCAGATCATCCTCGGCAAAGACCGGTTTCATCCCCTCCAGCCGCCACCGCTGATTGCGATAGGCGGGCATGAGAACCCGCATATGCACGTTTTTCGTCATCAGCGCGCCGGGCAATGCCCCCGCCACATCGGCCAAACCGCCGGTTTTCAGAAGCGGCACGCATTCCGACACCACCGAAAGAACCTGTATCGACTTGCTCATCCGCCCGACCCTCCACTCATCCCCATCATGTCATCTGTTCGTGCCGGAACATCACCGCCGACAAGGGCGGCACGCGCACGGTGGCGGAATGGGTCTGTCCATGCCACCCTTCGTCCTTCGCGTCGATGCCGCCGAAATTCCCCCGGTCCTGCCCGCCATAGATCGCGGCGTCGGTGTTCAGCACCTCGGCCCATCGGCCGGCGCACGGCAACCCGATACGATAGCTGCGATCCACCGGCGTGAAGTTCACGACGACCACGACCGGCGGATCGCCCGCATCCCCCAACCGCACCCACGCAAAGACCGATGCATCGGCGTCCCCCGCCTCCAGCCAGCGAAAACCGTCTGGGCGCGTGTCGTGGCGGTAAAGCGCGGGCGTGTCGCGATACAGACGGTTCAGATCGCGCACCATCACCTGCACGCCGCGATGCGGCGGCAGATCCGCCTGATGCCAATCCAGACTGTGATCGTGGTTCCACTCCCGTCCTTGGGCGAATTCGCAGCCCATGAACAGCAGCTTCTTGCCCGGATGCCCCCACATGAACGCGTAATAGGCGCGCAGGTTGGCAAAGGCATCATCCCCCGCCGCGGGCATCTTGGCGATCATGCTGCCCTTGCCGTGCACCACCTCGTCATGGCTGATGGGCAGGATGAAGTTTTCCGACCAGGCGTAATGCAGGCCGAAGGTCATCTGGTGATGGTGATATTTGCGGTGGATCGGATCTTTCTGGATGTAGGACAGCGTGTCGTTCATCCAGCCCATATTCCACTTGAACCCGAAGCCCAGGCCCCCCTGATCCACCGCGCGCGAGACACCGGGATAGGAGGTCGATTCCTCGGCCACCGTCATGATGCCGGTGTCATGGCCATAGGCCGCGCTGTTCATGTCGCGCAGCATGGCGATGGCCTCGTAATTCTCGCGCCCGCCGTGATGGTTGGGAACCCACTCCCCCTCTCGGCGGGAATAGTCGCGATAGAGCATGGAGGCGACCGCATCCACGCGCAGCCCGTCCAGATGATATTCCTTCAGCCAATAAAGCGCGTTGGAGGTGAGGTAGTTCATCACCTCGCGCCGGCCGTAATTGAAGATCAGCGTGTTCCAGTCCTGATGGAACCCCTCGCGCGGGTCGGCATGTTCATACAGCGCCGTGCCGTCGAACCGGGCCAGACCGTGCGGGTCCGACGGAAAGTGCCCCGGAACCCAATCCAGCAACACCCCGATCCCGCGCCGATGGGCCGCGTCGATCAGGGCGCGAAACTCTTGCGCCGTGCCGTGGCGGATCGTGGGCGCGAACAGCCCCACCGGCTGATAGCCCCAGCTTCCATCAAACGGATGCTCGGAAATCGGCATCAATTCGATATGGGTGAAGCCCATCCATTCGACATAGTCGATCAACTGATCGGCCAGTTCGACATAGGACAACATGCGCCCGCCCTCGGCCCGCCGCCAACTGCCCAGATGCACCTCATAGATCGAGATGGGGGCGTTGACCGAATTGCGGTCCCCGCGTCCCGCCATCCAATCCCCGTCCTGCCAGTGCGGGTGTGTCAGATCGCGAACGACGGACGCGGTCTGCGGCGCATGTTCCGATCCGAACCCCACCGGATCGGCCTTTTGCGGCAACGTCTCACCCCAAGGGGTGCGGATGTCGTATTTGTAAACGGCCCCCGCCGCGACGCCGGGCAGGAAAATCTCCCATACCCCGGTCGCGCCGCGCGCGCGCATCGGATGGGCGCGGGGATCCCAGTGGTTGAAATCCCCCACCACGGAGACCCGCTGGGCATTTGGGGCCCAGACGGCGAATTGCGTTCCGGCCACCCCCTCATGCACCATGGGATGCGCGCCCAGCGCGTCCCACAGCGCCCGATGCGTCCCTTCACCGAGCAGATATTCGTCGATCTCGCCCAGCACCGGCCCGAAGCGATAAGGGTCGTGGCAGGTCCACGCCCCCCCGTCATTCGCAGCCTGCAACGCATAATCCGCCCGGGGCGCGTGGCCGGTGAACAGACCGGGAAAGCCTTCGACCGGCGCGGCCCGCCCGCCGGGGTCCAGCGTCACCTCGGCCGCGCCCGGCAGCCAGACCGTCACGTCATACCCCGCCCCCGATGGCCGTGGCCCCAGAACCGAAAACGGGTTGCCATGCCGCCCTTCGATCAGGGCCCAGGCGTCCTCATGGTTCGGTCCGGCGGGGGCAGATGTCATGCAGTTCCTCGGGTGGTGGGCGCGATGTCCCAGATATCGGTCATATACCCCCGGATCGTGCGGTCAGAGCTGAAGAAGCCCGAACGGGCGGTGTTCAGCGCCGCCATCCTCAGCCAGCGGTCAGGATCGGCAAAGGCGCGATCCGCCTCTCCCTGTGCCTCAAGGTAGGACGCGAAATCGGACGCGACCAGAAAATAATCATGATACCAGACGCGATTGACCAGCCCATGATACCGGTCGGGCTGATCGGGGGAAAACCGCCCCTCGACCACCATCTGCAACACGTCCTGCAATGGCTGGCTTGCCTCGATCGCCTCCTTGGCGTGATCGGGATTTTCACGGCGCGCCGCCACCTCCTCGGTCGTCAGGCCGAACAGGAAGAAGTTCTCGCGCCCCACCTCTTGCAGGATTTCCACATTGGCCCCGTCCAGCGTGCCGATGGTGGGCGCGCCGTTCATCATGAACTTCATGTTGCCGGTGCCCGACGCCTCCTTTCCGGCGGTGGAGATCTGTTCGGACAGATCCGCCGCCGGGATCAGGCGTTCGGCCATCGACACGTTGTAATCGGGCGGAAACACCACCTTCAGCAGGTCGCGCGTCACCGGATCGGCGTTGATCACCACGGCCACATCGTTGATGAAGCGGATGACCTCTTTCGCCACGGTATAGCCCGGCGCCGACTTGCCGCCGAAGATCGTCACGCGCGGCACCCAGCCGGCATTCGGATTGTCCCGGATCGCCTTCCAGCGGGCCACCGTTTCAAGGATATTCAGAAGCTGACGCTTGTATTCGTGGATGCGCTTGATCTGCACGTCGAACATCGCGTCGGGGTCGATCTTCACCCCCATCTCCGCACCCAGCCAGTTCGACAGATGCACCTTGTTCGTCCGCTTGGCCGCGCCGAAGGCATGGCGGAAGCTGCGATGCTCCACATGCGGCTCCAACTCGCGCAGGCGGTCCAGATCGGCCTCCCATCCCGCGCCGATCGTGTCGGTGATCAGCCCCGAAAGCGCCGGATTGCACATCCGCAGCCAGCGGCGCGGGGTGACGCCGTTCGTCTGATTGACGATCCGTCCGGGATGCAGCGCCTCCAGTTCGGGAAAAAGGTTCTTCTTCACCAGATCGGTGTGCAGCGCCGACACGCCGTTCACCTTGTGCGAGGTGACGAAGGCCAGTTCCCCCATCCGCACTTCGTGATGCTTCACGACGCCCACGTAATGCGGGCGGGTCGGGTGGGTCTGCAGATGCCACTGGTTGATCTGCTCCACGATCTGCATGTGGCGCGGCAGAACGCTGCCGAACAGATAGGTGGCCCAGCGCTCCAGCGCCTCGGGCAGCAGGGTGTGGTTGGTATAGCCGAGGCACTTCTGCGCGATGGCGATGGCGTCGGCGAACTCCATCCCGTGATCATCCATCAGAAGACGCATCAATTCCGGCCCCGCGATCGCGGGATGCGTGTCGTTCATCTGGATCGCGACATGATCGGGCAGATCGTTCAGGGTGTGCCCTTCGGCCAGATGACGGGCCAGGATGTCCTGAATGGCGGCGGAGGTCAGGAAGAACTCCTGCTTCAGGCGCAATTCCTTTCCCTGATAGGAGGTGTCGTCGGGATAGAGCACGCGGGAAAGGCTGCGGGCCTGCATCTCGGCCTCGGCCCCGCCGACATGGTCGCCGCGATTGAAGCGTGTCAGATCGAACGGCGTCGTCGGCTCGGCCCGCCACAGGCGCAGGGTGTTGGCCCAGGTGCCGCCCCATCCGATGACCGGGACATCCCGCGCCTCGGCCCGAACGGTTTCGGAGGGGCGCCAGACGGGGCGGTCGTTCTCGGTCACCACCTCCCCCTTGAAGGGAATGATGTAATGCGCCGCCGGATGGACCAGTCCCCACGGGTTGGGGCGCGACAGCCAGTCATCGGGCGCCTCGGTCTGCTGACCGTCCTTGAACCCCTGCTTGAACAGGCCGTATTCATACATGATGCCATACCCGAAGGCCGGGCATTCCAGCGTCGCCATCGATTCCATGAAACAGGCCGCCAGTCGCCCCAGGCCCCCGTTGCCCAACGCGGCGTCCGGCTCCGCCTCCACCAGATCGGCGTAATCCTGACCCAGCGCCGCCATGGCGCGGCGCGCGTCGTCCTGAAGGCCAAGGTTGATGGCGGCATCATCCAGAAGCCGCCCGATCAGAAATTCCATCGACAGGTAATAGACCCGCTTGCCGCCCGCCGCGCGCACCTTGGCGTCGGCTTCGAACCACGGGACAAGGATGCGGTCGCGCAGGGCCAGCGACAGCGCCACGCGCCAATCCTGTCGGGACGCCCCTTCGGGCGTCTGGGCCAGCGTGAACGTCAGATGCCGAAGGATGTCATCGGTCAGGGATGCGTGCGACAATGGGGTGTATCCGTTCCTGGGTGTCGCCCGATGATGTGACGGCGCGGGAAACCGCGTCAAGCTCAGCCGCCCCAGGTTCGCCGTAAAACCGCGACCCAGTTGCGCCAGCACAGCTTTTCGATCAAAGCGTCATCATATCCATGACGGCGCAGCGCGTCCTGCAACGCCGGAAGGCCCGTCACGTCCCCGATCCCTTCGGGCACGACGGCCCCGTCGAAGTCCGATCCGAAGCCCACCCGATCCTCGCCCAGCCGCCCGATCAGGTGGTCCAGATGGCGCAGCACCGGCTCCCACCCCACTTCCGGGGCGCGGCGCCCATCCTCGCGCAGAAAGACCGTGGCGAAGTTCAGACCCACCATCCCGTCGCTGTCGCGGATGACGTCCAGTTGCCGATCCGTCAGGTTGCGGGCCGACGGGGTGACGGCGTGGGCGTTGGAATGCGTGGCCACCAGCGGCGCATCGGTGATGCGGGCCACATCGTCGAACCCCTTTTCGTTCATATGGGACAGATCGACCATGATCTTCAGCGCGTTGCATTCCCGGATCAATCGCCGTCCGCTGTCGGTCAGCCCCGGCCCGGTATCGGGCGAGGACGGGAACCGGAACGGAACCCCGTGGCCGAACGCGGTCGGTCGGCTCCAGACCGGACCGAGAGAGCGCAGGCCAAGCGCGTGAAACACATGGAGCATGTCGAGATCGGGCGCGATCGCCTCCGCCCCTTCCATATGCATGATGCCCGACACGACGCCGTCGCGCATCGCCGTCTCGATGCCCGCGGCGTCGCGCACCAGCCGGAACGCCCCGTCCGAGGACCGCTCCATCCAGGCCAGATGCCCCGCCATCGCCATGGCCACGTTCAGCGCGGCGCTGGCCGGGACCGGCGGCGGAAGCGGAAGGTCATAGGAGGGCTGGTCCATCCGGTCATCGACCGACCCGCGTTCCTTCTGCGGCGAGGGGACATAGATCGCGAACATCCCCCCTGCAAAACCGCCGCGCTTCATCCGTGGCAAATCCAGATGGCCGCGCCCCTCCCCCTTCAGCCAGATCAGGTCCCGCCGGTCGGGCGCGTAATACAGGCGCAGCAGAAAGTCGTTATGGCCGTCAAAGACCGGAATCATGTTTGCCAGGGTCATGTCGCATCCAAAGCGTTTGCGAAACCGTGGCACGCCCCGTCGGGATTGACCAGAGAGCGTGACGCATTAACCTCCTTCCCGTATTTCCCCCCTGCGAGGCATGGCATGATCCTTCTCAGCATTCCCACGATGGCCACCTCCCACGACCGGACCGATGTCGAGGTCGCGGTGGCGGCACTGCCGGGGGCGGAGCTTGCCTCGGTCGATCTGGACCTGCGGCAGGCGGAGGTCGGGGGAACGGCAACCCCGGCGGACATCCTTGCGGCCCTTGATGCGGCAGGGCATCCGGCGGACCTGCGCTGACGCGGGGCGGCTTGCCTTCGGCCCCCACCCTACGCGATAAGCGGGGGGATTTGGGTGGAGGACTGGTCTTGGACGACGTCGATCTGGTGATCTTCGATTGCGATGGCGTTCTGATCGACAGCGAGGTGATCAGCGCGCGCACATTGATCCTGACGCTGGCGCAACACGGCGTGGCCATCGACGCATCCTATGTCGCGGCGCATTTTCTGGGCCGGGCCTTTCCCGCCGTCCCGGCGGCGGTGCTGCGGGATTTCGGCGTCACCCTGCCCGACACGTTTGAGCGCATATTCCGTGCGGAACTCACGACCGCCTTCCAACGCGACCTGCGTGCGATTCCCCATGCCGAAACCGTCCTGCGCGGCCTGACCCTTCCCTGGTGCGTCGCGACTTCCTCCAACCGGGCGCGCGCGACGACCTCGCTCGCCGTGGTGGGGTTCACCGATCTTGTGGGGGACCGGCTGTTCACCGGCGACATGGTGGCCCGTGGCAAGCCCGCGCCGGACCTGTTCCTGCTGGCCGCCCGCCAGATGGGCGCATCGCCCGGGCGGTGCCTGGTGATCGAGGACAGTCCGACCGGCATCGCTGCCGCCCGCGCCGCCGGGATGCGTGTGTGGCATTTCCACGGCGGCAGCCATCTGGCGGGCCTCGACATCGGGGCATTGGACGCCGATCGCAAACTGTCCTGCATGGGCCGGTTCCACGACGGGGCGGCCGCATGAACGAGGATCCCATCCTGGATGCCGCCGCCCGTGCGGGCTGGCTTTACTACGCCGCGGGCCGGACGCAGGACCAGATCGCCGCCGACATGGGCATCTCGCGCCAAAGGGCGCAGCGGTTGGTCAGCCGGGCGATGGCGGAAGGGCTGATCCGTGTGCGTCTGGAACACCCGATCGCCGCCTGCATGGAGTTGGAGGCGCGGCTGCGCGCCCGCTTCGATCTGCGCGAGGTTCGGGTGGCCCCCAGCACCGGGCGCGACCCCACCCTTTCCGTCGCCCCCGCGGCCGCCGCGCTGTTCGAAACCATCCTGACGCGCGAGGAGCCGCAGATCATCGGCCTCGGCACCGGGCGGGCGCTGACGGCGATGGCCGCCGAGGTGCAAGCCCTGCCCTGTGCCCGTCACACGCTGGTATCCCTGATCGGCAATATCGGCGAGGACGGCGCGGCCAGCCGATTCGAGGTTCTGCTGCGCATGGCGACCAAGCTGGGCGCCCCGCATTACCCGATGTCCGCGCCCGTCCTGACCGAAACGCCGGAGGAGCGAGACCTTTTCCTTTCCCTCCCCCCTGTCCGCCGTGTGCGCGATC